>NZ_CP019344.1:600000-1200000 GCF_002117125.1 Nonlabens spongiae
CGTTCCAGCTGTTCCGTTATCCCATAACTCAACCGTCATAGTAGGTCTGGTATTTGGTGTTGAAAACGTACCGCCATTAGTAGCCGCTGGAGCTTTAGCCGAAGCTAAAAAATCTATACTTGCTGCACCACCAGAGGGGTTATTCACGACGAAAAATGCTTGGCCAGGCTCTATATAACGAGCTGGATCTGTTGAAGCTGCGGAAATGTCAACGGAGACGTAGGCGCCGTTTGTTGCGGCATTAGGATCCCATGTATACATAAAGTTGGGATTGATTCCATTTTTGGTTACGGCAGTCATGTCAATGGTAGCCTGATAAGGATTACCTACAAAATCAAACCCTCCAGCGGCCGGATTTAAAGCACCAGAAGAAACGGAGGTTCCCAGTTCTAATGTTCCCAATGCAGGGAGTCGTACATCTACATTTGGGTTACCATTAGTTGAAAGATCAAAGTTACGATCTCCTCTGATGAAGATATTGTAAGGCTTTCCGGCTACCAGATTATCATCTGTAGTGGAAGGATCATCAGTTGCAGTTATAAAACTCCATTGATAACCACTACCATTATCTACATATTCTAGCATAGAAGGATTTCCTGAAACCGTTGCGTCAAAGCCATTTGCTCCCGTACTGGAACCAGTAATGTGAGTTCCTATTCCCGCCTCTGAAGAACCGCCAGTTTGCCAGTTCTCATAGATACTAGTGCTGGTGTTTACTGATGAAGTCACAAACCTGTAGGCACGATGATTGTTAGTTGCTGCTGGGATAAAACGTTGAACGGTTACATCACCAGATATAGAAGCACCAGTTCCATTTGTAAATTGTGCAGTCCCAGTAGCATCGCTCTCAAAGGTTAATACTCCATTATTAGTTATACTATTTCCCGAATTAAGATTGAATAATACAGCAGGATTTATATTGAGTGAGTTGTCTATTATAATATCTGTATTTACATTAATATCATGTGCAATTGTAATCTGATTAGTTGAAGCTGGTACTTCACCAGTATCCCAGCTGCTACCACTGGTCCAATCAGTAGCTGAG
Organism: Nonlabens spongiae; assembly: GCF_002117125.1. Lineage (NCBI taxonomy): Bacteria > Pseudomonadati > Bacteroidota > Flavobacteriia > Flavobacteriales > Flavobacteriaceae > Nonlabens > Nonlabens spongiae. Next base: position 601,046 of record NZ_CP019344.1, read on the forward strand.
GCTGTGGTTGAAACTTGCGCCCTTGAACCTCTATATGTAAGTGAAGACGTAAAAGTCATAGCGTTCAGTCCAAAGTTATTACCGCTATTCTCAATACCTGTGCCATAGCCTTCATTAGAAGAAAACATGTTGGAGCCACCGTCATTAGGATTACCATAAGTAGCTACAAAATCAAAAGAGTCAGAACTGGTAAGTCCGATTTCTGACCATTCAAAACTGATGGTAAATGAAGCTGCGCCAGCACTAGAGCCTACGGCATCTACAAATACTAAAGAACCGCCAGTAATCGCGGTTCCAGTAGCTGGAATGCTAAATAACCCTCCAAAACCACTCTCAATGGAAATTCCGTAGCTAGCTTCAAAACCAGAAGGAAAGGTTAAGTTGCCAGAGTTGGCATTAGTTATGGCGCGTCTCCCTGCATCATTTCCGTCAGTTCCATCGATGACCGCCCTTCCACCAGTCCCGTTGTCGATATACAAAACTATGAAGTTAGAGGTGAGGTCACCCGCCGGGTTTATGGTAACAGACACGGTAGTTCCATCATCAGTTATGCTCATTGTACTATTTCCAAAAGGGCCACCAAAACCCGATTGCCCATTTGCCGCGTAAGATCCATTTGAAATGGTAACTGATGTAGTACTGGTCTGAATCCCTGCACTAGCTGAACCACCAGGGCCATCCAGATCTGCAACACTTAACTGTCCTGCGCTGCTGCTCATGGATCCACCGGAACCACTTCCTGTGGTTCCTGTTACCACAACACCAGATTGAGCCAAAGCAAATAGGCAGAAAGTAAAGACTAATAATGAAAGGAATAATTTTCTCATATTTCAAAAATTTCTCAAAAATATTTCTTGTATGTATGATCTACAAACTACAGATTTCAATTATACGAAATCGATTGCGAACATGATATTTTGTCTATGAAACCAATTTTAACTTACTTTTACACCAAACTTAAACGCCATGAAATCTTATATTTATCTTCTTCTTATAGCTTTTTCCTTATTTTTAAATGCTCAAGCTCCTGAAGCGATGACATACCAAGCTGTAGTACGTGATAGCGGTGGTGCAATTCTTAGTAATGCTCAGGTGGGAATGGAAATAGGCATTTACCAAAATGCGGTAACAGGCTCACCAGTTTATACGGAGACGCATACGCCCACAACTAATACAGCTGGACTTTTGGACATTCAAATAGGTACCGGTACGGCAGGAACGGGAACCTTTTCTGATATTGACTGGTCTACTGGAAATTATTGGTTAGAGACTAAGATTGATCCCGCCGGTGGAACTACTTACACAATTACAGGAAACTCACAACTTTTGAGTGTTCCCTTTGCGTTTCACTCAAACACGACTTCCTCTGTTGCATCTTCGTCTTCTTCGCCTTCTAATTCAGGCGTAACTACAGAATTTTTAATACCCTATCTGCCTTATGGTCCTACTGCCTCTCAAATCATTTATATTACTTCTTATTATGCGGAACCAGCAAATAGAGATTCTAATGCTGCGACCGTTTCAACTGATATCTCAGTAGAAGCAATTGACAATAATGGTAATCTATATGATCTGGGTGTTATTACTTCCATTAGCGATGAAAGGGTTACAAAATTGCACACTCTGATTAATAACGCGCTTCAGGCAGCAGGATTAACAGGCAACCAAGTGGCTATTAAAATTACTGCGTCTAATTCTAATTTTAATTTGTATCCTCATGCTGGTTTCAACGTAGGTGGTAACGATAGAATGCGGATAGAGGTAGTGAGATTGAATTAAAAAATACGTTTTTGTAAGCTACTATGTCGCTCATGTTTTTTTTCATTGGGTAGTTTTAATTTACACGCTTTCGCGAAAGCGTTACAACCTCAATAAATAGGAATATTACGATGTTTAGCACTTAAAATCAGGTACAGACCATAAAGGGCTAAACCACTGGCAACAATGCCCATAGTCCAGGAACCGTACTCAATACTCAAGAAAGTAAAGGCCTCTCCAGTGCTTTTAGGAACCTCGTTGCTCCAGCCTACGATTACTTTGAAGAAAAGATAGGAGAATACACCAAAAACGATCCCACGGCTAAATCTTCCCACTCTGCCCAAAGCGAGCAACAGTTTGTAATTTCTTGTTGTAAGTTGATTTTCAAGAATCATTTTGTTGATCATGGTGCCAAAAGCCATGTACCACTCATTCAAAGCACTTACACCTAATCCTACAGAAGTAATAATTAAAATATACATTCCCCACCATTTGGACAGTAGAAAAACAAACAACCGCTGGTTACCTTCTGAAAAACCAGCTCCTATCAATAACTTGATACAAGTAAAAAGCAATGCGATATAACCTATACCGTTTATGAAATAAGCAAAACGCCTAATTTTATTCTTACCGTAGCCTTCATAATCATTTTTATTAAACGCTAGATAAAACCTGGAAAACACATAGCCTGCTATTCCCACAGTGATTAATAAAAGCAAGAACCAGCCAAAAGTAAGAGCTGATATCCATTCTAGAATATCTCTCCCACCTTTCAACTGATAAGTGACTTTTGAAGCAGTGAGGGCCGCAAGAGCGCCCATAAGAAAAAACACGACTCCCTTGATAAAAATACCATAGCGTGCAAATCTGCGTGAGGCTTTCAATAATTATTTTTTTGAAATATAATTATGGCTCCCCTTATTAAAAGCTAACAGTAACTTAAATTCAATTCATAACCATATTATTGTTTCATTGATCTGCTAAGATTGCGCTAGAAGCACTAGTATTATTTCCTCAAAGGAATTTATCCTGCGCTATCGATTTCGTAAATTTGCGTCCTAGAATTTTAAGATTGACAATGCAAGATCAGACTCCATACGTTCCAAAAAATAAAGTAAGAATCGTAACTGCCGCAAGCCTTTTTGATGGACACGATGCTGCCATAAACATAATGCGACGCATCATTCAGTCTACGGGATGTGAGGTGATCCACTTGGGTCACGACCGCAGTGTGGACGAGGTGGTAAATACCGCTATCCAGGAAGATGCAAACGCAATCGCGATGACTTCTTATCAAGGTGGTCACAATGAGTACTTCAAGTATATGTATGATTTGTTGAAGGAGCGCGGTGCCGGTCACATCAAGATTTTCGGTGGTGGCGGTGGAGTAATCCTACCTACTGAGATTGCTGAGTTACATGAATATGGAATCGAGCGCATCTATAGTCCTGACGACGGGCGCGAGATGGGGCTTCAAGGCATGATCAATGATCTTGTTAAACGTTGTGATGTAGAGGTTCCCCCCATTTCTGTAAAGAAATCAACTAACAAAGACGCGAAAGCGAGACTAAACGGAGAGTTAAAACAGAATCACGTCCCTACGATTGCAAGATTGATCTCTCTAGCAGAAAACCGTCACGAGGATTTTGAAAAGCACTTTGCCGAAGCAGAAAAAACAGAGAAACAGGCTCCTGTCTTGGGAATCACTGGAACCGGTGGAGCTGGAAAATCATCATTGGTAGATGAATTGATCCGCAGGTTTTTGATTGATTTTCCTAAAAAGAATATTGGGATTATTTCTGTAGATCCATCGAAGAGAAAAACGGGTGGAGCGTTACTGGGTGACCGTATACGCATGAATGCGATCAACAACGAGCGGGTGTATATGCGATCGCTCGCCACCCGTCAATCCAATCTGGCACTATCTAAACACGTGCAAGAAGCGGTAGATGTCTTAAAAGCTGCCAACTATGATCTAATTATTTTAGAAACCAGCGGAATAGGGCAAAGCGATACCGAGATCATGGATCACAGCGATGTATCACTTTATGTAATGACGCCAGAATTTGGTGCAGCCACTCAGCTTGAGAAAATTGATATGCTCGACTTTGCAGATGTCGTCGCCATCAACAAATTTGATAAGCGTGGAGCGCTAGATGCATTGCGCGATGTCAAGAAGCAGTACCAGCGCAACCACAACCTCTGGGAGGCAGATCCTGAAACGCTACCCGTTTATGGAACGATCGCAAGCCAGTTCAATGATCCTGGCATGAATGCGCTCTACGAGTCATTGATGACTAAGGTGAGTGAGAAAACTGGTGTGGATCTCAAACCACAAAGTGACCTCAACAAATCACAGAGTGAGAAGATTTTTGTAATCCCGCCATCACGCGTGCGTTACCTGAGTGAAATCGCAGAGAATAATCGTGCTTATGACGCTTCCGCGAAAGCGCAATCAGAAACAGCCCAGAAGCTATACGGGATTTATAAAACGATCTTGACGGTGATGGACACTTCGAGTGCCTCAGCGTCCACACACTCACAAGTAGTTTTATCTACACAATCGAGCCCTGAGGCGTTCCCTGAGCGGAGTCGAAGGGCTCTCGAAGGGCGATTTTTAAACGACAAAGGCTTAAACGAAGAGGAGCTACTCAATCAAGTTCAGCAAGATGACAAACAGTTTGTTGAAATGCTCATTGCGCAGTTCAACAAAACCTATAAAGACCTCGATCCCTACAACTGGGAAATAATCACAGGCTGGGAAGAAAAAGTAAATAAATACAAACAACCCATTTACGAGTTTCAGGTACGAGACAAGGTTATAAAGATTGAGACTCATACAGAATCTCTTTCACATCAGCAGATTCCAAAAGTAGCCTTGCCTAAGTATTCAGCTTGGGGAGATATTTTAAAATGGTGCTTGCAAGAGAACGTCCCGGGTGAATTCCCTTACACTGCAGGATTGTATCCATTCAAACGTCAAGGGGAAGATCCTACCAGAATGTTTGCTGGAGAGGGAGGTCCAGAGCGTACTAACAAGCGTTTTCATTATGTGAGCTTGGGAATGCCCGCAAAGCGATTGAGTACAGCATTTGATAGTGTAACGCTTTATGGGAATGATCCCGGCCATCGTCCTGATATTTATGGAAAAATAGGTAATGCGGGTGTGAGTATTTGCTGTCTAGACGATGCCAAGAAATTGTATTCAGGTTTTGACTTATCACATCCAGCCACATCGGTTTCTATGACTATCAATGGGCCAGCACCCATGTTGCTAGGTTTTTTCATGAACGCTGCTATCGATCAGAATTGTGAGAAATACATCAAGGAAAACGGACTAGAAGATCGAGTAGAAGCAAAGCTGAAAGAAGTTTATGACGATAATGGTCTAGAACGACCATCATACCTTAATGCTGATGGTAAAAAGATTATCAGTAAAAATGGAAAAGTAGATGTGGACGGACTTCCTGAAGGGAATGACGGCCTTGGGTTAATGCTACTCGGATTGACCGGTGATCAAGTTTTGGATACTGATGTGTACGCAAGAATTAAAGCAGAGACTCTTAACCAAGTACGCGGTACCGTTCAAGCTGATATTTTAAAAGAGGATCAGGCGCAGAACACCTGTATTTTCTCAACCGAGTTTGCTCTTCGATTAATGGGCGACGTGCAGGAATATTTTATCGATAAAATGGTGCGCAACTTTTACAGCGTTTCCATTTCAGGTTACCACATTGCCGAGGCTGGTGCAAATCCTATCACACAGTTAGCATTTACCTTGGCAAACGGTTTTACTTATGTGGAGTATTACCTGAGCCGCGGTATGGACATCAACAAGTTTGGTCCTAACCTGAGTTTTTTCTTCAGTAACGGAATCGATCCAGAATATGCCGTCATAGGTCGTGTCGCAAGAAAGATCTGGTCCAAAGCATTGAAACACAAGTACGGCGCAAATGCTCGTGCACAAATGTTGAAATATCACATTCAGACCAGTGGTAGATCATTACACGCACAAGAAATTGACTTCAACGATATCAGGACCACATTGCAAGCGCTTTACGCGATTTACGATAACTGTAATTCGCTTCATACGAATGCTTACGACGAGGCGATCACTACGCCTACGGAAGAAAGTGTACGTCGTGCCATGGCGATCCAGTTGATTATCAACAAAGAACTGGGACTTGCCAAAAATGAGAACCCCATCCAGGGAGCCTTCATCATTGAGGAATTGACAGATCTTGTCGAGCAGGCAGTATTGACTGAATTTGATCGCATCACAGAGCGTGGTGGTGTGCTCGGAGCAATGGAAACCATGTACCAGCGCAGCAAGATTCAGGAGGAGAGCATGCACTACGAGATGTTGAAGCACACTGGTGAATTCCCAATTATTGGAGTAAACACCTTCTTAAGTTCAAAGGGAAGTCCAACCGTCACCCCAGCAGAGGTGATCCGTGCGACCGAAGAAGAGAAACAGGCTCAAATTGCTACAAAGGAGAATTTGCATACCGCTTTCGCGAAACCGAGTCAAGAAAAGCTCGACGCTATACAAGAAGCCGCCATCAAAAACGAAAACATCTTTGAGCAACTCATGGAAGCCACAAAGGTGTGTTCTCTGGGACAGATCACCGAGGCGTTATTTGAGGTAGGCGGGCAGTATAGGAGGAATATGTAAGCAGAGAACCGCCAGCTCTGCTGGCGTGTGAATCGCTTACGCTGAGCGGAGTCGAAGCGTTTTTAGACTTTTGCGTCCGACTTGCTGAATTGAAGGTTGCTTACCTTGAGCGGAGTCGGCAAAGGGTTTTCCTGAGAACCGCCAGCTCTGCTGGCGTGTGAATCGCTTACGCTGAGCGGAGTCGAAGCGTTTGCTATTAAATACTTTGCGCTGGATCGGAGGCTACTCACTCTTTACGTAGTCAATGGTTTTCATGAGAACCGCCAGCTCTGCTGGCGTGTGAATCGCTTACGCTGAACACTTTGATTACGCTTAGCAACCACGTAATCTAAGCGTCTGCTTGTCGTATCCAGCTATGCTGGATTTCATGCTGCTTACCCTAGGCCGAGTTGGGGGTTGTCAAAGAATTAAAAAACTGCAATAGTGCGGATATAGGAATCGCTTACTATTGGCTTTTCGAGACCGCTTAATGACTGTATAGTCAAAGCATTGATTATTTGATTTGCTTATATCTATACGTTTTTACATAGCTTCTAAGCAAAAAGTAGTAATCAACAAGTTTGCTTGTTTCGCGAGTGATGTTCGATTTAAGACAGCTTTAAATATTGGCAATTTCAAATAGCTACCGTGCTTAAATTTTCAAAACCGTATTATAAGTGTAATAACTATAATTATTTAAATAACTTTTTCAAATAGTTCTTTATCAATCGGAATTTGTCATTCTAGTCTCAAAGAATTGCTAAAATTGCATTTAATAAATGTTATTTTTTCGATATACAATATAAAAAATGAATCCTCTGAATAGGGAATATTAACTTGCAATTCGATATTTAGATTTTATGAAGAGAAAAAAATAAGAAGCTCAATTAAGAAATTTAAATCATAATTGTATTGAGTTTTTTTGGAAACTTTCACACGTAATTTTAATCCATTTAATTTTTAGGATTTCATACGACCTAGAACAATTTTCATTAGATTTTAATATATTTACTAAAATTCAACTAATGAAACGAATCCATTTTTTCTGCCTCTTCATCTTGTTTAATTCAACATGCTTTGCACAAAATATTCAGTTTTCGAGTGCTGAACTGAAATCTTGGATATTAAACAACCCCACAGTTTTAGAACCTGGCTGGGGTTTCACAATGGCAGATTTAAACAATGATGGTGAGATTTCCGTTTATGAAGGTTCTAGAATCACTCATATTAGAAGGCAAAGAACTTCCGTTACCCCAGTCCTTTTAAATGACTTTACTGATCTTTTAAATTTTCCACTTTTAGAATGGTTGGATTTTGGTACAGATTTAACTCAAGTTGATTTAAACTCTATTCCTGACTTAGAATATTTGTATGTTGAATTTAATAATCAGATTAATAGTAGCTTAGATATATCAGATTTGTCTTCATTAATAAGAGTTGAAGCAAAATTTGAGAATAATAATGTCTCTAACACAAATGGCATTTCTTTGAATGTATCAGGTTTGCAATTGTTGGAGGGTTTGAGAATTCATAACTATGCGACTTCAAATATTGATTTCAATAATTTACCTAATTTATCCTAACCCGTTGTGCTAGTAGTTCCATGCATGCCTGATCCTATTTATTGGTCTGTTGTTTTCCCTATTGAACATCTGCAGCATGGCAACTGCGGCCAGTTTGCTTGAGACCCTTGTCAGGAAGCCCTTGAAGCTCTTTGCCAGGTTGATCTTGATGGAGAACTGGGAGCATAACTGTGAAAACCTTGTCTCTATAAACTTACGGTTCTTTCTCCTCTCGGGCGAGAATGCGCTTTTGACCAGCTGGTTTTTCCTGGGTGGGGTGAGAAGTTCTATACCGTAGCTTGTGAACAGATCTGCCTGGAGCTCCCTGGATATATAGCCTCGATCGCCGATGATCTGCCTCTCCTCGCTACCGTCGTACTGCCTTTCCTTCAGGAACTTTATGTCGTGTACGTTTGCTGGGGTCACTGCCATGTCATGGAAGATGCCCTGCGTACTCATGAGCAGGTGGAGCTTGTATCCAATGTAGTAGCGGCGGTCAACCGCCGAGTAGCCCTTTCTCGGAGCCGTGCCCAGATCTTCCATACAGATCTTCATGCGGTGCTCCCTGGCGTTGTGCACGATGGGACAGGGCATCGAGTCCACCAGAAGGGCAGATCTGCCATCATCCATACGGTCGCCCAAGAGTCCCGCGGACTCCTTGAAGCGTGGCTCGAGCGAGCGCCTGCGCCGGTTGAACCTGGTGCGGTCGACCAGCATGGGAAAGTCCTCGCGAAAGTGCTTCTTTATCTTGGCAAACAATAGGTTCTCGCTGGGGATCGAGGCCGCCTCTCCGGTAATGGCGAGTGCCATGACCTCCAGGTCATTCATTTTCGTGTTGACCGGTCGCTTGATGAAGTTTCCGTCCACCGTGACGGTTTGGTAGAGATCAATGAGGTAGGAAAGGTGTTTTTTGTACATTGCAGGTAGATCGTGCATGGTATCAGAATTACAGATTAGGAACCATTAATATACTGAATATCAACAAAATGCACGGTCTTTTTTTAATCTGTTTTTTAATTTTAACTAGCACAACGGGTTATCCTATTTAAACATTAACGATTCTAATATAAATAGCCCGATAAGTTTCAACTCAAGTAATTTGAGTTCCATTGAAATATTCAATAGTCAACTTCAGGAAGTTAATTTTAGAAATATAGCTGAATTTGAAGGTCTGAGATTAGTAGATAGCAGCATTTCTGTTTTGAGTTTAGAAAATGTTCAATATACTGACAGTTCAAGTTCTTTCGATTCACAGATTTACATTCAAAATTCTCTTTTAAGCAATTTAAGTTTTCTTGACTCTAACGTGGAGAACGTTCAATTCTACGCAGGTAGCCCAATACAAGCGCCTATTATGAATTTCGTCAATAGTCATATTAAACGCTGGTCGTTAGAAAATTATTTAGATATAAATTTAAATGATTTTTCGGGTGCTGGTCTTAAATTTTTAGAACTAATGAACGCTGCTTGGATTGTCTCGGATTACTCATTTTTAGCAACTCTGGTGGAACTAAGAGTATTTGATTGTCAAAATGTCGAATTTTTAGATTTATCTTTGGCTCAGAACCTTGAATTTCTGAGTTTGTTAAATAATTCAAACTTGAAATTTCTTTTCTTGAAAAATGAAGCACCATTTCATTCAAGTCAATTATATTTTAATAGCAATGTGAATTTGAGATATGTTTGTGTCCCTACTCGATTAATTTCGCAATACACAAATTTGCTTTCCTCTCACCCAAATAATTCCATAGTAGTCAACTCTTACTGTACATTTGAGCCAATTGGTTTTTATAATGAAATTATTGGTACTACAAGAATTGATTCAGATGGAAATGGTTGCAATTCTAATGATACCGAAATTTCTAGTTTGCTATACTCTGTTACAGATAACATGAGTGCAGGTCTTATTTCTACAAATAACTCTGGCAGTTATTATTTACCAGTCTCAGACGGCCAGCATACCATCACCCCACAACCTGAAAACCCATCCTATTGGAACTTTAGCCCAGCAAGCGTCACCGTGGATTTCCCTACTCAGACCAGCCCCTTCACCCAAGACTTCTGTGTAACTCCCAATGGAACGATTGAAGATCTAGAAGTCATTGTAATGCCCCTAGAACAAGCCCGCCCAGGCTTTGAAACCGGCTACAAAGTCGTGGTGAAGAACAAAGGAAACCAAAACGCCAGCGGCACCGTTACCCTTGATTATGATGCAGATTATATGACGCTGTTTGATTCCGCTCCGGCTGCGGGAACGGCAAATGCTGGTCAGCTGGACTGGTCGTTTACTGATATTGCTCCTTTCCAGATGGAGGAATACATCTTTACCATGACGCTCAATACACCTACGGATTCAACATTTCCTCTCAATGGAAACGACGAACTTTCCTTTACGGGAATCGTTACTGGAACAGGTACGGACAATATGCCGGCCGACAATACCATGACGCTCGAGCAGATCGTGGTGAACAGTTTTGACCCCAATGATAAACGTTGTTTAGAAGGAGAGAAGATCGAGCCGTCCATGGTGGGTGAGTACGTCCACTACATGATCCGTTTTGAGAATACGGGAACGGCAAGTGCGATCAATGTGGTCGTAAAAGACGCGATTGATCCTATCATGTTTGACGTCAGCACATTTGTGCCTCTAGGTGGCAGCCATGACTATTATGTGCGAACCGTTGAAGACGGCAACACCTTTGAATTCATTCATGAGAACATCAATCTGGACTTTAATGATGCGACCAATGATGGTTATGTACTGTTCAAAATCAAAACCCTTTCTACGCTTACGGAAGGCGACACCTTCAACAACGATGCAGAAATCTATTTTGATTTCAACGCGCCTATCGTGACCAATGATTTTGTAACCACCGTACAATCTACAGCCAGCGTTTCATTCATAACTGATGATAGCATTAAAATATCGCCTAACCCAACTTCTGGAATACTTCAATTAAATGCCAAGAATGCGATCAAATCTCTGACCATCCACGATCTCAACGGCAGATTGTTGAATAAGACCAGTTTTGTTTCAGGAACATTGAATGAAACTGTAGATCTTGAGAATTTGAATTCTGGAATATACTTGATGACGGTGGTGACGAGTGAAGGACAAGCTACGGAAAGAGTAGTGGTGAAGTAACATTTCTATTGTACGCTTTCGCGAAAGCGAAATCATCAACCTTTTACAAAAAGTTATAATGATCGCCGCTAGGGGGATTAAATGTATCCAAACTTAGTAAATGATGCAGTAAGACAAATCACAAACGCGATCAAATAGAACAGCTTGTAATTTTCAAATTTGTCATTACAGCTCGCCATTCCCAGCAGGCAGAGAATTGACGCAAATCCTGTTTCAGAACGGGTGAATACCAGTGTTGCCAGGAATAAAAGCATGAACATGTGAGAGACACGACTGGGTTTGAAGGCAAAAAGGGCGGCAACAAAAACCTCTGCAGCTATTGTTACCCATGTAAATGATTTGATAAAATTGATGAATTGGTCAAAAGGTGTATTAAAAATTCCTTGATTATTCTCACGTGGCACTGATTCATTAATCTTGTTATAAACTGCGGCATTTTCGTTTACAAATAGATCGTATGAATCAAAAATGTGAAGAGGTTTGGCAAATCCACCTAGGACAGTTGTAAATCCTAAATAAGATCCATCTATGAATTCAGCTGACAATATTTTATGCAGAGCCGCAAAAAGAAATACCACGCCTAAAATCCATCGCGCATTGTAATTTAAAATCTTATCAAAATCCAGTTTGTAGGCCAGCGCAATGGTGGTCGCAAGACATAAATACAGTAACACAAAATGGTGATTGGCACAGTTGTAAAAATTTGACAAAAACTCAATTGCCAGATATGCCGTTATCCCCAACCAAAAAATAGGTTTGTAAATATTTTTTACTTTATAGATGGCAGCAAAGGCGAGAGGCAGCACTAAGAAGGGTCTTAACGAGAACACAGAATTGTTCAAATGAAAGCTGTATAAAAATATATACAGCAATAGACACACAATGTAAACCCGTTGGTATTTATTTTCCCTAGTCGGCGTGAGGCTTGTATTCATAGACAAGTTTACGTGAGTAAGTCATGCTCTCAAGATTAAAGGTAGGGCGCCACAGCTGTAATTTTTCAGCATCAGGGAAATCTGAAGCGAGTTCCTTTAATATAAGATTTGCATGGGCGTCGCTGGGCTTTCTTTTAAAGCTTTTAGAAAGTTCTTCTGGTAATTGCTCTTGTTCAATAAGCTGATCATTAAGCCAGATCTGATTCAGGTTGTAATGCATCTCGCTGTACATCCCAAATCCACCACCTTTCCAGCGGGTGAAGCCGTTTTGGGCTTTATACAGTTGAGCTCCCGCAATTCCGGTAATCAACAAAGGAATAAAAGCAAATTTTAAAAACCTAATCATACAAGTATCGTGCGGTCTAAGTTACAATTTTAATAGTACAAGAACGTATTTGAATAAATCAAAAAAGCCGATGATTAGTATCGCTACTCTCCATCGGCTTTTGAAATAATTAAATTTATTCTTTCTAGTAGTAAGTGAAGCGTCTCACTTTTGCAACATATTTCGCCAGACGTATGACCTGATGGCTATAACCATACTCATTATCATACCAAACATACAGCACCACGTTTTTACCTCCCTTATCTACGATTGTTGCATTGGAATCATAAATAGAAGGGGCATTGGAACCTACGATATCGCTAGAAACCAATTCATTATCGAGTGAATATTGGATCTGCTCCACAAGATCACCTTCAAGCGCATATTTCTTCATGGTTGCGTTAAGGGCATCCTTGCTGGTTTTGCTCTCCAGCTCAAGATTTAATATTGCCAGTGATCCGTTGGGAACAGGAACACGTATCGCGCTAGAAGTCAATTTACCTTCAAAAGTGGGCAAAGCTTTGCTCACAGCTTGTCCTGCTCCGGTTTCAGTAATTACCATATTAAGCGCAGCAGCTCTACCTCGGCGGTATTTACTGTGCATGTTGTCCACAAGGTTTTGATCATTGGTATAGGCGTGAATGGTTTCTAAATGCCCTCGTACTACGCCGTAGCTATCTTCTACAGCTTTGAGAACCGGTGTGATCGCATTAGTCGTACAACTTGCAGCACTATAAATATCCGTAGTATCTGGATCGTAGTCTTTTTGATTTACACCGTGAACGATGTTAGGAACTCCTTTTCCTGGAGCGGTTAGGATAACTTTGTGAGCACCTTTGGCTTTCAAATGTCTGGACAGCGCTTCCTTATCTCTAAAAGCACCCGTATTATCAATGATCAAGGCATTGTTGATTCCGTATGCCGTGTAGTCGATATCTTCTGGAGCGTTAGCGCTTATGATGTTAACAGTTGTGCCGTTTACAATAAGCGATTTACTATCCAAATCATAAGAAACCGTTCCTGAAAAATCTCCGTGCACACTATCTTGAGCTAGGAGGGATGCTCTTTTTGCCAAAACAGTCTCATTAACTTCACCACGTGTCACGATGGCTCTTAGACGTAATTGGCTACCTTTTCCTGCTTTAGACATTAACTCGCGAGCAAGTAATCTACCTATACGGCCAAAACCATAAAGTACCACATCCTTAGGCTGAATAGCTTCCGATTTTTTAGCGTGATTCAATTTTTTAATCACAAAGCTCATGGCATCTTGAGCCTCGTTATCCTCAAGGTGATACTCATAGGTTAACTTTCCTATGTCAAGCTTTGCAGGCGGTAAGTCCAGAGAGAGCAAAGCTTGAGCAATCTCAACGCTGTCAAAGACTGAAATGGGTTTTTGCACAAATTCGCCAGCGTATTCATGCAAGTTGATGATCTCACTCACGTTCCGGTCGATCAGCTGATTTCTAAACAGTACAAGCTCGATAGAGCGATCGTACCATAAATCGCTCACGGCCTTGATAAATGCTACTGCTGCGCGACGCCTGTCGGTTTGAAAGGCGAGCTCTTTTTCATACGTGTCCATAAAGGTAGTTCAAATTTTGTTTTAATCCCGATAGTTATCGGGATGCAAAAGTAGGGATACTATAACGTTATCGTAAATCGTAGAAGAGGTTTTTTTCTAGATTTTTTACGCTTTCGCGAAAGCGAGAATTCATTTAATGTAAAAAGGCCGTAAAGTTTTAATTCATTTATAAATTGAAATGTAAAGGGGACAAGCGAATTTGATCTTTAAATTTAATGACCAGAAGTTGTATCTAGGAAATATTAAAACTTTTTACTGTTGATACCTATCAGAACGTCATTTAAAAAAATTTAATATATCTAATTGTTTAAATTATTTTCAAAGTTTACTTTCTTAAATAGAAAAAATAATCGATTAAGTGTATTAATAATAGGTTGTGTAAATGCTTGTTTGTCAGCATTTTATATTTATTTTAGAAGATAGTGTTGTTTTTTAACTAAACATTGAACAAGCTTAACATATTTTAGGACGTGATTTTTAAAATTAAAAAATGAGACATTTTTACTTGTACCTAACTCTGATTTTTTCATTTGTTTCTATAGCTCAAGATGCAACGCACCTAACCTTTGATGGTGTTAACGATCATGTCGTCCTTCCTAGTGAAAGCAGTTTTGATTTTACGAGCGAATTTACCGTTGAGTTCTGGATGCGCTCAAGCACCATTCCCCAGCAATGGGATGCATTGGTCGCAAAAGGAGATGATAGCTGGCGAGTCGCTCTAACTGATGCGGGAAATATTGCGTTCGCTGGAAATGGATCTTTTTCAGATTTTTTCTCGACGGTATCAGTTACTGATGGTAACTGGCACCATATCGCTGCGGTAAAGACCGCAACAGATGCCTACATTTACATCGATGGTGTTCAAAATGTTACCGCTAGCGCACCAGGTACTGTAAATAACTCTGGCTTTGCGGTTTCCATAGGGGAGAACCTTCAAGCTACCGGAAGGTATTACACTGGGGAAATTGATGACATTAGAATCTGGTCTACAAGTAGAACGAGTACTGAAATCGATTCAAATAGATTTTGCGAGCTGGGCGGGTCGGAAAGTAATCTGACAGCCTATTACAAAATGAATAACGGCGTTGCCGCTGGAGATAATTCTGACGTGACCGTCCTTGACAATGCATCATCTAATGGAACAGCTTTAAATGGAATTCTCAACAACTTTGCCTTAAATGGCTCTTCTTCTAACTGGATTTCTGGAACAGCGGTTTCCTACGCTGCGATAAGTTCAAGTACAGATGCGACTTGTGGCGATAACGGTTCTGCAACAGTCCAGACATATAATATGACCAATCCGACCTATCTATGGTCTAACAATGCCACTACTGCTACGGTTTCTAATTTGGCAACTGGAACATATACTTGTGTCATCACAGCACAAAACGGTTGTACTTCTAGTGTTAGCGTGATTATTGACGGTAATGATCCTATTGCTTACACCATTACAAAAAATAATGATATTACCTGTAATGGAGATAACGATGGCTCGGCTACTGTAAGTGTGACAGGTGGAACTCCACCTTACACTATTTTATGGTCCACAAGTGAATATGGTACTACCTTGAACAACTTATTTCCAGGAACCTACTACATTGCTGGGGTATCAGATAGTTTAGGTTGCGGAATAATTTGGGACGGTAGTCAACAAACCATAACCATTACTGAACCTGCACTAGTAGGCGATACAACCGTAAGCTCTCCGGTGACCTATGATCAAGGGGATACAGCAGTGCCTCTCACTGCCACTCTAGGCTCTAATGCCACCACTCTTTTATGGTACACCGCTGCAACCGGCGGTACAGGATCTACTACAGCACCAACGCCAGACACTTCGTCAACAGGAAATACTTCTTACTGGGTTTCAAGTGCCAATGCGAATGGCTGTGAAAGCGCACGTGTGGAAATAGTCGTGACAGTAAATGTAAGCATCCCTGACGCACCTACAACGTCATATAGTACTCAAGTTTACACTGGAGATGACAAGGATTTGACAACATTACAAGTTACGGGAGATAACATTCAATGGTACGATGCCGCTATAGGAGGTAATCTCTTAACTAACACGTCCTTGCTGGTAGACGAGATAACTTATTATGCCACCCAAACCGTTAATGGTACAGAATCCACAGATCGCCTTGCTATCACGGCAAACAGAATCTCAGAGAATTCTCAAACATTACCCGATAACAGTACGGTAGCTGATCTTATTGCAACGCCTAGTTCGGGCACAACCGTGAAATGGTATACGAATGCAACAGGTGGTACAGCGTTGGCACCGACTGATGAACTTCAGTTTGGTACTTATTATGTGGAACAATTTTCAGCTGTGGCTACCAGCAACCGTGTGCCAGTTCAGGTAGATGTACCCTTTACTCCCGCTACGCACGTGCATTTTGATGGGGTTGACGATAAAATTTCATTGTTTACATCTATTAGTGGGCAAGTTTTTACTAAGGAATTGTGGATCAAGCCCAGCACATTATCAGGTATCCAGCATTTGTTTTCGTATACTGATGGCTCAGCTGGTGAATCTCAACACGATCTTTGGATGGATAACGGCTATATCAAATCAGGTGAGATTTTTCATTCAGCTACCATCTTAACTTCGACAATCCAAGTTGCTGTTGATCAATGGACGCATATTGCGGTAATATCAGGTAATCTTAGTCTAAATCTTGATTCAAAAATCTACATAAACGGAGTAGAAGTAGCTTCTTCTGACTCCTCAGGTGCTGGTTCTAATCAGATGTCCGGTAACCAATTCATCGGTTCAGGGGGATTTCTACTGATGCAAACTTTTCTGGAGAAATGGATGAGGTAAGATTATGGGATTATGCACTAAGTCAAGAAGAAATTCTGGGTAGAATGAATTGCGAAGTGGCAAGCGATGAAAGCGGCCTGAGCCTTTACTTTACCTTCGATGGTGGTGTTGCTAATGAAAATAACGCATCCATGGCATCGGTAGTAAATGAAGTAACCGGGAACAACAATGGTGGACTTATGAATTTTGCTCTTTCCGGAACGACTTCAAATAGAATTGACGGATCTCCCATTCTTTCAGGGGTGACTAATCCTGAAACTCCAACCCCTATATCTTTCAACTATCAACTCAACGATGTTGCAGCTCCTCTAAGTGCAATTATCGGTGCAGGTGGTACAGGTTTAAATTGGTATACCAGTCTTACGGGAGTGAGTTCTACCGCAGCGCCTACTCCAGACACTTCGGTAATCGGCGGTCAAACGTATTGGGTTACGAGTATAAATGTAAATGGCTGTGAGAGTGAGCTCGTACCAGTTTATGTAGCAGTAACTCCAAATGTTGAATATGGTTGCTGGCAAATGGTTGATACCGGAGCAACACACACTCTAGCCATCGCTGAAAACGGATCTTTATGGTCTTGGGGAACCAATACCAATGGTCAATTGGGCTTGAACGATAATACGGCAAGAGGTACTCCCAACTTAGTCAATTCAGATACGGACTGGATTTCTATTGCAACAGGGAGTGGCATTTCGTTTGCCTTAAAATCAAACGGTACGTTATGGTCTTGGGGGTTAAATGATGTAGGTCAACTAGGTCAAGGCGACAATGTAGAACGGCTTGTACCTACTCAAGTAGGTTCAGATACCAACTGGCTGTCTATTCATAAAACAGATAACTCTGGCTTTGCTATTAAATCAGATCATTCCCTATGGGTCACTGGAAGTAATTCAAACGGTAAGCTAGGATTAGGAGACACCAATAACCGCAACAGTTTTACTCAAGTGGGCACTTCTACAGACTGGGCGCAAGCTTCTGGTAACACCCATGGGAGCCTGGCCATCAAGACAAATGGAACATTGTGGACTGCAGGTTCTGCAACTTATAGTTCAAGTGATTCAAATTCATCTTTTTCTCAAATAGGCACAGATACGAATTGGCAAAAAATTGCTTTTGGTAATATAAATGCATTTGCTTTGAAAAACAATGGTGATCTATATTCAGCAGGGCTCTCTCTTCCCTTTGGGGGGTTAGGAAGATCGCACACAACAGGTTCTGGTTTTGCCAAAGTTTTAGGAGGTGGTTATAAGGATGTAATGAGTGGAGGATTAGGTGCAACTGCTGCGATTAAGTATGATGGAAGTCTATGGACTTGGGGGATGATTGCCCGTTCTGGTATAAGTTCTACAGGACAACCATATGAACCTATTCAGGTAGGTACTGATTTAAATTGGGATAGTATTACAGGAGCAAGTGGATCTTTTATTATTAAAAAAACAGATAATAGTATTTGGAAACGTGGGAATAATAGTAATGGTCACCTAGGAAGTTCGTCACCTGACCCTTCAACTCCTACTAAAATTGCATGTCCTTGCGATACCACCACCACATGGGATAGTGGAGCATGGACTAACGGCACTCCAGATACTACAAAAAATGCAATTTTTCTTTCTGATTATACAGGCACTGGGTTTAGTTCTTGTTCAGTCAATGTCTCAAACTCTGCTAATGTTGTAATCAGTACTGGAGAAGTACTATTTGTGGAAAATGCAGTAACTGTAGAATCTGGTGCTTCATTAGAATTCCAGAACGATGCTTATCTATTTCAAGGCAATGATGCAGTAAATTCTGGTGAGATTATTATGAATGTTGAGAGCGCTCCTATGGTTAGGCAGGAATATACTGGGTGGGGTTCTCCTGTTGCGGGACAAAATTTGCAAGCGTTTTCACCACAAACGCTCAGTAATCGTTTTTATACCTACGATCCAGCAGGTACAACAGCTGCAACAGCTTGGAATGCAGTGGCAGATCCTTCGACAACAAGTTTTGCTAATTCAACAGGATATTTGATAAGAGTTGCTAACAATTGGAGCAGTACGACTCCCAGTCCTTATCAGGGAGTGTTTACTGGAGTTCCTAACAATGGCTCTTACACCATACTCGGTTCCGCTGGATATAATCTCTTGGGTAATCCATACCCATCACCCATAGATGCTGTTCAATTCATTGATGCTAACGTGGCAAGAGGGATAGGAGCACTTTATTACTGGACTCATGAGGCCGCTCAAGATGGTTCCTATACGGCGCAATCTAATTATGCGTCCTTCTCCAAAGCGGGCGGTGTAGCGGCTGCAGCTGGAGGAACCGCACCAGTACGTGTTATACAGACCGGACAAGGCTTTTTTGCGGACATTGCTTCTGCTGGATATATTGATTTCAATAATTCCTTACGTAGGATACAAGGAGACAATTCACTTTTTAAGTCAAATACATCTCCCGTTCCGCCGAATGATAAACACAGAATTTGGTTGAATTTGACCAACTCTACGTCCAGCTTTAATCAAATAATGATTGCTTATATGGATAATGCGACAAATGATTTTGATCTAGGAATCGACGCTAAGGTTTTAACCAATTCACCTTCCTATTTATCTTCTCTAACTAACAATGAGGAACTCGTAATTCAAGGTAGAGCGGCTTTTAATATTAACGATGAGGTGGAACTGAGTATAACCGTTGATACAGCAGATACTTATGAGATCAGCGCCGCACAATTTGATGGTATCTTCCTCTCACAGCAGTTTTATTTATGGGATAAACAGTTAAAAGTGATACATGACATCAAAAACTCATCCTATACATTCCAAATGTCTCCTGGTACCTACAACTCAAGATTTGCCATCATTTACCAGAATACAACGCTGGGCATAAATACTACTGAAATGGATCCTACAACGGTATTCGTTAATACTCTAAATGAAATCGTGGTTCAAAACCGTAATATTTCTTTGGATAAAGTCGAGGTTTTCGATATAGCAGGCAAGTTGTTGTATGCAAAGTCAGCCATAAATGACCATACTCATAAAGTAACAATAGATTTGTCATCTGCAGTTTATCTGGTAAGAACCACCACCACAGAAAACCATTCTAATATCACCAAAATTATTAAGAATTGAAAAAAACAATTTATATACTCGTCTTGATTTGTTTTCTTATGACCCCAACCGTTCAGGCCCAAGGTCCATTTGATCCACCTTTTGATAACGACCCTGTAACAGCACCTATTGACGATTGGACTCCTGCTTTCTTAGGACTAGCCCTAATGATGGGCTTGGCAATTTGTTATATGCGCGAGGTGAAAAATTAGAATTTAGTAGTGAAGCAACTATCGAGAAAGGTTTTGACAAAATTTACATAGCAGTCTGGAGGTTTCACGACTTGTAATACACTAAAACGTTTCAAGCTTTTCATAAATGTTTAAGAGAAATTATGTAGTCTGCAAAATAGAATTTTGATGATTTGAATTAGGCAGCTGTTGAAAAAAGGCTGGATAAATAGCACGCTTTCGCGAAAGCGGAAACTTCTTCAAGCCGTACCTTTATCGCTTCCAAATTCAACACATTTTGCAGGATTATATTTCCCAACTCAACGACGCACAAAAGCAACCCGTTCTTCAGAAAGAGGGGCCTATGATCGTGATCGCCGGTGCGGGATCTGGAAAGACCCGCGTGCTCACGCTGCGCATAGCCTACCTCATGCAACAGGGCGTGGATGCTTTCAATATTCTCGCGCTTACGTTTACTAACAAGGCTGCGCGCGAGATGAAAAAACGTATTGCCGATATCGTGGGGCAAAGCGAGGCAAAAAACTTGTGGATGGGAACGTTCCACTCGGTTTTTGCGCGACTGCTGCGTATGGAAGCGGGCAAACTGGGTTATCCGTCCAATTTTACGATCTACGATACCCAAGATTCCCAGCGACTGGTCAGCGCGATTATCAAGGAAATGGGACTGGATAAGGATGTGTACAAGTACAAACAAGTCTATTCCCGTATTTCATCGCTTAAGAACAGCCTGATCACCGTACGCGCTTATTTCGCTGATCCCGACCTTCAAGAGGCCGATGCCATGGCGCGCAGACCACGATTTGGTCAGATTTATCAAGAGTATGTAGAGCGCTGCTTCAAGGCGGGCGCGATGGATTTTGATGATCTATTGTTGAAGACAAACGAGCTTTTGAACCGCTTTCCTGATGTTTTGGCAAAATACCAGCACAGGTTCCAGTACATTCTAGTCGATGAATATCAAGATACCAATCACAGCCAGTATTTGATCGTTAAAGCGCTATCTGACAAGTTCCAGAATATTTGTGTGGTAGGTGATGATGCGCAGAGTATCTATGCCTTTCGTGGAGCTAATATTAATAACATTCTCAATTTCCAGCGGGATTATGATGATGTAAAAGCCTACCGACTCGAACAAAATTACCGTTCTACCAAAAACATCGTAGAAGCCGCTAATTCTGTGATCGAACATAATAAAACCAAACTTGATAAAGTTGTCTGGACGGCAAATGATGATGGACCTAAAATCATCGTCCACCGGCTCATGAGCGATGCCGAAGAAGGTCGGTATGTCGCCGGTTCCATCTTTGAGAACAAAATGCAACACCAGCTGGACAACAGTGAGTTTGCCATTTTGTATCGTACTAACGCCCAATCGCGCGCCATGGAAGATGCGCTGCGCAAGCGTGATATTCCTTATAGAATTTACGGTGGGCTCAGTTTCTACCAGCGCAAAGAGGTTAAAGATGTTCTTGCTTATCTAAGGCTGGTCGTCAATCCAAAAGATGAGGAAGCCCTAAAACGTGTGATCAACTATCCTGCTCGTGGAATAGGTGCCACTACCATGGATCGATTGATCGTAGCGGCCAAGCATTACGACCGCAGCATTTTTGAGGTCATTGAAAACATTGATCGCATTGAGATAAATATCAACGGCTCTACAAAAACCAAGCTCAGGAACTTTGTAACGATGATCAAAAGTTTCCAGGCACTTGAGGAAGAGCAAAACGTTTTTGAACTTACAGAATATGTGATCAAAAAAAGTGCGCTGCTCACTGAGCTCAAAAAAGACGGAACTCAAGAAGGTATTTCTCGTATTGAGAACATTGAAGAATTGCTCAACGGTATGCGAGACTTTGTCGAGGGACAGAAAGAAGTCGCAGACGCTCGTGGTTCCCTAGCCGAGTTTCTAGAAGACGTCGCTCTCGCTACTGACATGGATAATGATAAGGGCGATCAGAATAGGGTGTCACTCATGACGATCCACCTTTCAAAAGGTCTGGAATTCCCTTATCTGTATATCGTCGGGATGGAAGAAGACCTGTTCCCGAGTGCGATGAGTATGAACACGCGCGAGGAGCTGGAAGAAGAACGTCGTTTGTTTTATGTGGCGCTCACCCGTGCTGAAAAGCAGGCGTATCTCACCTATACGTTGAGCCGCTACCGTTGGGGAAAACTGGTGGATGCAGAACCTAGTAGATTTATCACAGAAATAGACGATCAATATCTAGAATATACCACTCCACCAGATGATTATCGCTACAAGAGTGCTTTGCAGGATCATTTGTGGGATGAGCCCGACAAATCTAAACTGCGCCAGACCAAACCCAAAAACGGCACGCCACCCAGCGTAAATCAGCCGAGCGAGGCGCAAATCAGGAAGCTGCGCAAAATGAAACCCATGAGCGCCGCGACAAAAAGTACTCCGGCAGGTTTTGAGGGCAATCTGGAAGTGGGCGATAAGGTAAGTCATGCACGGTTTGGAGTAGGTGAGGTACTGAATTTTGAAGGAGTAGGCGGCGAGCGCAAAGCTGAGATACGTTTTCAGGTGGGTGGACTGAAGAAATTATTGTTGCGTTTTGCTAAGTTAGAAAAGGTGGAGTAAGCTGTTAACTTAGTGAGTTTGAGAGTTTTTGAGTACATAAGTTTGAGGTGTCTTACCGAGGCTCCTTGGATCGCGCTCAAGAAGTGAGAAACTCGCTTATGTGTAGCTTGTGTTTTGTAGTTTACGCTTTCACGAAAGCGAGACCACTAAAACAGTATCATTTATATTTACGTACAAGAACAGATATCAATGAAAGACTTACAGTTTCCCCTGGATTTTAGATTTAAGATCAGCACATTGAGCAATGACTTCGTTGCGACTGATGCCACCGGTCATACCGTAGCCTACGTACGCCAAAAAATGTTCAAATTCAAGGAAGCTGTAAATGTTTATTCCAACGAGAGTAAAAGCGAATTACTCTATTCCATAAAAGCAAATAAATGGCTGGACTGGAGTGCTGCCTATGGATTTACAAACGCCAGTGGTGCGCAACTGGGAAAAGTGGCTAGAAAAGGCTGGAAATCACTCTGGAAAGCGCAATATCTCGTCATTGACCAGAATAACGATCAGCAATACAAAATTGAGGAGGAGAGTGCCTTTACACGATTTGCAGACGGGTTACTGGGAGAGATACCAGTTTTGGGATTTTTTACCAGTTATGTATTTAATCCAGTCTACAATGTGACTGATATGCAGGGCAATGTGGTGGTGAAACTGAAGAAAAATCCATCGTTCTTCGGTAGAAAATTTGTTGTTGAAAAGCTCAAGGACGTGGATCAAGATGATAAAGAGCGCATCATGATATCGCTTATGATGATGATCTTGCTGGAGCGTAATCGAGGGTAGGACTCAGCCTAAAATGTTCAGTTTCTGGGAGTGAACTAAAGAACATATTATTAAATTTCTTAAAGGTTCAAAGAATTTTACTTCCGTACCTTAAGAACAAAGGTCTTTGCCATACGATCCTTGAGACTACGATTTTGTGCAGCTTCATCAGTAAGTAAGACAATGACATCGATCAAAATGATGAGCGAAAAAACAAAGTTTAAGATCATCATTATAGGGAATGCAGTACCTAAAGATTGGGAAAAAGTAAAATAACTCTCAATATTTTTAAATTCAGGATCTGTAAATCCAATGTATTGCAAGGGAATCACAGCTAAGGAGGGTAGAATATAGATCAAACTGCGTAAAAAGGACTTTTCATAGCTGATAGGTTTCAAATCGTAGTCGGTTACCTTTAAATTGAGAACCATTTTTCCCAAAGTGGCCTGATACTTACTTTCCATAAAGGGTTTGTAAGCTATTCCCAAGGCGAGTAGAATTAAGTAGATAATAAAACTCTTAATGGTGACAAAGTTGAGATAATTAAGTAAAAATGAAGGTACGCCTATAATTATGGCATCTAAAAGATAAGCGCCTAGGCGGTCCCAGAATTTCCCGAATTCAGGTTGTGGAGTGAGGTTCATTGTTTCCAGTTGTTGCTAAGTTCAAACTTAAGAATTTAATTGATCTAAGTTTTTCTTGAAAAGGCTAAAGTAAAGGGTAATTCTAACCCATTGCAGAACCGATACAAGACCCGAAAAATCAGATAGATTACTCGTAATTTTTTAATCTGAAACTTTCAGTTGTGCTATCGCTCTGATGATCAAAGAATCTTTGTTTTCGAATATATCAGTGTGTTGATTCAGCAATTTTATGTCAGGAGGTATACCACTGCCTTCATAATTAACCATTGATGCTGAAAAATATTGTTCGTTTGAAAGTGTAACGAGCCAACCGTTGTGCAGTTTAAAATCATACATGTCAGAAAATATTCCATTTGTATGATCTCCTATAATAGTCACATAAGAAAATTCATTCATGATCATTGTAAACACTTCAGCGGCACTCGCGGTTAAATCGCTTGTTAATAGAATGATTGGTTTAACAAATTGCTTTTTGCCAGCAGGTTTTATGTTGAACTTCTTCATGTTTTCATAACTTGAAGTACCTTTTTTCCGTTTCCGTTTATAAAATCCTATTCTCTCTTTATCAGCAAATCTACTGGCAATTTTGAGTGAGACCTTATCATCACCACCGCCGTTGAATCGCAAGTCGATTATAACACCTTCCTTACTTTCAAAATGAGTTAACGCTTTATCAATGTGTCTTCTATATTTAGC
Organism: Nonlabens spongiae; assembly: GCF_002117125.1. Classification (NCBI taxonomy): domain Bacteria; kingdom Pseudomonadati; phylum Bacteroidota; class Flavobacteriia; order Flavobacteriales; family Flavobacteriaceae; genus Nonlabens; species Nonlabens spongiae. Next base: position 625,830 of record NZ_CP019344.1, read on the forward strand.
TAGAGACATATTTCCCATGGATAATATTCTGAAATAACCAAATTGTTTTGAAACCGAATACTCCATTGAGCCTTTCTGGGAAGCTCCCTTTGTAACAAAACCGTTTTGTTGAAGCGTGTGATCTGTAGTTTGTAGCAACTGATAAATGTTCGGTTTGCTATTTTTTATCGCTGGAAACTTTTCTAAAAATTCTGAAGGGCTGCCATCCTCTAATTTATTTAGAATAACCCCATTAGATCCGTACTGGATAAGATTGATATGACCATCCTCTAACTCTAGCAACATTTTACTGCAGACTGTAAAAAGGCTATCATTTGAAGTTTCAAAGTTTACCAACGGACGATATTTTCTATACATCTCATCCCAGTCTACGTTCTTGATATCAAAGTTTGCATATCTGTCATTGAATTCATTCCAGAGTTTATCAAAGTTTTTTACAGGTTGGTCCGGTTCATCTGTTTGGGCGAAGCTGGTTTGAATCAAAAGAAGTACCAGTAAATAAATGAAGGTTCTCATAGTGGTAGCAAGATCAGTTGTACTGTTTAGATAAATTAAAATTACAATTAAATTTATATATCACTAATTTAAGTGCTTACAAACGACTATAAACGTAAGCAATCCTTTAAAATACGTTTGCGACTTTGAAACTGCCACACATTTGCACCGTCATCAACAAACAAATCAAACCTGATGGCAAGAATATTTTTTTAATCCATACAAACTAATTATTATGAGTACCATGAACAACAAAGTACAACTAATCGGCAATCTGGGACAAGATCCAGAAATCATCAACCTTCAAGACGGTAAAAAATTGGCTAAATTCTCACTCGCCACAACCGATCGCTACAAGAACAAACAAGGCGAGCAGGTCACTGATACACAATGGCATCGCGTGGTGGCCTTTAACGGTACCGCAAACATCATCGCCAGCTACGTGAAAAAAGGGAACAAAGTAGGCGTAGAAGGTAAGCTGGTCACCCGTGCTTGGGAAGATAAAGACGGCAACAAACGCTATACCACAGAGGTCGTTTGCAACGAGGTCCTTATGCTAGGGGGCAAGGACTGATTTAATATAATCTGTTGCAATAGAAACCCACTTGTTCATGCGAGTGGGTTTTATTATTTAAAAATGTTTCTGGTGAGGAGAATAAGTACATATCAGGTTTACATAGATGTTTCCGCTTTCGTACTTCTACAAGCGCAGTATGAACTTCTTTATGGTTACGCTTTCGCGAAAGCAAAATAAAGCGAGATCCCTTCAAGCTTACCAATACTTCAAATTCTCTATCATTAGCTAAAATCTCCTTGAATCCCTCATGAATTTAAGTTGGGTCTAAGAAAAAATGCTTCATCTATCTATAGTTTTGTGTAACTCATACAAAAAGAGATATGGACAGTGTAGAGCAATTGATTAAGGAGATTTATGACGATATCAAGTCCCAAGAAAATAAAGGAGCCGTAGCCGATTATATACCAGAACTTGCAAAGGTCGATCCAGAGCGTTTTGGTGTGCATTACACGTCTATCGAAGGTAACGAGTTTGGGATAGGGGATTATCAAACCAAATTTTCCATACAAAGTATCGCAAAAGTACTATCGCTCAGTCTTGCCTATAAATATGAGGGCGATGCGATGTGGGACCGGGTAGGTGTGGAGCCTTCTGGAAATCCTTATAATTCTCTTGTTCAGCTAGAAGATGAAAACGGAATACCGCGTAACCCGTTGATAAACGCCGGCGCTATCGTGGTTTGCGATATTTTGCTCAGTCGCTTTGAGCATCCGCTAAGGGAACTGCTTGATTTTATCAAATCCATTTGTGATCATGAAGAGGTGGATTATAACCTATTTGTTGCTCGTTCTGAGAAATCTATCGGTTACCGTAACGTCGCATTATGTAATTATTTGAAGTCATTGGATAATCTTGAGAATGAGCCAGAAGATGTTCTAGACTTTTATTTTACCATGTGCTCGCTGGAGATGAGCTGTCAGAATCTGTCGCGGGCATTCTTGTTTCTCGCCTGCGATGATTTCAGAAACCGAGAAGGCAAACAAATTTTGCCCATCATGAAAGCCAATCGTGTAAATGCCATCATGCAAACCTGCGGATTCTACGATGAGTCGGGCGAATTCTCATTTAGAGTAGGCTTGCCTGGAAAAAGTGGTGTAGGGGGCGGTATCATCGCCCTGCATCCAGAAAAATACAGCATCGCTGTGTGGAGTCCCAGACTCAACGAAAAAGGAAACAGCTACCGAGGCATGCGATTTCTAGAAGAGTTTACCTCAAGGACTAATTCGCATTTGTTTTAAAAACTAGAATATTCTAAATCGGGAAGCCCTGATTTGAATACAGTTATTCACCTCAGGGCTTTTGATTGAATTAAAGTTTTGCGTTTATTCAGCTTCAGGATGTTTGCTAAAGTAATTGGCTAAAATAGATTGCATTTCTTCTTCGCCTTGTATCACGCGGTTGATCTGAGCCCACGTTGGATCATTCATGGCGTGTCGCAGAGGTTGATCCAGTTTAGTGATTTTTGGAAATACTTTTTTGATCTTGTTGTCCCAGGTTTTGTGGTATTTCTTCAAGTCATCTGGATAGACGACCTTCCTTCTGGTTCCTTCATCGATGCCTCTAAAGGGTGATGAAATATTTAAATAGCCATAGTCATCTGTCAACTGCTCACCTGGATGTATGTCTCTGATCGCAATCTCAAAGTCGTAAGCTGTGCTGAGGCAATTTGAATTGAAACTATGGTTAACGTATCTACCGTTATCCCAGCATAAAACCAATCTCCCGTGGTTGTTCCTAAAGGTGTAAAATTCTAAAATGTCTTGATAAATGGGATCCATTTGATCAAAATCATCTTGACTGAACTCTCGATCCAATTTGTCAAGAGTCCAGGTAATAGTTCCCGCAGGAATCAGTTGAGTGGCAACCACACCGTACCCTACTTCCTTACTGATGAACTTTAATTCTGTATGAGGGTGTATCATTTAATTCTGTTAATCAAACCCTTCTATAGTTCTGAACCGGTCTTTGTTAATACATAAACCCGTTTTGATCTATAAGAGAGTACATTTTATCCATAAACGAATTTAAAATTATTCATGATATGGCAATATGTAGCGAGCATTTTGCGAAGGTGAATTATGAACAATTTCACTAAGTTTTGAAAAGGACAGGAAGTCTCTAATTTTGAACTTAGTGTTTTTACAATAAGAGATTTATAAACTGAAATTTTTACAGTCTAAAAAGAAGGATCAATAAAAATTCAAATTATAAGCAACGCCTATTTGAAATTCCTCATAATCGGAGAGGTGGCGGTAGTTAGCAAGCGCAGACCAGTTGGAATCACCGAAGCGATACAATGCCTCGGTTTTCACCTCATTGAAGTTATCCCAGTACGTATAACTAGCTGATAGATTTAAATTACTGAATAAATTGCGGCTCAATCCTAAACCGATTCCCAGACTTTCGTTTTGCTCTTGGCCATCGTAGTTGAGATGACCGAGAATCACTTTAATTCTTGGGTCTTTATAATATTTGGAATTGAAACTTAGGAGTTTAAAAGAAGTCGAGATATCTAGCCGATATTGATGAAACTGTAAACCATTGAAATTTTGATTTTCTACACCAGCTTTAAAACTAAAATATCTTGAACCAGACAGTCGGATTGAGTTTCTTAAAGAATAGGAGTAACTACTATTGTTATCTAAATCAGTACCTATTGAACCACTAAAACTAAAATTGAGTGGTAAAATCCCTTTGTGATTATCAACCTCGATTTTATTTACTTTGTAATTCAAGCCTTTGCTAATAAAAATTTTATTCATTAAAAAAGGATGACCGGCAGTTACCGCTACTACTTCCAATATAGGCTGAAGCGTCACACCAATAATTTTCTGATTACCGACTAAAATAGATTGATTTTCATAACCAGTATATGCGAATACTAAAGTATTTGCTGGGAGTACCTTTATTGTATATTCTCCATCAAAATCTGTAACCGTGAACTTCTGCGTTCCCTTTATCTGAATTGTAGCGCCTGCCAATGCTCGTCCATCTGGATCAATTACCTTACCCGTGACCAGAAGTGAATCAATCGCTTGGCTGTTATTTCCTAAACATGTCATTGAAACAAATATTGAGAAGAGGAGAAGGGATGATTTCAAACGGCCGTTGTTTAAGCAGAATTTAAAGGTAGATAAAACTTATTAAAAAATGGAAACCGCTCCCTAATCTTTAAATATTGGGTTTATCAATCTACAGAACACAGGACAATTCAACTAAAAAAGCCGTTCCCTTCAGTTTAGAGAAACGACTTTTTGTTCTTGATTTCAAAATCGGGCTTCGAGAACCTCAGCCCTCGCGATATTAAATGACTTTGAGCCTGAGGCCCTCGAAGGGCGACTTAGTAGGGCAAATTTGAATTTTATTAAATTACGACTAAGACAACGATTTACTTTTGCAAACACTCCAACCCCCTCAAAGGGGCTAAAGAAAATTTAATGCTAGGACTTAACCAATAAAATATAAACTTTTGCACTTCAAATAGAATCAATGTCGAACTAAAAAAGCCGCTCCTTCAGTTTAGAGAAACGACTTTTTGTTCTTGATTTCAAAATCGGGCTTCGAGAGCGCTTCGACAGGCTCAGCGTAACACCTCAGCCCTCACGATATTAAATGACTTTGAGCCCTAAGGAGTTCTCTGAGCATTTCGGATCCGCTCAATGACCACGGAGTCGAAGGGGACTTGAAGGGCGAAATAAATTCATTCTGCATTCCAAATTCTGCATTCAGCATTCTGCATTCATAATTCAACTACCTCTTCACCTCAAGCCCGTACTTTTCCATATACCGCTCATACAGCTCAGTCTGGTGGCTGTCGAGGGAAATCTCACGACCGTCTATAAAAGCGTGGGTCAACACGTTACCCATCATTTCAAGAGCATTACCTTTTGAAATGAAAAGCGTAGCCATTTTACCTTCTTCTAGCGAACCGTATTTGTCATCAATTCCCAAAATCTTTGCGGGATTCAGCGTGATCAGTTTTAGGGCTTCTTCCATGTCCATACCGTAACCTGCTACCGTTCCAGCAAGGAATGGGAAATTACGTGTTTGATGACGCTCCATGTCACCACTGTTCTCCAATGCTACTAAAACCCCTTTGTCCGCTAGCATTTTTGGGAATTTATAAGGCAAATCAAAGTCTTCATCCTCGGCGCTGGGTAGGGAATGGGTACGGCCTGCCAAAACAGGAACTTTCATCGCTACCAGTGTTTTAGCCACTTTATCGGCTTCACGAGCGCCGACCAATACAGGTCTTTGAATACCATTTTTATTGATAAAATTCAGCACGTCTCTAATGCCTTTCTCACCATCTACATGAAAATATACCGTCTGCTTTCCATTAATCGCATCGTTTAGCGCAGCATATTTCAGGTTCAGACCTGTTTTGCTCTCTGTAGCGTTATAAGCCTTTGCGTTATTGACAAAATCGGTCAGTTCGCGAACTTGTTTCTCGTAATCTTTACTGGGCTCAATCGGCCCGGGATTGTACCAGGATCCGGTTCTTCTGAAACTACTGGGCCAGTTGATATGAACACCTTCATCGGTTAGGAGGGAAGCATCTTCCCAATTCCACGCGTCGAGTTGTACCACGCTGGATTTTCCAGAAATACGTCCACCACGTGGTACGATCTGAGCCATCAGAACTCCGTTGGGTCTCATGGATTCCACTACGCGACTCTCTGCATTATAAGCAATCACAGACCGCACATGCGGATTGTACGTTCCGATCTCACGCTCATCATCACTCGCTTTTACGGCATCCACTTCTACCAGTCCCAGCGTGGCATTCATCGCGATAATTCCTGGATATACGTGCTGTCCTTCGGCATTGATTACGCGGCCTTTGGGTTGCATTTTGACCGTTGTGGCATCTGCAATTGTGGTGATTTTGCCTTCTTCTACGACTATTATACTGTTCTCGATCACGCTGCCGTCACCTATGTGCGCGGTCGCGTTCATGATCGTAAAAGCTCCTTTTTGTGCGAGCGCTGGAGTTTGTTGCGCCCACGTTATCATGCTGCAAATCAGCGCAGCTACTATCGTTAATTTTCTCATGGGTTTCATTTTACCAGTGCAGGGTATCACATTCATAAAGTGTCTTTTCATTCTTTTTGGCAGGCTGTGTTTTCAGGCCTTTATTCTTTGCTTTAAGCATTTCGTTGACCAGTTGTTGCCTTTCTTTTTTTACGCTTTCGCGAAAGCGTGCATCTCTTTCAACATCAAAGAAAACAATACCATCAATCATGGTGATCTGGGGTCTCGCGGTCACACTCATGGGGTGCGCATTCCAAAGTACCAAATCGGCATCCTTACCCTTTTTGATACTTCCCGTGCGGTCGTCGATGCGCAGGAGTTTTGCTGGATTTAGCGTTACAAACTTCCAAGCTTCTTCCTCGCTCACGGCACCATATTTCATGGCTTTTGCAGCTTCTTGGTTCAAGCGTCGAGACATTTCGGCATCATCACTGTTAAAGGCAACGGTCACACCAGCCTCGTGCATGATCGCACCGTTGTAGGGAATGGCGTCGTTCACCTCATATTTGTAGGCCCACCAGTCGCTGAAGGTCGATCCTCCCACGCCGTGCTCAGCCATTTTATCGGCTACCTTGTAACCTTCTAGAATATGAGTAAACGTATTGATTCTGAAGCCGAAATCTTCTGCCACCTTCATCAACATATTGATCTCGCTCTGTACATAACTATGGCAGGTTACAAATCGCTTGCTCTCCAAAATTTCCAGAAGTACTTCCATTTCTTCATCATAACGGAAGTCTGGTTTTCCCTTTGAGTCTTTATAGTCACGCGCTCGCGAAAAGAAGTCGATGAATACCTGTTCCACTCCCATACGGGTTTGAGGGAAACGCACGCCGTACTGATAGCGGGATTGTTTTACATTTTCACCTAGCGCAAATTTGATGAACTGTGGCGAATTGTCATAGATCATTTCATCTGCTGGGTAGCCCCATTTTAATTTGATGATCGCGCTACGACCACCTATGGGGTTAGCACTTCCGTGCAGCAGTTGCGAACTCGTCACTCCTCCAGCAAGATCCCGGTAAATATTGACATCTTCGTGATCTACGACATCTTCAATAGTTACCTCTGCTGTTGAGTTGTGACCGGCTTCATTTACACCACCGTCTATGGCGATGTGGCTATGCTCGTCTACAATACCGCTGGTTAGGTGCATTCCTGTACCATCAATTACTCGTGCTCCACGATCGCTGAGATCTTTGCCGATTTTGGCAATTTTACCGTCTTTAACGAGAACGTCGGTATTTTTGAGTATTCCTTCTTCTTCATTAGTCCAGACGGTAGCATTGCTGTATAATACTGTTTCTTGCTGAGGACGTTGCTCGTACCCAAAACCTATATTAGGATAGGTCATTTTGCCTACTGATTTCAGTTCTTTCTGAGTAGCGTCGTCCTTCGCGGGCGTTTCGACTCCGCTCAACGACCCCTCAGTAGAGTCGTCTTGATCTTCTTCATCCTTCTCAAGGTCTGTGAGCGGAGCCGAAGAGCCGTCATCGGTATCGTCACCCTGAGTCGAAGAGCCGTCTTTCTTCATCGCAGCCGTAAACCCAATTTCATTTCCATCAGCTAGATAGGCGGTACCGGTTAATCCGTCATTTTTGTTCTTTTGAGCAAGGAAACGGTGGACGCCTTTATCATCTGTATTTTTAGGTGTTGCTAGAATGTTGATCCAGTCGTTATCGTAATCGATTTTAGACCCTAGCGTGATGCTGTCGCTTTTCACTTTAATCTTTTTACCAGTTCCTGAAATCACCATTTCATAGTCTGTACCGCCTATGCGTGTGGTGTAGGTCCCGTCGATGTCTTTTACATTACGATCCTTGAGCAGGTGTTTGGAGCCTTGCACCCAGTTTTCATAGATCACGGTTTTCTTATCAAAAAGATCTCCTGAAGCTACGATAAAATTGGCCAGTTTTCCTTTTTCCAAAGTTCCCACCATTGCCGATGATTTCATGATCTGTGCAGGAATCGTCGTCAGGGCTGCAAGCGCCTGATCTTTAGTCAAACCATATTCCATCGCGCTGCGCAGCTTACCGTAGATATCACTAGGTTTCTTGAGTCCCATGGTCGTGATCGCATAAGTAACGCCTTTATCGCTGAGCATTTTAGGATTAGCCGGAGCTTGTTTCCACTCGCGCATATCAGAAAGGCTTACAAAACTTTCCAAAAACGGATTGCTCACATCATAAGCATCTGGGAAATTTACAGGAAGAATGAGCGACGCATTGGTTGCTTTGATCTCATCGATCATTTCATAGGCATCTTCACCACCTACGATCACAAACTGCTTCCCGATGCGGTCACCCAGTTTGTCTACGCGCAATACGTTTTTCTTATCGCCGGCCTCAAAGTACTGCACCATGCTTTTTTTAGCATTGAGCGCTTCAAGGGAAAGGTCTTTGTTTTTTGCATGTCCTTTTGCATACCAGTCAGCGTCAAAATGTGCTTGACGCAACAACGCTAGTGCTCCCATCATACTGGTAGGGTAGGACTGGCGCGACTGGCGGCTCTTGTCAAAGCTGAAAAAGTTCCCGCTTTCTTGTTTTACAATGCGTTGTGCATCAGTTCCGTTGTTATTAAGTGCGAGCAACATACCGCTACCGCGAGCAATACCATCGTGGAGGTGTGTTTGAACCATGCCATAGCCGGCGTCGAGGTATTTCTGGGCTTCCTTTTCATCGTACTTGAAAAAGTCCATGGCCATTTGCTCAGCGCGTATGTGGTCGTTCCAGTAATACCCTTTACGCCCTTCATCATACTGTTGCACTCGGCTACTGGGCGCGCGAGGAGCTTCTTTCATCGCCATATCGCCATACGCTTCTATAAAAGAAGGGTAGATGTACGTACCAGAGGCATCTTCCACCACAGCATTTTTAGGGATGCTCACATTTTGACCTATGGCTTCAATCTTGCCATTTTTGATCACGATGGTCGCATTTTCCATCACCTGACCAGGCATGGTGGTTACGGTGACATTGGTAATGACCCTCGTGACATCGTCCACCGCGCTGATGTCATCGTTGTTTGGGAAATAGTCCTGCGCCTGGAGTTGCCATCCCAGCAGCAAGAACACATAAAGTAATCGCTTCATTTAATTTGGATTTATGCTCTAAAGATAGGGTAGAGCAGGGGAATGGGATGGTATTGATAGTGAATGTTATACCGCTTTCGCGAAAGCAAGAAAACCATCAACATCTTTCAAAAAATCAAAACATCACTTGATTTGATAAGCTTGGCAGCAGCAAGGTCTCATTCTAAAAAAAATGATCTTCGAAAAATTCCAAAGTCAGTTTAATACAAAGCTGCGGCAATCCAAATTTCCTAGGTTACGTTTTTCACCTTCTCACCAATATAACTCTTAAGCAATTCAAGTTGCTGCTCATTCAAACTATTGAGAGGAATGACTAATTCAGGGAAAGCAGCGTGCGTGGTTCTAGCAAACAAGAGTAAGCTATGGTCTTTGATTTTGAAGAAATCATAAGCCCCCATTTTTTACTCCAATGATGCAAACTAGAGGAATAACTGATGTGGCTTTCTGAAAATGTAAAAGTAATCTTATCATTAACCTTTTTCTCTCTATTTCTTTTAAGTTCAAAAAGTTGCTCAGTGGCTTTTTTAGATTTTCGGAGGTCAAGAAAATTAAGCGTTGCATACAATAGGAAACCGATACCCAAACCAAACGCGATTCCAAAATCCACATATGTCACCGATTCCTGACCATGATTTACGGTAGTCAATTCTGAAGCTTGCTCAGCCCATAATCCATAAATGACTAAGACCAGTCCTAACCCTGCGAATAATAAAATGCGCGTAAGATTCTTTGAACTATAGAAATTTTGAACGAAATGCTTTTCTGCCTTTCTGTAAAAAGCGTCTATGTCTGTGATCTCTATTTTTATGGGGTGTGGCATTTTTGATATTTAAGGTGAGTTGTCTAGTTGAAAAATAGACCAATATTGAACTTTTTGGTCAGGAAGCTGTTGAAAGAGGCTGATTCAAAAAGAATATAATTTTTCAAAACCATGATACCACTGTGATGATCCCGACAATAATTAACAGCAACAATAAAATTATGATTCCAATGATCAAGTATTTTGTCAAGCGATCTGTCCAAGTTTCTATATAAACTGGCTCAGATATAATCTCATTGCGAGTTCCTTTTTTGAGTTCAAGATCGAACAGCGTAATATCACTTTCTTTATCAACAATACCTTCATCTAAGTACAAGATTGGCGTTTTTGAATTCGCTGTTATCTCATTAATTTTTAGTGCTGCCTCTAGGAGTTCCGCAGCGTGAAGTTCTAGCCCTTGTCTATTTGCTTTGATATAGCAGTCATGAGAACCAATCTCATGTTGGAAGTACCCTACATAAGCCTCGTCGTAATTCTTTTGATTGCGTAATTGATTGATCAGGCTTGCAATTTCTTTCTCGTTCATTGAAGTATACTTTTGGAAAACAGGTTAATTAAACTAGATGTAAGCTGTTCATTCTTGGTCGAGCAATTCAGAGACTTTAACTACTTAAGGCAATTGACTCCCAGAAAAGCCGCAACCAAAACCAACCATTTGGTTAGCATCGATGTGAGATTGCGCATTGGCGTTGTATAGAACTCCAAATTCTAAGGTTAGAGTTAGGATGAGATTTTTCACGTTTAAAATTTTTTCTTAGAAATTTGGAAGGATATAAGTACTATAATGTATAAACAGCTTTAACATATAATGAATTGAAATTAATTAAATCGAGAAAGGTTTCGTTTTTAGCTCAGTTTTTTATTGGGGGAAGCCATTACTCAATACGAACAACATTTTCATCTCCAAACCATTCTTTAGCTTTCACTATAACTTCATCACTTGGACTATGGAAGAATACTGCTAAATTTTCTTTTGCCCTCGTACAACAAACGTAGAATATCTTTTGTGTTCTATTCCTTACAGATTCGGAGGCTGTACCTAAGAACATTTTTTCAAAATTGTAATTATTCCAACCGCCATTATCCAGAATTACAAGGACATTATCAAATTCTGCTCCTTTGGTTTTATGTTGAGTTGAGAAAGGCGTTTGACCTTCTAAATATTCATAGAGTTTTTGAAATTCACTAAACTTTACATCTTTAACACGATTATATATATATTCTTTTTTCTCTTTAAAATCAGTTAGCTTATCATCAATTATACAAATGCCTTTTTCATTGGCATCTGTAATTACTTCTTCAATAATTTTGTCGCCAACGTCAATAAGGCTTTCAATATTTTCTTTTAAAGTTCTTTTGCTTGCTATGCTTGTAATTTTATAATGAAAGTCTGTAGCTCTTAAAAATTCATTGTATTTTTTATTCTGATAAAGAGAAATATTAGTTTGGATTTTGAACAAATGCTTGATAAGATTATCTCTTTTTGAGCCCTTCTTATTTTCGTCATCTTCATCCTTTTTTTTATCATCAAGTAATTGATCTTTATCTAAGTATATTTTAGAAAATGCAGAGTAGTTTAAGGATTTAGCATAATTGTATAATTCCTCATTTTTATTAATGAAGTTCTGCATTCCATTGGTTGGACTCACCTTGTTCAAATCCTGTCCACTCTTTCCTTGTTGTAATGATTCAATAACTTCGCCAAATGTATTTTCTGAAAAATCATTAGTAATGTTATTATCTTTTATATACTTCTTAATCCTATCCCTAAAACTTAATATGTTGTCTTTATCGTAAATATTCATTAGTGTTCTAAACCCTGCTTTATCTGCGATTAAATTATGAGTAAGGTTCAGTTCCTTCGTTTCTTTTGAATTATTAAAGTCCCAATCATAATTATCCTCCAGAATTTTTTTAACCTTACTTATGTCATCATTATCTGAATGCAAAAACAGCACTTTACCTTGCTTTATTACACCTTCTTCCATATTGGGTGCATTGGGATCGTTAGAAGGTTCCTGAATGATACCGTCAGTTCGTAGTTTATTTGCTAAATCAATAATAAGTTGGGGATTTCTTCTATTCTGTTTTTTTGCAATTTCTTGCACGTCATTTTCATCATATGCATCCAAATTACCAACAGTGTTAGGATAAATATTTTGCATGGCATCGCCAAAAAAACCTATTATATTTTTTCTTTCACTTGTTTTAAAATGAGTTAGGAATGTTTTTACAACCATCTTACTAGTATCTTGATATTCATCTATAAAAATGAATTTGTATTTATCTTTTACGATACTATTAAGCTTAGGGTATTTTTGAAAAAGATAATGTGCAACAATAATTAACTCGTCATGAGAGATTATTCCATCTCTTATCCGAACAAATTCTTTATATATTATTTTTTCTTCTAGATCCTCAAAAAAATTATCTGGTACAGGACTTAAATCATTAATTTTTATTTTATTAACATTTTCATCGTTTGCCAATGTTATTATTGCTCTTTTAAGCTCTTTTTGAAAGTGCTTAATGTTGTCCCATAGGAAATCATGGATAGTTGAGACATTAAGACTCTTGTGATTTACTCTTTCTTCAATTTCCTTTACTGCGGCATTGGTGTATGTCATACAGGCAACTTTAGCAGTTGGATTTTCAGTTATTACCTGACGAATAACACTTACCAAAGAATAGGTCTTACCACTTCCTGCACCACCACTTAAAAGAAAGTTTTTCCCCTCATCAATTAATTTGAAAATTTCCTGTACTTCGGGCTCTAATACTAATCTTCCTTCAACCATAATAAGCCATTTTTGATGTACTCTGGAATATTCCAATTACTAAAATTCTCATTGCTATGATATAAAATATCTAATGCAAAATGAGTTTTCTTCTTAATACATGAATCAGCTAATACATAGGCATTATTTGCGCCATCATCAAATAGCTTTCTCTTTTTCAAACCTTGAAATTCGTCTTTCTTGCCAGCTATAAATGCTCGATTTATATGAATGAATGCATCTTCAAAGCTCCTCGCATGATATGCATCCTCTTCTTGCTGATAGCATAAACATAGTTTTGCACTTCCTAGTTTAATTGTTCTATCTTCAGCTGTTAAACTCTTTAAATTCTTCCAATCTACAGTTCCTAGAAAGTGTTTAATTGCGGAGTTACTTGTCGCTGTTCCTTTACTAACCTCACAAGCCTCAATTATTGGTTTCCCTTCCTCGTTTTTATTTCCTAAATCACCAACAGAATCTATATCAGTAAGAACTAAAGATTTAATACCCAAAAACTCTATAAACTTCTTGAAAATTTGAGAATAAGCACCAACTTCAATTGTAGATATATTTTGTGACAACAGTGGGAGAAAGTCATCAACTTTACCTTCTGCTCCTAAACGGGTAGCTTCCTCAATGTCAACTTTTCGCATAAAAGTAGGTATCAATATTCTTTCCGTATCTCCTTCAATAAGAATTGCTTTGTCTGCAAAGAATATTTCTGCCCTACTTATTGTCAAATATTGTTTAAGAAATTGATATTGGTTTGTGTCAGTATCATACTCTTTCTTTAAATCGATGAGATTTTTTGATACTACATTATTTTTATCTTCAATCTTTAAGTACTTAATGTCATTGAAATCACTATCAGCAACTATATGAGATGAATGAGTGGTTATTATGTATTGTAGAGGTTTATTTATTCCATCCTCACGTTTAATACCTTCTGCAAGCAAGGTTTTGATGTTCTTAATAAAAACGTATTGCATTTGAGGATGTGTATGAGCTTCTGGCTCTTCAATTACTAATAAATTAATGTCAGCTGGTTTTTCATCCTTTTTTCTTTTGAATTCTTGTCTAAGTATTTCAATTTCAAAAATCATACTTATCAAATTCATATAGCCAAGACCATTGTATTGTTCAGGCAGTTTGTCAATATCGTGAGTGTAAACTACCGTGGTGTTGCCCTCAAGTAAATCTTGATGTTGAAGTGTCGAGATTATATCTATGGTAGTTTCATTAAGTTTTATACCTCCAAAAGTGCTAACGTTTTTTAAAACATCTTTAAATAAGTCAGAATAAATACCACTCAATGTTCGATCAGTTTCAGAAAGTTGATCGATAAAATCTTCTGTTGCTTGTGCTTTTTCTTCACTATCTTCATTTTTACTGTATAAACTTGAAGTCTGTTTAGAAAGAGTATTGTCTTTATCCTTGTTTGTTACGTCTCTTCTAGCGGGAATATATTTGAAAGATATAATATCTTTAATACTAATTTTTTCCGAGTCTAAATTGATGTAATTAAATTCATTGATTTTTTCTTTGGTTAAATCATATTCAAGGGATAATCTTTGTGTAGTAAAATACTTATTCAACCCTTGTTTTATGAATTCTTTAAGACCTCTAACTTCTTTTATCTTTTTCTCTGCAACTTTTTGCTTTTCGTTTTTATCAAAGGCGTCATAATCATTTCTCAATTTTAAAAACTCTGGATATGTAATAATATACTCAAAACCTAATACGATTTTGTTATTGGCTGGATCAAGATCCATTAATATTCTACTTACATTTGATAAATCATCTTTATCATCATAATCAATAAAGATTTTCAATTTTATTCCTTTAGGAAGAAATTCTTCTGGCGCATCTGATAATTTTATTAATTCTTCTAATTCTTTTTTGAAGTCAATATTGAAATCATCGTAGGTGAATTTGTTTTTTTCATTTAAGAATTTATCAAGAATTGAAAGAATTGACGTTTTACCCGTATTGTTTTTTCCAATGACTAAAGAAAGTTCCTTTTCTAAATCAATAGAAAATCCTTTCAGTAATCTAAAATTCTCAATTTCTAATTTTGTTATTTGCATGATTTTAAATATTCCTAGATGATTGTAGGCTTATAGCTAGCTGGTTGACACATTAAAAATACAATTTTAAGTGATTATTTCAATAATCATGGTATGTTTTAATGTATATATAATGGTAGCAAAGGTTTGACTTTCAAATTGGCCTAATTCGACCAAACTCTTTCGCGAAAGCAAAAATCCCCACAAACCTACCAATGCTTGTCAAACACCCTAGAAAGATCGTTCACCACCTGTTCTTTTTGGTTTTTCCAATGGTTCCAGTTAAGCGGTATGCAAATGACGCCGGTGCGGGAAAGGACGCGGTAACGCTCTTGATCAAAGGCGGCTTGATGCTGGCCGGGATAGCCTATCAGGTCTATGAAGAAATAGGAGTCCCTGTTCTTGACCAATAGATCAAGCGACATGCCCGCCATGGGGTAACTGGCGTACACGGTGGTGTGTTCCAACTGCTCCAGGGCTTGCATGACTTCTTCTTAAAAACGTCGTGCTGGGCGTTTTGGGTTTCGGGAAGTTGGGAGTCGTTCACAAATGAAAAATACTCGGCGAGCAGCTCGTGGCGTTTTAGGGTCTCTTCTGAAAGGGAGTGGAAGAGCATCAATCGGGATTTTGCGCGGGTCATGGAGACGTTAAAAACAGCATCTTCCATCACGTGCCGGATCGCGGAGTGGTGGGAACCGTCTGTCAATCCCAAGGAATACAAAATAATGTCCCGCTCTGATCCCTGAAAGTGGTAGGCCGTACCTACCAAAATATCGTGGCGCTTGAGTGTTTCCAACTCCAAATGATCAGAAACGGCTTTTTGCAAAGCGGTCACTTGTTTGTTCAAGGGCGATATGATCCCAATGCTGGGCGGGCGCTTCATGGTTTTATAATCGGCGATTAATTCATCCAGCGCGGTTATGAGTTGGTCGATCTCGCTCGCCAAAGGGTCGCTGTTGTCTTCTTTCAAAGTGTTGATCAATGCGACGCTGCCTTGAAGCTTTTGGGTGGGTGTGGACTTGAGGATCTTAAGGTTGCCGTTATAATATTTCTGATTGCTAAAATCAATTAATGAAGGCACGGAGCGGTAATGCTCCTTGAGGTAGGAAACCTGCTCTTGCCGAGTCAAAAAATTGATGTAGAAATCGAGAATACTGCGGTTTCTGTAATCGAGTACGGAGTCATCGGCCATTGATGTTTTTCACGAAACTGTTTCTGCTGAAATTTTGAGAGAAAACTATAATGCCCCAGCTGATTGGGATCGCCCACGACCACCACACGCTTAGCCCGATAAATCGCGGGAATGGCGCTGGCGAGATCACACTGGGTTGCCTCGTCAATAATGACCAGATCAAAAGCGTTTTTCACACAGGGAATCACCGAGTTGAGCTTGTTGAGCGTAACCAGCCAGAGCGGTAGATTTTTCAGTAGTTTGGAAAAGTCCAGCTCGGCAATTTTCTTTTTGTAGGTGGAAAAGTTACCTGCTAACAGAGCATCATTGAACAGCAGCAATTCCTGCCGGTAGTCTCGTAAATTCTTTCGCTGGTTCAGACTGTATTTATGTTTGATGTAATCTCTGGTGAAACGCTCCAGTTGCGCTTCCAGATCCCTACAGTCTGCCATGACTTTATACGCGGGCAGCAACCGCTTGTGCTGTATTTCCCAAAACCATTTTTGCAAGCCTTCATAAAAAGATCTGTCCTCTGAGAATTGAAGCTCAGTAAGGCGCAGTTCTTTTTCTACAATATTCTCAAATTTCTCTTGAGCCGAGAAAATACGTTGGTTTAGCACTTCTTTTTGCTTGACATCTGTATATCTGATGGGTTCCAGATCGACATTAGTCAGTAGACGACGAACTTTATTCTTGAGTACGTATTTGTAGTTGGCACTGGTGGTTTGGGTGACTTGGCGCGTGATTTTAAATTCCTTTCTCAGTAAATCTTTGATCACGTTTACCGCCTGATCTGTTTTCCCCACAACCAGCACGCTCTCGTTATTGAGCAAAGCATTTGCCGCGATACAGCTGATCGTGTAACTTTTACCCGTACCCGGAGGACCGATCATGAGCGAATTGGCAAATTGCATCGAGTTTTTCAAAGCTTGAAACTGATCCGCATTCAGCAGATGTTCAAAAGCGCTGGCATCGCATGGTTTTACGGTTTCATCAGATCCCAATTTTGCCAGCGGTATGCTGAAATCGCCGTTGTTTCTTAAACGTTTCAAATCCTCAGAAATCATGAGGGAGGAATCGGCTTTTTTGACATAGACCGTTCCGGCTGCCGGGATGAATTTCTGGGTGTCTTTATGTTTCCCGGCTTTGAAATATTCCTTGACTTGATCGACTTTCCAAACCTCGGGCGCAATGGACAATTCCTCACAGTCTGCATTAACTACGAACTCTTCCAGCACTCGTTTTAATTTGAACGTACTGAAGTCGTCTTCGTCATTGATGGCTTCCAGCGCCTCGATAAATTGGTCTTTGCTTTTACCTTCTTTAAACGAGATGGATTGCAATACAAACCTGTTGATGATCAATCCCGAACGGTTGACTCTCAAATAATAGGTGTCATCAATCAACTCATGCGTCACCGGATAAAGTAGGAGAGGAGCGCACAACCGCTTGTCTTTACTGAAACCTCCTTTACGCTCACCCAGCAGAAACACGTAACCGTAATACAACGCCTTTTCTAGCCGGTGGATCTGCAAATCCTTGGAAAGCTCATCGTTCTTTTTATTGAAATAAGGAATAATGGGCTGGTTGTGGCTCAGCAACTGTTCTTGAGTTCTTACAAACCATTTGAAACGGAACTTTTGCGCGAGGACATTGTCCACGTACATTTCTTGGTTGTCTGCGAGATAACAATCTCTTAAAAATCCGTAGAAGTCGGTTGGGTTGTAGTTCACTAATTCTATTTATAATAATTCACCAGCAGCGCCACCACATAACTGTAGGTTGCCATGCCGCCAGGCTGATTGTTTGCTTTGAGATAGGTGTTGTAAGTCGCTTGGGAAACTTCTTCAATCACGCCCTCGTACTCTTGCCAGAAGTCTGTCAATTCCTGATAGTTTTTAAAGATTCCCGGGCGCACCTTGGATTTGTATTCCTCAAAAAGCTCTGGTTCGCGCAGGTACAAATCGTTGAGACAATAGCGTAAGGCAAAAATATTGGCGCTGTATCTAAAATAGGGATCGGTGTGGGCGTTGCCGGCGAGAATCGCGATAAAATTGGCCTCGTTTTCTTTGGCATAACCCAGCTGGTGCGCCATCTCGTGCAAAGTCAGCACCGGTGTTTTATAGTTGTTGATCCACGCGTTAGTCTGCGCCTCACCCGTAAACGGATTCAAATAACCGCTGTAGCCCATGTATGACAGCGGCACGGTGAGCATGGATTTTTTGATGCTGGAATTATGGTATTTCAAATGCGAAAACTCCTTGGAGATTTGCTCATAAGCCTCTGGCGCTCGCTCAAAAATCTGCGGCTGGGACTCTGTAAAAGCTACGGCCAGGCTGTCGTTGGGTTGTAGTTGACGGTGCAATGCGTTGGATCGCTCGGTGAACAATTCAATCACTTGCACGAGCTCATCGGTGGTGTAATCTGCATCGATTTCTAGGGATTGGTGCAAGGGCAACCGGTAATAATTGAATCCCCAGGCCAGGTTAAAAAAGAATAGGACTATGTTTAGGGTAGTGAATAGTTGGAGATACCGCTTTCGCGAAAGCGTAACAATTTCACGCTTGTACACCCACAACCAGCGCAACGATAGCAAAATCACTCCCGCATAAACCAAATCGCCTATCGAGAACGGAACCAAGCCCGTGATCCATCGCGATCCCGCAGAAAGGTAGGGGTAGAGGCCGGTGCTATAAAAGGCTTCTATAAATCCTGGAAAAAAGCGTAGGCAATAATATCCCACCAATTGCAGTACAAATACCAGAATTGCTGCGATAAGCCTGCGATCTACCCTCATTAAACCAGATCTTTGCGGTAGAGGCGTCGTCTCTTGTGCAAGGTAGGGTCATAGTCTTTCCATAGCGCCTGAACTGCAATATTGTCCTCCAGCTCAGGATTAGTCTCACACAGCGTGATGCCCTTATCAATAAAATTTCTACTCACATTGCGGAACATCATGGCCGTAACTCCTTTACCTTGAAGTTTTGGGTGGATGCCTATCAGGTAAAACGCCGCCCGATCGTTCTTCTTTTTTGCCCTGAGTAAATGCATGAACCCAAAAGGAAAGAGCTTGCCTTTAGCTTTTTGAAGTGCTCTAGAAAATGAAGGCATGGTAATCGCAAAGGCGACTAATTTATCGTTTTCATCCACGACGCATTCCAGATAATCTGGATTGATGAATGGGAGGTATTTTTCTTTATAAAGATCAATCTGATATTGCTGGATGGGAACGTAGGTCACCAGTTTGCTGTAGGTCTGGTTGAGCAGCTCAAACATCTCGTTCACATAAGGCTCCACATCTTTAATGGACTTGAACTCCAGCGCTCTTAGTTTATACCTCCTTGAAATAAGATCTGCAAATTTGTTGAACTTTTCTGGAATGGGATTAGGCGGTGTAAACTTGAATTCTACCCAGTCGGCGCTTTTTGTGTAACCTAATTGTTCCATATGTTCCTTGTAGTAGGGAAAGTTATACCAGGTAATCATGGTGCTGAGCTCGTCAAAGCCTTCCACCAGCATACCGGCCTTATCCATATTTGAGAATCCAACTGGTCCCTCAACGTATTCCAAGTTCTTTTCTTTTCCTATCTCATGAACTTTATTCAGCAAGGCTTTAGTCACCTCGATATCATCAATCATATCCAGCCACCCGAAACGCATCTTGGGCTTTTTCTGCTCGTTGATCTCAATGTGATTGATCAGCGCAGCAACACGACCTACGATCTTGCCATTTTTGTATGCGAGAAACAACCAGCTATCTGCATTTTTGTAGACTTGATTGACCTGAGGGTTGAAAATGTTTACCTCATCTTTAATGATGGGAGGTACAAAGCAGTCGTTGTTTTTATAAAGTTCTATTTGAAAAAGGACAAACTTCTTGATGTCTGCCTTTGAATGGATCTCTTTTACTTCTATCATGATCTAGATGCCGCCGCCGTTATCGTCTTCTTTATCTTCTGGCTCGTTTTCTTCAAGATTGAGCTTGTCATTTTTCTTGTCTTTCTTAGTCTTGCCGTCGCCTTCTTGTCTGATTTCCTTGTCTTTATGAAAATCGATGCGGTAGGACATCCCCACGTTTACTTGGAAAACGGTAGGTGTATCCTTAAAATTGAAGGTGGCACTGCCGTCTACTTGCCAGTCGTTGTTGATCAAATAAGTAGCACCACCGCGCACGAGATCATCGCTGTAGAAATCAGAGATCAGTGCTTGATATTCACCAAAAACCGCCCAGCGCTGTCCTACGGTGTGGGTGAGTGTCGCTAGGAATTCATAAGAAGGAAAGTCTGTTCCTATACGATCAAATACACCGTTCATTACAAAAACGATGTTTCCGAAGTTGTTTTGCGTCAACAGTTCCAGCCGTGGCGATACACTCGGGTCGCCAGGTGGGGTAAAGGAGTTTGGATCACTGAAATTCAAATTTGCCCCTGCATAAACCGAAACCGCAGGTACAAAATCCTTCCAGTTCAGGACATTGTTTGCCCGCCAGCTGTACAGATTGTTTCCTTTTTCACCAAAAAATTTCAAAGGGTCAAAAACAAGATATTTTAATCCTAGGGTGCTCCTTGAGAAGTTAGCAAAGGTACTCTCACTATTGCCAAAGGTGCTGAACTGCGTTTGCGTCGCACTGGTAAACCCACCTATGTAAGAAATTTCAAGTTCTTCAAATAAAAATCCATACCTCAACTGAAATGCTATACCGCCATAATCGCGCTCATATCTTAGAGGAGTATGTTCTTGATTACCGTAAAACAGGGAAGTTTCAGCTTGCACTACGCCAGTTCCTACAGAAAAGGCACCTTGCGAGCGACCCGGATTGTTAGTGTTGATGGTTTCAGTATATTGAGCTTTTGCACTGAAAAGTGTAACAAGTGTCAATAGAACACCACCTATATATGAGTGTCGATACATAGTATAATTTGACCCAAATTTAGTATTAATCTAAGATTATAAGAGAGATGCTCTCGTAATTTTACCTTTTTAATTACAGTCAGTGAAGCTACTACAATTCATTTTAATAGTTCTCATCATATATGTAGTCGTGCGACTCGTGTGGAGAGCCTACGGTAAACAAATATTGAGTTGGATGGGAAGAAAAGCCATGCAAAAGGTTCAAAAGAGTTTTGAGCAGCGCATGGGAGGGCAGCCCGGCTTTGGGCAAAGTACCGATTCCACAGAAACTCGTAGGGAAAAATCCAAAGCCAAAGAGCGCACTTTTCGTGAAAAGAAAAAAGTGGGCGAGTACGTGGACTTTGAGGAAATTGATTAATTTCCCCATTTTCACGTTTACGAGAGTCCATGAAGATTGATTTCAAGAAAATCATCCCGCACGCAATAGCGTTTCTATTATTCATCATTGCCGCGCTAGCCTATTTCCATCCGGTTCTAAGCGGTAAAAAAATCTACCAGAGCGACATTGTTCAGTACCGCGGTAACGCCCGTCAGATCATTGATTTTAGAGAAAATCAAGGGGAGGAACTGCTATGGACTGATACCATTTTTGGCGGTATGCCCACCTACCAGCTTGGTGTGCGTTATGAATATGATTTGATCGATCAATTGGATCGCGTGATCCGTTTTCTTCCTAGACCGGCAGACTATCTTTTTCTCTATCTTATAAGTTTTTATATACTGGGCCTTGTGCTTAAAATTCCCTGGAAATACTCGATTCTGGGAGCCTTGTTTTTTGGATTTTCTACCTACATGATCATTATCCTAGGTGTAGGACACAACTCAAAGGCGCACGCCATAGCTTACATGCCCATGGTGCTTGCCAGTATCATCATGGTTTTTCAAAAACGGTATCTGGTCGGGTTCATCTGTATGGCACTTTTTATGGCTTTACAGATTCAAGCTAACCACCTTCAAATGACCTATTACTTGATGTTTGCGGTAATTATTTTGGGGATCGTTTATTTTATTGATGCCTACAAAAAAGGCTTGCTGAAACATTATTTCAAATCCATCGGGATCCTCGTGGGTGCGGTGGTGATTGCCTTAGGAACAAATGCAGCCAACTTATTAACTACTAGTGAGTATACAGGTGAAAGTACCCGTGGTAAATCTCCTATTAGTATTAACGCTCAAGGCGAAAGCATCTCTACCGACTCAGGTCTCGATTACGATTACATTACGCAGTATAGTTACGGCTTCGTAGAAACCATAAATATGCTCATCCCAAGATTTGTGGGAGGAGGAAGCGGTATGCGCCCTGAAGAAGATAGTAATACGGTAGCCTATTTGACAAGTCTGGGACTTCCCAAAGCTCAAGCCATGCAGTTTGCAGAGTCTGGAGTACCCATGTACTGGGGCGACCAGCCGATTGTAGAAGCTCCTGCCTATATGGGAGCGGGTGTTATTTTCTTGGCGATCCTTGCTCTTTTTCTCTTGGAAGGCAAGCTGATAAAATGGGCAGTAGGTGTTTCCTTATTTGCGGTAATAATTGCTTGGGGTAAAAATGTAGATTGGCTTACACAGTTTTTAATCGGCTATATGCCTTTATGGAATAAGTTCAGAGCGATTACCTCAGTCCTGGTGTTGATTGAACTTTGTTTCCCACTGCTGGCCATGGCTGGTTTGTATTGCCTGTTTGTAAAAAAAATCCCTTCTCAAGAAAAGCTAAAAGCAGTTTTGTATTCCAGCGCCATCGTGGGAGGATTATGCGCGCTATTTGCCGTTTTGGGTAAATCCATATTTGATTTTACATCGCCCTATGATATCAATTTCATTCAAGAAGATCAATTGGGATTACCCTTTGTAAAAGCGATTAGAGAAGACCGCTGGGTTTTAATGCGCGATGATTCCCTCAGATCTTTGTTGATTATCGGATTGATAACTGGAATACTTTACCTCACTCTAAAAGAGAAAATTAAACAAAACTTAGCTCTGGTATTGATCGGTGCGGTTTGTTTGTTTGATCTGGTTGATTTTAACTTGAACTATGTAAATGCAGACAGTTTTATATCAGCGAGAGAGTACGATAATATTTTCCCTGAATACGGAGCTGATAAAGCGATACAAAAAGATCCCTCTCACTTTAGGGTTTATGACTTGACTACAGATCCAGTAACCAGTTCACGTGCGAGCAACTTCCATCACGCCTTGGGAGGCTATCATCCAGCAAAACCAGCTCGTTTCAACAACTTGGTGGACTTCTACTTGAGAGATGAGCAAGGAAGAATGGGAGTCGATGAGAACACCATCGAGATCCTTTCCATGTTTAATGTCAAGTATTTCATTCAAGAGCAGGAAGATGGTGTCAAGCCTATTGAGAACCCGCTGAATTTGGGACCAGCCTGGTTTGTGAATGAAGTGATACCAGTGAGCAATCAAAATGAGGAAATACTTTCATTAAGAAACCTAAAAGGCGATGCCGTAGCTTTTATTACTCAAGAAGAGCAAGAGAAAATAAATCTTACCAAGGTAGGCAAAGACAGCTCTGCAACCATAGAACTTACAAGCTATCACCCAGAAAAGCTGGTCTATTCTACCCAAAACTCAAAAGATGGTTTAGCCGTTTTTGCAGAAATGTATTACCCGCACGGCTGGAAAGCTACTGTTGATGGTCAGGAAGTTCCTATTGCTCGGGTAAACTATACCTTGCGAGGTGTAATGGTTCCAGCGGGTAATCATGAGATCGAGTTAACCTTTGAGCCTCAGGTTGTCAAAACAGGAACTTACGTCATGTTAGGCTCTAATATCCTGCTCGTTATCTGTTTAGGACTCATCGTTTTTTGGAAAGTAAAGAACAAGGAATAATTGGCGCGTAGCTTACTCATTATCAGTTATTACTGGCCTCCAGCAGGTGGTCCCGGCGTTCAAAGGTGGTTGAAGTTCACGACCTACCTACAGCAAATGGGATATGATTTGAATCTGATTATTCCTGAAAATCCAGACTATCCTGTTTTGGATGAAAGTTTGTTGTCTGAGATACCTAGAGGGCTAAACATTATTGAAGTGCCTATTTTTGAACCGAGTAGATTATTGAGTTCGCTTTCGCGAAAGCGTACCAAAAACTTACAACGAGGCATCATCAAAAAAAAGCAGTCTCTCGTAGAACGATGGGTCATTTGGGCACGTGGTAATTTGTTTGTTCCAGATGCTCGAGTAGGATGGAAGCACAGGGTAGTAAAAGTCGCGGCTGAATTCATTGCTAAAAATCCCGAATCTACTGTAATAACGACGGGACCACCACATTCAGTACATTTAAACGGCCTGGATTTAAAAAGGAAATTCTCTCAAATCAAGTGGCTTGCAGATTTCCGTGATCCCTGGACTACAATAGGGTATCACCACAAATTGCGGTTAGGAAAATCTGCTCGGCAAAAGCATGAAAATTTAGAACAAAAAGTTTTAAATCAGGCAGATCGAGTAGTGGTGACCAGCCCTCATACCCAACAAGAATTTGAACAAAAGACCACAAAACCAGTCGCGGTAGTCACAAATGGCTACGACATCCAGCCCAATGAAAACATTCAACAACCGAGCGGAAAATTCAAACTCTCCCACGTAGGAACTCTTCTTTCAGACCGTAATCCACAGGTATTATGGGCTGTTTTAAGTGAGCTTTGCGATGAGAATAGCAGTTTCTGCAACGATCTAGAATTGCATCTTGCTGGTAACGTAAGTGAAGAAATTTTAAGAAGTATTGAGAGTCACTTACCCTCAAAAGTTTTGAAGCGTCACGGTTATTTGAATCATGAAGATGCGATTGAGCTCATGTATGAATCTCAAATACTTTTGCTCATAGAAATTAACTCTGAAATTACAAAAGCGATCATCCCAGGGAAGATTTTTGAATACCTGGCCAGTAGGCGACCTATTGTCGCCTTAGGACCTGCAGGGGCTGATATTGAGCAAATTATCGAGTATAATCATGCTGGAAGTTATTTCAGTTATCAGGATCACACCGAACTAAAAGCGGAATTGTTCAGACTGTACAATCTGTACAAATCAGGTAATAACAGTGGTAATTCAATAGACTTTTTTCGTGAATATCATCGCTCGCAAACCACTCAGCAACTCGCTGCCGAAATTGAGAAAATGTGGGAATAGTTATTAAACATAGCGCATGGAATTTAGGCCTGACCATTCTGGGCTTCTTGCTGGGAGCGGCAAACACGCTGCTGCTCGCCACAAATTTTTTGGATGACGATTACTACGGGCTTTGGGGTTATGTACTGTCTACGGCGTTTTTGCTGTTTCCTTTGATGAGTTTTGGTATACACAATACCCTAGTCAAGTTTTACAGCAGCTACACGACTGTAGACGAGCGCGATGCATTCCTATCTGTTATGCTGATTTTGCCTTTGATCGTTGTGCTGCCAGGAGCATTATTGATCTATGTATTTCAGGAACAAATCATTGACTTGATTACAAAAGTCAATGAAATGGTGGGAGACTATGTGTGGCATATCGTGATCATTGCCGTATTTCAAGCCTATTTTGAAGTTTTTTACGCTTGGGTAAAAGTGCACATGAAAACCATAGGTGGTAATTTCATTAAGGAGGTTTTTTACCGTTTTGCAGCTACGATTTTACTCATTGCAGTCATGTTTGACTGGATCACTCAGTCACAATTTATTGATAGTCTGGTACTTGTTTATGCGCTGCGATGCATCATTATGATGGTAATGGCTTTCAGGACCTACAAGCCGAAATTACAGATTAGAAAAACTGCCTTCACGCGGAGAATTTTTGATTATTCTCTGCTTATGATTATTGCAGGATCTGTGGGTACGGCGCTGATTGATCTGGACAAATACATGATCAACCAGTACTTGAGTATAGATACGATAAGTTATTATGGGGTAGCGGTTTATATAGCAACAGTCATTGCCATTCCCGCTCGAGGTATGAGTCAAATCACCTTCCCGCTGGCGGCACAATATCTCAATCAAAATAAGACTCAAGAACTGGAAAAACTATATAAGCGCAGCTCCCTCAACCTGAGTATTATTTCGGGTTTTTTGATGGTTGTTATTTTGTGTAATGTCCAAGAGTTTTACAATTTGCTCCCACCTGAATTTAGCGTTGCCATACCGGTTGTTTTCATCATTTCGAGTGTCAAGTTCACAGAAAACCTTTTGGGGAGCAACAATGCGATACTTTACAATTCAGATCTTTATCGGGTGACTTTGTGGTTGGGTCTTGCACTTGCTTTGGTGGCGGTGGCACTTAATTTATTATTGATACCACTTTATGGCATTTACGGTGCAGCGATTTCAACGAGTATTGCTTTTATAGGTTACGCTTTCGCGAAAGCGGGATATGTATACTACAAACTTCACTTGAATCCTTGGACTTCCAAAACATGGATGTCACTGGGACTCATCGCGGTGACTATTTTAGGCTTTGTGTTTTGGGATTTTGCGATCAATACTTACATCAACATAGCTCTGAAGACGCTGCTGTTAGGAGGTTTCTACATAGGCGCCGTGTATGCACTACGCTTATCGTCTGAAATAAATGGTATGATTAACAACATTGTTAGGAAAGTGTTTTAAAAAAAAGCAGACCGAACTTTACGCCCGGCCTGCTGATCAAACATTAACTGTCAATTTAACCTCTGCGATTTGAAGACCTGCTACCAGATCTTTCTAAGCTGGCACGTCTTGCTGAACTGTTTTTCTTTACTCGACTGCTTGACGTTGTTGCAGTACTAGACCTTGATGATCTTCTAGAAGTGGTAGCTCTTTCTGAACGGGTGCTGCGAGAAGATGTTCTTGCAGTGGGGCGTTCGTTTCGTGGAGCTGTTGTTGCTCTAGTGGATCTATTTGAGCGACTAGGAGCGGTAACAATTCTTGAAGATCTATTGCGGGTCGCAACACTTGAATCATTGCTACGACTCGTTCTTGCTGTCGTATTTGCGCTACTAGATCTTGTGGTACTGTTTCTAGCTACTCTTTCATTAGCGCGCTGACTTGATCTTACATTAGTTGCTCTTTCATTACCTGAGTTACGATTTGATAAAGTTGCATTTGCTCTGCTCGAATTAGCTCTTCTGTCATTTATTGCTACTCTTGAAGCATTGCTTCGGTTGATTTCCCGTCTTCCCGTTGCAATGGCGGTGCGTTCTGTTCTGGCATTTCTATTATAGGCGATAGCTCTACCGCGACTATCTCTGCGACCTCTTTCAAAACTCCTGTAATCCACGCGGTCATAGGGTCTATAAAAATTGCGTCTTATATCACGTCTAGTTAAACAACCGTTATAATATCCTGGTCTGTTCCAATAGTTGCGGTGATAATTCCAAGAGAATCGTACTGGATTGTAATAACGTCTATATGGAGCATTCCAAACTACGCAACGATCAATGATAGGCGCAGAATAATAGGCATGCCATGGACGATAAATGTAATTTCTATTCCATCTGTTGATAAAACCTCTGTAATTCACAACCACACCAGGTCTGCCATAGTATATTCTCAAATTACCTATGCGTCGTACCCATCCATTTCTATAATCTATGAATATATCACCGATCTGATTAACTCTGCCAAATGGATCATAGAAGATAGGAACATTCTCAATCTGGATTACGGCTCCATAAGCATCATACTGTACAAAACGATCGTAATTAAAACCGCTGTTGAATGAAAAATGGGTATTTCGCGTATTTATAGCGATATTGAAATTAGGACCATAATCCAAATAATTGAAGTCAAACTGACCATCTGGAAAGACGGCAAATTCAATTCCTCCTTCTTGAAAGATAAAGCTGTTTGTGTAACCGCGATACCTTAAATCATCGGCTGGTCGTTCTGCGTGGCTTGCCTGAATTCCCACCAGGAACAGCGCAAGCATTGTGATAAAATTTTTCATAACTAAGCCTTTTAAAGTACTACATCGTTGTCGTACGCTTAGTAGGTATCAATCAGCGTGCCGAAATTATAACTATCTAATTATTAACATTTTAAATTAAAAGCAATGCTATTAGATGCAGCTCTGCGCTGTGAGCTGAGAGCGATGCGGGAGATTTTATGAAAGAGGTCGATCGACTTGAATGGGTTATGAAACTATGCTATAAATTCCAAGCTCCAAGCTCCAAGCTCCAAGCTCCAAGCTCCAAGCTCTAAGCTCTAAGCGCAATGCGCAAAGCTATTTCACGAATTTGAAGCTTCTTCTTTTCCCGGTTTCTGTCCTGGCGACCAGAATATACAAACCATTACTCAAACCTGCCACCGAGAATTGAACTGATTTATCATGTAGATCTAGCGAGCCTTGTGCCACTTTCTTACCTAGCAAGTTAAAGATCTCAATATCCAATTTTCTTATCTCTGTTTCAGAAGTGATTGTGATAACTTCATTTATTCGATCTGATTCAATTTTAATGTCTGGCTTTGATTGCAAGACCGACACATCTTCTTTTATTAAAGAACTTAACATTGCTTCAGATTTAAAATGGGCTGCGGATTGATCTATTAGGATGCTAGTATGAAATAGAGTAATTGCAGCGAATAGGAGTATGGGTAAGTAATTCATGGTTGGTTAGTTTGATGCTTTGCGCAGGGAGCGTTGAGCTCTAAGCACTAAGCAATTAATATCCATTTAAAATTAGTCGTAGTTGATCCTTAAAACGTTTTTGGTTTAAAGGTTCAAGAAATAGTGGAGTATGGTATTTCTATTTAAAACGGCACATTGATCCCCAAAATGAAACTACCAAAACTGCGATCACTGGTAATGCTGTGCACATAGTCGATTCTGAAAGGTCTGAACTTACCTAATCCAATGTTATCGATCCCAGCACTCACTTCAAAGTAGGGTTTACGCTCGGTATATAGAGCTTTACCGCTTAAGATTAAGTCATAGTTCAGCTGATTGATTCCAGGGATCTTTCCTAGAATGTAACCTTTGAAGTCATGCTGGAGGTGTACCTGTGCATAGCTTTCGTTGGTGCTGTAACCGTAATAATTCAGCAATCCAAAGCCATAAGGGTTCAAAGCTGCAGTTTTTATACGTAATTGATTTCCATTGAAATGCTGATAATCCACAATGCTGACATCATCTGCATTGAAGAATGTACCACCGTTTACCCAGTAGCTGCTACGACCTAGATTTCCCATATCAAAGCTTTGCCAGATGCTACCACTCAACTGATGGAAGTCCAGTCCATCTTCACTTCCTGCAAAACCGCCCTCATAGCGCACATTGATAGAAGGGTACTTTTCATTTCTGATATTATATTTCCCGTCTGGGTAGTTCTGATATTTCTGGCCAGGTCTGATAGTTAGATTGATTAGTGCTTTTGCGATTTCATGATCTTCAATGAAAGCAGAATTATTGTCATCCAGCGGTAACGGATTATTACTGGTGTATTCATAATCATCCCATGGGAACCAAACTTGGTCAGTTGTATTGTTCAAACCTTGTCGTTTTTCATAGGACAAAGCTCCTGAGAGGTAAAAACCATTGGCAATTTCTTCTGAATAGCCTGCTCTTATATAGTCAGCTTCATAGAATTTAGCAAAGTTGCGTTCAAAGAATAACGAAGAAACGGTGTTCTCAAAATTACTGATAGGCTCAGAGTTATTAATCTGAAATACCCGTGTTCCTCCTGAAAGGGAAAGGGTACGGCGATTCGTTCTATTAAAACGATAATTAAGATCTGCGGTATACCTCAAGCGATCGTCAGAAAATCCATATTCAAAATCAGCACCGGCATAGAAATAGCGGTTATAGCGCTCGTCAAAACCTTTGGAATAGGAGAGGCCTGTTCCCAAGACAAAACCTTGTACCGTATTGAATCCTTTGAAAGCCTCTGGTGTGATCAAACCATCATACGACCAGCGGCTGCGCTCGTTGCTATCACGATAGGTGTAACCTGTGAATAAATCCAGCTTTCCAAATCTATTGCGTACATGATCCACACTATCTTTATATTTAGGATCGTTGCGCACAGCACTTATGCTGTCTTTTTTGATGTAATCCTTTTGCTCGATTTCAGTTAGTGGGATAGGTCTGCGATTTACCCAGAATAAACTGTCTTTTTTATTGGCGTCTGCTTCTACGCGCAATACTTCAGCACCAAAGTACTTTTTTTCAAACTGCGGATTAAAATCATAATCGGTATAGTTTGCGATGAATCTTCCATTCCCCTGAAATCCTAAAAATTTAAATGCAAAATCAATGCTTTGAGATCGTTTTACCCAGTACTCCGTATTTTGATCATAGGTAAAATCTTGATTAAAAGTCAACTTTTCGATAGGAGGCACATTGATATTTTCACCAGTTGTGGTCAATTCAAGGCCAGAAATAGTCCACTGATCTTCTACGATGTAAATTATCCCGTCAAAGGTGTTGTCCTTAGGTCTTTTTGAACTGACTTGGATCTTATTGATCAAAAATTGATTCTCATCATAATAAGTACCCAGCAGCTTGTACCTGTAATAATTAAAAGCATAATCTGCAATAGGTGAAACGATGCGATTATTGAGGTCTATGTTGTTTTCGTAGAAATTAAAATTGGCTTCCTCAGCACTGTT
Source organism: Nonlabens spongiae (assembly GCF_002117125.1). Classification (NCBI taxonomy): domain Bacteria; kingdom Pseudomonadati; phylum Bacteroidota; class Flavobacteriia; order Flavobacteriales; family Flavobacteriaceae; genus Nonlabens; species Nonlabens spongiae. Next base: position 656,344 of record NZ_CP019344.1, read on the forward strand.
TACGCTAAAACCATTATCATCTCCACTTATTTTACTTGCGGTGATGCGTTCTTTAAAATTATTAGGCGCTTCATAAGCGATTTCAGAGAATGTCTCTGATAGATAGATGATCCCGCTGCGAGTCAGTGAATCCAGCGATCCATCTAGATCGCCTATTTCCTGACCTAGAAATTTTTCGGGAACATCTTCCATGCTCCACAGACCTCGTGAGTAAAACTTTGCGGTGTAGCGGTCTGTTTTGTTTTTGTTGAATTTGCGTCTCGCGATGGCTTCACGTATCACGCGATCTGCTGGATTTTCATCGCTGTTCACCACTACCTCGTCAAGTTTTGCTACTTCTTCAGTCAACTGTATGTCCAGCCGCTGATTTTTCTCCCGATAATCTACCGTACGGTTTTCGGTTTTGTAACCCAATGATTGAAAAACGATCTCGTAAGTCTGGAATTCTGGTAGTTGCAGGAGGTAGGTTCCATCGGCATTGGTTGTGGTGCCGGTGTAGGTTCCCTTAACGTAGATGCTGGCAAAGGCTATGGGGTTGTTGTTCTGGTCGGTAAGGGCGCCTGTTAATTGCGCTTTCGCGAAAGCGGAAAAAATCAATATAACTATTGCGGTCAGGTAGATGTGCTTCATGTCTTTGGGTTGCGTGCTTGCGGCGATAAAAGTATCGCATTCTACCTAATAGACGAGCCGTTTTCAGAATGGTTGTCTGGATTTTGAATTTTACGAGTCATTTTCGGTAAGCTAAGATTAATTTCTTGACTACTGCGTACTGCCTATTGCCTACCGCATACTGCTATAAGCCAACTACCTGTAGGCCTTTTTGATACTGTCCAGACGGCGCTTGTTGTCGCGATCTTTTATGGTATCACGCTTGTCATGAAGCTTTTTCCCTTTAGCAAGCGCAATCTGCAGTTTTGCACGCCCATTATCGTCAATGAAAAGAAGTAAAGGAACAATAGTGTTTCCAGAACTGGTGACTTCCTTCTCCAGCTTTTTGAGTTCGCGTTTGTTAAGCAACAATTTGCGCACCTGCTTAGGATTGTGGTTGAAGTATGAAGCGTGGCTGTACTCTTGTATGGTCATGTTTACTACCCAGAGTTCGCCATTTTTAAACTCGCAAAATCCCTCCGCAATACTCGCTTTACCCAGTCGTATTGCTTTGATCTCAGTACCCACCAAAACAATCCCAGCGATATACTTATCAAGTATCTCATATTCAAAGCGCGCCTTGCGGTTCTTGATCTGTATATTTTTCTTAAATTCCATAGAGAGGCGCAAATATAATGGATGCGTAGATGAGTAGTAAGCTTTTAAGGTTTTGTATAGATGATGGGGGATAGGTATGAGGCATGCGGGATGAGGTTAGAGGGGACTGGAGTTAGAAATTGTTTCTATAAATTCCAGAGCTCCTTAAATTTTTCACCGAGGGCTGAGGCACTCAAAGCCCGATTAGGGATATTGAATACAGAATATCGATAATTATTTGAAATCAACGCATACCACATGCCGCAAACTGCCCGCTACAAACTGCAACAACCTTATTATAGAATCATTATTGAAAAATGGCTAAAACACGCCCTTCGAGAACCTCACTGTTCAACAAAGGTTTCCAGCGAGGGCTGAGGCACTCGAAGCCCGATTTTGAATAATGAATATTGAATAAGTAATATTGAATATCGACAATTATTCGAAATCCACGCATACCGCATACCACACCTGCTTACTATCTCTTTACACTAACAAGCGGGTAAAATGTGAAAATCTTGAGGAAAGAAAGGACAGCTTAGCAAAATTCCCGATAGTATCTTCGCATTATGAAAAAAGTATCCTTTCTATTGCTCTGTTTAGGTCTGTCAATCACCAGTTGTACTGAGCCTCAACCAGATGCTGACGAGCTGATTGCAAAAACTATCAAGGCACACGGCGCTGATAAAATGGCGCAAGGAAAATTAGCTTTCAATTTCAGAGGGATTGATTACGTGGTGACCCGCGATAACGGACTCTTCACCTACGAGCGCATCACGATCCAAAACCAAGATAGTGTGGTGGATCGCCTCACTAATGACGGATTTAAAAGGACTATAAATGATAGCGTCGTTACTTTACAGCCAGAAAAGAAATCTACGCTCAGTTCCAGCCTGAATTCTGTGATTTACTTGGGTCAGCTGCCTTTTAGTCTCGACGGTCCAGCGGTCTATAAAAAGTATCTGGGTGAAACTACGATTAATGAAATAAAGTATTATGAAGTTGAAGTAACATTTGATGAAAATGGCGGCGGTGAGGATCACGAAGATGTTTTTATTTATTGGATTAATCAAGCAGATTTCATGATCGATTATTTCGCTTATAGTTTCTGTGAGGAGGAATGTGGGTTTCGCTTTCGCGAAAGCTACAACCGCAGAAACATCAACGGCATGATCGTGCAGGATTATCATAATTACAGCCCCATCGATAGCGATGCAAAACTCGAAAATCTAGAAGAACACTTTGAACAAGGCAAACTCGAAAAAGTCAGCGATATTGAATTGAAACGGGTGAGTGGGGATTAAATTAATCTCACGTATTTCTGCAAAACCAATTATAGATTTATAGCTGGAACCTCAAATTTTCAGTTCTAGCTATTAATTGTTGTTTACTATCTCAATTAGATAATTAGCAGTCAAAAAATGAAATCCATTGATAAATCGACCAGACTGACCAATTATTTGATTGATTTTATACTTATTTATATTCTTTGGTACGTATTGATCGTTATTATAGATGGCTCCAATTATTTCTCATTGTTCTACTTAACTACTTTTGTTTACTATTTAGTTTTAGAGTATGTTTTTCAACAGACTATCGGCAAGATGGTTACAAAGACAAAAGTCATTTATAACCAGGGAGGAAAACCTGAAATTTTTAGAACGATTTTGAGAAGCCTTTTTAGGTTGGTACCTATTGACGTTATTTCTTATTTGTTTGGAACGGAGATAGGAATAAATGATTCCTGGTCTTTCACTAGAATCGTTTATGTCAACGAAAACTGACCCAACTTTGAAGGCTGCTGCAACAACCAGCCGGTCAGACTGTACCGCGGCTTATTTGAAGCCAAAACTGCATGTGGGACAACCGCACTTTTGAACATTACACAGCGCGCCTCAAGTGGTTCTACCAGTAACGTGGAGCCGTCTTCTTGATAAATTTCCAATTCACCGCCATCACCTTTTTGCCAATTCTTATTCAGATAAAAAATCATACTGATCGTACGGTTATTTCTATTATTGAATTGGTCCAGGTGCTTATCGTAATGTCCACCGGTAGGGTAGTGGGCTAAATGAAATTCATAACCCGACAGCCCCAAATAACAGTATCTGTTATAAATATGGATAGTTTCATCTATGAGACTCCAGATAGAATCGAGTGGCGTGTCTCTTTTTCTGTCTAGCCAATAGGTAAAGTCACCTCTTATATCAGAACGGATCATTTGATCGTTCAAGGCTCCGATGCCGGCTTTTGTAAATGCTTCCAGATGTTCTTTAAAAAAAGCTTGCAATACATTAAGCCGATCTTCCCTCAAGAAATCATCAATAATTACATAATCATTAAGAGCCAATTCATCCATCCAGGACAACCAGCGATCTAAAGCGTGGTATTCTTCCAATTCACATTTAAAAAGCGGCAAACATAATCTACTTTGTTCTATACATGGACAATCTTATCAAAAAGAATCAATCCCACCCAAATGCTTGATTGATCTCCTCATAAACCAATTTACCGTCTACTATATTCAATCCCAAAGCGAGATGAGGATCCCGATCGCAGGCTACTTTCCAGCCCAGATCGACAAGTTGAATTACAAACGGTAGGGTCACGTTTGTCAAGGCAACCGTTGATGTGTAAGGAACAGCTCCCGGCATGTTGGCCACTGAGTAGTGTACGACATCATCAATGATATAGATAGGATCTTCATGAGTGGTAGGACGCGTTGTTTCTACACAACCGCCTTGATCTACCGCTACACCTACGATCACTGTTCCTGGTCGCATTGTTTTAAGCATGTCTCGGGTGATAACATTGGGAGCTTTGGCACCTTTCAGTAGAACACCACCTATAATTAGATTATGGGTTTGTATGTGCTTTCTTACGTTGAGTTCATTGGAGAATTCGGTGACCACGTGAGAAGGCATCACATCATTGACGTATCTTAATCTTTTCATATTGATGTCCATGATGGTTACGTGAGCTCCCAGACCAGACGCCATTTTTGCTGCTTGGATCCCTACGACTCCAGCGCCCAAAACCAACACCCTCCCAGGAGCAACGCCGGGAACTCCGCCTAAAAGTACGCCACGGCCCTTGACCGGTTTTTCAAGGTATTTTGCACCCTGTTGTATAGGGAGTCTTCCTGCCACTTCAGACATGGGAGCGAGTAGGGGAAGAACGCCGTCATCATCTTCTACGGTTTCATAGGCAACGCAAACAGCACCCGAGGCAAACATGGCTTTTGTGAGTTTTTCGCTTGAAGCTAAATGGAAGTAGGTACAAACAATCTGGTCTTTTTTAACGAGGTCATATTCCCATTCGATAGGTTTCTTCACCCTTACGATCATTTCGGCGATTTGATAGACGGCTTCAATCTTTTCTAGAATCTGGGCTCCAGCTTTAATGTGATCTTTGTCTGAAAATCCGCTTCCCAGTCCGGCGCCTGATTGAATGTAAACGGAGTGATTGCGTTTATGAAGCTCGAGTACACCGGCAGGAGTCATTCCCAAACGGCTTTCATTAGTCTTGATTTCAGATGGTACGCCTATTACCATGACCACGTTTTTAGGGTTAGAAACTATAAATAAATAATATTTCAGAATCTAACCCTATAATTGATATGGTTGTTTTTAAAAATGTTATGAATCAATAGGATTTACCCCTATTTTTAGAGGGTATAAATGTAATGTGAGCGAAAGTTGGTTTACAAACGATAATTGCCTAGCACGATAATTTCAACTCGAGATGAAATGAGTTACTCAGGGTTTTTAACCACCATAATCAATCGATCAGAATCAAAACGATCGTATGCATCGAGCTGGTAACTGCCATAAACTTGTATCAACTCAAGTCCTGCTTTTTCAAAATATCCTTTAAAGTCTGACAGCATCAAGGCTTTGACACGCTCAGTGTAATGGTAATCATTTCCCTGATCTTCAAATTTGATGTCCTTTATGATGTGACCGTCTTTAAACCTACGACTCATGTGAAAGGTGATTCCTCGCTCACTCTTCTGATTGGAAACGACCAGCTTACGCAAAACATAAGGAACATTTAAGAAATCAATCACGGCATGTCCACCGCGATTGAGATTATCCTTAATGGCGCAGATGGTTTTGAGATTATCTCCTTCGGTTTCAAAATAACCAAAACTGGTAAACAGGTTAAAGACCGCATCAAATTGTTCGCCCATCGGTTGGGTCATGTCGTGAACCTTAAAATTCAATCGACTGGAATCAAGGGTTTGGTGGGAAGAATTAAGACTCTTAGATTGAGCTAGCTTTTTTGATAATTCCGCTTTCGCGAAAGCGATACTATTCTCACTCAAATCTACACCAGTCACACGATACCCCAATTTATTCAAGTACATGCTGTGGCGACCGCGTCCACAAGCAAGATCCAGAATATGAGCATCTTGATCGAGATGCAGCGATTCTGTAAGGCGTCGCATAAATCCAGCAGCCTCCTCGTGATCTCGATCTCTGTACAGAATATGGTAATATCTGGTGTCAAACCAACTGGCATACCATTCCTGCTCTGTGCTTTCTGAAGACATAGGCGGCAAAAATACCGTAATTTTGCCGCTCTAAATCGCAAAGCATGTCTGAAAATTTTAAAATGGTCGCCAAAACACTTTTTGGACTGGAAGAGGTCCTAGAACGTGAACTCAGGCAGCTGGGCGCCATGGATATTAAGAAAGGCGTGCGCATGGTGGAATTTCTAGGTGATCAGGGATTTATGTACAAGGCAAACATGATGTTGCGTACCGCGATTAGGATTCTAAAACCTATTTATAGTTTCAAGGCCCGCAATGAAGTGGATCTTTATGATGGGATCTATCAATTTGACTGGTCGCAATACCTCACGCCTCACGACACGCTTTCTGTAAGTGGAACGATTTCTTCTAAATACTTCAACCACAGTCAGTACGTAGCGCTTAAAACCAAGGATGCGATCGTGGATCAGATACGCCGCAAAACGGGTCGTCGCCCTGATGTGGATTTGAAACATCCTGATGTGCGCATTTCCATTCACATCAACGATCAACATGTAGACGTATCGCTGGACACCAGTGGTGAGGCGCTTTACAAACGTGGTTACAGAGATAAAACCAATATCGCTCCCATAAACGAGGTACTTGCTGCAGGAATCATTTTACTAAGCGACTGGGACCAGCGATCTACCTTTATTGATCCCATGTGTGGTAGCGGAACGCTGGCCATTGAAGCCGCTATGATTGCGGCAAATATTGCTCCCAATTTGAATAGAATGGAATTTGGTTTTGAACGCTGGCCAGACTACGATAATGCGTTGTTTGAAAAAATTCAAGAAAGCTGTCTTAAGAAAATGCGTGAGTTTGAGGGCAAGATCATAGGCCGCGATGTCGATGGTTTTACGCTTAAAAAAGCCGCTGAAAACGTGGACAATGCCAATTTGAATGATTTTATCACGCTAGAAAAGGGTGATTTCTTCAGAGACCATCAGCGGGCAGAGGCGTTTTTGATGTTCAACCCGCCGTATGATGCGCGACTTTCCGTGCAAATCGATGAGTTTTACAAGAACATAGGAGACACCCTAAAACAACGCTACGCAGGTTCTACTGCGTGGATGATTACTGGAAATCTGGAGGCACTCAAGCATGTAGGTCTGCGCCCGAGTAGAAAAATCAAATTGTTTAACGGGAAGCTGGAGTCCAGACTCGTGAAATATGAAATGTATCGAGGGAGTAAGAAGGGTGGTAGGGAATAATTCTGAACTTGAATTAGAACTTGAACTAGAACTAGAAATCCCAAAACCCAAAACCCAAAACCCAAATTCCAAATTCCAAATTTCAAGTTCCATAACCTTAATCGGGAAGATCGAATTGTAATTTTCCCCCTTGAGGGGGCGCAGGGGGTGTTCTACCTTGAAATTCAAATTCCAATCTCAGAAGCTTAAAGTCTTTTATCTTAAGTCTTATAGCGGATCAGTCTTTTATCATTAACACTTTAGAGATTATATCCCGCTATGTAAGAAATATCATTAACACAACTTTACCGAGGTAAATTATGTTAATAGGCATGGGTTTTGTCAATTTGTAGGTCATCTAAGTGAAACCTGCTTGAGCGATCAAACTGTAAAGAAAAACCCTAAAAAACCGAAGAGAAAATTCCGCTGGTTGCGCAGGTTACTGCGTACCATTGCTGGAATAATCATTTTCTTTTTGTTACTGATTCTGTTCATACGCAGTCCGTGGGGACAAGATATTATCGTGAATCAGGCCGTCAATTATCTGGAAGGCAAAACGGGAACTGAAGTTCAAGTGGAGAGCCTGTATTTTACTTTTGACGGAGATATAAGTGCGAGCGGCGTTTACCTGGAAGATCTTGCCGGTGATACCTTAGTCTATTCAAAAAAGCTGGAAGCTGATATTCCATTTTTACCGTGGATCAGAGGCGGATCGCTTTCTATCGATAATGTAGAGTGGGAGGGTCTTGTAGCGAGAATCAAAAGGAAGGACACCGTTCAAGGCTTTAATTTTCAATTTCTAGCCGACGCCTTTGCCACCGCACCAGATACCACCGCATCAGAACCCATGCAGTTGGATTTGGGCAACTTTGATCTGAATGATTTTGACGTTATTTATGATGACAAGGTCACAGGTATGTTTGCAGATGCTCGCTTTCAGAAACTTCAGGTTGCGATGAATGAATTGGATCTGGAAAAAATGCGCTACACAGTTGACGAACTCGACTTAACTGATGCCGATATTACTTACATCATGAGTGAGCCTAGTATTCAGGCTGATCCCGATACTGTTGAAACCGATTCTGTGCCACTGCCATTTCTCGCCGCTGGAAACATCAAGTTCTCTCAAGTAGACTTCAATTTCAAATCAGAAATCGACGGGATTGAGTTGACTACTTACGTGGATGATCTGGAAACCAGCATTCCAAAAATTGACCTAGATCAGCAGGATTATGAGGTATCGTTTTTAGATTTTAGGAATTCCAGAGTCGATGTGGCTATGACAACACAAGATTCTAAAACTACTGGTAATATTGATTCCAGCCAAGCAGCAGCTTTTGAATGGCCGCCTTTAACTTATAATGTTCAAGATGTTCTCCTGGAAAATATCAATTTCACTTATTCTGTCGATGGAGCACAACCTCAGGTAGGTCAGTTTAATCCTGATGCTGTTTTTCTGGAAGATGTGAATCTCACTTTAGCAGAGAGTTCTCTAAAAAATCAAACTCTTACCGCAACCATTGAAAAGCTGAATGGTAAAGAGGCTTCTGGTCTAAATCTGTACAGCTTAAATTTTGAAGGCGAGGTTTCAGATAGTGCTATTGCTCTCAGCGGCTTGAATTTGAATTTAAACAGAAATACCCTCAATGGAAACTTGAGTATGGACTATGCAAGCCTTCAGCAACTGACTGAAAACCCTACCAATATCAAAGTTCAGGCTAATCTCCCAGGCTTCAACATAGACCTCGCTGATGTTTATCGTTTCCAACCTGATTTAAAACAACAGCCCTATTTTGACGCTCTAACCAAACATAGATTAAGAGGAAATCTCATAGCAACTGGAAGTACGGACTTTCTGAATATTCCCAAGTTAAATTTGGACTGGGGACAGGCAACTTATATCTATGCCACCGGGAATCTCCGTAATGTCACGGATCCTGAGGCGTTGAGCTACAACTTTGGGCGAGTAAGAGTCAATTCTAAGAGAAAGGATTTAATTGCCTTTGTAGATGAACAAGCATTGGGAGTAGAGTTGCCACAAGATGTTCAGTTGGTGGGTAGCTTTAATGGTACCACAACCTCTCTCAAAACCGATGCGCAATTGCAGACCAGTCTAGGTGCCGTAGATGCTGATGGTACTTTTGCATTTGGTGAAAACATCAATTTTGATGCAGTAGTTCGAGCCACGGAAATACAGCTATCTACTTTGCTACAAAATCCAAGTCTTGGAGACTTGACTCTTAATCTGGATGTTGAAGGAAGCGGTAGTACGATCAATGAACTCGACGCAACGCTGGAAGGAAACCTCAGCAAATTTGCCTACAACGGTTACCAAATCAATAATGTTCCGCTGAGCGCAAAAATTAAAGATGGTCAGGGCACGTTTGATACGAAGTTTAGGGATGATAATTTGGACCTTGAACTGGACGCATTTGTTGACTTGGACAGCGTTGCTACCGAAGCACAAGCAACAATAAATGTCAAAGGAATCGATCTGTATGAATTTGGGATTTCCTCAAAAAACACTAAAGCTGGGGGAAAAATCATCACGAACTTTAAAGGCAATCTTTCTGAATATGAAGTCGATCTAGAGATTGAAGACGGCATCGCTGTCTATGACGACCAGAGTTATCTCTTGGGAAGTTTTAATGCACATGCTTTTTCTGCTCCAGACACGACGGCGGTAGATGTGAAAAATAGAATGCTCGACCTAGAATTGCGTTCAAACGTAGATCCAGCGCAGCTTTTTGCCGGACTACAGCGACATATGGATCGGTATTTGAACCGCGAGGTAAGCATGGACACCACAAATTATGTGGTGATGAAATTGAAGGGAAAAGTTCAACCTGCACCCATGTTGCGCGAGGTGATTTTGCCTGGTCTGGAATCGCTGGACACCCTCACGTTATCCGTAAACTTTAATGAACGCAAGCGCTTACTGGATACTGATATCATCATTCCTTACGTGAAATATACCGGTAGCGTGGTGGATAGCATCCACATTCAGTCCAGATCTGATCAAGAACGATTTGATTTTGAGGTAGGTTATGATCGGTTAGAGGCTGGACCGGTCAGCCTTGCTGAGACGGTGCTCAAAGGTTCCATCATACAAAATAGACTGGAGCTTGATTTTGTCTCCTATGATGAGGGCGAGCGGTTATTGCATTTTGGGAGTACGCTTTCGCGAAAGCGAGATCAATTAGGAGTAGATAACCTCATTTTCAATTTGTCGATTGATGATTTGATCTTCAACAAAAAGCCGTGGCAGATTCCAGAGACCAATGAAATGGCTTATGGCGAAAACAAAATTAAGTTCAAAGATTTTAAATTAACAGACGGTAATCAATCGCTTGAATTAAGAAGTGATCTAGCTGATATAGAGAAAGATCACATTGCTTTACTAATGAATAACTTTAGGTTGCAATCCGTTCTCAGTTATCTCAATCCAGATGAAAAACTGGCTACCGGAATCGTCAATGGTGAATTGGTTTTTGAAGATGTTTTAGGCAAAATGGGCTTTGAAGCTGATATGAGCATCGATGAGCTTCACGTGATGCAAACAAAGCTTGGGAGACTCGCTCTCGATACCGAACTGGTCGATGGCAATCGCTATAATATGGACATGACTATCAAAGGTAAACCGATAGATTTACAGCTAGCCGGAAATTATACGGCGGCAGAGACTGCTGCTGAACTAGATCTTCAACTCGATATCAATAGGTTGGAGATGAATACGGTAACTGGATTATCGCAGGATTTTCTAAAAGAAGGTTCTGGATCCATGAACGGAAAAATAAGTGTTACCGGAACGACTTCAGAACCTACTTACAATGGAAAACTAGAGTTTGAGAATGCCGGTTTCAATGTCGCCATGCTTAATAACGAGTTCCTTTTGCAAAATGAGGAGTTAAATCTCAATAACGATGCGATTACGTTCAACAATTTTGAGATTAGAGATGAGAATAACAATGTTTTCAGCATAGATGGGAGTGTAGGTACAGAAGATCTATTTACACCCACTTTTGATTTAAAACTCAAAGCTCGGGACTTTACAGCACTTAATTCGACCGAAGATGATAACGATCTCTATTATGGTGTAGCAAAATTTGATGCCGACGCTACTATAAAAGGCGATATTAATATCCCAGTTATCGATATGGATGTGCGAGTGGATAATGCTACAGATTTTACCTATGTCATGCCAGCTGCGGAGGTGAACATGGTGCAGCGCGATGGTATCGTTCAGTTTGTTAATAAAGAAGATCCTGACAATATATTAACGCAATCTGAAGATGTGAGCGCAACCCTTACTGGTTTTGACCTCAATATGAATCTGAGCGTGAATGATGGTGCCACCGTGAATATTATCATCGATCCAAATACAAGCGACAAACTTCAGGTATCTGGAAGTGGAGATTTGATCTACAAAATGTTCCCTAATGGACGTATGACGCTCACCGGTCGCTATGAAATCGCCGATGGTTACTACCAACTCAACTTTTACGATATCGTTTCCAGACGTTTTGACCTTGCAGAAGGTGGTAGCGTGAGCTGGACGGGAGATCCTTTTGATGCTATTCTTGACGTGAGAGCAATCTACCGGATAGAAACCAGCGCCAGCTCGCTTATGGCAGCACGGACAAGTGGTATCGATGCAGCTGACAGGAATCAGTTCAGGCAACAGCTTCCGTTTTTAGTTTATTTAAATCTGGATGGTGAGCTCATGAAGCCAGAGATCAGCTTTGCGATTGATTTGCCTGAGGATGAACGTGGTTATGCTGGTGGTCAGGTGTACGGCACATTGCAACAATTGAACAATCAGCCACAGCAATTAAATAAACAAGTATTTGCTTTGATCACATTAAATCGCTTTTTCCCTACCAGCGGTTCAGATGGGAGCCAGGGTGGTGTTGCTACCGTAGCTCGCGATAATTTGAATCAGGCGATAAGCGATCAGTTGAATCAATACGGTGGGCAATTGTTTGGGAATACGGGAGTAGATCTGACATTTGGTCTGGACAGCTATACCGATTATCAAGGAAACTCGGCTCAAGAGCGCACTCAATTGGATGTGACCGCAAGTAAAAAATTACTCAATGATCGGTTGATCGTAAGTGTAGGGAGCGAGGTAGATGTTCAAGGTAGTAATCCTGATGGTTCTCAAACTCCTCTTATTGGGAACGTCGCCATAGAATATCTCATTACTCCGCAAGGAAGATGGCGTTTTAAGGGATTCAGAAGAAATCAGTTTGATAATGTGGTGGATGGTCAGTTGATGGTAAGCGGTGTCGCCATCATTTTTACTCGTGAATTTAATAAGTTTAAAAATTTATTCAAGAGCAGCGATGAATTCAAACAGTTAGAAGAAGAAAAATCAGCACAACAAACGACCGATGCGCGTATGAAGGAAGATGACGATGAAGACCAAGACAACGAAGACAAAAACCCTGATTCCAAATGATCTGCTTTAAAATTCACGGAAAGTTATATCGTATGAAGTGGTCAGGTCCATTGCAGTTTGCGGCTATTACAATCATTCTGTCAACTCTATTTTATTCCTGTGCTGTTAAGAAATACATCCCAGAAGATGAATATCTATACACCGGCGCTGATCTAGAAGTAGAAGTAGATTCAAACGCGACAGTCAACGATGTGGATGCTTTGAAGATCGAACTTCAAAAGGTCATCACTCCCAAACCTAACAGCACATTCTTGGGCATGCGTCCCGGTCTTCACTACCATTATAGAGTTGAAAAAGATAGTGCTGGTTTTCTAGCTAAATTCTTCAATAAACGTATAGGAGAGGAGCCTGTCTATCTATCTGATGTAAATGCAGCAGGCACCCGAGACCTTTTACGCAACAGATTAGAGAATAGAGGTTTTTTCTTCAGTAATATAACCAGTGAGGAGTCCATCGATAGCACCGCGCAAGAGGCTCGTAAATCCTATAGTATCCAACTGCCAAAGCCTTATGAAATGGAAACCTATACCGTAGAGAAGGATAGCATTCCGTTTTATGCTGTATTGGAAGAGTTGACTAAAAGTTCGCCCTTTGAGAAAGGTTCAAGATTTGACCTTAGTGCCATGAAGAATGAGCGCGAGCGATTGGATCAAGAATTAAAGGATAGAGGTTATTATAATTTTAATGACGGTTTCCTCATTTTTCAAGCCGACACCAATCGGTATGAAAACCGAAAGTTTGATCTATACCTAAAACTTAAGCAAGATGTACCCTCAAAAGCTGTCAAACCCTACAAAATCAAAAGGGTAAATGTGTATCCATACAATGTGGTTGGGATGGACAGTACATCACAAGACACTACAAGATATGCCGAAAAAAACTTCATTCAAGATGAAGAGTTTTTTAAACCTAAGCGGCTGGATCCTTTTATCTTGATTGAAGAGGGCGATCTGTATAATCCTAATAAATCTAAGGCTACCAGTAGAAGGTTGGGAGGTATAGGTGCCTATAAATTTGTGAATATTGAATATACAGAAGTAGACGAGCAGAAAAACGACAGTCTGAATTACCTCGATGCCAATATTTATCTATCGCCATTAAACAAACGATCCATCAGGGCAGAATTACAAGGGGTAACTAAATCAAATGATTTTGCCGGGCCTAATCTGGGTGTGACACTTACAAATCGCAATCTTTTTGGCGGTGGGGAGATTTTAAATATTTCTGCCAAAACAGCTTATGAAGTGCAAATTTCCAGTCAAGATCAGGCAGGTCTGACCAGTCTGGAATTTTCGTTAGGTTCTGACTTGATATTCCCCAGGATGATCGCGCCCATTACCTTCGATAAAAATTATTTTGAATACTCGATTCCAAAAACAAAAACAGGCATCAAGGCAGATTATTTGAGTCGCAGCCAGCTTTATGGATTACTGACATTCTCTGGAGATTATGGCTACATCTGGCAAGCAAATAAATATGTGACCCACGAGATTGATCCCATCTCCATTAATTACATTAACGTTCTAAACCAGTCTGAGGAATTTGAGGCCATTAGAGATAGAAATCCCTTTCTAGATCAGTCGCTACAGCAAGAATTTATCTCAGGTTTAACCTATGCGTTTACCTACAACGGTATGGCGCGGCAAAACAAGCGCAGTTTGTTCTTTCTCTATTCTACGGTAGACATCGCAGGGAATTCCATCAGTCTTTTATCTCAAGAAGGAGATGAAGGCGCCAAGGAATTCTTAGGTCTGGAATACGCTCAATACGCAAAGGTTGATGCAGACTTTAGATACCACTATCGTTTGACAGAAGAGTCCAGAATTGCTACTCGTCTCTTCGCCGGTTATGGTTACGCCTATGGGAATAGTGATGTATTGCCTTTTAGCAAGCAATATTTTTCTGGTGGTGCCTACAGTGTGCGTGCTTTTAGAACGCGGTCATTGGGTCCTGGGACCTACGATCCTGGAAATGACAACGATCGTTCCTTTTTTGATCGATCAGGTAATATCAGGCTAGAGGCCAATGTTGAGTACCGTTTCCCGATATTCAATTATTTGAAAGGTGCCGTTTTTGCAGATGCTGGTAACGTATGGACCAGCACTGATCAAGGACTTAATGGCGGTCAGTTTTCAAGCAATTTTATGAACGAATTAGGTATCGGTACCGGTGTAGGTCTTAGGGTGGATATCCAGGGTTTTGTGATACGATTTGATCTTGCGGCTCCCATCCACGACCCGGAGAATCCTGAAGGCGAGCGCTGGGATTTTGATGTGGCAAATCCCGTTTTCAACTTTGCGATCGGGTATCCGTTCTGATTTGCAATAGAGGTGTTTTTAAATTTGTACGCTTTCGCGAAAGCGTAATATAATTCAATCACTTTCAAAATATAAAACCTAGAGCGAGAAGCAAAAGCTGTTGTAAGTACGAGATCGAGTGGACACGGGTCTAGACAGATTGCTGATAAGCTTCAGTAATCCATCCTTTTAACTCATTATCAATTTCTGAAAGGTCTGTAATCCTGACTCTATGAGTGCACATGGTTCCGAAGGGACCTGAGTTTTCCAGCCGATCCGTAACGGGCTTGTCCTTGAGTTTCAAACCCAAGTCAATTCTGCTCTTTGTGGCAGGCTTTATCAAAACGAACTGTCTTTTTCTAATGACGCTCACGCTTCCTTTTTTGGGAGTGATGGTGACATCAGCACCTAGCGACTTCACATAAGCGATCAACTTTTCATAAATAGGGAGTAGCTGTTCTTTACCTGCATATTGAGCTTGTACTAAGTCTTTTGCGCTAGAATTTTCCTCTTTTGATAAAGTGACGATGGTGTTAGCAAATCCATGGGTTACACCGTGTTCTGTCTTCAAATATTTAACAGCTTCAGAATGCTTGTCAAAGGATTTTTGTTTGAGTATGAGCTTCCATTCATCGAGTGACTTACCAGTTTTAGCCGGCATGTTGTCAACCATCGTTTGTAAGGCTTTTTCCATAGTCTAAAAGTTGGATAAATCGTATAATTTCAGCTTTTGAAGATACTCAATTCTTAATGAAAATGAATTTGGTAATACATTTATGCTATTTTACCAGTTCAAATATGCTGATTAGAGCGGCAGCTATACATGCGATTCAAAGCTTTAATTTACGAACACGATTTATGTAAATTTTTGAATTCGTTAAATCAAATATAAATGGTTTAAATCCCGCCTTCCATTGGTCGCCATAGGCTTGCCGAGCCAACTGCGCCGAAGTGGCTACGAAGGCAGCACGGTGCAACGCGAAAGCGAGAAAAAACACTCTTTAACTCCCAGCAAACCGCGTCCCGAAAACGCCTACGGCGAGCTCTGCCCAAATAAGGAACAGCACAAAAAACAAGATCAGACCAATAATGATGCGGTATTTTAAGGTCTTGATCTTTCTCAAGATGAATTCCAATACTAATCCCGTGCCGATCAATAGAGCGCCGCCCACGATAAAGTCAAATGCAGACCAATTCACCTCATTACTGAAGTTCATCGCTACAAGCGGTATTAAGAGTAGGGCAACGGCTACCGCGAGGATGGTTACCAGTCTTTTGTTGTGATTCATAATTTCCATATTGTTGATCTGTGTTAAGTGATTAAAATTTCCGATTAATGCTGGTCGAAAAAGGCTTACCACGTTTTTGATGAATAACTGGTTTGCTTTATGATACCCGTAAAGTGATTGATGCACATGAAACTGTTCCATTAGATCTCCCTCAATTTCCTCGCGCAGATCTGGATGACAAAACCAGTGAAAAAATTTTATGGCTAGGGGAGAAGGTGTACGTGATTTCTGTTTCATTGATTAGTATTGGAATGATAGCCTTGGCATCGCTTCCCAAAGTGCATTTCTCTGTTCTCTGGTTTGATCAATGATTTCTTGACCCTCAGCAGTGATTTCATAAAGACGTTTGCGTTTGCCCCCTCGCTCGTTTGTCGCTCGACCAAATTCTGATTTGAGCAATCCTTTTTTTTCCAGTCTCTTCAAAACGGTTTGAATGGCACCTAGACTCACTTCACGATCCAGTCGTTCCTTCATCTCATTGATAATGCCCACACTGTAGGCTTCACCATCGAGTATGGCAACGATCATCACTACAATTTCTTCTAACTCGCCCAGTGTTGTTTGACTCATTTATTCAAATATCTACCGCAAATGTAGTTTAAATAGATATAATAAAACTACATTGTAGGTAAAATAGTTGAAATTTTAGAAAATAGGATTTTTAAAATTACAATATAGATATACGGCATTTATGCTCAAAAAAATTAAAGTAACATAAATTATGCGAGAATTTATTGAAACAAGTCTTTGCGAATGTCAAGAGCGACGGGCCCGATCAGCCTATTGATGGAGAGAAAGCTGAAAATGTATAAAATCAAACATTGGAATTAAAACTTCATTTTTCGTTCGAGATGGTACTTATCTAAATACAATATTTATTAGTTCTTCCATAAAGGATGATGCTTTCAAAGATTTTGGTTTATAATTTCCAGGATGACCACATTTATTTCTCAAATCTAAACAATCCTCTAAAGAGTCTTTTTCTCCTTTGTCAATTTCTCCTAATTCTTGAGCAGTTAACAACAATGTAGAATCTTTAATATATGCAAAGTCGTCCATTTTCTTTATTTCTTTTGCTCTTGGATAGAATTTTTGAATAGCGTTATTTAAACTAGTCGATCCATGATTAAAACATTTTTGCCTTATGTTAAGAATTCCAGCATTCCAAGCGAATATAATTCCTGCTCTTAATGAACCAACAGACATACATGTTAAGGCTTCTTTCAAATAATCCCTTTCTGCTTTATTTGATATTCCAATGATAATTTGCTCAAAATAGTCTCTGTTGATTGGGTGTTCAATTTGCTGGTGTAGACTTATTTTGTCTAATGGACTAAATTTTCTATCCTTTGTATTTCGATTTTTAATATCATTGAAAAATACTAATGATTGAGAAGAGCTTATTTTCATATCTTTTAAAATAAATTGTAAAGGTCGCCCCAATTGTTCTGAATGCATTACATAAGAGTATTTCAAAGTTTTAAAAGAAATTTTTTTATGAATTTTATGCTTCAGAACTTGATTTTTTAATATTCGACCGATAGTCGTTACATTATATCTTTTATGGGTCGTAGTACTTTCAAAAAGAAATGTCGATGGACTGTTTTGCCGGATGTGCTTTTTAGCAAGAGTTTTAACATATCGAGCTAAAATCGCTTCTCTTACAACCCTTCCTTTTTTATTTCTTATTTTGATTATATCCCTTTGAAAATCAACATCACCAATTTTCAGGTCTCTAACTTCGGATATATCTAAACCTGCAGAATAAGCCGTAGCTAATAGCAGTTTTTGTTGAAGGTTATCAGTATTTTCAATTATTAGCAGTATTTCTTCGACCGTTAGAATATCGGGATTGCTCCTTTTTCTTTCAGGTTTTCTAATCTTTGTTAAATCAAAATTTTTTGAATGAAGCTTATTAAAGAAATAATTGTATGATTGAAAAGCTTGATTTACCGTTGCTGGTGCCGCATTTAATCTATCTTGAAGATGCTCTAAAAACTCATTTATATCTTTAAACTCTATTTCGTCTAACTTTTTTTTTGGAAAAAAGTCATCTAATTTTTTCAACCAATCAACGTAGATCTCAATAGTTTTATCAGCATAAGATTTTCTTTTTAAATCTTCCCTTAATTCATTTGAATGAGCTTGAATTTCCAATTTTTTAAGTTTTTTTGAATTACCTTTTATCAGTTAAGTCTCCATAAAAGTAATATTTTTCGAAAGGTAGATTTCGGATAACGGTATATTTTTAAAAGCTTTTATAAATTGACAGTCGCACTGAATCAATCAAAAAACTTAGTTTCATCCCACACCCCTCAAACCCAACCACCCACACCGCCCAGCGCCCAGCGCACCGCACAATCAAACTTTACCCTCACTTTAATATTTCCCAAACTCCATAAGAGTAATTTTAAATCAAACTAAAAAACCATGTGGAGAACTATCTTCCAAGTCGTAGGACTTATTGCTGCGGTATTATCATTGATTCCCCTTTTTGCAGCCGATTTCTGGTTCATCAGGGTTTTTGACTACCTCCACATGTACTTTACGGGATTCACGCTTATCGCGATCATCCTTTACTTTTTTACTTTTAAACCTAAATGGGTCAAAGATTATGTCTATGTCTCTATACTTTTGGGTTGTTTTATTTTCCAAATCTATAGGGCTGTAGATTACTTTCCATTCTACCCGCAAGAGGTGGACCCTGCAAAAAGTCAAACAGCCACCCAGCTTACCTTTTATAATGTAAACGTCCTTCAGAAAAACACCGAGAGTGTCAAACTTTTTGAAGAGCTACGTGACCTCCAACCGGACGTCATCGTTTTCATGGAGACGGACCAGATCTGGGCAGACAAGATCAGCCAAGAAATCAAAAGTGATTATCCTTACCGTGTCGAGCACCCACTGGACAATACATACGGTATCTTACTGTATTCTAAACTGGAATTAGTTGATCCCCAAGTTGAATTTCTGGTAGATCAAGAAATTCCCTCCATCACTACCCAATTGAGAACTGATAAAGGTGAATTGATCCAGCTTTATGCGATTCACCCCACGCCGCCCATGCCGCAACACAATCCCAAAAGCACGGATCGTGATAAGGAACTGATTAAAACAGCTATTAAGGCTTATAATTCTGAACTTCCTGTGATCGTCATGGGAGATTTCAACGATGTCCCCTGGTCAGACAGTACACAACTTATGAAGATTATTGGTAAACTTCTGGATGTGAGATTGGGAAGAGGAGCGTTTAACACGTTTAACGCAAAAAATATGTTGATGCGCTGGCCACTGGATCACATACTCTCCAGTCCTGAATTCAGGTATGTAGATGCAGATACGGGCGCAAATTTTGGTAGCGATCATTTTCCTGTATGGGTAACCTTGTCACTAGAACCAGAAAATAAATTAGATCAAGAAGCTCAAGAACCTACAAAAAACCAATGGAAACAAGCCAAGGATCAATTAAATGATCAAGAATTAGAAAGTTTTACAAAAATTCCAGCATCCCTGCAGAATTTGATGTCTCAATAATCAGATAAATTCAGTTCCACATTATAGGATTTCAAGGCATCTTTAAATTTGGGATCCGTAAAATTTGCCTGCTCTATGGCCCTGCGACTATCTATTTTAAGCTCTTTACGCTTAATCGCGCGGGAGAAACGCCTTATGTGCGTCGCATTGCTGATTTTAAGCCCGGGTACTTCAACCGTATCTCCCTGTTCATCCTTTGCCACCATGGTTACATAAGAGGAGTTACAGTGCTTGGACTCACCGGTCTGTATATTTTCAGCATCCACGCGTATTCCTACCACCATAGATGTTTTCCCTACATAATTGACTGACGCCTTCAAGGTTACCATTTCGCCCACCTCAATAGGCGCAAGAAAATCCACCACATCTACACTTGCGGTCACGCAGTAGTTATTGCTGTGTTTTGAAGCGCAGGCAAATGCGATTTGATCGATGAGCGATAGCACATGCCCACCATGGATCTTACCAGAAAAATTGGCATGGGAGGGTAGCATCAGTATGCTCAGTGTTACTTTGGATTCTTCTGGAGATTTAAACTTTTTCATGGGATCAAGGCTTAATTGTGGCAAGATAAGATAGAAGTTTTTCCCGCTTTCGCGAAAGCGGAACAAGCAATATACACTTTCACATAAAATTAATCCCAAACACGATAAATCGCTATCCCGAGAGGTTTCACAAACAAACCGTATTCAGTAAATTGCAGGGAAAGAACGTTTTCATGCAAAGAGACCTTCAGAACCTGAGAAAATCATACGATAAAGCCGCTTTACTGGAAGAAAATGTCCCGATGGATCCCATGGAGCTTTTTGATCAATGGTTCAAAATGGCTGATGAATGTGAAGAAATCGAGGAGGCTAATGCCATGAACCTAGCTTCTCTAGGAACTGATGGTTTCCCGAAAAACCGTATCGTTTTACTGAAAGAGATCGTAGATGGAAATCTTTTGTTTTATACTAACTATACCAGTGAAAAAGCGCAGGGAATCGATGCTCATCCTAGAGTAAGCCTGAATTTTTTCTGGCCGGCGCTTGAAAAACAAATCATCATCAAAGCAGATGTTAAGAAAACCTCACGGGAGAAATCATTGAGCTATTATCGCACCAGACCTAGAGGTTCTCAGATAGGAGCGTGGGTAAGCAATCAAAGTTCTCAGATTGATTCAAGGGAGCAACTCATGGACAAACTCGCTGAAATGGAAAAGCGATTTGAAGATGGAGAAATTCCCTTACCTGATTTCTGGGGAGGTTATGCCTGTAAACCGGTAAGTTTTGAATTCTGGCAGGGACGCGAGAACCGCCTGCACGATCGCATACTTTATTCCAGGAATGAACAGGGTTCATGGATCACCAAAAGATTACAACCATAATGAAAAAATTAATCATAAGTAGACACGGTAAATCCTCATGGGAGCTGAATGTGAGAGATCACGATCGCGTGCTCAACCAGCGAGGAATAGATGATGGACATCTTGTAGGGAAACATCTCAAGGAAATGAACATCAAGCCAGATTTAATCTGGTCCAGCACAGCTGCTCGAGCGCTTCAAACCGCAACGATTGTAACTGAATATATCGATTATAGTCTTTCAAAATTACGATTGAACAGGAATCTTTACACGTTTAGCAGTGATGAGTTAAAGCGTGTCATACAGAGCTGTACTGATGATGTAGATACGCTCATGATATTCTCTCACAATCATGGGATTACAGATTTTGTAAACAGATACGGCAACAAGGCTTTTGATAATGTTCCCACCACTGGAGTGGTACAACTTATTTTTGATACTAACCAGTGGAGTGACATCACTCGCGGGAGTACTCAGTTTTATGTATTTCCCAAACACATACGCTAGATGGAAAACAGGTACTACAACCGTGAGCTGAGTTGGCTCAAATTCAATGCGCGCGTCCTTCAAGAAGCAAGCGATAAAACCGTCCCTCTCATTGAGCGGTTGCGATTTCTCGGGATTTTTTCAAACAATCTTGATGAATTTTTCAAAGTACGTTACGCTACGATTCAACGCATTCAAAGAGCCGGGAAGAATGCCACTAAATCTTTAGGAGGTATTTCTGCCGAGGATTTACTAGTAGAAATTAACAAGGAAGTAATTGAAGTACAGGCGCTCAGTTTTAGAATTTTAGAGGAACTGGAAGGCGAACTCAAAAATGAAAATATTATTCTCGTAGATGAGACTGAAGTTTCTAAAGAACACGAGGTTTACATACGCACTTATTTTAATGAAAAGATCAGCCCGGCGCTGGGAACGATTATTATCAAAGATAGCCTGCCATTTCCACAACTTAGGGATGGTTATGGCTATCTGGCCGTCCGCATGAAACTCAAAGATGGCGGCTTACAGCACGCGTTTATCGAGAAACCCAAGCATTTAGAGCGTTTTGTAGTTTTGCCACAACTGGAAGGTGACGATCGCCAGTACATCATATTATTGGACGATTTGATCAGGCACCGCATGCATTACATCTTCAGCATTTTTGATTATCAGGAAATCGAAGCCCACATGATCAAAGTGACGCTGGACGCAGAACTGGACATGGACATTGATCTGAAAAACAGCTTGCTGGAAAAAATACGCCGCAGTGTCTATGATCGTAAGGATGGAGATCCCGTAAGATTTGTTTATGATAAGGAGATTAATGATGAGACACTTCAATTAATCCTAGACAAATTAAACGTTGAGGACACTGACTCAAAAATTCCTGGTGGCCGCTATCACAACCGTCGCGATTATTTGAAATTCCCTAGCTTGGGTCGTAAAGATCTACTTTATGAAGAACAACCACCTTTGCCTATTAATGGTGTACCAGCGCTGGGGTCATTACTCGATCGTATTGAGAAAGGTGACATCTTACAATACACGCCCTACCATACCTTTATTAATACGGTAAAATTCCTACGGGAAGCAGCGCTTGATCCTGACGTTCAAACCATAAAAATCACTATCTATCGCCTAGCTGAAATCTCCCAGATTGCTGGATCGCTTATTAATGCGGCCAAAAACGGCAAACAGGTCACGGTAAGTATCGAGCTGCAAGCACGTTTTGACGAGCAGGCCAATATTAATTATGCCGAGTTGATGCAGGAGGAGGGAATTGAGATGATCTTTGGTGTACCTGGCCTGAAAGTGCATTGTAAGGCTTGTTGTATTACTAGGGTAAGAAACGGTAAAACCACTCGCTACGGTTTTATTTCTACGGGCAATTTTAATGAATCTACCGCCCGCATCTATACCGACTACACGCTTTTTACCACTAATAAGAAGATCTTAAAAGAGGTGGAGAAAGTCTTTGACTTTTTCAAGGTCAATTATAAAATTTATAAATACAAGCATTTATTAGTTTCTCCTCACAGTCTCAGAGCCGGAATTGAGAAGTTGGTCAATCGTGAGATCGCTTTCGCGAAAGCGGGAAAAAAAGCACACATTAGAATAAAATTGAACAGCTTCTCAGATTTCAAGATGGTGGACCTGTTTTATAAAGCCTCCCAAGCCGGAGTCAAAATAGAGCTGATTGTGAGAGGAATATGTTGTTTGATCCCTGGAGTGAAGGGCATGAGTGAAAATATAAAGGTAATCAGTATCGTAGACCGCTATCTAGAACATCCCAGAGTCTATTATTTCCATAACGATGGCGATAGTGATGTGTTTATTTCTAGTGCTGATTTGATGGGTCGCAACCTGGATATGCGTGTAGAAATTGCTTGTCCTATCTATGATGACAAAATCAAACAAGAGATTATTGAAACCATGGATATATGCTGGAGAGATAATGTCAAAGCGCGTATAATTGATCAGGAACAGACTAATGCTTATGTGCAAAATGCTCAGGAACCTGTGCGGTCACAATACGCTACTTATGAATATTATCAGCAAAAAAACAGACTGAATGAAGTTTAGAAGTGCAAAATATGGTGCCATTGATATCGGGTCTAATGCCATAAGGCTACTTATTGCTACGGTAAACATTTTAGGAGATGAGCAACCGCTTTTCAAAAAAACAAGCCTGGTACGAGTTCCCATAAGACTGGGTCAAGATGTGTTTACCAAAGGAAAAATAGGCAAGCGCAACCTTAAGCGTATGATTGATTCCATGCAATCGTATAAATTGTTGATGAACGTTCACGGCGTGGAAAGTTACCGTGCATATGCCACAAGTGCTATGCGTGAAGCCGATAACGGCCATGAAATTGCTGCAGAAATTCTGGAGAAAACCGGGATCAACATTGAGATCATAGAAGGTACACATGAAGCTGCCATTATCGCCATGACAGACCTTCATGCATTTATCGATAAAAATAAAGTCTACCTGTATGTGGATGTGGGTGGTGGTAGTACAGAGTTTACCTTATTTGCTTACGGTAAAGAAGTAGCTTCCAAATCATTTAAAATTGGAACGGTGCGTCTTCTTAATGATATGGTGGGACGTGAATTGTGGGAGGAGGCCGAAGACTGGATCAAGGACATAACAACATTTTATGACGGAATCGACTTGATAGGAAGTGGTGGGAATATCAATAATATCTTTAAGGCGAGTGGGAAGCGTTATGGTAAACCACTTTCTTATTTTTATCTGTCTTCCTACTATCAGGAGTTACAAACCTACAGCTATGAAGAGCGTATCTATAAACTAGGACAGAATCAAGACCGCGCCGATGTGATTATACCCGCCTGCCGCATCTATCTTAATGCTATGAAGTGGAGCAAGGCAAAAAACATCTATGTTCCTAAAATTGGTTTGAGTGACGGTATTATTAAGTCTATTTATAATGCGGAGATGGGGGAGTAGGAGAGTGAAATCAGGAATTCAATCGAGAGTCAAAGTGAAAATTTTTATGTTCAAGAATTTCAATGTTCATATATTCAGGATGCCGACAATTCAGAATGTAGTTATTTGCAGAGTGAATTATACAACTCGGTACTTTCATGGCTAATTCTTCACCTTTAAGTATCCAATCCTGACCTATTTCTGATAAAATTGCCGGTGCTGGATAGTCTATCCAGTTTTTAGGAAGGTTAGATACTTCAAGTTCAAAAATAGAATCATCCGGGATTTTAATTGTAAGGATGTCAAGATTGGGAACGAGCATAGGTGGTGTATGAACTATTGTTTCTAATAAGGCTATTTCTTTACTTTCTCCAGTATAGAGTACAGGTGTTCCTTTTTTATTCCAGCGACCTCCATAAAGAGCAGCACCTGTGCCGTAAATGTCCTTTGAATATTTGCTGCTCGTGATTCTGTAAACGATCATTAGCTGTAAACTCCGTGTTCTATTCTACCCAGAACGTCCCTAACCTTTGAAACGCCTTCTGGTATTTCTATCAATTCCATAGGTTCCATTCCGCCTAGCGAAGTATTGGGTAGGTCGAGCCACTTAAAAAAAGCTTCTTTTGAGCCAAAAATTTCAATACCCAACAAAAAAAGTTCTGAGATTTCAAAAAGCTTGACCGAAAAATTACGTTCAAGTATTTTGTTTGACTTTGTCCACCTATAGATCGTAGGCTCAGAAACTGAAAGAATTTCAGCCATGGTATCTCTTTTGAGATCAAAGTAATCTCCAAAATTCTTGATAACGTTTGCGTTGACTCCCTTCGACGCCGCCTGAATAAAATCAAAATGACTTTGGAGTTGCGAATCGATATATTTTTTTCCAAGAACATTTCTAACCTTATCCAGATGTTGAGTTGTAGTTAATTCTGAAACAGTCATGTGATAATATAATTTATTACATGAACGAATATACGACAATCGTGCCGTCTTTTAAAGATTTATGAGAACGGGATTATAAAATAAAGATGGCGTGAGGATCAAAAATCCAACTCAAATGTCCGCCTCAATAAATCCACGTTTGGATTTTTCTCGACCAATTTTTCATATTTATCCTGATCTGTGTAGACGTATTTTTTGGTCACCGTTTTATCTACGTCAATTTTGAAGTGGATCGCATAGTTACGCAATTCGCGCTTTATGTAATCCAAGACTTTACCCTGATCGCGTTCCAGGTCTTTCTTCATGGAAGAGTTCGGGAATTTAAGGTATATCTCGTTTCCATTAACTTTAGGGGAGTCCACACGTAAAATTCCTGCGAGGATCATCTGACCCTGATTTTGCAGGTGCTGGATATATTTATCCCAAACTAAGCTAAACTGCTCTTGTGAAAATGGCTCCTCTGGAAGGTTGTCCTGAGGGATTTTATGTTTTTGTTTCTTAGCCTTGACCTCTTTTTTATAGCTGATTCCCTTTAGTGAAGAATTACTGATCTTATTCTTGAGTCGCTCGTTGAGTTGCCTGCGTTTTTCCTCTATTTCTTGAGTGCTGCTGTCTGATGGCTGGGAATATGATTCTGAGGCGTCAGCAACTGCTGATTTATGATCTGCATGTTGCTCGATTGATGAAGAAACGTCTACATTTTCTTGAGCTTCTATTGACGGTGGTTGCTCAGAGTTTGAAGGTGCAGCTTCTTCTTGAGGCGTAGAAGGTTGGGGTAGTTCCTTTTTTGCCTCAGTTTGTTGAACAGGAGCTTGATCAAATGCCGTGGCAGGAATTATTTGGGTTACCTCATTTTTTTTTTCTCCATCGGTTGTGATGGAGGCAAGTTGCATAAGCGTAAGTTCGATCAGCAGTCGTGGATTGCGACTCGATCGGT
This sequence comes from Nonlabens spongiae, assembly GCF_002117125.1. Lineage (NCBI taxonomy): Bacteria > Pseudomonadati > Bacteroidota > Flavobacteriia > Flavobacteriales > Flavobacteriaceae > Nonlabens > Nonlabens spongiae. Next base: position 682,556 of record NZ_CP019344.1, read on the forward strand.
AGTCAAAGTCAGCTTTGTTTGAAATTTCTAAGGCGCGCCTCAGAAAGCTCAGATCTGTTTTCTGGGACTGCTCGAGGTATTTCTTCTTGGTCACATCTGCAACCTCAAGCAAGCCTATTGTTTTTGGATCTTGACACACCATTAAATCTCTAAAATGAGTGGCAAGACCGCTGATGAAATGGTGTCCGTCAAAGCCCTTGGACATGATCACATCATAGTCCACTAAACATTGCGGAATGTTATTCTCCAGAATCAAATCGGTAAACTTGAAGTAGGTATCGCGATCGAGAACATTCAAATTCTCCGTAACCGCCTGAACGGTCAATTCCTTTCCAGAAAAACTCACCACACGATCAAAAATGGAAAGCGAGTCACGCAAGGCGCCATCGGCTTTTTGAGCGATGATTTGTAACGCGTCTTCTTCGGCATTGATACCTTCTCTCTCGGCAATTCGCTTGAGGTGTTCCCTCATCGCACTTACCGTGATGCGCTTAAAGTCAAATATTTGACAACGAGAAAGTATGGTAGGAATAATTTTGTGTTTCTCCGTCGTTGCTAGGATGAAAATCGCATGCGCTGGAGGCTCTTCCAGTGTTTTAAGAAAAGCGTTAAAGGCAGCATTAGACAACATGTGCACCTCGTCAATAATGTACACCTTATATTTTCCAACCTGTGGCGGGATACGTACCTGATCCACAATCGCCCTGATCTGATCCACACCGTTGTTAGATGCCGCATCCAGCTCAAAAATGTTGAATGCAAAATCCTCATCGGGATCAAAGTCGCCACTCTCGTGGTTGATTTTTTTGGCCAAAATACGCGCACAAGTCGTTTTACCTACACCGCGAGGTCCTGTGAATAGAAGTGCCTGTGCCAAGTGATTACTCTCGATGGCATTCTCCAGCGTTTTGGTAATGGCACTCTGACCCACTACATCTTCAAAGGTCTCGGGACGGTATTTACGAGCAGAAACAATAAATGGCTCCATGGCGTCAAAGATACTTTGGCGATGGTCGTAATGTCAAAATTATGATCGGTTTTTATGAACAGAAAATTGTGGATGTGGTATGAGGGATTAGGTATGAGGGATTAGTGGATTTGGGGATTAGGGATGTGGGATTAGAGATGCGGTAATCAGTGGATGTTGAGTCTAGGCAGTTTGCAGTTGCGATAATAATTGTGTTTGAGAATAAATTTTGAAATGGTGATAAGGAATTATTTGTTGGTGGTAGGCTGCTATGAATAAAGAACTAACTTTGCAGCGGCAGGCCGCCTTATCGCTGTCCGTTTTAGGCGGAGAGAGGAAAGTCCGGACACCGTAGGATACCATAGCGGCTAGCGGCCGTCGTTTTGTTTTTAAGGAAGCTGGAAATTATTCCGCTTTCGCGAAAGCGAGATAGGACAAGTGCAACAGAAAGCAAGTACAGGTTATGCTGTAGTGAAACCAGGTAAACTCTATGGGGTGAAACGCCGCGTAAATCAGAGCTCGATCGCGATCCGTGCGATCTGAAGGGTAGGCGGTTTGAGGTCGTGAGTAATTGCGATCCTAGATAAATGATAAGGAATCCGTTGTAGGGTTACAGAATCCGGCTTACAGGTCTGCCATTTTTATAGCTCGATCAGTAAGGCTACATCCAGAATTACAATCGCCGTCCATAAAATCACACGCAACCAATTTCTATGGGTAAGCTTTCTGCATACTGTCACATTGTGAGGCTCATCATCCAGCTTTTTGTGTAAAGGTATGAAGATCAAAAAAGTAGAAATCCAGGTGAGCGCAACAAGAATCGCATAGCTGATATTCCATAACTGAAGCCCAGGTTTATAAATTATGAAATACCCAGCTAGAAAAACTTGAACAAACATCATGGGCGCCACGATAAAAGTCATGTTGCGCGCATACTTGCGGTGCCATTTGTGAAACGTGCTCGCAGCCAGAAACTCAAATCCCGGATAAATAAGCAACTGCACCATCCAGATCAGCACCATCAGACCAAAATCCACAGCAATGCGCAGCAATTCGACATATACATTCATAGTAGCTTGGTTTTGTTTTTAGAAATCGCATAAGCCCAGTAAAGGAGTAGGGGATGAATTACGAGCAAGCGCAACCACGCTACCCACGAAGGAATACAAAAGTCACCCGCACAACTGCCCAATTGAATAAAGTACACATGGGGAATTACAAAAACCAGCAGCATCGCAATGGTGCCGTAACCTGCTAAAGTTCTAGTAGTTTTGAATACAGCTGCGATGGCGATGGCAATTTCTGCAATACCTGCGGCTTGATTCAGCAAGCTGGAGTCGCCTAGATATTTTGGAATGACTTGAATGTAAAAACCGGGTTGGATAAAATGCATCAAACCAGCCACGAGATAAAATACCACAAAGGCGATTAGTGAAAACTTTGACCTCATGACAATCGCCATTTATATTCGACGTGAACTTTTCTCAAGATCAAGAAAAACGGAATCCACCAGATGAAATCGTTAGTGATAAGCGTATAGATAAATTCAAAGGGAACAATGTCCTGGAGGTAATTAAAAACAAATCCCACGGGACCAAAAATTTTACCCAAAAATCCCACAGCGACAATAGGCCAGTGGCGCATGGGATCGTAACTCGCCCACCAGTAACCTAGACCATACACACCTATAACCATTCCCATTCCTTGCCAGACCATAGGATGATTGAGCGGTTCCATACCTACCAGTTCAAAGAAATTATTTGGGAAGAGAATCACCCACGCGCCCCATAGAACATTGTAAATCGCCGCTAGTTTAAGTGTGAGCTTCATTTTTATCGTGTGGTCGGCTTGTCATCAAGTTACTTTCCTATTCATAAGGGAGAAGCTATTTTTTCCCCAGCAACCGTTCTACATTTTCTGTAATATCTTGATTAGAATGCTCGTGCAACCGGACGTATGCTTTACCATCAGGTTGTAGTATGAGAAAACCTCCGTAGGGGACATTTTCTGGAAATAATTGCTTTTCAAGCATTCTGTCTTTGTCTGCAGACCATGTAATATCCTTAATTTGAAAAGGCTCAAGATTTTTGAGGTCTGGAGAGTGAACCCACAGTCTGATAACATCACCTCGCTCTTCAATAATCTCGTTATATCGCTGGTTGAGAACATCCCATTTTGAATCTCCATCTATCTTACTGTTTGTGGCAGAAAGGTAACTGACTAAGAGATTTTTATCACGATCTAGTTCCTTACCGGTAATGCTTTCTAGATAGTTATAAATTTTAGATGTCTTAGAACTGTTAAGTTGTTCTTCTGATTGATAATTGATAAGGCGGTGTTCACTAGAATTTGAGCGTTCATAGTCTAATATGAAGTTTTTCAAGCGGTCATACTGAGATTCAAATTGCTCTTGCGTTATTTCATTTCCATCTACGTTGTAAAATTTATGTTTGTTTTGCGCATGAATTGTTTGTAGACCCAGCGCCAGAAATAATACCGTGGTGAAGATTTTCATAATCGTATTCATTTTATTAACCAGTTAATCAATTTTTCTATTTATCACAATCCAGTCTAGCGAAGCATCGATGCAGCCCTAAAATTTGAGTGTTCCCTCAGCTATTGACCTTTTTTAAATGTAACAATGCCATTGTTTCTATTTTGTTAAACACAGTGAGGTTAAACAAATATTTATGAATTGGTAGGACAGTATCAATTAGAAGAAAACTTTAAATTTTCACGCTTTCGCGAAAGCATAAAAAGCAAAAAGCTAGGCGATACTTGCAGCAACCACATCTTCTACCTTGAACTGAAGGTGTCTGGGAAGTAAGTTGTCCTTGGGTAGTACCGAAAGCTGTCGGTCCTCATTGGAATCAAAAACATGTTTCCAAGTCACCTGGTCGTAGCCTAAACCGGTCGCAAGCTCCTCATACAAATCGCTGTGGTGGATAAGGTCTGATGAACCCAGATGAAATACACCTCTCCGGCGGCGATTGATGATATAATGCAACTGCTGGACCAGTTTATCTATGTAGGTAGCGTTGATTACTACGTTTGGAAACACTTCGATAGGTTCATTATCGGTCAAGAGTTTTTTGAGCTCCTTGACTTTAGGACTTTGAGCACCGAAGATCATCGGGATTCTCGCGATCACATATTTAGAGTTGGGCAATCGCAGCAAGGCATTTTCAATCTTAATTTTGAACCTGCCGTAAATGCTTTCTGAAAAGGTCTTGTCGTACTCGTAACTGGGATAGTTGGTAAAACGATCAAAAACATTGGCACTTGATAAGAAAAGGATGCGGCTGTCGTTTCTCATCACCCAGTTAATCAATTGCTGGTGCAGGTACAACTGGCCATTTACATTCCCTCTGATCGCGCTAACGATAAAGCGAGGCTTGAGTTGATCGAGTAGGGGAGCGATCTCCTCCGTCTCAAAATCAAACTGATGAAAATGCTGATTCTTCTCAAAAGAAGCGTTGTCCTTTGCATAAGTGGCATGCACGCTATAAAAAGGAGCAAGCTCCCTGTAGAGAGCTTGACCTATAAATCCACTACCGCCTATGATGAGAATCCTATTCAATAAGTTTTATTTTTTATAAAATGGAAATTTCACCACCGTTGCTGGCATTAGTTTCTTACGAATCTGAATGTAAATTTTGTTGTCGGGCACGGCGGCGTAAGGTGGCACATAACCCATACCTATTCCTTTGTTGAGTGAAGGAGACATGGTTCCACTGGTCACGATTCCCAGTGCATTTCCATCAGCGTCTTTGATTTCATAACTGCCTCGAGGGATTGCTTTATCGTCCATGACAAAACCAATCAGTTTTCTATGAACTCCATTTAGCTTATGATCCTTGAGCTGCTCGTGGTTGACGAACTCTTTAGTGAATTTAGTTACCCAGCCTAAACCAGCTTCATAAGGCGAGGTAGTCTCGTTGATGTCGTTACCGTACAGACAATAGCCCATTTCCAGTCTCAAGGTATCGCGTGCCGCAAGACCTATGGGTTTGATCCCGTAGGAATCACCCGCTTCCATAACCTTATTCCAAACCTGCTTGACCTCAGAGTTCTTACAATAAATCTCAAAACCACCAGAACCGGTGTAACCCGTCGCGCTGATGATCACATGCTCGATTCCAGCAAAATCACCAACCTCAAAATGATAGAACTTGATCGCCCTCAAATCAACTGATGTAAGCGATTGCATCGCCTCAACTGCTTTGGGACCTTGTATTGCCAGCAGACTATAATCGTCTGACAGGTTTTTCATCTCAGCGTTCATGGTATTGTGCTTAGAGATGTGCTCCCAGTCCTTATCGATATTTGACGCGTTCACAACGAGAAGGTATATATCTTCATGAACACGATAAACGATCATGTCGTCCACGATGCCGCCAGTTTCATTGGGTAGATAGGCATATTGTGCGCGACCCACAGTTAGCTTTGAAGCGTCGTTTGAAGAAACCTTTTGCACCAATTCCAGCGCGTGCTCACCCTTGATCAGAAATTCGCCCATATGCGAAACATCAAAAACCCCCAAGTCATTCCTGACTGTGTGGTGTTCTATGTTCACGCCCTCATATTGAACAGGCATATTAAAACCAGCGAAAGGAACCATTTTGGCACCCAGCGACTCATGAATTTTGGTAAGCGCGGTATTCTTCATCCTCATTATTTAGTGCGCGCAAAGGTATTGTTTAAAAAAGGTCTGTCCAACCGTGTTCACGTGGCATTAACGGGTGAGGATTTTAGGTTTTTTTGCGCTGGGAGTTTGTGGGTGAAAAAGATGTTTTCGCTTTCGCGAAAGAAAGGTATTTACGAGCACTTTTGAACTCAAATTAACTTGCAAGGATTAGATAAATTAAACTAAGGCTGGCGTGGAGTTACTTAACCTCTCACGCCTGTAAACACATCAATCCAGTTGACCGTGGCAAAACACACAAAAAACGCACCCTCTGGATTTTTAAACTTGTATTTGCGGCTCATGATTTAAAGATAGCATATTGAGGTAATACCTTCATTCGTTGGGATGGTGGACACGGAGTGCAACTCCGCGCCAGCGAGGAGTTTTACTTAGAACCCAATGCGTAGTATTTTCCGTTAAAAACGCTTCTGCTTCATTAAAAAACAATATGTTGCTCATATCCGGAAAAGTTATTTTTAATAAAAAAATCAATATGGTAAGTACTAAAAAGTCTATGAAGGTGGCGTATAGCCGAGTGGTAAATTTTGCTGTTGAAAATATATCTTGCGTTCTAAGCATTGTTTGTTTCATATTTGAGTCAGTATTCTATACGCTGGCGCGGAGTTGCACTCCGTGTCCCACACACCAAATTAAGCATTACTCCATAAATCCCACAAGATCAATCTCAATCTCAGCTGGCAAATCAGCATAGTTGCGTGCGCTACTGTATTTCCATACAATGGGTCTCGTAACAAATCCTGATTCTACTGGATTGTTATGAATATAATCCAGTTTCTGTTTGATGACTTTAGGGCTCCATAACTCAATAGGCTTGTTGTGATGCTGCCAGAATTGGTGTTTCGCTTTATTGCCATTCTTTATTGCAGCTCTCTTCATCATCCATAGCATCCAGTCGCGTCTACTTTCTTGAACGTTGTTTTGGATGGCTTTGTTGACACTTCGAGCTGTATATCTTTTGAAGTTTTTTAATAATGACTGCGGGTCTGAGTTTTGATCTCTAAAAATCATATGAACATGACTGGGCATAACGCAGAAGGCAAAACAATCCATGTTTTTCTCTGCGCGGCAATAGGAAATAGAGTCGGTAATGATGCTCTTGTAATTCTCTCACGTAAACACATCGATCCAATTGACCGTCGCAAAAGAAACAAAATACGCACGCTCTAAATTTTTTAACTTGTATTTGCGGCTAATGAATTAAAGATAGCTCTTTAAAACCTTTTTAATCAGGGCTGGTGGACACGGAGTGCAACTCCGCGCCGGCGAGGGCAGCCTCTATTGAAGAATATTTTAAAATGGTAAATCGTCGGGACTAATTTCATCTTCGGTACTATTTCTTTTTTCAATTCTTAAGTTTGTAACAAACTTCTTCCAAAAATAATTTCCTTTGTTCGTGAAGCGATAATAAAAGTCGTTTTCATCCTCAACTTCTTCTATTATATCCTGCATAATAAATTTTTCTTTAATTATATCATTGATTCCGTGTGGGAAATTTTGATGATTTCTTATGGCAACACCTACTTCTTTAAAATAGTCGAAAAGAACATTTATTTTAAATTCATTAAATTTCTTCTCTAAACTTGAAACTTCTAATTCTGAACTATTTTGATCAATCGAGTTTTTTATCGTAGTAAGTTCATTTTGATACCGTTCAATTTCAATTTGTTGAATTTGAATAGTTTCATCTCTTTCATCCAATTGATTGCGTAATTGCTCGATTTGGTTGTTAAAATCAGCTTTATCTCTGTAACTAGCTTTGAGATCTTCCAATTTACTCTCTGCTATTGCAATTTGCTGTTTCCCTTCATAATCAAAAATTGTTTGCTTAACTAAATTATTCTTTCTCCCAATAGTAGAATTACGGATTAGCTCATCCACAGCCCACATAAAATATGGAAGTATAATTACATATATTAGAGCAATTAGAAATGGTACTAAAAAATAACTATGAAAAGAAGAATAACATGCTATTATGTAATCAATTCGATTTTCAATAGTTTGATCGGAAAATAACATGATTAATATTGGACGCCAATTAATAGCAATCCAAGAAATTATAAATGTTCCAATTAGGGGATTTTTAACGCGCTCTCGGGAAACATCGAAAAATGATTTGATAATATCTTTCATTGGCAGTTTTGAAGTGTTTTATAATTTATTTTTTCACCATAAAAATAACATTTTCAGAAAACTATATCCCGAACAATCAAATATTTGAGTATCGATTATTATTTTGATCTCTATCAAAGGATCACAGCCATTAAATGATATAATTTTCGCGAAAGCAAAAAAAAAGCTTCCCTACTCATACCTCAAAGCCTCGATAGGGTCCAGCCTAGAAGCTTTGATGGCTGGTAGTACGCCAGAGAAAATCGCGATCAAAATAGAAATGATCGTTGCCCAAATGATCGCGCCCCAAGGGATCACAAACGGGATCTCAAAACCTGCCGAGACCGCAAAACCAATCAGCATTCCCAGCAGAATCCCCACAATACTTCCATACTGACTGATCAATAAAGTCTCAATAAAAAACTGCCAAGAAACGGTGCTGCGCTTGGCGCCCAATGCTTTTCTAACGCCTATCTCACGCGTGCGCTCGGTAACTGATACCAGCATGATATTCATAAGTGCGATGGAGGATCCAAAAATCGTGATTCCTGAAATGATCACGGCGGCGACATTGAGTGCCGCACTCACTTCATTGACTGATGCGAGCAAATCGTCGCTTTGCACCACGCCAAAATTATTGGATTCCACCGGGCTCAATCCTCTGATGTTGCGCATAAGAACAATCGCCGCATCTTTTGCAGATTCCATAAAATTTGGATCGGCGACTTTTACGCTGACTTCGTAATTGATGTTGGGAGCGGTGTAGATGCTGCGCGCTACATCAATCGGGATCATGACTCGCAAATCGATGTTGTTCCCAAAGGTGGATCCTTTTTCCTTCAGCAAACCGATCACGGTAAATTTATTACCACGTATGCTCAAAGTTTGCCCCAGCGGATTCAACCCTTGGAACAGCGCATCTTCCATATCACTACCGATCAGGCAAACCCGCGTGTTGTTCTTGATGTCAAAAGGGGAGAAGGTGCGGCCCTCTGCCAGCTCGATACCGGCGTTTTCTGTGTAGTTCTCGTTCACTCCAGCAACGATAACTTTGGGTTTGGTCTTACTGTCTTCGCTTTTTACCTCGGCGGTGCTGGTGGCTTGAAAAGAAACGCCTACCTGACCAAAAGCAGGATCGTATTTCTCTTGAAATTCTTTTACCTGGCGGTAATTAATAATGGGATTTACCTTTGTGCGCTCGCGACCCCCTTGCCGGCGGAAGCTTAACTCGTACTGCTGGATATTAAAAGTATTGGTTCCTATGCCAGAAAAACCGCTGTCCAGCGTGCTGCTCAAGGCGTTAACAGCGCTCAAAATTCCTACTAGTGCGGTAATTCCTATGGCGATGATCACCACGGTTAAAATGGTGCGTAACAATTGGCCCTTGATACTCTGCTGGGCGATACTGATATTCTGACCTAATAATCCAAACATGCCTGTAAGACCTGAAACTATTTAAAACGTTACAACAAAGTTAGGGAAGTTCCCTCAGGTTAAATTTTATAGGGAATAGGCATTTTAAATAGTTCTTGGCCATAAGCAATAACCCTGCAATTACCCGTAACACGTGATCTGGTGGATTTTTCTAGGCTGATATAGGCCGTACGTTTATCTGTCCGCCGACAGCTTTAAGCACTTTCATTATCGTTTCAAACTGTGGTTTTGCACCGTCAGATAACGCTTTGTAAAGGCTAGGTCGACTCATTCCCGTTTTCTCGGCAATTTTAGTCATTCCAATTGCCTTTGCAACATGACCGATTGCCACAACAAGATCAGAACTGTCTCCATCTTCAAGAACGGTATTGAGATATTCAGCAATCATTTCTTCACTATCTAAATAGTCCGCAATGTCAAATTTTGTAGTTGCCATTTTACTTGTCTTTTATTTTGTTCCAGATTTCTTTTGCTTTTGTGATGTCTTTTTGTTGAGTCGATTTTTCCCCACCAACCAAAAGAATTACAATTTGTTTCCCTTTTTCTTTGAAATACACTCTGTAACCTTTTGCATAGTTTATTCGCATCTCACTTATTCCGTCACCGACAGGTTTACAATCTCCAAAATGGCCATCCGTTTCGAGTTTCTGAAGTCTGAAAGATTTTAGCTTTCGCTCGCACGTCTTTGAGCTTTCTAAACCACTTGTCAAATTCAGCTGTCTTTACGGTTCTGATCATTTCAAATTGTATCCATTAAGATACAAATCTAAAATATTATTTGAAATATCAGAGAAAATTCGTGTTTGGAGAATGCCTGATCTCAACTGCCTTACACTACTATTTGAAAAGGAGATATCTACTAACTAAATCTGTTCTTCTCGTTAAACTATTATCAAGTAGGGTGGATTTTAAAAATAAGCTTAGTTACTTAGCACACATGATGCAGAGCAAGTCTATTGAAAAGGAGAAATTCCGCTGGTGGCACCTTCCCAAATTGTTATGGAACAGTGCCGTGGAGTGGAACAAAGACGACGTCTGGCAACTCAGCGCCAGTGTAGCCTATTATGCGATTCTCTCTTTGCCAGGACTGCTGGTCATCGTGATCAATATTATAGGGCAGGTTTACGATCGGGAGATTGCTACCGGTAGGCTCACCACGCAATTGTCTGATATGATAGGCTACGACAGCGCAGACGAGCTGACCAAACTGCTTCAAAACGCTCGTACCGACGATGAAGGCTGGATCACTAATCTTATAGGAATCGCCACGCTTATTTTTGCCGCTACCGGAGTGTTTTACCAGCTACAAATGGCGCTCAATAAGATCTGGAAGCTCAAGATCAATCCCAAAACACCCTGGTGGAAAATCCTGACCGACCGTGCAAAAAGTTTCGGTTTTATACTCGTGATCGGGTTTTTGAGTATCATCAGTTTTGTTGCCAGTACGGTGATAGGTATCTTGCAGGACTGGATCACAGAAAATTTTGCTGATTATCTAGGCAGCGTGGCAATGGCGGTGAACTTCTTGTTATCGCTCTCGATCATCTCGTTTCTGTTTGGACTTATGTTCCGTTTCTTGCCAGATGCGCGCGTGGACAAGAAACACATCTGGCCGGGTGCGTTGCTGACCGGGATTTTGTTTGAAGTCGGGAAGTTGCTCATGGGTATCTATTTTTCCCATTCTTCTCCCGGGAGTGCTTATGGTGCCGCGGGCATCGTGGTGCTGATCTTGCTGTGGGTTTCCTACTCGTGCTTGATTCTGTTTTTTGGCGCAGAGTTCATCAAAATTTATACAGATCGCTATGGAAAGGGCATTATCCCCAACTCTAAGGCGCTCAAATTCAGAGAAGAATATGTGGTTGTGGACAAAGGAGTAGAGGTCACGGATGAGGATTTAGACGAGATCGATCGATCAGATGACACAAAATTGGTTAGAGATCGCCATGACCACTAGCACGGTGTAATTTGAGCTTTACTTAATAAAAATATTGAAGTGGTTTGTGGAGTTCCCGCTTTCGCGAAAGCGTAACAACTTAACATCTTATCATCTTATCATCACTTTTCAGGCTTGTCAGTAAAATAGAATCAATACAAAGAGTGGGTTTTTAAAATTCCTTTAATAATTGAGTAAGCTTAAAGTAGTAAATTCAAAAGAAAAATGAGCGAGGAAAATCTACACCAGCGACGAGCACACGAGAAGTACCTTGAGATGGCGCGCGGGATTCCCGTAGCCATGATGCTTACAGGCCTGAGACAGAAACCTGTACACTCGATTCCCATGACTCCCAAAAGGGTGCAGGACGATGGTGAGATTCTGTTTATAAGCAATTCTACGAGTGAAAATAATGCTAATTTGCTCTCAGACTCAGACTGCCAGCTCATTTTTGGGGACGTGCGGTCCAAAGAATTTATGAATGTATACGGGAGTGCTTACATAAGTTCAGATCAAGAGTTGATCGATGACTTATGGAGCAATTTGGACAATAATTGGTTTGAAGGTAAGAATGATCCCAGTATCACGGTGATTAGATTTCGGCCGCGTTATGGCAACTACTGGGATACGAAAACCAATGCACTGGTCACCATGGCAAAACTGGGCTACACCGCAATTACAGGAAATGAAACCGAGATAGGGGTGAAGGGCACCCTTCAATTTAACTACCAGAAAAACTGAACTATGAATATTTTTGAAGCCTTGCGCGCAGACCATGAGATCCAGAGAGAACTGATCAAGAAACTTGTGGACACTTCTGGAGATACGGATCACCGTAAAAACCTTTTTGAGTCGCTTAAAAAAGAACTCGCCATCCATGCCGATGCGGAGGAGCGCCACTTTTACATCCCACTGATCGAGTCTGATCTTACCCAAGAAAAAGCCCGCCACAGCATTGCTGAACATCATGAAATGGACGAGCTGGTAGAGAAACTAGAAGAAACTGACATGAGCAGCAGCGCGTGGCTCACTTACATGAAAGAACTGGCGCACAAGGTGGAACACCATCTCGACGAAGAAGAACAAGAGGTTTTTCAAATGGCTGGAAAAGCGCTCACTCAAAAAGAAAAAGACAATCTAGCAGATACGTACAAAAAGGAAATGTCTGAGAGTAGGAGCGCTTAAGTCTCATCTTTCTCAAATTACGGTTGAAGAAATTAAAAATTAAAAAAGCTGGTAAACAATTTAAAATTGTTTACCAGCTTTATTTTATATTAATTATTTTCCTATTTAGTGCGCAGCGTCATCGCGCTCTAAATTAGTTTTTCTGTCGCCACCTTGACTGTGTAGTTTGTTTTCTTCGTCGTTGAGTCCGTTAATGCCGTTACCGTTTTGGGCTGCTGTTCTGCCCGGAATGTCGAGATCTTTTCCCTTAAAATCGACCGGTCTTTCTCTGTCGGTTAACTGGGTGTCATTCCCCCCATCGTGGTGAATATGCTTGTTGTCATCTCTAAGCATTTTCTTATCCTCCTCTGTGATTTCAGGATTGTAGGGTAAGTCTTTCTTAGATTTATTCGCGTCCGTTTTCATAAAATTTGTTTTCCTTAAAAATACAGGACAAGTGAATGAAATTGTGTTTAATAAACACTAAAAAAAGCAGATATTCACCAACAACATAATCGAATTTCTGAGAGTTTAAAGTCACTTTGACAAACATGATTAAGGGGTTGCAAGATGAGTTTGATTATATAGTAAGGAAGTTAGAAAGGTAAAATGGTAAAACAAACTCTCATTTGTTATAAATTTCTTGTTGTCAATGATTTATAACAACATAGCTTTCCTCTTTACAACTAATGAATTAATCATAAATACGTGATTCTAAATCCATTCTTTGATGCAGGATTCTAATCACCTCAATTCCTTCTATTTTAGAATTGATTTTATAAAATATGAAATGAGATTTTATCCTTGAACGGAAGTATTCTTTCTTGATTTGGCTGTAATCTTCACCATGTTCTGGATATTCTGCTAGGTATTCAATTTCATCCAATATGAGATTAAAATAACGATCGGCTTGTTCCAAGAGACCAATTCTTAAAAGAATATAGCCAAATATCCTCTAAATCCCGATGAGCTTCTTGACTGATTTTATAAATCATTATTCAGTCAAGTGTTTTTCATGCAGGTTTTTTAAAAGATCATTTCTATCAAAGTTTTCTTCAAAACCAGATTTCTCACCTTTTTTAAGCTCTTTTATGAGTTCAGCTTTTTTTGATTCTTGATGCTCAAACATTCTTAATGCCTCCCTCACAACTTCACTTGCTGATGATATTTTCCGCTCTTAATTTGACGACTGATAAAACTATCCAAGTAATCTCCGAGTAAAATGGATGTGTTTTTAGCCATGATCAATTTTTTGTTTAAACATACCAAGACTTGGTATGCGGTCAAAATTATACCATTTTGGAAATTAATCTATTCCTCTTGAAGCTAAATCCTCAAAATCTAGTGTAGGCTTGGAATTCTTACCACTCGGAAACTCAAAAATCTCCAGATCAAAATAAGGAACTGCAGCAATCACATGATCAAAGATATCAGCCATGATGTATTCATAGTTTGCCCAGCGTTTGTCTGCGCTGAAGGCGTAGATCTCGATAGGTAATCCTTGCGAAGTAGGAGCGAGCTGGCGCACCATGATCATCATATCTTTATTGATGCCAGAATGGTTCTCGATATAGCTCTGAACGTATTTCCTAAACAAACCGAGGTTGGTCAAATTACGACCATTCAACAACATGGTTTTATCCACGTTTAGACTCTGATTATGCTTGTCGATATCGCCCTGACGGTGGTCGATATAGCTTTGAAGCAATTCGATTTTTTTGAAGTTTTTCAATTCTTCTTTTCGCAGGTATTTAACGCTGTCCATTTTTACATTGAGTGACCGCTTGATGCGTCTGCCATCTGAATCGGTCATGCCGCGCCAGTTTTTGAAACTGTCTGAGATCAGTGCATAGGTAGGAATGGTGGTGATGGTCTTGTCAAAGTTCTGAACTTTCACAGTGGAAAGATTGATTTCAATCACATCACCATCAGCGCCATATTTTTCAAACGTAACCCAATCACCGATGCGCACGATGTCGTTGATCGACACTTGAATGCTCGCCACAAAACCGAGGATGGAATCTTTAAAGATCAATAGAATAATCGCCGAGGCTGCACCAATCGTAGTGATAAATTCCACAAACTCAATCCCGGTAATAATCGCAAACGCCGACAGCAATCCAAGGATCCAGGCAAAAATCATGATCACCTGAATGTAGCTATCTATGGGTTTGTCCTTGAAATTGGGAAGGGTCTTAAAATAGTCGTTGAGTGTATGCAAGAGCGACCTTACTATGTTGAGTATTAAAATAATCCCCAACACCTGCAGAGTATTCTCAACCATGTTTCTCCCATATGGGAAGTCGATAAATACGGCTGGGGCAAACTCATACAAAAAGAGTAGCGGTATGATATGCGCCAGATTACGCGGCACTTTGTTAGCGACCAGTAAGTCATCAAAGTTGGTTTTTGAAGCCTTGGCAAGCTGATTGAAAATCTGAATGATCACCCGCCTGCTCACAAAATCAATGACAATCGCGAGAATGATTAAAGCTATGAGCAATACGGCAATGTTCAAATAAGCAGCCGTCGTTTCATTAAAGCCTTGGTCAAGTAAGTAATCGTATATGATGTGTTCGAGCTTGGACATAAAAAATACTTTTGCGGTACAAACCTAGTTATAATGACATTTTGCACCTAAATATTCTTGGATTTAGGTGTGGAATAAGATTCAACGCGTAACAAAATACGAAATCTCAATTCCCTCGGCATCACTGTCCTCATACACTTTGTGTATAGGCTATGTTGTAGATATAATTATTTAAGAATCAATTATCTGGATTTTGTTGTATCTGTATATTTCAATTCAATCGTTTGAGTGATTTGTTCTGGTTAGATTTGGATATGATAAAAAATTTACAACTCAACGGACTCAAGTTAACTCTGATTTATGTCGCTGTTTTTGTTTTCGCTTTAAGCGAAAATCAAACCTTTGCTCAAGTAGCTGTAGGAAATGGAAGTTATACAACAAATCACCCAGGAGCTGATGCTGCCGGACGTAACGGCTTCCCTTCAGGCACACCACAATTGAGCGGTAATGCTGCTGGCAAACCTGTTCCTACAAATGACTGGTGGTCTACTCTGATCAAGCAAAATCATGCGGATAATCTTTTTAATTATCCCATGACCATGAAAACAACGAATCAAGGACTGATCGTCACTTATATACCGTGGGGTCCTATAGGAGATTCTTCACCTATTCAAGTGGGTCTGCAAGGTATGAATGCTTCTCAAGCTACGGTTGCTGACTATTCAGACTGGACGGTTACCATGAACTGGAACGATGGAACGCACGATCTAAAGGCAACCAGCGGTATAGGAATGCCATTTATCTATTTTGAAAAGGGGAGTAGCGACTTGCTGGAAATCAGAATCACTTCGGGTACAACCACTATTAATAATGAGAAGGTACTTGTTGAAAACGCTAGGAGTGGAGCCGATTTTGTCATTTACGCCCCAGTAGGAAGCACCTGGACGCAAACCGGTACTACATTTTCTTCCACGCTCAATGGTGAAGATTATTGGTCCATGGCGATGCTTCCACAAAGTACTTCAAATGTAAGTACGATGGCAGATGAATATGAGAAATATGCCTATGTTTTTCCTACGGATACACAAGTCAATTGGAATTATGACCCAGCGACTTCAAACGTGACATCCACGTTTACCGTGACCACAGATATAAAAGAAGGAACGGAGAGTAACGTACTCTTAGGACTCTTGCCTCACCAGTGGGCCAACCTGTCCAGCGGTTCTCCCACGCCTGATGAAGAAGAATACAGCACAGTTAGAGGAACTTTAAAAACACTTGACGGAAACAGGTTTACCGTTCAGAATTCGTTTAAAGGGATTTTACCGACTTTACCCAATTTAGGTCACTACAGTTCTAGTTTCAGTCCAGCAGTACTTGATCAGAAAATTACGAATATCGAGAACGATCAATTGGCTTCCT
This sequence comes from Nonlabens spongiae, assembly GCF_002117125.1. Lineage (NCBI taxonomy): Bacteria > Pseudomonadati > Bacteroidota > Flavobacteriia > Flavobacteriales > Flavobacteriaceae > Nonlabens > Nonlabens spongiae. Next base: position 698,823 of record NZ_CP019344.1, read on the forward strand.
GGACGGATTCGTATAACGAGGGTCAAGTCATGAATCGTTTGATCCAGACCGCCCGTATCGCAGATCAAACCGGTAATATTGAAGCGCGGGACAAAATGATCGCAACGATCAAAGAACGTCTGGAAGACTGGTTGACTTATGAAAATGGCGAAGTTGCCTTTTTATTCTATTACAATGATATTTGGTCTGCGCTGATAGGCTATCCAGCGGGTCACGGCCAGGACACTAATCTCAACGACCACCATTTCCACTGGGGTTATTTTATTCATGCAGCAGCCTTTATGGAACAATTTGAGCCGGGCTGGGCTGCGCAATATGGAGACATGATCAATGTTTTGATACGTGATGCTGCTTCTTCTGACCGCAATGATCCACAATTTCCGTTTCTGAGAAACTTCAGTCCTTATGCCGGACACAGTTGGGCTAATGGTTTTGCAAGTTTCCCCCATGGAAATGACCAAGAGTCTACCTCAGAAAGTATGCAGTTTGCCTCATCACTTATTCATTGGGGAACGGTTACGGAGAACGACGCGATCAGAGACTTGGGCGTTTACATTTATACTACCGAGCAGACCGCTATTGAAGAATACTGGCTGGATGTTCATAATCGCAATTTTCAACCCAACCAGCAATACGGACTGGTTTCTAGGGTTTGGGGAAATAGTTATGACAACGGGACTTTCTGGACTTCAGACATTGCCGCTTCCTACGGTATAGAAATGTACCCCATGCACGGCGGTTCCTTTTATTTAGGACATCATCAAGCCTACGCACAATCCTTATGGACTGAAATCACAAACAATACGGGAGTTCTAAGCAACCAGCCGAATCCTAATTTATGGTATGATACCTACTGGAAATACCTTTCCTTAACTGATCCGCAAGCGGCAGTTGATCTCTACAATGCTTATCCAGATCGAGATTTGAAATTTGGTATTTCTGATGCGCAGACCTACCACTGGTTGCACAGCGTGAACGCCATGGGTGTGATCGATCCCACCATTTCCGCAGATCATCCCATCGCCAGCGCTTTTAACGATAATGGAACCATAACTTACGTCGCACACAATTATTCTGACACGGCGATCAACGTGACTTTCTCAAATGGTTTTGTACTCGTGGTTCCTGCAAATACCTTGGCTACCAATCGCGATGTAGCTATTGATGGAGTCCTAAGCGCTCAAGATTATGATTTACATGAAAATGACGACTTGGACTTAAATGTTGCAACGACGGGTCAAAACATCAGTCTGGTGGAGTTTTACTTGGATGATACTTTGGTAGGGCAGAGCGCCACAGCACCATATGATCTCACTTTACCTAGTATGCCGTTAGGAGTTTTTACGCTTTACGCGAAAGTGTACCAAGGAAGTGCTTTTAACATAACAAACGTCATAAGTGTACAAGTAGGAGACCAGCTGCCCTACAATGGTTCGCCAACAGTTATTCCAGGTACCTTGCAAGGAGCGCATTACGATATTTTTGAAGGAGGATTGGGCCAAAACATTGCCTATTTTGATGCTTCAGCAAATAATGAAGGAGGATTCAGACCTAACGAATATGTAGATGCGGTTTCCGTAAACAATGAAGGAGATACAGTAGGCTGGATCTCAGCAGGAGAGTGGATGGAGTATACGGTTGATGTTCAAACGACCGGTTGTTATGATCTAGACATGCGTTATGCTTCTGGAAACAATGCCGGTGGTGGGCCGTTCCATTTTGAAATAGATGGTCAGCAGGTGAGTCCTAATATTGCTGTTAATGCCACAGGCGATTGGAATACATGGTCTACGCATACCAGCACGATCAATTTGACTCAAGGTATTCATGTGTTGCGATTCTACGCTCAAAACGGAGAATTTAATTTTGGCGAGATGACGTTTAGTTTTAATTCGTCAGGCTGTGCGCCGCCACAAAGTATTGGATTACCGTTTGATTTTGAAACAACTCCTGTATCATCAGACTTTGTAGATTTTGATGGAGGAACCGGGTCGGTGATTCCTCTTACCTCTCCGCAAGCTACTGGCAACAATAGTTCAAACGCCGCCATGATCGTAAGAGATGGTGGTATGCCGTGGGCTGGATCGTATTTGGATCTCGGCGGAACGCTCGATTTTGCTGCAAGCGGCGAACTTCTAGCTCTAAAGCTTTGGACAGATGCACCGGCAGGAACGGTGATACGCATGAAACTGGAACAGCAATCCAATCCCAGCAACTTTGCCGAAAGAGACTACACAACACTCAGCTCAGGTACCTGGGAAAATGTGTACTGGGATTTTGGCTCATTGAACAATACGGTTTACGATCGACTGGTCTTCATGTTTGATTTTGGCAACACGGGCGACGGCAGCAATACATCAACCTTTATTTTTGACGATGTGGAGCAAACCACCACCTTATCAGCGGGTCAGATTGACACGGATAGCGGTTTAAAGATATACCCCAATCCAGTGAGTGATGTTTTGAATATCTATGCTGGAGCTGACGAAGTAAGTAAAGTAGAAGTGTATAATTTGATTGGTCAGCGCGTACTGGAACAACAAAAAAACACAAATCAGATCAACCTCGCATCACTTAATGAAGGGCTTTACATCATAAAAATCACCATAGGTGACGAAGTGGTTTTAAGGAAGGTGGTTAAGGAGTAGGGGAAAAGTTTTGTAGAGCCTCACAAAATGTATTCTCATCGATAATTGTAAGGTCTCGTTTGATCACTGTTTTAATAATGAATAGATTTGTTTAAAATCCATGTTTTGAAGCAGAACATCAAATTAACGGTTGATGCGGTAGTTTTCGGTTATGAGAACGGAAAGGTATATCTACTTCTCATCAACCGTAAATATGAACCTTTCAAAAATCAATGGGCTTTACCAGGAGGTTACGTCAAAGATGATGAAAACCTTGAAGAAGCTGTGGCACGAGAACTCAAGGAAGAGTCTGGAGTTGAGATTAATTTCTTAGAACAATTATACACCTTTGGTGCAGTAGATCGAGATCCCAGAGGTAGGGTAGTGAGTATTTCCTATTACGGACTAGTGCGACCCGATAAATTTCAGATATCTGCCGCAACTGATGCAAAAGATGTTAAGTGGTTCCCCTTAAATGAAATCCCTCAAGTCAGCTTTGATCACGAAAGAATTATAGAAAGCGGCATTATAAGGCTACGCTCTAAAATCAAATACGAACCCATAGGCTTTGAGTTGCTAGACGCTAAATTCCCGTTTTCTGATTTAGAAAAATTGTATAGTGCGCTGTTAGGTGAACCCGTAGATCGCAGGAACTTTAGAAAAAAAATAAAGGAGTTGAACGTTCTGGATGAACTAGACGATACATTATCCACTGGCCCTGGAAGACCAGCCAGGTTATTTAAATTCAATAAGAAACGTTTTTTTCAACTTAAGAAAGAAGGCGTTCATTTCGAGCTGTAAATTAGTTTGTGTTAAAAATACACAATTAGTCGTTAGGAATAATTCAGCTCTATTATATTTGCGTAATACAAACACAAATTATGAATGCATTATTTCTCACAGATGGTTACAAAACAGGGCATCACCAGCAATATCCGGTAAACACAACCGAAGTTTATAGCAATTGGACACCACGATCCAATAGACATGCTCCAGCAGGAATCGAGAAAGTCGTTTCTTTTGGTCAGCAATATGTAATTCAGTGGATTCATGACTACTTCAAAAAGAATTTCTTTGATCTTGAAAAAGATATTGTTTGCGATGAATTAGAGCAGGAATTATCTCAATATTTAGGGGCACCCTACGATGTTAGCCATTTTGCCGCGTTACATGATTTAGGATATTTACCTATTCAGGTTAAATCGCTACCAGAAGGAGTAGAGGTACCTATGAGAGTTCCTATACTAACCGTAGTGAACACTCTCCCAGAATTCTACTGGATTACAAACTTCTTGGAGACCATACTCTCTACGATGTTATGGCAACCTATGACGTCAGCCAGCATAGCTCTTCAATATCGCAGAATACTCACTAAATATGCTAAGCTTACCGATAGCGCAAATGTGGACATTGTCGATTTTCAAGGTCATGATTTTTCTATGAGGGGAATGGGAGGTCTTCAAGCAGCGGTATTATCTGGTATAGGGCACGCAGCAGTATTTAAAGGCTCGGACACATTACCGATTATCCAGTCTCTACGCAAATATTATGATGCTAGTGATTTTGTTGTAGGCTCGGTAAATGCAACTGAGCACAGTGTGATGTGTGCAGGAACTCATGAAGATGAATTGCAGACATTTGCTAGGCTCCTAAATCTTTATCCTAGCGGTATCTTGTCTATAGTAAGTGACACCTGGGATTTATGGAAAGTTCTGACAGAATATCTGCCTCAATTAAAACAAGAAATCCTAAATCGTGATGGCAAAGTTGTCATACGTCCAGATAGTGGTGATCCAGTGGATATAATTTGTGGGACTTCGCTTTCGCGAAAGCGTAATACTCCACAAGAAAAAGGAGTTATAGAACTGCTTTGGGAGACTTTTGGGGGACATGTAAACCGAGAAGGCTATAAAGTTCTGGATCAGCATATAGGCGCTATTTATGGAGATAGTATAACGATAGAACGAGCCGAAGCTATTTGCGAAAGACTGGAAAAGCAAGGCTTTGCATCAACAAATGTCGTGTTTGGTGTTGGCTCATTTACGTATCAGTTCAAGACACGTGATACTTTTGGTTTTGCAATGAAAGCAACGTCAGTAGTGGTCAAAGGTGAACGAAGAGAAATTTACAAAAACCCAGTAACGGATGATGGTGTAAAAAAATCAGCTAGAGGTTTGTTAAAGGTGATCCGTAAAAACGATGTGTTTGAAGTGATAGATCAAGTAAGCGAAAAAGAAGAAAAAACGGGTGAATTAAAAACAATTTATGTAAACGGTAGATTTGAAAAACGGATACAGTTTGAAACCATAAGAGAACGACTTAAAAATTTAGTGTGATGGAACGAGCTATTTTTAAAACAAAAAGATTCAAAGACGGACAAGTCAGTGCTGCAATTGAACAAATGGGTGATTTGCACGTCAAAATTCGCGGGAATACCTATGAAGAGCTTTTTGAGGCGGCTGCGATTAAAGAAGCGTTTGATAGCCTCAATACAATCACAAGGTATTCTTCTAAACTCACGATATATTGTCTTATAGGTCAGCGTTCAGATCGTCGGTTTGAGGATAATCAATCCTTTGATTTAAAGATGATTAGTAATTTCGTTAACCTTATGAATTATGATCAGGTGGAATTGTTGCATCCACATAGTTCGGTTGCTGTAGCGCTAATAAACAACAGTAAAGAAATAAGCCCAGATAAATATGTAGAAAAGGCTTTCAATTCCTTGGGAAATCCTGTTTTGATAAGTCCTGACGCCGGAGCTTATAAAAACACCTTCAATTTAGCAGAAAAATTGAATGCCAGATTAATTGCCTCAAATAAGATCAGAATTGATGGCGAGCCTAAAATTGAAATTTACGGCAATGTAGATGGCTTAAAATGTTTGATAGTCGATGATATTGCAGACGGAGGTCGTACGTTTATAGAATTAGCTAAAAAGTTGAAATCTTGTGGCGCCGCAAAAGTTTATCTATATGTTACACATGGAATGTTTAATTACGGCTTTGAGGAATTGAAAAATCAAATAGATCACATTTACTGCACGAATAGCTTCAAAGACATTACAAATCATGAATTCGTAACACAATACGAAAACTAATAAACTGAATCGATTGTCTCATAATATATATTATGTCAAATAGAATATTTCAAATGCCACTATTCTAGTACCAATTCCAGATCATTGATGTATTTGCACAAATATTCAGAGAGTTCATACACATCATACTGATAACCATCCATGGCTACCAAACTCATGTGTGCAACTCGATTCCTATAATCTGCACTCCCAAAATATTTGAATTCACTCACGTCTAAGTTACCGTGAGTCACCAGCTTGTAATACCAGTCGTAATTTGATTTGATGTGTTCTAGATTGGCCAACAATTCCTCCACGATGATTTTTTCGCTCATTTCCAATTTTTCGTGAGAATAAACATATTGGATTTCGATTTTATCCAGAATCTCGTTGAAATCTGTTTTGGTATAGTTGCGCTGTTTGAGTAATTCTAGTGTTTTGGTCTCAAGATGTAGAATTTTGAATCCAGTGGTTATGAGAAAAGGTCCGCGTTGCAATTTGCGGATATTCTCATTTTCATTTAATTCTCGGTCCGTTAGGAACAAATCGTAGATTTCCTCCTCGCCTTCCATGTATTCTAGTTGATCTTCGACCTGATAGAGATCTCGTTTCATTTGTTTTAAAACCGCTTTGGCAATGATCTCTTGCTCATTTTTTTTGATGCGGTTTTCGTTCCAGTCATTGATACCCAAAGCAATCAAAATTCCTATAACGACAAGGATAATTTCGCCCAGAGCGTAAACCACATACTTTTTAAAGCCTTTCATGGACTCTGATTCTATCAAATGACGCCGGTATTTTCGAAATAATTTCAATAACCACGGTATAGATGAAACACCATACTAAGTTACAGCTTTATACGGACTTTTAGAACAAATGCTTTCCCGTTGTCCTACAGGCGTTTGTCCAAAGGAAAAATGCCTAGCAATAATGATCTATTTATCGTTTTCAACCGACATCATACAACTCTTAATTTTCATCACTTGCTGTATCTAATACAGCCCTAAAACTACCGTCATATTGCATGTTAGTTTTCTTAGTGCTTATGATCAGTGCACGCACATTGTACTTGCTGTAAATATCCATGCGCACATCAAAATAATCGTTCTCTGAATTGGACACACCATAAGTCACGGTGACTTTTTCTCCTTGACGTAAAACCTTGTAATCTTTCATCGTGGCTTGATAAAACTCGATACCTACGTTTTCAGTACCGCCATAACTACCACCCACTCTGCGCTCGCCAAAAAATGGTAGATCTGCCGTGCTGGTTTCTCCGTCTACGGTGAGTTTTGCTCCGTCTCCTGCGATGTCTATACGGCCTGCGCTATTACCATTTTGAATTAAAAAAGAATTAAGCACCTGCTGGCTTGCCGCTGTGTTTTGGGGATACGCCGTATTGAATTCAACCACAAAATTGCGTTCGTTTGCCAAATTCTCGATTTTATTGAGCGTATCAGCCGTTACTAGCGGATCTTTACTGCTACTACAAGCGGCCACCATTCCAAATATAATTAGGGCACTTAGGAATTTCAATTTACTCATTTCAATGCTTTTCAGGTAAAAATATATTTCCTATGCAAAATGCTCTGACAAAGAAATGGTAATTTATGAGCGCAATGCGCTTCGAGCTCTGCGCGCTGAGCTTTAAGCTTTAGCAGCATACTTGACAGCACAAAGATTGAGTTCACAACCTCACCGACTCACAACTCACAGACTCACAGACTCACAAACTCACAAACTCACAAACTCAAAAACTCACAATCTCATCGCTTCAAGGTGAAATGCCCTGAAATCTCTTGGTCGGCATAATACAGTTTGAACCAGTAATCGCTACTGGGTAAAGGCTCGTTATTAAACGTACCATTCCAGCCTTCAACTTCTGGATTGTTGAGTACGCGCAACAGCTTCCCGTAACGATCAAAGATCTCAATGCGTGAACCCGGAAAATTTTCTAGCCCGCTGATGCTCCAGCGATCGTTGAAACCGTCCTCATTGGGACTGAAAAATAGGTTGACTTTGACTCTAAACAGATTATCCGTGACGGTATCACAACCTCGAGAGTTTCTCACAAAAGCATTGATCTCCAAAAGATTATTGACGTCAAAATGATTGGATTCTTGAAAATTGATCCCATCGATACTATATTCAAAATCGGGATTTTGGGAAACCGTGATGATTTCCAGCTCCTCCTCTCCTATTAATCTTAATTCTTGGATCTCTGGCACTGGCGTTACAATGACTTCAAAAACAGCGATGGTTTCACAACCTTCTGGAGTCGTGACGATACATTCATAAGTTCCTGCTGTATCAACCTCGATGGCTTGCGTCATGGCACCGTTATCCCATTCATAAGTCGCTGGCGATACGGGAACTTCAAGTCGCGCTGTCTCTCCAGAACAGATAAAAATTTCCTCTCGTGGAATATCTGGTGCTCTTGCAGCGACTATTTCAATTTCTACTCGATTGTTGCTTATACAGTTTGCAGCAGTGGTTCTCGCTTCTACATAGTAAAATCCTGGGGTGCTGCTTGTAAAAGTCTCTTGATCAGAAACCAGTAGGTTGCCAGCGGTGGGCGCATCGTACCAATTAAATATGACTCCATTCACGGGCTGTACGGCAAGTTCTACCTCCTCACCGTCGCAACTTGTAACGCTGTCGTCAAGAGCAACGGGAGTAGAAACCTCGTCTACTTCAAAAGTGTAGATGTCAGAGAAATTAACGCACTGGCTGTTAGATAAATTCACGGCATCTTCAGCAATCTTCACCCTAAATTGTGTATCTGCATTTAAAAGCTGTGTGGTATGACTAGCTCCATTTGCGCCAGGGATGTCGGTAAAATTGGCTCCGTTATCCGTACTACTTTGCCATTGATATTCTGCGCTACTAAAAACATTTGTGGTCGTTGTTGCGTCCAGGGTTACGCTTACGGGTAAGTCTTCTTCACACACTATGGTTTCTTCAGATCCATTGCTCACTACATTAATAGCATCACCACAGGGCCTGAACTGAATATCATCGATGGCGAGATCGTTACCACAACCACCGTCTCCGGCATTGATAAGTTTAAGAATACATTCATTCTGTCCTGGTTCTGAGGTAAATGTCAAGCCGTATTGAATCCAAGTGGGATTTGTTTCTCCACCTCTGGGATTCATAGTTCCATCTGCTAGTAAAACCGTGTCAGTCGCATCCCAAATTTGGAATCTAACTTGTATGGGAATCCCAACACCTGGACATGCATTTGAATTAGGATTGTAGACATTAAACACCCATGCACTAAACTCATAAGGCGTGTTTTCACAGAGGCCTGGTATGGAAGTCTGGTAGAAAATGCCGGCGTTGAATGCTGCATTTACGATCAGCATTCTACCGTTAGAATTGCCCGTGTGGTCTGGTCTGTTCCAAAAAGAACCTAATTGCCCCATGTTATTGGATATTGTGTACTGACCGTCCTCAGGAGCGCTGTTTACATAGGTATAATTTGTAACTGTAGTCGGTAGAGCTGGTCCGTTTGTGGTCCCTGCTCCGAAGTCTTCGCTAAAGATGATGTCTCCAGATTCTCCAGAGCAAAATCCCAGTTGCGCTTTCGCGAAAGCGAAAAACATAATAAACACCACCGACCACAAAGATCTTGACACAAATATCATTTTCATACACGTTCAAATATAAGGGCTGAATCGACAATTCAATGATTTGTATGTGCCATTAAAGACTATGTTGAGTTCATGTAGCCCTGATAGTCCAAATGTGCAAAACAAAAATTGATGTAAAAAGCATTTAAAGTCTTATTAAAGAGAACTGCCAGCATTTCCTACCGCTGTATCTTTATTGAAAACTAGAAATTATATGGAAGTAGTATTCAATTATCAACACGTTACTGGAAGCACAGAACTTGAGGCTTATACTAAAGAGAAACTTCAAACGATTTTTGATCGATACGATTGGGTAACTCGCGCAGATGTTTTTTTCAGGTTAGAAAATACCTCTTCTAGAGAGACTGGTATGATTGCAAACATAAGATTAAGCGCACCTGGACCACGACTATTTGCTGAAGAGTCACACGATACATTTAAGGAAAGTGTTGCAAAAGCTGTAGACCAGCTTAAGACACAATGTGAAAAACGCAAAGCAAGCCTTATAGATCATGCCTGATAATAACCACATTTCACTAGCCACAAGTGACAGACAACTGGTCTTGATCTTCAACTCTGACATCAAAAACCACAGAGAAATAAGAGCCTACGCTGAAAGTGCCGGTAAAGATTTACTTGCCATAGATATCAGCAAAACTAAGGTGGCTGGAACCGTTTGGACAGAAATCGCAGATCTTTTAGAGATACGTGTTCTGGATATCGTGAAATCAGAGCACGCTACATTTATAGAAAAATATGGTGCAGACCACCAAGTGGATTGCGATGGAGCCATCAAATTTTTACAGAACGACCCTGAGATGCTCATTTATCCTATTGCTATAAAAGGAGATAAGGCTAAGGAAGTTCAAATTTATGGTCACATGCAAGATTTTTTTGGACCGGACACTGCTGCGGTTAATATTCCGTAGTTAAATAGCATTAATTTTGTAAGCTGTATTTTGAGTGGGTGGTTAACCACCGTAAAACTGGAAATACAGCTTTTTTTATTTTGAATTGACTAAAAGCTCTCAGAGCATACCGATTTTATGATAATCTGGATCGTTTTTATAGCCCTTGTGGCCTTCTTTCTATTTCTGGACTTGTTTGTTTTCAACAAGAAAGCTCACGTGATCGATACAAAAGAGGCTTCAAAATTTACCGCTTTGTGGGTAGGAATCGCACTAGCATTTACTGGTGCGGTTTATTATATCTACGGTCAGGAGTTTATCGCTAATCCGGATGGGCTTTCCCCTACTAATGCTGCCATTAAGTACATCACGGGTTATTTGATCGAGTTATCCTTGAGCATCGATAACATTTTTGTAATTGCGGTGATTTTCAAATCATTTGCCATACCGCTCAAGTATCAACACCGCGTATTGTTTTGGGGTATCGTGGGTGCCATCGTGTTCAGGGCATTGATGATTTTCTTTGGGGTAGCATTGATCAGCCAGGTAAGCTGGATGACTTATGTTTTTGGAGCATTTTTACTCTACACGGCCTTCAAGATGCTGCGCAGTCATGATGAAGAGTTTGATCCACAAAATTCTAAGATCTATAAATGGAGCCGTAAGTTTTTCCCGGTGACCGATCAATTGCACGGGCAAAAACTCTTCATTACCAAAATGGGGAAACGTATTGCCACTCCCCTTTTTCTAGCGCTCGTAGTTATTGAACTTACTGATGTTCTGTTTGCTTTAGATAGCATTCCTGCCATACTCGCCATAACCGCTGATCCATTCTTAGTTTTTGCTAGCAACATACTAGCGATCATGGGGTTACGTAGTATGTATTTTTTCTTGTCCAACTTGCTGGATAAATTCCAGTACATCCATTACAGTCTGGTAGCGATACTGACTTTTGTAGGTATCAAAATGATATTAGTACATCACTACCATTTCCCAGAATGGGTATCACTGGGAGTCATTTTTGTTGCTTTACTTGTGGGCGCTTTACTATCGCTTGCCAAGAAAACGACTCCAGAAGAGAAAAAAGAACAAGAGGAGTCTTTGAATACTGAGAAGAAGCTTTGATGTATACTAAATGGTTGCCGTGAGTTTCAAGATAAAAAACTCTATTTAGACTTTACTAATCTTTCTTGAACTTCCATATTTAATTGTGCGTGTGCCTTATTAAAGGAAGATTTAAAACTGCTCGTTGCAGCACTGGTGGTATAGATAACGTTATTGATAGTAGCTTTGAGGTCTATTGATTCTTTGACCGAATTTCGTTGGTTGAACTTACGGTAGAGTTTCACATGAATATTACAATCCTTACAATCCTCTCCTAACAGCTCATTTAGCTTTGCTTCTACATAATTCTCAAAGGCATTGTTGTGCGTAACATGGACGTAAGTAAAGTGAATCATATCGTTTTTTCCTACTTACGAGTTGTTTCAGGTCGCAGTTTTCATCAAACTGTTAAAATCTCCGATAAAACACAAAAAAATGCTGTTTATCTGCTCAATCAGATCAATAAACCGCAACATGGCTTGCTGTAATTAAAAATCCTGAAGCAAAACTGCTTCAGGATTTGTGATTTGATTATAAGGTAATTAATGCTGGGATTAATCTATATCGGCGTGCTTTATATAGTTTCCATTGTAGGTAAACTCTTCAATTTTCTTACGGGATCGAGGACCGGTCTCTGCTTCTCTAAGGTCTTCTGGAACATCTTCTAGATCTCCTCCATAATGACCTATGGCAATGGCCGTTGCAACGTGATAAGTTTCAGGAAATTCAAACTCCTTCAAAGCGGCTTTGTAATCTACTCCTGCCATTTGGTGCAATGCAATTCCCATGCTTTGCGCTTGAATCGCCACATTTGCCATAAATTGTCCTAGATCATGTGGTGCATGATAATTATCATCGCCTTTAGGAGTTTTTGTATCGACTATTCCCAGTAAAAGAACTGGAGCATTTTTTGCCCAGTTTTGATTGAATTCTGCAAGGTGGTTAAATATGCGGTCATAAGTCTCACTTCCCTTTACACCCCACACAATGTGCCATGGCTGGAAATTATTGGAACTGGGAGCCCAGCGGCCCGCTTCAAATAGAGTGTTCAAATCTGCCGCTGAAATAGGCGTGTCGGCAAAAGTTCTAGGGCTCCAGCGATTTTTGATTAAATCTAAGATCTCGTGGTCTGTAGGAGTTTCTTTAAGGAGGTTTGTTTTATCACTATTCATATTATAAATGCTTTGTTTTCTCAGTTTTAATTAGATTATTTAAAATTTGATTACGCTTTTCTGGGTTGATATCAAATTGTGGTTTGCCATGTAGGGGTAAAAGGTGTTTAAAATCGACTGATATGGATTTCCAACTCTCTCTCAGTGCTAGATCGCTCTCATCGCTAGTAATAGGTGGTCTTTCAAAGTAGTAATTATCACTCTCATAAGGACTTCCCACCGCACTATCGCCTGTGAATAAAGCACCGCTTGCCCCTGAATAGATCATGACGGAACCACTCGTATGTCCGGGAGTGTGAAACACCGTGAGATCAAATTCTTGTAAAAAATCATGATATCCAGTAATATCTATTGAATTAGTAACAGGACTGTCTAAAGGATGTATGTAAATCTCAGTTCTCAACTCTCGTGCTATATCAGACAGTTCCGTATAAGCCTGACTGATCAAGTTTTTATTAGTTAACAGCAGACCCTTGATGTTGTATCCGCTTTCGCGAAAGCGTACTAACTCACCATGATGTTCCCTATTCACGGTATCAATGAGCACTAAATCTTTTCTATTTTGATGACGGATGGCAAATCCATTACCATAACGGTGCTCGCGCTTAGGAAACTTAAGCAAAAATGTGTCGTGAAGGATCTTCACAGAATCCCCATAAACAGCTGTGCGCAAGGCGTCTAGTCTGCTGAAGGTGTCGAGTTTTTCAACGGTGTCGTGCATGATTTTTGTTTAAAAATAGCTCGATAACTGCTAGAGATTTTCCCAATTAGGATTATTTAACCTCTCAGTTAATACCGATTTAACTACCTCGATCATCATGCAGAATTTCGGCTGGCGTTAATGTTCCCATAAAGTGATCTCGTGACCATTTTTTCCAAGGTCTGCTTAAGAGGTTCATCGTTACTACCAGTCACTTTCTGAAGGTTTAAAAGCGCGTATTGTTGTATCGTGAGTAGCGGTAGGGCAATTTGTTCTCGCTGCTGGATGCTGGCTTTACCTACCGGCTCATTCTGCATTAAATTTTCCATACCCGTGAGCCTGAGCAAGTAGTTTTTTGAGCGTTTATATTCTTCAAATATCATGTTCCAAAATTCCCCATACTCTTCATCGTGACTCATATATTTAGTTAAATCAAAGAATGACTTGGTTATACTCATCATGCTGTTAAACAGTAGTGTACGGAAGAATTTATTATTTGTATAAAGATTTTCTATACTTGACCATTCTCCATTTTTATCGGCTTTTTCAAGTGCTGTTCCCACGCCGTAGAAACCTGGTACATTTTGTTTGAGTTGACTCCAGGATCCTACAAATGGAATGGCTCTCAAATCTTTAAATTCGAGAGTCTTTTTATTCCCTCTTTTACTCGGTCTGGAGCCTATATTAGTCTTGGCGTAAAATTTCAGCGTACTCATGTTTTCCAAATAAGGTAAGAATTTGGGATGCTGTTTGAACTGCTGATAAGCTTTATAACTAGTTTGAGCGAGTGATTCCATCGTTTTATAAGCTTCATCTGAGAAATCATTGCTTTTTGCATCGTATACACCATTAGTAACGCCACTACTGATCAGCTGCTCGAGATTGAACTGACAGCTGTCTAGCGTTCCAAATTTGCTGCTTATGGTTTGTCCCTGTACAGTAAGCTGTATTTCATTAGACTCGATCTTTGAACCCATACTGGCATAAAACTGGTGTGTTTGCCCACCTCCTCTTGCGGGTGGTCCTCCCCTGCCATCAAAAAAGGTAACACTCACTCCATGCTTGCGACAGATCTCGGTTAGTGTTTCTTTAGCTTTATATATAGACCAGTTTGCCATAAGATAACCGCCATCTTTAGTTCCATCGCTGAAGCCCAGCATAATGTCTTGTTTATCGCCCATGTGTCTTATGTGCGCTCTGTAATCTGGGTTTGCAAACAAGGCATCCATAATCTCTGGTGCATTTTGAAGATCGGGAACGGTTTCAAATAAAGGCACCACATGAACCTGCGGCTGGTCTGCCATGAGTAAGCGCAACATTGCATATACCTCAAGGATATGACTGATCTTCTGGCTGTTTGATATGATATAACGGTTGCAACCTCGTGTGCCGTTTAATTTTTGAACCTGCTGCTGCGTTTGCATACTTCCCAAAACGCGTTGCACACTATCATTTTCAATTTCAGAAATCTGTGTCACGTTCTGAAGCTGAGTGAGAATATTTATTTTCTTTTTTTCTGTTAGCTTGTAATAGTTGCTTAGGTTCAAATCAGTAAATTGATTGAGCTTCACTAACTCATTTACGATTTTCTCAAAAGCTTCATCGTGAATGCTACTGTCCTGCCTAATGTCCAATACGGCAAAATGAAGCCCAAAAAGCTGGATCCTGTGAATCAATTTATCGATCAGATCCGTAAAGAGTGCGTTGTGCCTAAGAATTACTTCTTTTTTTACGGACTGAAGTTCAACGATTAAATCTCCTGCTGTAAAGTCCAGCTTCTCTTTTACCGATATCGCCTGATAGACCTTGCGCTGCAACGCTAAAAGTCTATCGTGTACTCCTCTAAAGGTGATTCTACGGGTAATTTTGCGCAAATCACGGTAGTAGTTACGCAGCACGGTAGATCGCAAGCGCAACGCTACTTTGAGTGTGATCTCATTTGTGACAAAAGGATTTCCATCACGATCTCCACCCGGCCAGAAACCGATCTCCACCAGTGGATTGCTAAAATCATCTGACGGGTCGATGTTACTTTTTACGTAATCGTAGATATTACCCATGGCGTGATAAAACACATTTTCCAGATACCAGATCAGGCTCACGGCCTCGTCATAAGGCGTAGGTTTTTCTTTCTTGAAAAAAGGTGTTTTCCCTAGTTGGGATAGCAACAGTTTAATTTGAGTGATATCATTTGCGGCAACAGCTTGACTAAGGTCATTGATAATTCCTAGAACTTCATCAGGGTAAAATTGCGTAGGATGCGCTGTAAGTACCGGGCGTACTTTAAAATTATTCAGGTATTGTTTGAGATCCACAGATTTTTGTAGGGCTTCTGCTTCCTCTTTTACATTTTTGAGTGTTCCCCTACCCTCTAGGTTGTTTACTTTAGAAAATGCGGCATCTTCAATGGCATCAAACAATACCACTTGTCGCTCGATGTACTGAATGAAACGGAACAACATCGCATGCCGTTCTTCAAGTTCGGCGTCAGGCATATAGCGTTGAAAAAAATATTGAACGATCTCCTGTGGATTCTTACCGCGCTCAAACCCATCCCTACAAATTTTATGAAAAAGCGGCAGTAAACTACCCGTATTTGAAATGTCATCAAAGGGCAGCGTCATAAAGATTCCGTTGAAAATCTGATACTTTGAGGCAACTTCTTGTTCAAAAATATCGATGGGAGTGCGATTCTGCATGGTTATAATTATTTGGGATTATTGGTTTTGGCTTGGATAATTGTGATCGCATCGTTAACGGTTTGCATATTTTCCATGTCCTCCTCGTTTAGCATGATATCAAATTCATCTTCCACATCCAGCGCGATATCAACTAGGTGGGCACTATTGATATTGAGATCATTCATGAGGTGACTGGTAGGCTCTATAGCGTCTGGAGCAACATCTTGCGGCAGGTACACCTTCACGATGTTATATAGCTTCTCTTGTATCATGTTCAAAGGTTAGCCCATAAAATTAGCGCAATTGCGTCAGGAAATTGTATAAGAAGTCATAAGATGTTGTTCGTGATCTGGAGTAGTTTGTTTTGCACGCTTTCGCGAAAGCGGGATTCCATCCTGATTACATAAAAATTACAGGCTTTCCGATCCACAGGAATATAATCGTGAGGTAAGTCCAGAGCGCTATAAAGATTATATGCACCATAGTTTCAAATCTTTTACCCTTCCATAATAGTGGTGAATAAACGAAAAACTGAAACATTAATCGAATGATCCAAAATGTCCCTAATCCCAAACATACTTTATTTCCCAGCCGTGTAGAAACCATTTCATTTGAAGAAGTTAGACACAGTAGTCCGACTAAAAATAATACCAATGCGAGAAAAAACGTGTGCACGATCATCATTTGCCTATTGATTAAGCTTAAATACCTAAGTTCTTGTTTCCAATTGAAATATCTAGCAAAAAAAACGTGAATGCCAGCAAGAGCGATTAGAATAAATCCTATGATTTGAAGATGTAATTCCATATCAATAAACCTCAAAAATGGACATGAAAGGTGTGAATTTTATCTCATTTATATTTCGGAAACCTGCTGTTTTAAAAGACTTGCGCCATTTAACACTGGAAAAGAAATGAGTGAATCCCACGGTGAATGCTAGAAAATTAGGCAAGTCTCTCAAGTGTTCGACCATGATAATTCTACCCTCATTCTTAAGTACACGTCCACATTCTTTTAAAAAAGTGATTCGTTCATCGTTATTTCTAATTTCATGAATTGCAGAAATAAGAAATATATAATCAACCGTATGAGCTTTAAGCGGAAGACTATGACTCGATATCCGTTGAGTATAGGGATAGATATTGCTGACCTTTCTAGCCCTTACGATCGCTGGCTCCGTATGACGATCAGGATTGTAAAAATCATAGACCTTTAAGTTTGATTGAGGAAGCTTGTCTTTTATTATAAAACTTGTTTCATCAAAACCTGCATTAATGTTTATGATAGTGTTATTTTTAGAATCCTTAAAATCAAACTGATCCAGCCATCTAAACTCATAAAACCCAGAATAATCATAAATGTAAGCTGATACAATTAAGGGCACTAATAATCCATAAGTAAAACCTAAAACCAGAATTACCGTATAATAGGTGCTCAACTCAAAATATAAAACAAGGGAAATCAGAAGTGTTAAGGAAGCTACTCCAATCACATAAAAATGCCGATTAAAGCTCAAGATATTCAAGACTCCTTGAAATTTTCTTCTTTTCATTTCCAGCGTTCTATTTTTCCCTTATCCCAATGATAATCCACATTTTTAATTTCAAAAGCATTTGCAAGGACTGCAGATTGTAGTTTGAGGTCTTCAATAAACATGAATTGAGAATCTAAGACTTGAACGGGTTGCGGTTTCCAGTTTTTGCGCCTTCCTAATATAGTTAGTATCGTATTGGCCCTAGAATCTATGGTAAAAGTATGCGGCAACGGGCCAGCAAACTTACGTGCTTCTTTCCAGTCTGAAAATGGAGAGTACTCTGGAAGTTCAGTTTCAAGTCCACCCGATCTTAAACGAACCTTAAAATTTGATTTCTTTGAAAAGATCGATTTAGAATCTTCATCCTCTTTTATCGTGATATCTGTCGTCGTGTAGTTGTAATGGGTAAATAGATTACCCATGACTTGCATTTTCAACTTATCAGTTTCCGACTTCAAGATATACAAGCCCCTCAAGTTTTTTCCTGACTGATTTCTGTACCTCACAAAAATCCTGTAACCAATCAAGAAGAAGTCATTTCCCATAAATTTTGGAAAGCCTTTAGGTCTAAGTTGTTTAGTTTGAACCATAGCCACAGCAATGAAACCCCATTTGTCATTAAAAGTGTCTAGTGTGAGTGGCTGTGGAATTAAATGCTTTAATTCTTCTTTTTTTATAGCATAGGTGAAAACAATAGAGCTTTTAAAATGAGCCTGAACTGTAAAAGGATGGTTTTTTAGAAAATTCATCGTGTAAGTTCGTTTTCAAATTTGTTGAGAATAAACTCATTATAATAAACAAGTCCAGAGAAGATCAATGCAAATACGATATTCCACCGCCCCCATAATAGCAGTTCTGGAACTATCGTGAATTCAATAATATTCATGGTCATCACTACCACGATTTGACTTATAGCATTCCATTTAGAGCGGTATCTAGATAATATCCAGCCAACCATGATCAATTCTGAAATCCCAATGAGTATGGTTAAAATCCTAGAATGCTCATTGCCTAATAGTTCGCTCACAATCATTTCATGCCTCGGTACAACATTCAAAATTTTACAGATTAAACCATTTACAAACCAAACCAATGCGATCAGGATATTTAAGAACAAATTCAAATAGGTTTTTCTCATTGATATGGCAAATTGGAGATTTGGTAAGTCGTGTGAATATAGCAAACCTCTAGCGATCAACTGTCACTTGTTGCGACATCTCACCCCTCTAACATACCATTAACCCCTATTGCGTAGCTTAATGGCTAACTTCGACACTTATTTTATAAACGCCATGCAAACACTCAAAATCGCTTTAGACTGGACTTTTAATACAAATCACCTCGCTTTTATAATTGCTCAAGAACAGGGTTTTTATAAGGGCGAACAAATTGAAATAGAGTTCATTACACCAGATCAAGACAACTATAAAATTACCCCAGCCAAAAAGGTCGAGAATGGTCAAGCACATATTGCTTTGTGCCCGCTGGAAAGTGTTTTATCCTATCAGACTAAGGCAAATCCCTTCCCGCTTATCGCCATAGCTGCCGTGTTCAACAAGGATTTGAGTGCCATCGCCTGTAAAAAAGGAATTGCAAAAAGTCCTAGAGAACTGGATGGTAAATCTTATGCATCCTACAACGCGCGTTATGAAGATGCCATCCTGCGCCAAATGATCAAAAACGATGGCGGTCACGGCACGGTACGCATCATTTTTCCTGATAAACTGGGGATCTGGGACACCATTGTGAATGGTACGGCTGATAGTACCTGGATATTCACAAACTGGGAAGCTCTCGAAGCAGAAGAAAATGGCGAGGAACTGGAGCTTTTTAAAATGAGTGAATATGGGATCCCCTACTCCTATTCACCGGTGGTTTCAGCAAATCAAACTCACGTATTGGAAAATAAACAGCTGTATAAAGATTTTCTAAAGGCTACTGCTCAAGGTGCCGCTTTCGCGAAAGCAAAACCAGAACAATCTGCGCATATTTTAAAAAAGTACGTTCCTAATGACTGTAAAATCGACCTGCTGAAGAGCATCAAGTTAACCAATGAAGTCGTACCAGAATCTTCTGATTGGGGAAAAATGGAGATAGATAATGTCAATCGTTTCTTGAATTGGCTCTATGAACATGGACTCAGTACAAGTGATATAGAAACTTCCCTATTGTTTACTAATGAATTCTTATCCTGATGTCACCCGAGCAAATTCACGAGAAACAAAAAGCATTTTTTGAAACTAGGGCGACATTTAATATTGACTACAGAATCAATGCATTAAAAAAGCTCCAAAAAACTATAAAAGCTAGTGAGCGCGATATTTTTGATGCGCTCAAAAAGGATCTGGGCAAAAGCAATTACGAGAGCTTCCTCACTGAAGTTTATGTAATTCTAAATGAACTTGATAAATATATTAAAAACACAAAGAGCTACGCAAAACCTAATCGGGTTCGCCCTAGTATCCTCAACTTTCCTTCTACGGCAAAGATTTACAAAGAGCCTTATGGAAACACGCTGGTCATAGCGCCCTGGAATTATCCATTTCAGTTGGCACTGGGTCCCGTAATCGGCGCGATCGCTGCTGGTAATACGGTCGTTTTAAAACCTAGCGAGTTTGTACCCGCCACCTCAAAAGTTCTAGTAGAAATCGTCTCTGAGAGTTGTGAAGCAGATCATGTGAGTGTGATACTGGGCGATGCAAATGTATCTCAAAAACTCACTGCCTTAAAATGGGACTACATCTTTTTCACGGGAAGCCCCAAAGTAGGCAAGATTATCTATAAAGCTGCTGCAGAACACATGACACCGGTGACACTGGAATTGGGCGGCAAAAACCCATGTGTGATTCATGAGAGCGCAAATATACCGGTAGCTGCGAGGCGTATCGCGTGGGGAAAGTTTCTTAATGCAGGACAGACCTGTATCGCGCCTGATTATATACTTTGTCATAAATCGGTCAAAGTCGAGTTTACCGAAGCGCTCAAAAAATCAATAATTGAATTTTATGGAGAAAACCCGCAACGATCTGATGATTATCCACGCATCATAAGGGAGGAACATTTTGAAAATTTGGTGGGACTTTTAAAAGATGAAACAGTTATCCACGGTGGAAATCATGATAAAGATAACCTCTACCTCGAGCCGACTCTGGTAGATGAGCCTAGTCTAAATTCTAAGGTGATGGCAGATGAAATTTTTGGACCTATTTTACCGATTCTTTCCTACGAGACGACTGAGGATATTTCAAATATTATCAAGCGGTATCCCAAACCTCTGGGAGGCTACTGTTTCACTGAGGATAAGTCGTTTGCAAGCTGGTTCATTGATCGTTTTTCCTACGGTGGCGGTGTGATCAACGATAGTATTGTGCAATTTATAAATGAGCGTTTGCCATTCGGCGGTGTGGGAGACGGCGGTATAGGCGCCTATCACGGAAAAAAATCTTTTGAAACTTTCTCACATCACAAAAGTATGGTGCACCGACGCACTTGGCTCGATATCAAAATAAAATATCCGCCTTATAATGGGAAACTCAGCAAAATCCGCAAGATGCTTAAGTGGGTTTGAAGAATGATTTGGAGTCAATTCACTTGTAATGATGTGTCAAACCTGCTCTTAGCACATCTTGAACTAAGCCGGTAATCTCACAAAAGTTTGATAAGGTGTGGTTAAGGTGATGTTATTACGCTTTCGCGAAAGCGAGACCACCACTATTTTTAAACAAAAACCATGATCAAAGAAGGAACACGCGTAAAATGGGAATGGGGAAACGGAACTGCCGAAGGAAAAGTACAGAGCACGTTTACTAAAGAAGTAACCCGCACGATCGACGGCAATGAAGTAACTCGTAAAGGTGAAGAAGGTAATAAAGCCTTATATATCAAACAAGATGATGGTGATCATGTCTTGAAACTTGAGAACGAGGTAGAGCGTGCAGACTAAAGAATATTCACTAATTTTAGCTCTTCACAATTAATTTTTATGACCTTATTTACTTTGTCAAATTTTTCAAATCAAGAGTGCTTGATGTTTATTATACTGATGTTAGGTGGTGGTGCGGTTTTATTTAAACTCTACAAAAAATATGTGTCCAGCACATCTGAGAACCCAGCTGATAATTCTCGAGTGGTCATCAAAATTGACCGGAAAGGCAACCACCGCTACGATACTTTGCCAGAAACAGATAATGAGGATCTAGAACTGTGGATCAAGATCATTCTTGCCATTGCTGCTCTAGCCTTATTTTTCATACCCATTGATTTCCTCTTAAATAAAAGTTGACATGGCAGAATTAGTTAGAATTTATCCAGACAATCCCGATTTTAGATTGTTGCGTAAAATCACAAAGGATATGCGTGACGGTGCGCTGGTGATTTACCCAACTGATACGGTCTATGGTTTAGGCTGTGATATTAATAATAAATCAGCATTAGAAAAGGTAGCTCAGTTACGCGGAGTGAAACTTGAAAAAGCAAATTTCTCATTTATCTGTGAGGATTTGAGTAATTTGAGTGACTATGTGAGTCAGATTGACTCGCGTACTTTTAAAATCCTTAAACGCAATTTACCTGGTCCCTATACTTTTATTTTACCTGGAAATAATAACTTACCTACAGTTTTTAAAAAGAAAAAAACGGTAGGGATAAGAGTTCCAGATAATTCTATTGCTACGGGATTAGTTCATGCCTTGGGAAACCCTATCATCTCAACTTCGATAAGAGATGAGGATGAAGTCATTGAATACACAACTGACCCAAGTTTAATTCTTGAAAAGTGGGAAAAACAAGTAGATTATGTGATCGACGGTGGTTACGGTGGCAATATTGCATCAACCATAATTGACTTAACTGGAGACGAACCTATTCTTGTGAGGGAAGGTTTAGGAAGTGTGGATCTGTAGTTTTTTATTCAGTTTCTGAGCGTTCTTTTTCTATTTTCAGAATGTTGTTCTGAATGTCTTTCATGATCCATTTGCCCCACCATCCAGCATAAAAATTAAAGGTGGTATTCATTTTAAAATGGCTGTAAAGGTGCAGTCTATGTTTTCCATCAGCTAGTTTTTCCAACTCGTAAGTCCCGTTTAAAACATCAAAATAATCGCCTCCTATCACTACATGCTCGTCGAGTGTAGTTGAAGGAATCTCATGGGGATAAGCCTTGATTGTGAATACCATTTTCTCATTATCTACATATTCCGTTACGGTTTCATGAAACACAAGTCCTTTTGTAAATATGGCTTCCCGATAAGCTCCTACTCCTTCATAGTTTAATTCAGCTTTTACGGGTCGTGGAAATCCTAAAAATCGGGTTAGGTGTCCAGTGTCCTGTTCTAGTTCAATAGCCTCTACCCTAGTTACATTATCCCAGATCTTTTCAGCTGGGGCATTTATGTCGATATAGGTATAAGCTTTATAGGTACCTGGAATGGTTTCAATCATATTTTCCAAGGGAGCTATAATAAATGGGATCAAAACCAAAATTGAAATATTGAGCCTGTCATTTCTTTTATAGCATTTCAAATACCCGCCGACTAGACCTCCAAGCGATCCAATTATGAAGAATACTGGCAAAATCATTATCCAACAAGCCCAGCCTTCAATTTGTAGCATTAAAGTGACTATTACAAACAAGATTATAGGTACCCAAGGCATGAAAACACGATAGAGCATACTGCTAGCTTTATCTACGGAAGATAGATACACCGTTAACGCACCGACTATTCCAGGAAGTATAAACAAGAAACTAACCGTCATTACGGATAGAAGTTCACCCCAAGCCCCAGTTTCTAGACCAAATAATATTCGTGTGATTAATGCATATAAAAGCGGTATTCCTATAACAACAAGAATGACTTTGATTCTTTTACTCATGGTCGGTTATTTCTTTTAAATGATTAGACAATTATAAGAAATCCTGCTTATTCTGAAGATCTGAAAGTTTCACACAAATAAATTGAATGTTCCATCAATTGCGATTAGTAATTTATAGTGTCGCTTATAACTAAAAAAACCGCTCCAAATTGAGGAGCGGTTTTAGTTTTAGTTGACTAATATTAATCAATCTATCTAGCAATGAAACGTTTAGTCATAATTTGATCACCAGCTTTAACCCGTAGTAGATAAACTCCCACTGATAAATCGGATACATCCATTCTGGATCGTAATTTACCGGAGTGGATCAACTGACCTTGAAGATTTAGAACTTCAAATGAAACTTTATCTCCTAGAGAATGCTCTACATTCAATATTCCATCCGTCACAGGGTTAGGATACAATCTTAAGCTTACATTCAAAGGTGGTGCAACAGCATCAATTTCTCCAGCAAAAGAATTTGTAGTACCACAAGGACCTAAATTAACCCATGAGCTTGCAGCACGCTCGTAAAGTGAGCCATTGTATGTCACACGATCTCCTACAGAATATGAAGTGCTTGAACTCCATGGAGCGACACCTGCACAAGGATCTGCCGAGCCAGTCGAAATACTTAGATTATCAACCGCCATATCACCTTGCCACGTAGTCCCAGTAGTACCATTCAACCGTATCTGTACCGAAGTTCCCACAAAACCACTTAAGTCAATAGATGCTGCTTGCCAGCTGTTGCCTTGATTGCCACTACGAGACCAGAGTTGCGTCCATGAGGTTCCACCGTCTGAACTGATGTCTACTCTCAAACTTCCCATAGCACTGCTTCCAAACATGTGATAATTAAAGGTCAAGGTAGCCGCCTCTGTACCCAGGTCGATACAAGGCGAGATCAATCGTGCGGTATCTACGTTATTGTTAGGAGCAGAAGATTCCATATACACATAGTGCGATCCTTCATTTGCACTGCTAGGTCCAGTATTGCTACTAGGTGTACCACCAGTGCGTCTGGTCCAGTCAAAATCATCATTAGTATCTTGTGACCAGTTCCCAAGGTTTGAATTCCAACCTTGAGCATATGGAAGCGAAGCCGTAGCTGTACAACCTGAGCTCGCTTCAGGCAGCGTAGTAAAGTTGGCAGCTTGGGATAAAGCACTTGTGTTATTTGCCGCATCTCTTGCAGCTACACGCACACTATAACTGGTATTAGCTACTAGTCCTGTTAGGTTTGCAGATGTTCCTTGAACGGCTCCAAGTACATTTCCATTGAGGGTAACCTCATATTCCACAACACCCACATTATCAGAACTTGCTGCCCAACTCACGTTTGCAGTGTCTTGAGTGACGTTACTTACGTTCAATCCAGTTGGAACGCTTGGGGCCTGAGAATCGCCGGCTCCCACAACGACGGTATAATCTTCTACTTCGCCATAGTCAAAACTTTCACAAGCGGTAGGCGTTCCATTGTATTTCATGGAAACTCGCATACGGGTCGCTCCTGGAGTTGCATCATTAGGAACAGAAACAGTACCGCTTACGGGAGTATTTGAAGTTGCTCCTTGCGACCATACCTGCTCGTCAGCATCATTAAAGTCTCCATCTTGATTCCAGTCGATCCATGCGGCATAACCTTCACTATAAACCGTTCCCGTCCAGGTAGGTGTCACGGTAAGCGTGTAAGAAGTTCCTGCAGATAGATTTGTGGAAGTCCCGGTATAATCTGTATAACCTCCAGAACCTGCACCACTGGATTGATCAATGGAATTGAATTGAACCCTGCCTATATATTCATCATTGACATTGTTCCCGTTGGAAGAACAGTAAGCTACGTTCGTCGTACTGAAATTGATGCTGCTGGAATAATTACTTTGTGAACCGTCACTACACACGCTGCGCACCTGTGCTTCATAATCAGTGAGCGTTTGTAGACCTGTGAGGGTTGCGGTTGTACCGTTTATGGTGCCGGTGGTCCATGTAGATGTTCCGCTTTCGCGAAAGCGTACTACATAACTAGCACTTGTAACGGCATTCCATGCAAGAGATGCCTCAGTAGCACCAGCGCCAGTCACATTCAATCCTGTAGGAACCGTAGCCACGCAATTTTGAACTTGCTGGGAAACACCGCTCAAGATCAGGGTATAATTTTGGCTACCTCCCGAAAGGCTACCTTTATGCGTAACTCTTATGGTGTATGTCCCGCTCGCGTTTGCAACGCTGATGCGCTCATAAGGATCGCGGGTATTGTCCCCTAGCCCATTTGTCGTAACACCCGTCAAACGCCATGGTTCATAAGTCGTACCTGCTTTGATCACACGTATGTCGAGGTCGTTCACAAGTCTGGCGGTATTGCTGTTAGTCGCCGTTGTAGCAGTTCCAGGCAGATCTGTCCAAGATATGGAAGCCATAAGATCGTTGACTCCATCACTATTTACCGTGATCTCGTAGGTCTGGCCATTAGTCAATGTCAATTCAGAAATCTCTGAACCTACACCATCATTTGAAATGAGTTCAGCAGCTCTTTTTGTGTTCATCAATCCCCAACCAAAAACTGGGTCAGGACCCGTTACTCCAGCATCATCTGCCGTGTGCAAGGCAAGACCTTTTAAACTGGCTGCTCGCATGTAATTGCCGTTAAGCTGATTATAATGTTGCTGTAACAACAACAGAGAGCCAGTGACATTAGGTGATGCCATAGATGTTCCCGTAATTGAATTATAAGCGGTATCACTGGATTCATAAGTTGAGTAAACGCCAGTACCATTACCAGTAATATCTGGTTTGATACGAAGATCATCAGTAGGCCCCTCGCTGCTGCTTGAATTGATGCTCACACTTATCAGGTCTCCAGCTGAATTAATAGTTGCGTCTTGAGCATTGGCAACTACCAAATTGTTCTTAGACGTGCTGTGTCCAGTGAGTTTGTCATAACTACTGTTTCCGCCCAACGGACTGCCATTGTAACTGTTTGCATTTCCATCGTTACCCGCAGCGACTACCATGAGGTAATAAGGAGCGTTGTACATGATCTGATCCCAATCGCGGCTTTCGGTAATGTAAGCACCGAAATAATAGTCAGGAACCAGATCGCTTCTAAAACCGTAGCTGTGATTAGAAAGTAACATACCGTTTGCTGCCTGACTGGTAGCCTCACTTTTATCATTGTTCCAGTCATGACCCACAGCCAGAGCCTGTGGAGCCATTCCTTTTGCCGAAGCTACTGCGCCATAAGCCATAATGGTACCAGTTACATGAGCAGCATGATAATTAAGTGTAGAACTATTATCACCTACACTAAAACGATTGTTCCCACCAGGACCATCATATTCTTGATGGCTTGCCCTAGCTAAACCACCATCCCAAACATAAGCGGTCATGTTCTGACCTTCTACATTGAGTCCCAGGCCGCCGTTACTATGCAGAAAGTTTGTGCGGGTACTGCGGGCTGCAGCCACATTATAAGTAGCATAATAAATAGGAGCTCCCGTTACAGGATCAATATATTGCAGTTCGATCAATGTACCGTCCTTGAGCTCTTTTCTCAAGGGGATGTTATTTGATTTAGCGTACTGTTCTATTTCACTTCTTTGTTGTATTATTTTTTTATCGATTTGTGATTTGACCTGCTGAAGAGCAGATTGATCGTATCGAGATACGATCACTTCCCGCTCAGCAGGAGATTGTGCCATTGAAGTCCATGAAATACCTATCAGCATCATAGACATCATTAAAAGAGACTTTTTTCTCATAATTAATGGTTTTTAGATTAACATGATCTAATATTACTACATCGATGTAGTGAAACAAAATATTAATACTATGCACCGAATAACGATATTATATGTATTTAATCGGTAAGACAGGTCTTAGATCAGCAATAATGAGAGATCAGAGATTTCTGATAATTATGAAAAAAATTTAGAGAACCGTCTTATTTATATTTGTTATAGATAAGCTGATCAGCTTTTGATTAAATATCACCTTTAAAAACTTAAACAGATTCAGGTAAGTGCGTTGGGATCTTTTCTGAGTAATAGAGAATCCTTACCACGCGAACTGGTCAAACTCTAGTCAAACGTTTGATCACCTCTTGATGTGATGGAAAAAATTCAATCAACTGTCGTCTTGAGGCCAGTACAAAATTCTTAAAATCAAATCCAGGAGCCACCGTACAACCGACAAAAGAATAATCGCCACCTTCTACCACTTCTGAAGCAAACCAGCTGCCTCCCTCGACCACAAACTGCGGCAATTCGCCATTTGCGATATTACGTCCTACTAATTGGTTGTAATATTTTCCCTCAGGAGTAATCACGTGAATAACTATGGGATCACCATCATAAAAATGCCACATCTCGTCTTGATGAATCTTATGAAACGCCGAAAAGTTCCCGGCAGTCAGCATAAAGTAAATACCCGTACAATAATTCCTGTCGCCTGAATAAGCATCTGGCAGACTTGATTTGGGTATAATTCCCTCACTACGGTAGGTTTCTTTGAAATACCCTCCTTCTGGATGTGGTTATAGGTCGAGGACGTTGATGAGTTGGTCTTTTGTATGAGGCATGGCGTAATCTCTTTGTATCAAAAATACGGTTTGATAAGCTTTCCGAAGTTTGAATCTCTAAAAGCTAACTCAGCACGAGTTACTGAAAATTTTTTAAGCTTTAAAATCTAGGAAGTTTGACTATTTAGATTGCTTGATGGCATTCAGCACAAGAAGTAGGTTTTTAATTGAAACCTCCAAGGTTTCAATTCAACTAACATCTAGATCAAGACTTCTTGTTATTTGGAAAAGTTGAGCTGGTTTTTCGTACTGTCAGGATAGAAGCTTGCTGTTGAAATCTGATTGTTGTGCGAGCTCTGATTGCTACTCGGGATCAGCACGCAACTCTAAAAAATTGGTGGAATCGTATTCTCGATAGACTTTTTTCTCAAATAGCGATAACCTAAGTAGAGCATATAGGTAACGGATAGTATTCCAATTATGAATAGAATGATATATTTAGTTTTATGTTCAGATGCAGCTAGTAGGATTTTACCATTCTTTTCGATTTGGATTATTTCCGAATTGGGGTTCTTTTCATCTGCATTTGAATCATAGAAAATTTTTATTCGATCGCCAATATCTATTGAGTTTTGCAGATCATTATAATCTTCTGATATTCTATAATAACTGAACTCGTTATTGACTTCTTTCAGCCTTAGAGAGAATATTTCTGAATCATTATCGGAAGTCTTTACTTCTTTGGTAACAATTAGATTTTCGTAGTAACTGTATTGACTCAGGTCTTTGTTTAGATTGCTGAATCCTATATAAGCGACAAACAGAAATATCAATAAACCAAGTAAAATGGAAATAATATTAATGACA
Source organism: Nonlabens spongiae (assembly GCF_002117125.1). Classification (NCBI taxonomy): domain Bacteria; kingdom Pseudomonadati; phylum Bacteroidota; class Flavobacteriia; order Flavobacteriales; family Flavobacteriaceae; genus Nonlabens; species Nonlabens spongiae. Next base: position 727,499 of record NZ_CP019344.1, read on the forward strand.
TCTCTCAGCATCTTCTTCTTGGACTTTATTTATTTCTTAAACGGTGCGGCTGGTTGGTTTCAATGATCGCGTAGACACCGAAGGCAACTCGGCGCCAGCGAGAGTGTTAACAAGTAAAATAATCACGTGATTTTATTGCTTTTTCTGCGATTGCATTTTAAACAGAGTAATTGAATATTCTTTATAGAATTACTACCACCTTTAGAAAATGGAATAATATGATCAAACTCTATATCTTGATTACTGCCGCAACTCACACAGCAACCTTTATCTCTGGTAAACACAGTTTCTTTAACATGACTTGGTATCGTTCGATTTCTATTTGATTGGTCAATGTCCTTTATTTCACCAGATTCAATCATTTCTTCGATTGCCTCCGATTCCCAATTTCTCCTTTTTTCTTTTTCTCTTTGCTGTCGCTTATAATACTCTTTATATCTGTCTTTTTCTTGCCTTTTAAGTTCTTCTAATCTTAATTTTTTGTCAAGTTCATCTTGTCGTCTCTGTATTTCTTTTTCTATTTGTTCTTCCCTTTCCTGTTTTAGTTTTATCTCTCTTTCTTTCTCTTTTTCCCGTCTAGTTCTTTGCTCTTCCCTCAGCTTTTGCCGTTCTTGCAACTCCTTCATTTTTTCCTCCTCGATTCTTTTCAATTTTTCTAATCTAATTCGTACTTTTTGATTAATTCTCCATTCCCTAAGTGATTTCTCTCTAATTAACTCGTTGATCTCACCCAATTCCACCTCATATTGTTGAAGCAATACTATCCGCTGTTCTGTCGAAAGATTTTCAAATTCGATTTCTATTTTATCTCGTATCTCATTAAATGTATTATCGCTAGGGTTTTTATATTGAAATCTTTTCCTACTAATATCCTTCTTGATTTTTTCCTGATGAGTATACAAAATTCTGTACTCCTCTTTTTCACTATCCGTGAGTCTTTGCCATTGTCTCCATTTAAGATTCAGAAGTCTTAAAAAATTGGCGTGTTTTTTTCGTTCAGTTCTGTAGTCACTAATTTTTTCGCTAAAATATACTTGTGACAACCCCCATATAGGATAGACCACAAGAAAAGAGACCATTGCATTGATAGTCTCTTCGATAAGACAAATAGAAACGGTTATTAATACCGCTGGAAGAACATTAAACAGTTTAAATTTTAGACTTTCATTCATTTTTCTTACGGTTCGATTTTCTCAATTATTAGTTCTAATAGTCGAGGCATTAAGTAGTGCTAGTGCCGAGGCACACTTTTCTTTCGGTTGAATATTGAGAAAACCTTAATTTTTAGTTTCTATCTTCTTATTCTAAAAAGCCAATTTGAGTTATGGGCGTTCATTAGGTGTTAGCGATTATTTTTTCTAGGGTCTAAATCCAAATAATTTTTCGTTTTGTTAGCAATTCGTTTTCTTCGCGATACTAAAGATGTCAAGAATTCAAATTGAATTGGATGCGAGTAAAATGTAATATTCTTGCCATCACTCATATTTGGTTTAGTAAGCAAGCTACTTTGCACCTCCGTGCCATCAAAAATTTTAACATGCAATTCATTCATGGTTTCGAGTTCTTCAAGTTCATTCAATATATTTTCTGGAAAAGTATTTGCTACTGGAATCTTTATTAAATCTCCACACGCTTCTATGTAAGGGGTTGCGATACCTAATTCTCTTCCTTTTTCCAGCGAGGTAATATTGTTTTGATGCAAATAATCAAGAATGAGATTAAGGGTCTCATTGTTGGATAGGCGATATTCTATTAGAAGTTCTTGGAAAATATCGTTTCTTCCCCCTCTCAAAGTCATTACGTTTATGTAATCTAACATTTCCGTTTCTGATGATTTTTTTGGGAAGTTGGCATCTCTTAAAATATCATTTGCTAAATCACCAATAGGACTATCAATATTCGATACTTTATTTATGTGTTCTAATAATTTCATTAGTTTAGAATGTTGTTAAGAATCAATGGCATAAGGTAAATATAAGCATTAAGAGGTATTTCATGTGAGCATCCCATAAATCCGAGCTTTTCCTTTGAATTGATCGCTATTAAGCAATTTAAACAGATTCAAAGAGATAGTGAACGTTTGAAAATTGCTCTATGCTCAGATTGTCACCAAAAAAATGTCTAACAAAAACCAAAGAGCATACTACAAATCATTTTAAGATATCGTAGACAGTTTCGACACATCGATAAACTTAGTACAGGGGTCAGCCCGACAATAACCCCACGAAGAAAAAAGGCCACTCAGCAAACACTAAGCGACCTTTTCACTATTAACTATTAACTATTAACGGCTAACTAATAACCGCGCGCTGCGCGCGCTACTACTTCACCATCTCATAACTTCTCTTCACAAATTCGGTCAGCGCCTCACCTTTCAACAGTCCTTGAGACAACTTAGCCAAATCCACACTTTGTTTGATTAAGCGTTGTTTTTTCTTGTCCGTTTTAGTGCTGTGGATCTCGTTAACCAGCTCGTGGTTTGCGTTTACGACCAGGTTGTACATGTCTGGCATGTTGCCCATTCCCATCATCATACCGCCACCACCGGTCGCCTGCATTTCTTTCATACGGCGCATGAACTCGGGTTGTGTAATGATAAATGGAGCGGCATCGCTGCTCATCGCCTCTACCTGTACGGTATAGTTTGAATCTCCTAGAGTTTCTGTAATCGCTTTTTGAAGCGCTTCTTTTTCCTCATCGCTCAGTTTGGAGATCTGCTCCTCTTCTTTCTTGATCAGATTGTCTACGTGATCTGAATCCACACGTACAAACTGGATTTTCTCTTTGGAGGTTTCCAATTTCTGCATCAAGTGGCTCACGATAGGCGAGTCGAGTAAGAGGACTTCGTACCCTTTCGCTTTCGCGGAAGCGATATAACTATGCTGCTCCTCTTGATTAGAAGCATAAAGCACGATGGTTTTCTCGTCCTTATCGGTTTGGGTAGGTTTGATTTTCTCGATCAATTCATCCCAGGTAAAGAAAGATCCGTCCACGGTCGGGTACAGCGCAAACTTGTCTGCCTTCTCAAAGAATTTCTCCTTGCTCAGCATACCGTACTCGATCACGATCTTGATGTCGTTCCACTTTTCCTCAAACGCCTTGCGGTCGTCGTTGAATAAAGATTTCAGCTTGTCTGCCACCTTACGCGTGATGTAGCTGGAGATTTTCTTCACCGCACCATCTGCCTGTAGGTAGGAACGGGACACGTTCAGCGGTATGTCTGGACTGTCGATCACCCCACGCAACATGGTCAGGAATTCCGGTACGATTCCCTCTACGTTATCGGTTACAAATACCTGATTCTGATACAGCTGTATGCGATCCTTCTGAATGTTCAGATCGTTAGTCATCTTAGGGAAATAAAGAATTCCCGTAAGGTTGAACGGATAGTCCACGTTCAGGTGAATGTTGAAGAGTGGCTCCTCAAACTGCATCGGGTACAGCTCGCGGTAGAAGTTTTTGTAGTCTTCACTTTCCAGCTCCGTAGGCTGCTTGGTCCAGGCTGGATTTGGGTTGTTGATGATATCGTCTACCTCTTGCGTAGGTGCTGGATCATCCTCCTTCGCTCCTTCTGGCTTCTCCAAAGTCTCCGTGCGCGTACCAAATTTAATCGGCACTGGCATGAACTTGTTGTATTTGTTCAACAACTCGCGGATGCGGCTTTCTTCCAAAAATTCCGTCTCATCATCGCTGATGTGCAAGATGATCTCCGTACCGAAGTGTTCTTTCTGCGCCTCTTCAATCGTGTAATTAGGCGACCCATCACACGTCCAGTGTACCGCTGGAGCATCTTTATAGGATTTAGTGATGATTTCTACCTTGTCAGCCACCATAAAAGCCGAGTAGAACCCAAGACCGAAGTGGCCTATAATCCCGCTATCCTTTGCGCTGTCTTTGTATTTCTCCAGGAATTCCTCAGCTCCAGAAAACGCGATATCGTTGATGTATTTCTGCACCTCGTCCTCAGTCATCCCCAGACCTTGATCGATAATGTGGAGCGTTTTAGCCTCCTTATTGACCTTGATCTCGATCTTCTGGTCACCCAGCTCGACCTTAGCCTCCCCTATTCTGGCGAGATGCTGCAGCTTCAGCGTGGCATCAGTAGCATTGGACACGAGCTCGCGTAGAAAAATCTCGTGGTCGCTGTATAAAAACTTCTTGATGAGCGGGAAAATGTTCTCCACCGCTACATTAATGGTTCCTTGTTGACTCATATTTATTGTTTTATGGCGCTTCACAAGCGCCGTTACTTTTTCTTTTATTGGCGCTTGTGAAGCGCCCTTGCGTTAGGATGCATCGCAGGCATCCGTTTGTTGATCTCGCTTTCGCGAAAGCGTGCTTACCCAAAGTCTTCGCCACTCTCACGATCATCGCGACATTTTCAAAGTCCTTACCAAGTGCGCTCCCGTGCCATTATGACAGCCTTAACGCCACGCTAAAGTTTCCCCAAGCCACAAGGTCTGTCAGATTGTACTTTTTATTTTTAGGGCAGTTAGCTTTAGGCTCTAGGCGTTAGGCGCTAATCGCTAATCTCAGAAACTCAACGTCTCACAAACTCACAGACTAAAAATGTTCTCACCCGATTTTTCCAAACTCAAAGCACTTTACATCAATTGCACGCTCAAGAAGTCTCCGCAAGAAAGCCACACCCAGAAGCTCATGGACGTGAGCGCCCGCATCATGGAGTGTGAACATGTGGAGGTGGAACACTTACGCTTTATAGACCACGATGTCGCCAGCGGCGTGCAGCCCGATATGACCGAGCACGGCTGGGAAAAAGACGATTGGGTAGAAATCACAAAAAAAGTCATGGCAGCAGATATTCTAGTGGTAGGAACGCCCATCTGGCTGGGTGAGAAATCTTCCCAATGTCAGTTATTGATTGAGCGACTCTATTCCCTCAGCGGACTCCAAAATGAAAAAGGTCAATATAAATTCTATGGTAAGGTTGCCGGCACCATCATTACAGGAAACGAAGACGGAATCAAACATTGCGCGATGGGAATTTTGTACTCGCTGCAACACGTGGGCTACTCCATCCCACCACAAGCCGATGCTGGCTGGATAGGCGAAGTAGGTCCCGGTCCCAGTTATGGTGATGATGGCAAAGTTGGTCTGGACAATGATTTTACCAAACGTAACACCACTTTCATGACCTACAACCTGCTCCACCTTGCCAAAATGCTCAAGGAAAATGGCGGCTATCCCGCTTTTGGCAACTCAAAAGAACAATGGGATGCTGGAAACCGCTGGTGTTTTGAGAATCCGGAGTATCGATAGAATTAATTTGAAGTTGAATTACAGACTTTTAGAATAATTGAAGAGACAAGAGGCAAGAGGCAAGAGACAAGAGACAAGAAGCAAGAAACAAGACTCTCACTCATTAAAACTAATCACAAACCGCGCAAAGCTCACAGCTCAAAGCTAACAAACTCACAAACACGCCCTTCGAGTCCCTCAGGGCTCGCATTTAGTCTAGTAACGAGGGCTGAGGTGTCATGCTAAACCCGTCGAAGCATACTCGAAGCCCGATATTAGAAACAGTCAGCTAAATTTTACTTTTGACAAATTAAGCTGGATCTTTTATTAATTTGCCTAAGATTACTCCTTCCAGCGATACATTTACTCACAACTTACAAACTCACCTCCTACCTCTTACTCACAAACTGGCTACTCCATAAATAGAATCGCCAAGGTAGGTCCGCATCTTCTTCAGCATAATCGATGCCTATGCGTTTTGAGGTGATGATATCCTCTTTAGAAATAATTTTATCTGAACCAATATCATTGAGCGGCGGTCGCTGATCGAAGTCGAAGTGAGCCGAAGTGATCTGTTTAGAACTATCGTCAAGGTAGCTTTGACTCCGCTCAGCCACCTCTTGTGCAAAAACCTCTGCATCTTCAATCCACACTAAATCCCCAGTCAAATCTTCCCCATAATGCGACCGATCCAGTCCAAAAGCCTTGCTGAAATTTCCAGGTCCAGACGTTAGCGTCTTATCGAGCTTCTCTTTACCGCGTCGGTGCAGCATGTGCTCGATCCCTTCAGTAGGCTCAGCGGCGCGTATCAGAACGGCATCTGCCTGCTGGTCAGTATTGGTAATGATGTTGAACAAGTTGTGAATCCCATAACAAAGGTACACATAAGCGACTCCACCGTTTTCGTACATGATTTTGGTGCGATCGGTAAATCGGCCTAGATGGGCATGGCAAGCCTTGTCGCCCACTCCGCGGTAGGCTTCCGTTTCGGTGATAATTCCTGCCGTGCGCTTGTCGTCCACCATGGAGACAATCACTTTCCCGATCAGGTCCTTGGCGATATGAACCACATCATTTTGCTGGTAATAGCTTGCTGGAAGTTTCATAGATTTTAAAAATATCGCTTTCGCGAAAGCGTAACACTTAAAAACTCCTTAATATCCTAAAAATTCAAGGCCAAAAAAAAACGACAGGTTTCCCTGCCGTTTTAAAATGATGAAATTGGAATTACTGAAAGTAAAAACTGTTAGGTGCGATATCTCCAGACACTCCATCGTAAATCAGTTCGCCATTAGTATTATAGATAAAGATGCTGCCTTCTGAGGTGAAATCACCTGCATCTGCCACATAGATAAGATCTTCATTCACATCAAATCCATAAAAAGTTCCATACAATGAACTGCTCCCATAATCAAAAATAGGGGTTGTAGAAAGTGCTGTGGACGTTGAAGAAACGCTGTAGGCAGCACTACCAGAGGTATAATATAATTGATTGTTTGCTACACGCAGATTACTTGGAGACAATGATCCCGCAGAAAGAGATCTTGTGATGGTAAAATTAACCGGGTCGATAACTTTAACTCCTTCACTATCCAGAGCGTAAACTTGATTATTCAATAATTGAATTGAGTTCAAACCTGCATCCACACTTAGTGGAGCTGAAAAAGTTCTGGTTGCTGGATCAAACTTTCTCAACTCATTACCAAAGCCGTAAGAAGCGTTTTGAAGAATTATAGCATCATTAGCAATTACCATGCGCTCACCAGTACCTCCTATCACAATAGTTTCCTCTATTGTGTAGGTGTTAAGGTCGATGATAGCAAGATAATCGTCCTGATCTGTGGAGAAATCAGCTTGATTTGTCACGTAGGCCATTCCATCATAGATCACACCATAGCGCGGCACGCTCAATTGGGAATCAATGGTACCTAATAATTCAAAAGTAAACCGGTCCACCACATTGATCACATTGGATCCGTTTGAGATAATAAACGCTCTATCATCATCAAAGAAAATAGATTGTAAGAAGAGTCCAGCTCCAGGCAAATCATTGACATTGGCAAAAATGTCGGCAGCAAGTTCTGTACGATCTTCAGTTAAAAAAGAAACGGAACCTCCTGCACTACCTCCCTCATTGAGAATAATCGTCCCATTCTCATAGGCTCCACGTGGTGCTTGAACATCGTCGTCACCGTTACAAGCGATCAGGATAGAGATTGCAAAGGCACTTAATAATAGTTTGTAAAACTTAGTCATGATAAAAAATTAGAATTTAATTGTTGAAGTGATAAAAAAGTGACGCCCGGGCATGGGACGGTTTTCCGTAGTTTGATAGTTTACATTAACGAGATTACGTACTTGTAATAAAAGCGTTAACTCTTTAAGTTTTGAAAAGGTGTAAGAGGCGCTTATATGACTCAGTAAATAATCCTCTAGTATTTCATCAGGATCATTATTTGATCTGGTAAAAACTGATCCCACATAATTGTTTTGTGCACTAAGGGAAATGGATTTTAATCTCAAGTTTATTTGAGATGTGAACTTATGTTTAGGAATAAAAGTTAGAGAGTTGCCCGTCCTTCCATTTTCTGAAACCGTGTAAGCGTATCCTGAGTTGACATCAAGAACTGTTTTGCCTATCTGAAAAGCTCCCTGATAATTAAATTCACCACCATAACTAATGACTTCATCCACGTTCTCCGGTCGCCATACATTATTTGAGTCGGGAATCCAGCGTATCAAGTCTTGAATGTCATTATAATATCCCGTCGCTGAAAACTGATGTTTGCGATTCTTACTTTTTAAGACCACGCTGCCCTCTGCCTGATAACTGTTTTCTGGTTCTAGATCAGGATTTCCAGCACCTTGCCAAAAAAGATCATTGTAAGTGGGCATCCTATAATTGCGAGATGCTTTAGCCATTAGATTGATTGAATTACTCAAGCGATAATCTGCACCTATGCTATAAAGTAAGGGAACGTTATATACATCAGTCACTTCTTGTCTCGCACTTAATTCTGTGGTCAGTTTTTTGAATTTATACTTTCCAAGAACTGCCAGACTGGCAATGTTCCTATTTTGGGATTCAATATCATCTCCTTGTGCGGTATTATGCTCATAATCAGCTACGCTGCTCAACTCCCAGCGACCTGGATTAAAAAATAGGGAGTATCGACCTTTGTAAGTATTGACTGTAGAACCTACTGGGTTCGGATTCTCAAGATTTGATATATAATCATAGTGCTCCCTAAAATAGACGCCTTGCAGGACTGTTATAATTTGATCCCCTTTTGATTCCCATTCTATTAAATGTCTATGATCATCATTTTCATAACCTGTGCGCGGATCTGTGGGGAAAAGCAAGGCAAAATTGCGATTACCATTAAAATACATCCCGTGGTAAGACAACGTATTATCATCGTCCATTCTGTAAGCGGCATTCAGGTTTGCAGTATAATGTTCATAAGCAGCATTTTCATTGCTTCGATCAGTCTCTAAAATGGGATAATCATTTTCTGAGGACAATCTTGAAAGTGCCACAGATAAACTCAGTTTGTCGTTAGAGTAATCCGTTTTAAGCAGATTTTGAAAGGTTTTAAAACTACCGTATCGTGCGCTCGCAAAGGCCTCCACGCCATGATTGAATTTTGTCTTGTCTTGAAGGTGGATGCTCCCTCCTATCGCGCCGGTCCCGTAGATCACACTCCCACCACCCGCTCGCACGTCCAGCTCATCAAAACCATCTACCACAAGCGTATTGAAGTCGGTCTGACCGTTCAGCTGTGAATTGATATTGAATCCATTCCATATTACCGCGGTCTGTTGGGCTGTTGTTCCTCTGAAGGTGGGTGATGAGACCATCCCATAACCGTTTTGTTTGAAAAACAGCGATGTATTGATTTCAAGAAGATCGGTGAGTGTTCCTGGAGTCGCTTTCAGCAGGGAATCGGGTAGCTTTTGAATTTTCTGACCGGTAGAATAGCGCTTGATTTGCCGGTCCACGAGCAAAACAGTGTCAAGCACCTCACTTTTGCCGTTTTGGGCAAATAGACTACATGAAAACAGTACGGCACAAAGACCGCAAAATGCAATGGTTCTAGTCATAAGTCCTACCTCTATCCCGAAGGTGTTTCACTTTATAGAGATAAGGCAGGTCTCCTGACTTCAAACACCCCTCGCCTTCCCGGTTTCCCAGTGGCTCTTGACGGGTGGCCGTTTATACGGCTGGTGCATCACCATTTGTTTACAGTTGCGGGAACAGTACTGGATTCACACCAGTTTCCCTTTTAATCTTCCGCTTTCGTACTTCCACAAGTGGTCGCTGAACCTAATCGATGTGCTCAGTATGGACTTCTTTATAGTTTCGCTTTCGCGAAAGCGAGATATCCACAAACATCCCAAAATCCTGAAAACTTCAAAACCAAATCTGGCGGCAAATGTAGCTCTAATCTCGCAATGGTAAGATGAATGATAAATATTTTCTGATGAAAATTTATTTGAAGTAGCTTTGACCATGCAAAAACATCATTACCTGAAAATAATCGCGTTATTCTGTATCCTGCTGAGTTGCAAAGAAGCCAGCCGAGAGGAAACGCAAGCTCAAAAAACAGAAAAGGAAAAGACCGAGCATCGAGAAATCATTAACATCAAATACGCTACTGGATTTCAAATTGAGCCTATTGATGAAGGATATTTGCTGACCATTACCAATCCCTGGCCAGAGGCTGATCAAGATTATCACTACTTGCTCACCACAAGTGATGAAGTTCAAGATCAAAATGCCGTAAAAATTCAAATTCCCATAAAACGGTTTATCGCAACGAGTACCACGCATGTTCCACCACTGGTTCTTTTAGGAAAAGAGCAAACCTTAAAAGCCTTCCCCTCGACAGATTATATTTCAAGTCCTGAAGTGCGTAAATTGATTGATGAAGGAGAAATCACAGATTTGGGAATCGATAGCAGTATGGATGTAGAAGCTATACTTCTCGCCCAGCCTGACCTGGTGATGGGTTATGGTGTGAGCAATGAGAACGCTATCTATAAAAAGGTTCAACAAGCTGGAGTTCCCTTAATTTATAATGGAGATTGGGTCGAGCCACACCCATTAGGCAAGGCAGAATGGATCAAAGTATATGGGCTGTTGTATGATCGCTATGACGAGGCACTCAAAATATTCAATCAGATTGAGCGTGATTATTTAAATGTCAAAAAACAAGTGAGAAATCTTGATCAACCCACAGTAATAGCTGGTGCCACGTGGAAAGACACCTGGTACCTGCCCTATGGCGACAGCTGGCAGGGAAAAATTCTCAAAGATGCAGGTGGTGATTACATTTATGCCGATACCAGCGGTACGGGATCACTCGCCTACAACATAGAACAAGTCTTAGCAGACGCCCGCACCGCCGATTTTTGGATCGCTCCGGGTCAGTACACCAGCTATGAGAAAATGAGACATGATCAAAACGCTTACACCCTATTTAAGGCATTTGAAGAAAGGAATGTTTACACCTTTGCCAAAAACAAGGGTGCTAAGGGAGGTGTGACTTATTATGAAGAAGCTGCCATGCGACCCGATCTGGTTTTGAAGGATTTAGTGAAGATCTTGCACCCTGAGATGGAGTTAGATCACAAGTTGTATTTCTTCAGTCCGCTGGATAAGTAGTTTCAATCAAAAAAAGCTATTAATATTACGAGCTGGGAAACCAGCTTATATTTACTGAAAAGAAAAATTTATGGAAGCCGCTCTGGAGTTTTTAGGCGCTATTGCGTGGTATTGGTACGTGTTGCTCTTTATATTAATTGTCGCCCTGCTTGACATTTTTAATAAGAACCACACCATCCTAAGAAATTTTCCCGTAGTTGGTCATTTTAGATACTGGCTGGAAAGCATCGGGCCGGAATTGCGTCAGTATATAGTGGCAAACAATCGAGAGGAGCTTCCTTTTAATCGTATCGAGCGCGGCTGGATCTATGCCAGTGCCAAAAATGAAAACAATTACGAGGGCTTCGGAACCGATCGTGACATTCACGCCCATCAGTACATTTTTGTGAACAATGCCATGATTCCCTATAAAGTGGAAAATGATCATGTGACTAAAAACGCACCCGACTTTGTGCCTTGTGCCAAGGTTATAGGTTCCCACAGAAAGCGACCTTACCGTCCAGCGAGTGTGATCAATATCTCGGCGATGAGTTATGGTAGCCTTTCGGCGAAAGCGGTAGATGCGATGAACCAAGGTGCCAAGAAAGTCAATGCCTACCACAATACTGGCGAGGGTGGCTTGTCCCCTTACCACAAGCGAGGTGCTGACGTTGTGTTTCATATCGGTACGGGATATTTTGGAGTACGCGATGAAAATGGGAATTTCTCCATGGAGAAGCTTAAAAAACTAGTTACTGATCACCCACAGGTGAGAGCTATTGAGTTGAAACTGTCCCAAGGAGCAAAACCTGGAAAAGGCGGTGTTCTTCCAGCTTCTAAAATCAGTAAGGAGATCAGTGAGATACGAGGCGTTCCCATGGGTGAAGATGTACTCTCCCCTCCTACCCACAGCGCCTTTGATGGTATCGAGGGAATGGTAGATTTTATTGAAGCCATGGCAGATGCCACAGGACTACCCGTAGGAATCAAAGCCGCCATCGGTAAAACAGATCAATGGGAACAACTCGCAGACCTTATGGCTGAAACTGGAAAAGGACCGGATTATATTACCGTAGATGGCGGTGAGGGAGGTACCGGAGCCGCGCCGCCCAGCTTTGCAGATCACGTAGCATTACCGTGGACGCACGGTTTTACCGCACTTTATAAAGTATTTGCAGCGCGCAACCTGACTCAAAAAGTCACCTTCATCGCGAGCGGTAAACTAGGCTTTCCAGCAAATGCTGCAATGGCTTTTGCCATGGGCGCTGATGTGATCAATGTTGCCAGAGAAGCCATGATTTCCATAGGCTGTATTCAGGCAAAAGCCTGTCATAATAACACCTGCCCTACGGGTATCGCCACCATGAATCCGTGGTTACAACGTGGTATCGTAGTACCAGAAAAAGCAGAACGCCTCGCCAGCTATTTCAAGAAGTTCAATAAAGAATTGCTGGAAATCACACACGCCGCAGGTCACGAGCACCCCTGCCAATTTGATATGCAAGATATCGACATGAGTCTGGGCGATCAAAACCTTACCCAAACGCTGGAATACGTATTTAAATATCAGAAAACACCTGTCGATTTTAAAGGCATGCAATCCGTGATGGACTGCCAGCATTTAGGAGGAAATCACTGATGTGTAATTTTGGTATGATTTTAGGAGATCAAGTATAGTAATACTTTATTTTTGCAAATCCTTGTTTTGAATATCGAATATCGAATATCGAATATCGAATATCGAATTGGAATTTGGAATTTGGAATTTAAGATTGCGCGAGCAATCGACCGCTGCGAGAGCAGCAGATTGGGGTCGACTGGTTTTGACAGCGAGACCGGGTTGATCGTAAGCATGTAGAGCGCTGGGCCATAGCTCTTAAATCTCATGATTCATCTTTTTTAAACGGCGAGAATAACTACGCCCTAGCTGCATAATCCGAATCATAGTAGGATAGTGCCTCGGTCTGCAAGGCAGACAAGCAGGAATTCTCTCAAAGGCCTTGGTTTATGGCACTTGATCTAGAGAATTCGTAAAAATAAACCTATCTGTCGCAGGGCTTTGATGCGACGGAGAACTCCCGATAGCTATCGGGATGAGTGAAGATAAGGGATGCGCAGGTGGTTCCTGGCCAGCAAGTCCACGAAAATCTAAATAGGAACTAAACATGTAGAAAGCGATGAAGTCGCTCGTTTGGACGAGGGTTCGAACCCCTCCGACTCCACCTACGCCCTACGAAGCTCTGAGCCTAGCGAAGAGTGAAGTAGGGCTTATTTTCTATCTAGATATCATTCAGAATCCCGAATGGGCTTCGGTGGAGAACTCCACCTACGCTAGGTTTGAAAACTTCCAATCAATATGATTGGTATGACCTCTCTTTTTAAAGCTTGATAATTATAAAGGGCGTGTCCTGCGAAGCTCTGATGTAACGAAGTGCGAAGTAGGACTTTTTTCTATCCAGATATCATTCAGAATCCCGAATGGGCTACGGTGGAGAACTCCACCTTCCGAAATTTTCAAATTGTACGTTGTATTCTAGACGTTCTAACTCAAAAATTATTTAGAATTTTTTAAGGACGTGTCCTACGAAGCTCTGAGGTAACGAAGAGCGAAGTAGGACTTATTTCAGTCACGATGTCGTTCAAAATCTCAAAATAATTTCATTCAAGAACTCCATCATAGAATTCGTAATTTTCAATTACAATTATATTCAAAAATGCAGTTCCACACGGTTTACATCTTAAAATGCAACGACGGGAAATTTTACACGGGTTGTAGTTCTAATTTTGAACAACGTCTCGAGGCTCATCAAAACGGAGAAGTTTCATTTACAAAAACTCGACTTCCTGTAACCGTTGTCCAACTAAGCCAATTTATAGACAAAAAGAAAGCTTACGATTTTGAACGGTATCTGAAATCAGGCTCAGGGATTGCATTTAGGAATAAGCGGTTAGTTTGAAACAACAAGGGATGGTCACAGTATAAACTTCCACACCCTTGATTTCTCTAGCAATTTTGTTTTTCGTCTCCTACGCCCTACGAAGCTCTTAGGTATGGAAGAGCGAAGTAGGGCTTACTTTTTTTATCTGGATATCATATAAAATCTCGAATGGGCTACGGTGGAGAACTCCATCTACGCTAGGTTTGAAAACTTCCAATCAATATGATTGGTATGACCTCTCTTTTTAAAGCTTAAAATTAGAAAAGGGCGTGTCCTACGAAGCTCTGAGCCTAGCGAAGAGCGAAGTAGGGCTTTTTTCTAGAGAAAATTCTAAGAACCGGCAAACTTCATTTTAAAACTTGTATAATATACAAATGTATATTATATTCGAACTCTTATGTAATTCGTAATATATGGAAATACTTCAATTGACCGATGCGGAAGCCGAATTAATCCATGCAATCCGTAATTACAAAAGAGCTTATCCTAATACCACCGTGGAAACGGAATGGTATATTCAAAACCTCTACGACTCGCTAATGGATATACAAACCTGACCTGTCTCAAGGCAAGTGAATCTCTGCTAGAGATGAATCAAAATGCAAACCTTTAAAACTCCTAGTTATGGCTACTGAATCAATATCAAACAAAACGTCGCTTCGTACAAGCATCAATGACATCCTTTTAGATGTCTCATGGGCCCAAATCTCAAAAAAATACTTTGGAAAATCGCGTTCTTGGCTCAACCAAAAGATTAACGGTGTAAACAGTAATGGTGGTCAATCTGAGATCACGGAACAAGAACGTGAACAACTCAAAAGCGCTCTTCAAGATCTCGCCGCAAGGATAAATAATTGCGCTGACGCGATATAGCGTTATAGCACGTTACAATTTGAAATTACAAAATCCTCATGGTTATGAATATCATGAGGGTATATTTTTTTACTCAAAATTATAAGCCTCGAAAATCTCGTTGGTCATTCTGATATAAGGTACAATGATCATCAACTCATGATCGCTGTTGTGGATCATTTCTAAGATCGCATTATAGAACGATTGGGTATTTAGGAACTAGGGCATTTAACAATTATTATTTTCAATTTTAAAATCTTAACTTGATGTCAATCGACATCATCCTCACAGAATCTGAACCCAAGACTCTATGAATATGATTTATAAGTTCTTAAAAATTCTAGATAATGATCTGAAAAACCTTGGATCTCTTTAATTAAATCAATACTATCTAGTTCTCTATCAATATCGAGATAGAAAACCTCTGCTTCATTCGATAGATCAGATAATTTGACTTCAGAACTCACTAAGAAACTATTCAGACATTTTACTTTTCCTTTGCTATGACACAGCATATATGTATCAAAGTCTTTCCATAGTTCGTAATCTCGCATTTCTTCGAATTTATGATAATAATCACTATTGTCATGAAAAAACCAGATACGGTTGGTCTGACAGACCTGTCCAAATTGATGGATCATTTTCAAATATGGAATAAACAATTCAAGATCGAACCATTCAAAATGGGCATTTGCGGCATCCTCAAAATGTACCCATCTACAAGGGAAATACAAAGAGCTCTCAAGCAAATTATTGAATAACAAAATATCAGCGTTCCAAACACTATTCTGCATTTCCAGAATCCATCCCAAATAGGTAAAATCAAAGTTAGCTTTAGTTATGACATCGGTTGTTATGCTGTGAAAACCATATCCTTTAGGTATTTTAAACTCATTAAAAGGTAATAGGCGAGTCGATGTTTTTTTGCTGTGATAGCCCAGCTCAAAATTCCATGAATCAAAGAATAGCTTACTGAGTTTATCAACTCTCAAATATCCTTTCCCAAAAAAAGATATATCTAATTTTAAATTTTTTTCCAGTTTGCGTACAAGAGCTACAGGGTCATGTAGATCAAAAGGATTATTCAGCACGACTTTTAAATCCAATCCCATTTCTCAACTATTCTCCACAATCTCAATCTCCTCCTGCGTCAAGCCATACAGCTCATAAACCATCTGGTCGATTTCCTTCTCAGTGGTGGTGATTTGCTGTTGCAGCTCAACGGCTTTTTTCTTGTTTTCTTCAAAAAGCTCCATCCACTCAAACTCATCTTTTTTAGTGAGTTTGGGCAATTCTTCTACGCCATCTTTGCGACACCGGCGGTTTTCCTTGGCAATGGCTTTGTTCAATTCCTTGATAAATTCGCCGAACTCCAACTCGTGCCAGTTTTCTAGTTTGCGATTGATTTTGATCGATAATATTTTAGAGATATAGCCTTTGAACTTTTCTATATTATCGAAGTGGTTTCGTTTTAACAAATGCATAGATTCGCTCAAAGTTCTGGCTTTATCACAGAATATACTTTCGATTATAGGTAACATTTTAATTTCACCTGACTTAATTTTTGGAAATAAACGATCAAATTCATTATTCTGATTTTGATAGTACCAAAACATGAGTCTAGAATTTAATAAACATTCTAAAGATCTGAAATTAGAAGAATGAGAAGTTTTGGCTTTAACGATATACGCTGACTGATCTACAACAAAATCTTCATTGGAAAAGCAGCAATACAATCTGTTTACACCTGGTATTTGTCTAATAAATATTCGTTCACCAGAAAAATAATCTGGATTTCTAGGCTCTGCGAGCCAAATGCCGTATGAAATATAGTTGCCATCCCATTTCAATAAAAAAGGACTAACATGTTTCCCTCGTATTTGTTTAACATAAGTCTCATCAAGCTTATAATTAGCATTGAATTTTCTCGAATCTTTGTCCTTTCTGACTTGTGGCGGTGTACCTTTTCCAATTTGATATTC
Organism: Nonlabens spongiae; assembly: GCF_002117125.1. NCBI lineage: Bacteria > Pseudomonadati > Bacteroidota > Flavobacteriia > Flavobacteriales > Flavobacteriaceae > Nonlabens > Nonlabens spongiae. The sequence goes on from NZ_CP019344.1 coordinate 744,178, forward strand.
TTTAATCCCACCCATGGTATTCGACACATTTGATAATGCAATCGAATTTCTCTTAATTTTCTGGAAGATTATTATTTGATTAGAATTCAACGTTACCGTAAAATTCAAGCCATCATTATTTTTAAAGTTATTTTGATCAAAGTTATTTATCAATCTAAACTCCTTCTCTTTAAGCCTTTTAAATTCAGATTTACGTGGCTCAAAACCAAAAACATAAATTAAAACATCAACGGATGCATCTTCAAAAACCTTATCTCCACATTCTGAAATTTCCCAAATGTTAGCGTGAGTTAAAAGAAAATCTCTCAGATGTTGCGAGTTTTTATTAGCTAAAAAAGCATTAGGTAGAATAAAAGAAACAATCCCTTTGTGATTTTTTAAGTATTGAGCCTTTTCTATAAATAAATGATATAAATCAAATTGGTTTTCAGCAACTTTGAAATTTTTCAGATACCAGATAGTTTCCTTTTCATTTTGATATCTAGGTCGTACATAAGGCGGATTCCCAATCACCACATCAAATCCTCCTCCCTTCGCTGAAGCTACGGAAGGCTCGCCCCATCTTGCTGAAGCTCTGGAAGGCTCACCACCTTTTTCCTGCGCTTCCTCTAGCGTAGTGCACATCTCGTTGATGATCTGTTTGAGCTCGTCACTATGTTCAGGCAGCTCGTGTTTTAAGCGGTTGTTTCGTATGTATTTTAAGGTATTGTCCAGCTGTTCCTGTGTGGTGACCTCTTTAGGAGCGCTGTATTTTTGAGACCAGAGCGGTTTGTTTTTCTGACTTCCAGCGGGCTTATCATTACCTAAAGGTGTACTAATCTCAAGGGGCTTAAGCCCCTTGAGATTATTACGCTTTCCTAATGCATAACTACTCCTACCCTTTATAAACTGTATGATCTCAGGAATTTCCTCCAGTTCACAATACAGCAATAAATGGATATGATCTGCACAGATGTTATAGGCCAAAACATCCAGATTCTTTTCTTTTATCACATCCTTAATCGCCTCTGTGATAACCAGATCATCTTCTGGAGTGAAATAGATCACATTGGGATATGGATTTGTTCCTGCCTCACGATTTTCCCGCACCTTATATTTTTTCATGCGGTGTGAAGTACGGCTATCGTGGAGCGCAGTGGTAATGTGATAAACGCTCTTAGGCTTGGCCCTAAAAACCTGCGGAAACTCCTCTTCCCACTTGAAAGCTTTATCGCCAGCTACCTTTTTACTATCGATCAGGCTGTTACCGCACTTAATGTTGCTGCTCAAATCGTTGAGTTTGCGGCGCGGCTGCGCCGTGCGTAGCCACAGCGATAGTTTGGCAATCTCCACACTTTCCTCATTCAGGTCCACACCGTAGATGTTGTTCTCAAGAATGGTATTCTCGATATCGGGAAAGGTAAAGCCACCGCCCAGCAGCTTGGTTTTTAATTCATCAATGTACTCGTGTTCCTTGATCAAAAAGTCCAATGCCTGATTCAAAAAGGCCCCACTACCACAGGCGGGATCACAAATCGTGAGCGACAGCAGCCACTCGCGGTAATCGTCCAAAATCTGGATCAGTCGCTTAAGCGTTTTCTCCTGCCGGTTCTTACGACCTTTGAAATATTCCTCCTCGGCAAAGCCCAGTTCTTCCTTCTTCTCGGTACATAGCTTGCCCACCGTGTTTTCCACGATGTATTTGGTAATGTATTTAGGCGTGTAGAAAACGCCGTCTTTCTTGCGTTTACTGGTCTGTTTGTCAAAAGTATCGCCTTCAATCTCGGCATTCACGCTCTCGATCTCATTAAGCGAGTTCTCAAAGATGTGGCCCAAAATATTGACATCTACCTGACTGGCAAAATCATAATTGGACAGCTGCAAGGTGTGTTTGTATAACAGGTCATTGTCTATTTCCAGCGCGTCGAGAATCGCATCGGGTTTGAACAGGCCGCCATTGTAGGCGTAAATTTCTGCACGTCGCGGCGTTCCCTTTCTACCCGTGTCAAGAAACGTAAAATATTGCTTGAACAAACCGTACAGTGGCCGCTCGTCGCCGAAATCCACATCATCCTTCCACTTGTTCAGGATCTGCAAGGTGGAATTAGAGGGCAATAGCAATCGGTCTTCCGCAAAAAAGATGAACAGGAACCGGTCGATCAGTTTTTGAGATTTCTTGAATAACGTGAGCTTTACATTTTTCTCCAGGCGTTTTAAATCCTCGTCCCGATTGCTATCGGGATCGCCCACTTCGACTCCGTGGTCGCTGAGCATTTCGACTTCGCTCAATGACCTCGGAGCCGAAGCGCCTGGTGATCGGCTTTCGTTCAAATCTGCAAGCTTAGCCTTTACCGTTTTGGAATTACGCTTTATTAGGTCGCGGTACAACTCCCGCTTGAACAGCGAGTAATCCTTGTAGAACTTTTTGGTAATCGCCTCCTCCTCTGCCAGCGACTGTTCCTTGATCTTGAGCGGTACATCGTTGAGCACGTTATCCTTATACAGGCATAGATACAGTAGGTGGAACCGCTTTCGCGAAAGCGAGAACAGATCAAACTCCTCAAACTCCGTAGCATCATTGATGTAAAAACGCAGCTTCTCAAAGTTGGACGTGATAACGTAAACACAGTCCGGCTGGTTGTTCTTGTAGCCAAAAGCCTGCTGGCGTATGCTCTCCAGGTCCTTGGTTTTGGTTCCCTTGAGTTCGATCACCGCAACCGCTTTACCATCGTTGAGAATCGCGCCGTCTGCCTTTTTGGAATCGGTCACGTTCTTAAATTCCGTGGTCAGATTAAAATCCGGTTTGGGACTTAACGTGTAGCCCAAAATATTGACAAAGAGCTCATCGAGGAACTTGGCTTGGAATTGCTCCTCTTTATTGGCCCTGATATTTTCCTGGATAGTAGTGTTATGAAAATATTTCTGGAATTTCTTGTATGATTTATCTACGGTGTCAACATCCAGTTGCGCGAGATGCGACTTGAGTACAGAAGTTTGAAATAATGCCATGAATTACCCTTGGTTAGCGGCTCTAAAATACTCAAAAGTGTAAGAATTCTAAGAACGCTATTGAAAATGATATAAGTAACACCTTGTTGAAAACTAAAAATTGAATTATTACATATCCACATTGGAATAGTTCCTAATTTTGTGATGGAAATAATCCAAATATGACGATTAAGAAAGCACTCACCTCTGTACTTGATATACCCTATCTGGGACCCATCTCTTGCGGCTTCCCCTCACCTGCTGATGATCATCTGGATGAGGCGATAGATCTTAATAAAGAGCTGATTAAAAATAAGAGCACTACCTTTTTCGGCCGGGTGAATGGGGATAGTATGAAAGATGCCGGCCTGGACGATGGTGATTTGCTTATCATTGACAAAAGCAAAAAGCCCTCTAATGGTTCTATTGCCGTCTGTTTTCTCGATGGCGAGTTTACGGTGAAGCGCATCAAGATCGAGCGAGATCGCGTGTGGCTCATTGCTGAAAATATCAAATATCCACCTATTGAAGTCAAGGCAGATAATGAATTCCTCATCTGGGGAATTGTCATTCACGCCATTAAAAGTCTGTAATGTTTGCCCTGGTCGACTGCAACAATTTCTACGCGAGCTGTGAGCGAGTTTTCAATCCTGCACTTAATGGTAAGCCTGTCGTGGTGCTTTCTAATAATGATGGTTGTGTCATCGCACGTAGCAATGAAGCCAAGCAATTGAACATTAAAATGGGAACACCCACATTTGTGATCAAGGATATGATTGCCAGCAAAAGAGTTCACGCCTTCTCTTCTAACTATGCGCTTTACGGAGAGATGAGCGCCCGGGTGATGGAAATCCTGAGCCGGTTCAGTCCAGATTATGAGGTTTATAGTATAGATGAGATTTTTATAAAATTGGAAGGATTCACCTACCACAACTTGAGAGAATATGGTGCAAAAATGATCTCTAAGGTCACAAAAGGAACCGGCATTCCCATAAGCGTAGGCATCGCGCCCACAAAGGCTCTCGCCAAGGTAGCTAATAAAATCGCCAAAAAGTTTATACATAAAACCGGTGGCGTTCATGTAATCGATAGTGAAGAATTGATGGAAAAAGCGCTGCTCTGGACTCAAATTGATGATGTCTGGGGCATCGGTAGGCGCTATGCGGAGAAACTCAAAAAAATAGGTGTCACCACGGCACGGGATTTCACACAACTGCCCGATGCCTACGTTCTGAAAGAGATGACCGTGGTAGGCTTGAGACTCAAGCGCGATCTTTCTGGGAAACCTACGCTCGATCTTGAAGAAATGGCAGATCGTAAAAACATGGCAGTAACCCGATCATTTAAAAATGATATTACTGATTATGCCGCTTTACGCGAAAGAGTAGTCACCTATGTCACTAAACTTGCCGAAAAATTGAGAAAGCAAAACAGCTGCTGCCAAAGCCTGCAGATCTTTATCCACTCAAACCCACATAAGAAAGAGCATAGAAAGTATTACAACAGCGTTACCATCAATCTTCCCTACGCGACTAATTCAACCATCGTTATGACTCAATATACCTTAAAGGGTCTACAAAAGATTTTTTTAAAAGGTATTCTCTATAAAAAAGCGGGAGTCATAGCCTTAGGACTCGCACCTAACGACAGCCGACAGCTCGCTATTTTTAAAGAAGAAACCGCAGAGCACGCTGCTCTATTCAGCTCTGTAGACCATCTGAATAAAAAAAATCATGGGAAAATCAAATTTGCAGGCCAGGACCTTAACTCCACTTGGAAAATGCGGTGCGAGCACTTAAGCAAGCGGTACACGACACGTTTACACGAGATCATCACTATAAGATGCAATCATTAAAAAACCTCGACATTTCTGTCGAGGTTTATAATTAGTTTATAATTATTCTTTAGCAATTACAATTAATGGGTCGTGTTGCTCTCGTATTTGTTTGAATTTTTGGCGTTGTGGTACGGTGAGAATGTCGTTTAACTCGCGACCGTGCTCAATGTAAAGCTGTCGAAGCAGATCATTTTTGTTGGCAGTAGTACGTTTAGATCTCATGACAGCCTCTCTCCTAGCGATGAACTCTGTATACTTATTCCTAAACATCATTTCTTGTTTTGAAGTCAAGCCTAATTCGCCATCAAGCGCCTCGGCCATTTTTACCGCTTCATTTTTTTGTTCTTCTGAAGCTGGCGGTGCTACAATATCTTGCGCACCTACTACTGTTATAAATAATAATGTAATTATGGTTACTAGTTTTTTCATGGTGTTTTATTTTACTAGAAGATAATGATTCAACACCGCTCTTATAATTAATACCACGTTAAACCCACTGGTAAAATTGTTAGATTCTTTTAAACGTTTAAAAATCAAAGGTGTGTTTAATTTTTACGCTTTCGCGAAAGCGTAATTCTCATCAATCCTTTTCCCTTTATCCAATAGCGTGACCTATATTTACAACTAAATAAATAGTTCTTTAAAACCAATTACCATGATTAAAAACATTTTATCGATGATGGTAGCCGCAGGAATCCTTCTTGCTGGATGCTCACCATCACAGAAAACCCAAACAAAAAATGCACCTCCTAGTACAGCAGATGTAAAAAAAGAAGCGGTAAACCTAAGTTCTGACCATGCAATGTCTGAAGGTTTACAGCAGCCCATACCCATGGATCCATCTGTAAAAATGGGTGTGTTAGATAATGGACTGACTTATTACATAAAGAATAATGGTAAACCAGAGGATAAAGTGGAGCTGCGACTTGCAATTAATGCAGGCTCTGTTCTAGAAGATGACGATCAACAAGGTCTTGCCCACTTCATGGAACACATGAACTTTAATGGAACAACTAATTTTAATAAAAATGAGTTGGTTGACTATTTACAGGGAATTGGGGTGAAATTTGGCGCAGATTTGAATGCCTACACCAGTTTTGACGAGACCGTTTATATACTTCCCATACCCAGTGATGACCCTGAAAAGCTGGAGAAAGGATTTCTTATTCTTGAAGACTGGGCGCACGGCGCGTTATTAGAAGAAGATGCGATCAACGATGAGCGCGGTGTAGTACTTGAAGAATCCAGAACAGGAAAAGGTGCTCGTGATAGAATGAACAAGATCACCATTCCAGTACAATTTTATGGTTCTAAGTATGCTGAACGCTTGCCTATAGGAAAAGATTCCATCCTTAAAACATTTAAGCCAGAAGCCATTAAGCGTTTTTACAACGACTGGTACCGTCCAGACTTGATGGCTGTAGTTGCCGTAGGTGATCTGGATGTCGCGACCATGGAGCAAAAAATAAAGGAACATTTCGGTAAAATCAAGCCCGCTGAAAAGCCAAGAAAGCGTCCCGTTATTGAATTGCCTAATCATGACGATACAAAAATTGCCATCGCACAAGATGATGAGGCAACGTTTGCCTCAGTAAGTATTTCTTATAAGGATAGAACCAAATCTTCTCCTACCACTACGGTTGCTGATTTTAGAGACGATTTAGTGAATGGATTATTTTCTTTTATGATCAATAACCGTCTTCAGGAGTTAACACAAAAAGCAGATCCTCCTTTCATTTTTGGTTCTAGCAGCTATGGGGGTACCGTAGCGCGTAATAAAAATGAATACAGTTCTTTTGCCGGTAGCGCTCCGGACGGTCAGCTGAAAGCGCTTGAAGCCTTGCTTACAGAAAATCAACGTGTGAAACTTTATGGCTTTAACAAAGCTGAATTAGAAAGAGCAAAAACGGCTTACAAATCATATTACGAAACCTTTTACAACGATAGGAATAAAAGAGAAAGTTCTAGAATTGTAGGAACTTATGTGCAATCTTATTTCTCTAAAGATGCTACACCTAGCGTTGAATGGACTTATGAAAAAATGAACGAACTCATCCCTGGAATCAGAGTAGAAGAGGTAAATGAAAAAATCACCGAATATATTCATGAAGATAATCGCACCATCGTATTTACAGGACCTACTACAGACAATCCACCTACTGAGAGTCAAGTAATGAAGGTTCTTGAAAAGATTGAGAACGCTACGATTGAGCCTTATGAAGATGCAGAGATCAGAGAAAATCTGATTGAAGAAATGCCTACAGCTGGTTCAATCATGAATACAGAGAAAAACGAGGCGCTGGGAACGACCACCTATACATTGATTAATGGTATCAAGGTAATAGCAAAACCCACAGACTTCAAAAATGATGAGATCTTAATGTCGGCTTACAGCTATGGAGGTACCAGTCTGTATTCAAATGAAGATTATAAAAAAGTGATTAGAGCAAACGGTGGACTAACCGAAGCTGGAGTAGCTGGCCTGTCTCAAACTGATATGGATAAGTACATGACGGGAAAACTCGTGAGTGTTTACCCAAGTATTAGAACAAATACGGAGAATTTCAGCGGGAGTGCGACGCCTAAGGATCTAGAGACCATGTTTCAATTGATTCACCTCTATTTTACCGATTTAAATAAAGATGAAGAAGCTTATCAGAGTTTTATCTCAAAACAAAAATCATTCATCGGTCGCATGATGGCTAATCCAAATACCTATTTCAGTAATGAAATTAACAAAGAGCGATTTAGCGATAATCCTCGTTATACTGGTTTTCCTACTGAAGAATCTTATGACGAAGCCGATTATGACAGAGCTTATGAATTGTACAAAGAGCGCTTTGCAGATGCCAGCGACTTTAATTTCTATTTCGTAGGTAACGTAGATTTGGCAGAATTAGAAAGACTATCTAAGCTATACCTAGCTAGTTTACCGAGCTTGAACCGTAAGGAAATGTATCAGGTCAATGACTGGAGAGAAAAGCAGGGAACTCGTAAGAAAATAGTTAGAAAGGGAACTGATGAAAAGAGTCAAGTAAGAATGAGCTGGAGCTATGAGATTTCAGAGTACAGTGCTAAGGATGATCTGCTTGTGGATGCACTAGGTGAAGTACTGACTATCAAAATCATTGAAACCTTAAGGGAGAAAGAAGGTGGTATCTACAGCGGTGGCGCAAGAGGTGGCTTGAGCAAGATGAGCTATCCTAGCTTCTATTTCAATATCTCTTTCCCTTGTGGTCCAGAAAATGTAGACAAACTGGTTGCTGCGACTCAGGCAGAAATTGAAAAGATCAAGAAAGAAGGTCCTACCGAAAAAGATTTGAATAAAGTAAAAGAAGGGTATTTGTTAGAACACAAAGAAGAAATCAAAACGAACAGATACTGGTTGAGCACACTTTCTAACTCTGATATGGAGATGAGGGATATCAACCAAGCCTTGAATTTTGAAAAAACCGTTGAAAATATGACGGCGAAGGAAATTCAAGACGCCGCGAAGAAATACTTGAATAAAGATTATTTTCTTGCTATTCTACTTCCTGAAGAAAAGTAATTTCAACAATTCCCTAAAATTCAAAAGCCTGATGAACTTCATCAGGCTTTTGTAGTTTTTAAAAGAATCGAGCATGCCAGCTCTCACTTGCAGGCACTTCCCAGTTTTCCCGATATTCTCCTACGTTCTGTACGAGATTGTTGAAAACTATAGTCTTTGAGGATACAGATCGAGCCTTTGCCATTTTTCTAAAACTAGCCAAATCTTTATGAGCGAGATACTGACCATTTTTGTAGGTGACATTCATCTTGTCTAGTAGATCTACGTCAAACTTTTGCTCAAGCTGTTGAATAAAATGAACGGAAGCATCTATAGAACATCCTGTAGCGCCGGCTTGACTTTCATCCAGTCCTAATACGATGAATCGATTATAAGGCAGATCGTAGCCAGCTTGTAGATCTTTACCGTGAGCCGTCCACTGTTTCAAGAATTCGTCAAGCAAAGGTTTCAACTCAACGAGCTCTTCCTCGGTAAAAGGTCGGTTGCTTTGATAAATCCAGACTCTGGCATTTTCTGGGAGTATTTTGAAATCAACAAGCATAAACTAAGGTTTGTTTTTCTTCGGTTTTATAAAGTACTTACTAAAAGTTAAATAACCTATGAATAGAAATGAAGTAAAAAACAGGCCCTCTTTCCAACCTATAGGGTCTTCCAAAATATAATAACGTGCTAGAAAATACAGGATACAAGTTAGAAAAGTATAACCTGATACATAAATCAATCTTGTTTTCCAGGGTAGTTCGTCAGGCTCGTGAGATGGCTTCATTGCTACTTTTTTCTTCGGTTATTAGAAATGAAGTTAATTACAGCAACGATAACGGCAAAAAGTAGAAAATCAACCAGTAACTTTTTGGGATTGAATGGTTCATCATTGAAAAACTGATAAAACAGTGACATGATAATCGCATAAACCAGTCCCGCAATGACAGCCGAAGCAATCGTACCTTTTATTTTGTTTTTATCCATAAAGGATTATAGATCGTCTGCGCTGGCGATGAGCTCGGCGACATCCAGCACTTCTACCTTACCCTCTTTTTCAGATCCTTTCACACCGTCACTCATCATGGTGTTACAGAAAGGACAGGCCGCAGCGATAATATCAGCTCCGGTATCAAGAGCTTCTTCTGTACGCTCGATGTTGATGTCTTTTTTACCTTCTTCAGGTTCTTTGAACATCTGTGCACCACCAGCACCACAACAAAGACCGTTACGACGGCTGCGTTTCATTTCAACCAGTGCGGCATCAAGTTTCTCGATGACTTCACGCGGAGCCTCGTAGATCTCGTTTGCACGACCTAAGTAACAAGGATCGTGGTAGGTAATCTTCTTTCCCTTGAACTTACCGCCTTCAATGGTAAGACGACCGGTTGCAATCAGGTCTTTTAAAAAGCTGGTGTGGTGAATAACTTCATAATTACCACCCAGTTCTGGATATTCATTTTTCAATGTGTTGAAACAGTGTGGGCATGCAGTAACGATACGTTTAATCTCATATCCATTCAGAACCTCGATGTTCATCATCGCCTGCATCTGGAACAAAAATTCGTTACCAGCGCGTTTTGCAGGGTCACCGGTACAACTTTCTTCGGCTCCCAGCACGGCAAATTCTACCCCAGCTTTATTTAAAAGCTTTACAAAGGCTCTGGTAATCTTTTTTGAACGATCATCAAAACTTCCACTACATCCTACCCAAAACAGTACTTCGGGCTGTTTGCCCTGAGCGATGAACTCTGCTGCCGTAGGTACTACTAATTTCTCACTCATAAATATGTAATTAAGAATTCAGTCCCGATAGCTATCGGGCTTGATATTCTCGTTGTTTCTTTCCTCCTTTTCCGTATTACAAAGTCATTTTCTATTCCGCTTTCGCGAAAGCGTAAACATTAAATACAATCTCTCCTTACTTGTGGTTTTTGAAAACCTCAATCGTCACTTCCTTCTCTACTAAATGCGTGAACTCACCCGTATAACGTGTGGCACGTACCATGTGGTTATCAATCCAGTGGTAGTTACCACCTCTGGGTTTTCCCATCAAGAGACTGTGGAACTTGAAACCGTGTTTGTTAAGCCAGTTCTCTGTCACCTCACGGTGTTCCTCAGTACGAGAAGTGAAAAAACAGATGATGTGACCATCGTCATACCACTCATTGAGGGTCTTGAGAGCGTCTGGAAACGGCTCACAGGTCGCCATGCGTTCTGGTTCCTCATTAGGCACATCTTCTGTGATGGTCCCGTCTATATCAATCAAATAATTTTTTACGCCTTCAGGAAGTACGGGACTAGCCGTAGTTCCATCTGCGTTAAGTGCTTCTTTAAAGCTTTGGTTGCTCATATATTTATTCGTTTGCCCAGTTCAGGCGGTCCATCTGGTTGTAAGGCCATGGTGCCCCATTATTTTCTATGTTACCCATGGTGATGTTGAGTTCATTAGGTGCGGCACTGTTCTCTAGAACAAGGTAACGACGCATATCCATAATGATACTCAGCGGGTCTATACCTATAGGACACGCCTCCACACATGCATTACAGGTGGTACACGCCCAGAGTTCCTCAGTCGTTATATAATCGTTGAGAAGGGTTTTACCATCGTCTTCAAACTTGCCGTTCTTATTGATGATTGCGCCTACATCTTCCAGCCTATCTCTCGTATCCATCATGATCTTGCGAGGGCTCAATTTCTTACCAGTAATATTGGCAGGACACTCAGATGTACATCTACCACACTCCGTACAGGTATAGGCATTTAGTAACTGCACCTGGTTCAAATCAAATATATCTTTTGCACCCAGCGATTCTGGTTCTCCTTCTTCCTCACCAGGTTCTGGAGCGGCAAACGGATCGGCATTAGGATCCATCATCATTTTTACTTCTTTAGTCACGGCTTCCATGTTAGTAAATTGACCCTTTGGTGTCAATTTTGCCAAGTAAACATTTGGAAAGGCCAGCATGATGTGCAAGTGCTTGGACCAGTAGAGATAATTCAAAAAGATCAAAATTCCCACGATGTGTAACCACCAGCAAACCCGCTCAATAATATGCAGTGTCTCAAAACTCATCCCATCAAAAAGTGGGGTGATCCATGAACTGATCGGGAAACTACCGGCTTGAACGTAATGTGAAGCGGCCTCACTGGTAAAAGTTCCAGCGGCAACGCCGTTCTGAATAGCAACATCTGCCGCGTTCATGGTTAAGAACAACAACATGAGTACAACCTCAAAATATAAAATGTAATTCGCATCATTTTTAGGCCAGCCTTTTAATTCTCTAGCAAGAAAACGACGAATGTTCATCACGTTTCTTCTGATCAAGAAAATAATGACGGTAATAAGAACTAGAAATGCTAGAATTTCAAAAGTGGCGATCAAGAAATCATAGACAGGACCTAGAAACGGAGCAAAAATTCTATGCTGACCCGTAAGACCATCTATGATGATTTCAAGTACCTCAATGTTAATGATGACAAATCCTACGTAGACAATGATATGAAGGAAGCCTGCGATGGGTCTCTTGACCATTTTAGACTGCCCCAGCGCTATGCGGGTCATTTGAGCCCAACGCTCGTTTTTACGATCAGATCGATCTACTTCACGTCCCAACTTAATGTTGCGGATCATTTTTTTGATGTTCATCGTGAAATAGCCTATACCAGCTATTAAAACAAGGGCAAATAAAATAGGTGCTATAAATTCCATGGATTATTGGTCGCGACTTTCTGGTTCTTCATACTCTCCTGGCTTCTTTCCGAAAACCGAGAAGTGTACATAACGTTTAGGGTTCAGTTTAATATCTTGTATCAGTTCTTCTGCTTGTTTACTCATCTTTTCAAGATTCACATAGAGCGCATCATCTGTCATCAACTTACCTAGGCTACCTTCACCGTTACCTACCTTATCTAGGACATCATTAACCTTTGCAATGGCGGCTTCCATTTCTTTGACAGTTCCCGCAATCTCTACTTGAGCAAGCGTGTCTGATATTTTGGCAAAATTAGCGGTTGTAGTGTCAAGATTAGCAAGAGTACGGTTCAAATTTTCTTTATTGTCTGCAAGCAGGGAGTTAGCGTTGCGAGATAGCATTTTAAATTCAACCAGAGTTTGATTGAGCTCTTCTATGCTTGAAGTAATCGCCTTTCTAGTTTTAGGGTTCAGCGTTCTATTTACATTCTCTAAAACAGTATCTGCCGTTACCACAAAATGCTCGATTTTATCTTTTAAAGGTAAGAACTGGTCCATCATTTCCCCCTGAAAACCTTCATCAATTTTAGAAGGCAAGGTATCTCCAGGCTTAGCCACCGGAGCAGTACTGTCAAATTTAGGCACTATGGAAAGTGCTTTACCTCCTATTAAACTAGTGCTGTACACTTGGGCAGAACTTTCGCTAGAGAAACTGAATGCTTCATCTACATGAAACTTAACGAGCAGTCTACCTCTATTGTCCAGAAACTCGATATCGTCTATATTCCCTACACGTAATCCATTGATAGTTACAGGAGCAGATTTAGTAAGACCCTCCACATTATCATAGACTGCATAGAAAACCCGATCATTTTGAAGGAGGTTGCGGCCCTTAAGGTACTGATATCCAAAAATGAATAAGGCTATTGCCGCTACCGTCAATAGTCCCACCTTGATTTCTTTAGAAAATTTCATGAATGCGCTTTTACACAAATGTAAATATACTGTAGTCTAGTAAAGTGGGGCTAACATTTATTTAGTACAACTAGAGTCGTGATCGCTCACCATTCACGTATTTTACGATGAAAGCGCTGCTATAACCTTTATTTTTAGCTTCTTGGAGCAATTTTTTGATCTCATTCAGGTCGTTTGTAGATCCTGCAAAATATCTGTAGATATTGCCTTCTTGTTCTCTGGAAATCTCTGGAAGCTTCTTAAAATTGTAGGATTTTGCGGGTAGTTTGCGACTACTGGCTGCGAGTTGGACTTTATAGACCGTGCTTGAATTAGCACTAACTTCGTTAATTTCAAGTTCAGAAATGGGCTCAACCTCAAAGGCATTGATGTCCCGATTTTGATGGTAATCTAATATGGCATCATAGATCGACTTAGCCACTTTTTGTTGACCTGCCTTGGTTTTGAGAAAATTACGCTCTTCAGTATTTGTGATAAACCCTGTCTCTATCAAAACACTAGGCATATAGGTCAGTCGCAATACAGCAAAACCTGCTTGTTTAACTCCTCGGTTCTTTCGGGAAAGGTTTTTATGAAATTCTTGCTGTATTTGTGCCGCCATCTGGATGCTGTTGTCCAGGTATTCTTCTTGGATCAACTGCATGTTTGCAAAACTGGAAGGATCTGTCGGGTCAAATCCTACATACTTTTCTTCATAATTTTCTTCCAGAAGTATAACCGCATTCTCTCTTTTAACCACCTCTAGGTTATCGGCATTTCTGTGCAGTCCCAGTACAAAGGTCTCATTCCCTTTTGCCGCTCTACTATCAGCTGCATTACAGTGAATGGAAACAAAGAAGTCAGCTTTGGCATCATTTGCAATATCAGCGCGCTGGTACAACTCCAGAAATTTGTCTGCTTTTTCTGGTGTAAATGACTTTGATGTCCTTATTCTTCTCCAGCATCTCTCCTACGAGCTTTGTAACGCTCAGAGCAATATCCTTCTCTGCTGTTTTAGCATAATATTTACCGGGATCCTTGCCGCCGTGACCCGCATCAAGCACTACGGTAAATGTATTTGCCTGAAATATTTTGGTGGTATCTCGCTCAATTCCAGTATCTGAATGGGCCTGTAAGGACAGTAGGGCAATAATGTAAAATAGGTACGTTCTCATAAATAGTTATAGCGGTATGATCCTTGTTAATCGTTACGCTTTCGCGAAAGCGTAATTATCAAAAAACGCTTGAAAATTATATGTAGTTTTGACATTTCAAAAACCAGACCAGAACATTAACGAAAATAGCATCGCATAGATTGTTTACTTCATTACGGCATATCATTTTATCCATATTGTTACTAACAATCTCACTCATGGGTGCTGCGCAAGAAGTTCCCGCTAAGAATGAGCCCATACCGCCGGTTGAAGAGAAAATAGACAGTCTCAAAATCTCTAAGGAAGATGCGATTAACCAGGTTCAGGAAGGCGTTAAGACTGATAGTACTGAAAAGGATTCCGTTAAGCCTAAAGGTCCTCTGGAATTTATTCTAGAGACCTCTGCCTCTGATCGTAAGGTCATAGACAGGCGCAATAATACCGTAACATTATATGACAACGCGGTGGTAGTTTATGGCGACATAAAGTTAGAAGCGGGTAAAATAGTCATCGATAACAAGACGGGCGATATCTACGCTTATGGAATTGTAGAAGACAGCACGGGAACCTATGTGCAGAAACCCATTTTCACTCAAGGAACTAACGTTGTTAAACCCGACAGTATCATTGCAAACAAGGATACTAAAAAGGTCATCACCTATAATTCAAATACTAAACAGGGTGAATTCAACGTGGTCGCTGAAGTAGTAAAACGCGTGAACGATTCAGTTTTCTATATGCGCAATGCTCGATTTACAACTTCTGAGAATCCTGAAGATCCAGAGTATTATTTTCTGGCTCGCAAAATAAAATTTGTTCCCAAGAAAAAAATCGTTACTGGTCTGGTAAACATGTACATTGCAGATGTGCCTACACCGCTTGCCCTACCCTTTGCTTATTTCCCAATGACGGATGAACGCAAGAGCGGCATCATAGTTCCTGCATTTGGTAATAATAACTCACAAGGTTACAACCTACAGAATGGTGGTTATTATTTTGCAGTCAACGATTATATGGATCTCACGCTGCTCGGTGATTATTTTACAAATGGTAGTTATGGCTTTAGAGCTGAGAGTACATACCGAAAACGCTATGCTTTTAACGGCTCAGTGAGATTACTTTATGAAAATCAAAAACGTAGCGAGCGAGGGTTTTCTGATTTTCAACAAACCACACGATACAATTTTAACTGGCAGCACAGTCAAGACGCAAAGGCTAATCCCAACAACCGTTTTAGCGCAAGTGTAAACCTAGGGAGTAGCCAGTTTTACCGTCAGTCTTTCAATCAAATCAATCAGGCGGCAACTCTAAACAATAATTTAAGTAGTTCTATATCATTCTCAAAGACTTTTCCCGGAGAACCGCAGATCAACCTGACCACATCTGCCACTCACAATCAGAACGTTAATACAGGAGTCATAAATGTGACCCTACCCACAATCCAGGGAAGCATATCGCGTATTTTCCCATTTGCACCTAAGCAAGGGGTAAAAAAAGGAATTATTCAGAACATCAACTTCCAATACAACTTGCGTGCAGAGAATCGCATTACGACTAATGATGATGATTTCCTGACCGGTGATATGTTTGAAGGAGCTCTAAGTGGTGTTACTCATTCCATTCCTGTTGCGACCAACTTCAAGTTGGGATATTTCAGTCTAAGTGCAAATGCTAATCTTGAAGAAAACTGGGTATTCCAGACCACACGCCAAACATTTGTAGAGAACGAAGCTGGTAATTTTGAAATAAGACGTGACACGGTAAGCGGCTTTGATAGTTACCGCACTTACAGTTATGGAGCAAATGTGGGAACCACCATTTATGGAACTTGGGAATCCAAAAACAAAAACTCCCGCATTCAAGCGGTACGTCACACCATAAGGCCTAATATCAGTTATTCCGCAAATCCAAGTTTTGATCAGTATTACGAGCGCATTCTAGACGAGCAGGGACTGGAAGTGAGTGAGGAAGAACGACTCTTCTCCAGATTTGAAAACACCTTTGCAGGTGCACCAGGTCGTGTATTCTCCAGCAGTATAGGAATAGGAGTGCAAAATCTCGTGGAAGCAAAAGTGCGGGATCGCGATTCTACAAAAACGGAGCTTAACAAGATTCAGTTGATCAAAAGTTTGAATTTCAATACGGCTTACAATCTAGCGGGAGATTCCTTAAACTGGAGTCCATTGCGCATAAGCGGTGTGATCCCCATTACTAAAACCGTAGATCTTAACCTTGATGCTAATCTGGATCCCTATGCGCTAGATTCAAACAATCAAAGGATCAACACTTTCAACATCAATAATGGAGGTAGTTTATTCCGGTTGACCCGCGCTGGTGCACGCGTGAACTTCAGGCTGAGTGATAAAGACTTTTTGCCTGAGGATGAAAAAACCGATCGCGATCCTGGAACTACTAAAGTAAATGACCGTACTCTTCAACAAGGAGGTCGTGAGGATGATCTTTTCGGTGAGGCTATCGACTACGCAGAAAATCAAAAAAAGCAAGATGCTGAAAAGCAGGAAGTAGATGTTTCTAAAGATCGGTATCGTTTTAAGATCCCGTGGAACCTGAATGTC
This sequence comes from Nonlabens spongiae, assembly GCF_002117125.1. Classification (NCBI taxonomy): domain Bacteria; kingdom Pseudomonadati; phylum Bacteroidota; class Flavobacteriia; order Flavobacteriales; family Flavobacteriaceae; genus Nonlabens; species Nonlabens spongiae. The sequence continues at coordinate 760,890 of NZ_CP019344.1, forward strand.
GCCTATACAATGACCTACAGCAACAGTGCGCGTCAAAACGAGATCAGTAACCAGAGTCTTATGTTTAGCGGCGACCTGGAGCTCTCACCTCGCTGGAGCATAGGTGGTAACTCAGGTTATGACTTTGCGCGCAAGGGTGTTTCTTTTACCACTTTACGTTTTCAGCGGGATCTAGAAAGCTGGAGATTGAGTTTCAACTGGACACCGCTGGGCGGTCCGCGTAGCAGCTGGTTCTTCTTTATCGGTATTAAGGCCGGCGCATTAAGTGATATCAAGTGGGATCAGAGAAAACAGCCTGACCCGATCTTTTAGGCCTTCCCCCAACCCGTTCCAGCATAAGGGGAATTTTCAACACGTATTATTTTGAAGCGCTGAGTATTCTGTTCTGTTCTTCCATGAGATCTTTCAAGTCGCTCAACAGTTCAATATCCTTAGGTGTCACCACCACTTTGTTCTTGGGATCATCTGCTTTTTGACGTAAGCGGTTCATGAGTTTTACAACGATAAATACCACGATACCGATTACTATGAAATCAATAAATGCATTTATAAGCTCACCATAGGAGATAGCAATTTCTTTAGCCTGTTTACCGGTTCCCCCTTCTATCGCTTCACGCAGCACATATTTCTTGTCTTCAAAATTGACGCCGTCCGTCAAGTAGGAAAGCGGTGGCAATGCGACTTTTTTTACCAGCGTTTGTACGACATTGTTGAATGCAGTACCTATAATAATACCCACCGCCATGTCGATCATGTTTCCTTTGACCGCAAACTCTTTAAATTCCTTGATTAACCCCATTGGTACAATTTTGATGTTTACGCTTTCCATAGTTCGCCAAAGGCTTGCCGACGGCGAAGCGCGAAAGCAAAAAAAAGAAATTCAGGAATATAAAAGGTTGTAGAAAATGTAAATCCTAAATTATTTCTCTCTAGTGGTGTGTAATCAGTTGCACGAGCATCTCTGGTGTGGGTAAGTCCATGCTGTCTTCTTCTAGGGACTCTTTTTGGGAATTTGGCGTATGATGAATCAATTGCCATGAACCATCATTGTACTCTAGCGAAGTAAGGTTTTCAACCCAGTCGCCGCTATTCAGATACAGTGTTGAGCCTTTTGAGTTTTTTACAACTCTTTTTTGTGGCTGGTGAATGTGTCCACAGATCACGGTATCATACTGATTTTGAATCGCAAGATCGGTTGCCGTAGCTTCAAAATCGTCGATGAACTTTATTGCACCTTTGACTGATTCCTTTATTCGTTTAGATAGACTGTATTTTTCCCTACCTAATTTTAAGAGGAACCAGTTGATCAACCTATTGAGCAAAATCAGGATATCATAGCCCCAGCCGCCCAGTTTAGCCAACCATTTACTGTGCTGGATGCTGGCATCAAATACATCACCGTGAAAAATCCAGGTTTTAGCACCGTTTAAATTCAAGACTAATTTGTCCACAAGTGCGATGTTGCCTAGTTGATTATTGGAGAATTTACGCAACATCTCGTCATGATTACCCGTGATATAGCTGACCTTTGTTCCCTTGCTCGCCATGGAAACAATCGTTTTTATGACTTTAAGATGGGATTTTGGGAAATAGCGCTTTCTAAACTGCCAGATGTCTATAATATCACCGTTAAGAATGAGATGGTCAGGATCGATGCTTTTCAGATAATCCTTGAGTTCTGCGGAATGGCATCCATAGGTTCCCAAGTGGACATCACTAATCACGACTACTTGAACTTTGCGTTTACCCATTTCATAGTGTTTTCACAAAGATCACAGCTTATCAACAGGTTATTGTCATCTAATTATGAAATTCACGTTAACATAAAGCTCTTATAAACAGGGTGTTGTTGATAATTGGGTTATGATTGAACAAACTGAGAAAGCACCACAACCGCATTTACATCACCAAATCCAAAGCTGGCCTTAATCAAATGATTGATTTTTAAATGCTCTGAATTCTCGGGAATATTTTCTCTTGAAACAAAACCATCCAGATCAGGATGGAGTTCTGTAATGTTGGAATTCCCGTAGATCATCTGTTCTTTCAGTTGCAAAATGCTTCCCACGAGCTCAATGCTGCCTGCCGCAGCAAGGCAATGGCCTATAGTGGATTTGAACGTATTGATTTTTGGGAAATTAGAGTTTTTTAAGTTGAGCGCCTCAGACCAATTTTTAATCTCATAGGCATCTTTTACGGTTGCGGTAAGATGACCATTGATCGCATCAATATTTTCAGGTTGAATTTCAGCATTTGCAATTGCTGATTTGATACATCGTTTCACAGCTTTACCATTAGGCGCCGTCATAGAGCCATCACCACGATGACCCCCAGCGTTTAAAGCACCGCCTAATACCTCGCAGTAAATTGTTGCTCCTCTCGCTATGGCACTGTCTCTATCTTCAAGTATCATGGCTCCTGCGCCGCTTCCAGGTACAAATCCTGCAGCATCATTTGATAAAGGTCTGCTGGCAGCTTCGGGTTGATCATTGTATCGTATGGACAACACTCGCATCGCGTCAAAACCTCCCCAAATGTAGGGGCCAGAATCACTGGTGGAGCCCACGAGCATTTTCTTAGCCATGCCCGTTGCGATTCTCTCGTATCCTAAAATAAAAGCTTCAGTTCCCGTGCAGCAGGCAGATGAATTGGAAGTGACCAGATTTCCCGCGCCCAGTTCTCCAGACAACCACGCACTGATCCCGCTGGTCATGGTCTGAATCACACTCGTACTGCCCAGCCGGCGCACATTCTTATCGTCTATATAATGTATCGCTTCTCTGAATTTCTCGCCGCCGCTCTGCCCTGTTCCCATGATGATCCCAAAATCTGGATCTTCTTCTTCTCCAGCTTCCAGTTCAGCATCTTGAAACGCCTCCTTGCCTGCTATCACTCCATAGACCAGTCCGCTGGCTTTAAGACCTCGCAGTTGCAGGTTTGTGAAGTTTTTTGATATGACTTCTTCACTTAATTGAGGTGTCCCTGAGACCTGGCATTTAAAGTTCAATTCGGCGAGTTGAGGGTCAAATCGTATTCCAGATGTTTGATTTTGTAACGCTTTCGCGAAAGCGGAAACACCAACAGCGTTAGGCGCAACAACTCCTAGTCCAGTAACTACTACTCTATTTTTTTGCATACTCGATAAAGTTACGTGAGAACGATGGTTTAAGATGCGATGCTGCCCGAAAATGATGAAAAATGGAGTTTGTGATCTAATTCCGAAAAAATTATACCCGCAATACTCCGAAACTGTTAATTTTGCCGGCTCATGAATTTATTGCTTCCTTTTCTAATGGTTATCGCCGGCGCTGGTGCAGCTTATGCGATAAAGCCCAAAGACAAGACCGGGATAAAGATGTTGCTTACATTTTCCGGTGCTTTTTTGCTGGCTGCGGTAGCTGTGGAATATCTACCAGAAATTTACGAGAGCGGCGATGAATCTATGGGAGCCTACCTTTTATTAGGGGTTTTTATCCAAATTATTTTGGAATTTTTCTCTAAAGGAGCTGAGCATGGGCATTTACACGTCCAGGGAAAATCAAAAAGCTTTCCATGGTTACTGTTTGTGAGTCTTTGCATCCATGCTTTTTTAGAAGGAATCCCATTACAGTATAATGATACTATGGTTTACGGTATAGCCATTCATAAGCTCCCTGTTTCCTTCATTCTCACGGCATTTTTGATCTCCAGCCGTTACTCGATTGCGAAGATTATGGTGGCAGTCTTGTTTTTTGCCAGTATGTCTGGAATAGGAACGCTGTCAGCCCAACAAATAGGTGTTTTGAATGATTATATGTTACCTATTAAATCGGTTGTTACTGGAATCGTGTTGCATGTAAGCACAACGCTGATTCTTGAATCAAGTGATGGACATAAATTCAACGTTAGAAAGGTTATTTTAATGATCGCTGGTGCCACGCTGGCGTTTCTTATCTAATTAAATAAGACTGAGTCGACCATAAGATAATGGCTCAAACTACCTCCTAAAACAAAAAGATGCCAGATCACATGATTGAAGTACAACCGATTCCAAGCATAAAACACGATACCTATGGTAAAGAATGCGCCGCCAGCGATAAGTAGATTCAACTGATCTGTGCTGAAAGCTGCAAGGAGGTTGTTAATATCCAATACGATCAACCAACCCATAGCTAAGTAAAGAAGACTGGAAAAAGCTTCAAACTTTCCAGTGAAAAAGAGTTTCCAAACCGTCCCGAACACAGCAATTCCCCAAACCGCCGCAAGAATCAAGTAACCATTACTATCAGCTAGCGTAATCAAACAAATGGGAGTATACGTTCCCGCAATCGATCCATAAATAGAGATATGATCTAATTTGCGGAGCTTGAATTTGAGCTTGCCCGGCTGTACATAATGATATCGTGTAGAAGCACTGTACAAAAAACATTGAGAAAACAAATAAACCCCCACGCCGAGCCATTGCAACTGCGTTAAACCCTCTGCTGCAACGATTATGTAAAATGACAATCCAAAAAACACGACAGCTCCGAAACCATGAGTGATCACATTCCAGCGTTCTTCAACCTGAGTTTGGGCTCTTGCCATTAATCCAACTTCAGATCATGCAATTCCTGACGCACCTGTTCAAATTCTAAAATCATTTCCTTAACCACTTGCGCTGCTGGAATAATGTTATCAATCAATCCAGAGACCTGACCGATTTCCAACTCACCTTCATCCATGTCTCCCTCAAACATCCCTTTCTTAGCTCTGGCTCTTCCCAAGAGATCTTTGAGTTCTTCGGGAGTGGGGCACTTTTGATAAAGTTCTTGGATATCCTGATAGAACTTATTCTGAAGTAAACGTACTGGAGCCAACTCTTTAAGCGTTAATCTTGTGGCTCCATCTTGAGCTTCTACTATGGCATTTTTAAAGTTGATGTGACTACTGGCTTCATGAGTCGCTACAAATCTACTGCCTACTTGTACACCACTTGCTCCTAGCGCAATTGCAGCCATCATGGCGCGACCCGAACCGATTCCACCAGCGGCTATCACAGGGATATCGAGTGCTTTGACTATTTGCGGTATTAAGGTTAGCGTAGTAGATTCTTCCCTCCCATTATGGCCACCAGCTTCAAACCCTTCGGCTACGATAGCATCTACTCCAGCTTCTTGCGCTTTAAGAGCAAATTTTACCGAGCTCACCACATGAACCACTTTAATTCCAGCCGATTTTAGTTTAGACGTATACTTCTTTGGATTACCGGCGCTGGTAAAAACGATGGGGACTTCTTCTTCAATTATGATGTCGATCAACTGCTCTAGATCCGCATAAAGTAGTGGAACGTTGACTCCATAGGGTTTATCTGTATTTGCTTTTGTTTTTTGAATATGCTCTCTCAAAACATGAGGGTACATGGAGCCAGCACCCAATAGTCCCAGCCCTCCAGCGTTGCTTACCGCCGTCACTAATTTATTACCACTCGCCCAGATCATTCCGCCTTGAATGATGGGGTATTTAATTTTAAAAAGATTTGTGATGTTTTGTTTACCCATATTGATTATGTAGGCTTCAAAGGTAGTAACTGACTTGAAAATTAATAATCCGCTCCAGATCTATTTTTTACCTAATAAATTAGTTGAAACTAAATATTTAGTTATATTTGAACTAAGAACTTAGTTTATGAAGACACTTACTACTGCTGAGGAAGAAATCATGCAACATCTTTGGACACTTGAAGAAGCCAGTGTCGCACAGGTCATTGAAGAAATGCCCGAGCCAAAGCCGGCATATAACACGGTATCTACTATTGTACGTATTCTTGAAAATAAAGGTTTTGTAGATTATAGAAAACAAGGTCGCGGACACATTTACTTCCCACTTATTTCAAAGCAAGAATATTCCAGCGCGACAGCTAAGAAATTTGCTGCCAATTACTTTAAAGGTTCCTACAAAAGCATGGTATCCTTTTTTATGAAACAAGAAGATTTGAGTGTTCAAGATCTCGAAGACCTGCTTGAAGAAATCGATAAAAACAAAAAGTCATGAATTACTTGATACACAGTGCGCTACTTACATTTCTCTTTTATGGTGTCTACCAAATGTTTTTGAAAAAGGAAACCTTTCATCAATTTAAGAGAGCCTATCTCCTACTCGTTCCTGTCTTGAGTCTCTTACTGCCATTGGTTACCGTAGGAACGATTCAAATTCCCGATCTTTTCGCAGAGCCTACTCCAGTTATAAACGAGCTAGTCGCTACAGAACGAGTTGAGATCGTGACTGATCCATTACCAATTTCAATAGAACAAGAAGTCGAGAATTTGACAATTACGGAATATGCCTGGATGGCTTATACTGGCGTCGGCTTTGTATTTCTACTTCTTTTTATTCTGAAAATCGCGCGTGTACGATCGCTTATTGCTGGTGGCGTTACAAAATTTCTAAATAATCTTTTTGTAACACGAGTTCAGGAATCAGGTGTGGCTTTCTCATTTTTCAATCATGTAGTCCTTGATGAACAATTTGATGAGGACATCACCAAATCCATCGTGGAACATGAGCGCATTCACATTGAGCAGAAACATTCTTGGGACTTGATGTTTTATGAGGTTTTAAGAGTGGTATTCTGGTTTCATCCTGTGAGTCACTTAGCGCAAAGAGAACTCCAAGTGGTTCATGAATATATCGTTGATCAAAAGCTGGCTTCCAATCAATCCATACCGTACCAAGAAAGCCTCCTCGCTCAAACGCTAGGGGTAACTCAAATTTCTCTAGTCAATTCCTTCAATAAAAAATCAAACCTTAAAAAACGTATCGCCATGATTTCAAAAACCAAGTCCCAACCCACAAAATTGCTCAAACTTCTTTGGATTATTCCTATCGTGTGTGCTAGTCTTATCTATACGGCCTGTACGGATGATGTTATTGAACAAGAAACCGCACAGCAAAAAAAGTCTGAGATCATCGATCTGAAAGATTTCAAAGAAGGTCAAGTCGATTTCTATAAAGGGTTGACGGAAGAGGAGAAAGATCTTGTTGAGAAATATCCAATTTCAGAGACTAAACCATCAAAAGAATTTTATGAATATCTTCAAACTGAGGAAGGCGAGATACTCTTGACTGCTTGGGTAAAAGTCAATCATAATGGCACAACTTACGCAATTGACAGAGAAAACGGCGACCAGCTTATAAGTATAATCGAGCATAAAGATAGAGATCCAATATTCCGTGACGTGGAACAAATTAAAGCTTTTGACATTCCGAAGGATAAAGAAATGATCTTACACCTATTTGAAATTCTATCTAGAGATCGACCTGCAATGGCTTCCATAGACAGTGAAGAATTTTCCATTCTAAAAGGTGAACGTGAAGATGGCAACTCGCCCTGGCACTTTGAAAATGTGAGTTATGATGAGAACGGCAATGAGATCATTGAAGTTGTTGAAATTGAAGAATTGTCTGACCCCTATAGCAATGTGCAACCAATAAGTGAAAACATAACTCATAGCGTACCATTTTCAATTCTGGAAAAAGCACCTACCTATCCTGGATGTGAGAACCTCCTTACTAACGAAGAGCGAAAGAAATGCATGAGTGATAATATATCAAGATATGTAAGCAAAGAATTCAATACTGGACTTGCCGCAGATTTAGGTTTAAAAGGTAGGATCAAGATCAATGTCCAATTCAAAATTGATTCTAATGGTAATATTATAGACATTGCCTCATCAGCTCGTCATCAAAAATTAGCAGAAGAAACTTTTAGAGTCATTAGCAGTTTACCCACAATGCAACCTGGCGAACAACGCGGTGAAAAGGTAAGCGTTATCTATGCCCTTCCCATAATATTTCAGGTACAGGACAACTAAGAATAACAAAATTTTTGAGTGTTCATATCTAAAAAGCGGATCAATTGATCCGCTTTTTTTTATCTCTATAATAGTATTAAGATATCTTTTATGCTAAGAAAATTTGACCTTAACAAAAATTTTGCTAATAATATTTGCATTTCAATTATTTGGTTTACAGTTAATTAAAGTTAACAAAGTGATTTTGGCAGAATTTCTCAGTAACAATTTGATTTCTGCTGCGTCTATTAGATATAACCTTAAAAAAACAAACACTATGAAAACTTCAGCAGGATTTTTAAACGCAGGAAAAGAAACTAACAACAGAACGAGCAACAATGTCACCTTCAGTGATTCTTGGAACTCCAGACGTAGGTATAGATAATATTCACCTCTTAAATAACTTCACGATGCAACTTTCAAAAAACACTCTTACGTCAGAATTTCCGGTACTGTCGCGCAACCGCTCTACAGATCAGAACAACCCTTTCAATGAAGATCGAGAGGCGACGAGCACGCTCCTCGTTTACTAGCTTACGTGTCAGATTTATTTGAATTAGCCTTCACAAAAGACACACCTAGTAACTCTATATATCCCGTGGTTTGATAGCCACGGGATTTTTTGTTTTGTTCTCGCTTTCGCGAAAGCGGAAACTCAATCATGCGCCTCACTCCACTTCATCGCTATATTGTATAAAGAATTTTAGTAGTTAACTTTAGCCAAAAACATGCGCCCACTCTTACTAATACTTCTTTTATTCTATTTTGTCGCCTGTAAGCAGGAAGAAAAACCATCGTCTAGCATCGCAGTAAATGACAGCGAAAGTATCGAGACAACCGATAAGATCAGCACTCCCACTGACCTTGATGAGCTACAACTCCATGAAGATCCTGAGAACTATAATATCGTTCCTGTAGTCAAGAATTTGAGCAATCCGTGGGGGATGGATTGGATGCCTTCTGGTGATCTGATTTTTACCGAGAAAGAAGGTAAAATGTTCCGTTTTGATGGTACGACTACCCATGAAATCAAGAATGTACCAGAAATTTATGTGCGTGGTCAGGGAGGTTTGCTCGATGTAATTTTACACCCAGATTTTGAAGATAACCAATTCATTTACATCTCTTATGCCAGCCAGCAAGGAGAAGGAAATGGTGGAAATACCGCTATCGCACGGGCAAAATTGATTAATGATGAGCTACAACAGCTTGAAGTGATTTATAAAGCAACTCCCAATACTAAAAAAGGACAGCATTTCGGCTCTCGATTTGCTTGGGGAAATGATGGTAAGCTCTACTTTTCCATTGGTGAAAGAGGTGCACGAGACGTGAATCCGCAAGATTTGAGTCGCGATGGCGGAAAAATTTACAGAATTAACGACGACGGCAGTATTCCCAATGACAATCCTTTTATGGAACGTGAAGATGCGCTGCCTGCAATCTTTACTTATGGAAATAGGAATCCGCAGGGATTGTTGAAACATCCTAAAACTGGAGAAATCATTGCGCATGAACATGGGCCTAAAGGTGGCGATGAGATCAACATTATCAAACCTGGCGTGAATTATGGCTGGCCAGTCATCAGTTATGGTGTGAATTACAGCGGTACAAAATTTACAGATAAGGTTAAGCAAAAAGGAATGGCACAGCCTATGGCCTACTGGGATCCCAGTATCGCGCCCAGCGGTTTCGCGGTAATCGATAGCAACAAATATCCAGGCTGGAAAGGCAATTATCTCATAGGTTCTCTCAAGTTTTCATACGTTGAAATGCTAGAAACATCGGGTGATAAAGCTGTAAAAAGAACGAAACTAGCTGATGGTTTTGGTCGCATGCGCAACGTAAAAATGGGACCTGACGGTTTGATCTATCTGGGTGTTGAAGGCGATGGAATTTACAGATTAGAGCCTAAATAAACGCACAGAATGGTAGACCAACTTACCTTTGAATTTCAATTGAAGCTATGAAAAAATTATTGATACCCGCATTACTAATTATTGTTGCTTGTGGCGGTAAAGAGAAAAAGGAAAAATTTACCATCAACAGAAAATCGGATACCGAAAACGTGCAGAAAACACCTTTACAACAGAGCGCGGAACGCGGTAAAGAAGTTTACAGTGAACTGTGTGTCACCTGTCATATGGCAAATGGCAAGGGCGTACCCGGCGCCTTCCCTCCTCTCAACCCTTCAGACTGGCTTACTGAAAAACGCACTGAGAGCATTCACGCCGTTAAATATGGATTGAAAGGTAAAATCGTAGTCAACGGTCAAGAATACAATAACGTGATGTTGCCGCTAGGCCTCGACGATGAAGAAGTCGCTGATGTTATGAACTACACCATTCAAACTTGGAATGAGGGTGAGATGGTTACGGTTGAGGAGGTGAAAGCTGTGAAGAAGTAAAAGTTTACATTATACCCATTCCTGAGTATTATCCAAATCGTTTATCATTAGAATTGGTAACTTGAGCTCATTCTCATTAAATTTGAAAATTAAATAAAAACCATCATTAAAAAATGAACAAACTTTCTCTGATCATCGGATTATTTATTGGATCATTCTTTGTCGGCTGTACTTCTGACGATAATAATAGTGTCATAGATGATCCTCAAGAACCACTTAAACAACTTGTAAGAATTGAATCTACAGAGTCTTCTAATGGCATGACCTCTGCTGAGATCAACAGATATTTTGAAGATGGAAAACTGAAGGTCGATAGTATTTGGAATGCAAATGGTGATTTTCAAAGCAAAAGAAATTATACTTATAATTCCGATGGTGTAATCATCAGCGAAATTTTTGAAAACGAGGAATCAGGACTTACTGCAATTTGGAATTACACTTATGACGGACAGGGACGAGTGCAATCATCAAGTTTTATTGAAAGTGAACCTGGCTTTCCTGACTTTGAACGAAATTTTGAATACAGTTATATCTCAAATACCCTAGTGGAAGCAAGAAATACTGAAAGTGGTGATATCACTCAGTTCAACTTTTCATCTGAAGGTTTACTGTTATCACGTCGAAATACCGAATTTTCTTATAAGGATAACAATGATATTGAAACCATAAACTACGGAGGTGTGGATAATGAAGTTGTGACTGTAAACTACTTGTCGGTTCCTGTAAATGGTGGATTCTCTAGGCTGGATAAGTTCTACGAGGGCAACATAATGAATTTTCTCATCGATGCAGGAGAAATACCCTATGCCGGCGAATCATATTTTGGAGCAAGAAACCTTATTACCTCTCGCGTTCATGAACGTAATGGTTTTACGTCACGCGTAGAATATCAGCATACACTTGATGGTGATGGGTATTTAATTGAAGAAGTTCAAACTTCTGTTGATTATGACGGAGATATCTATTCTTCAGAATATTTCTACGAGTAAAGCTTCACTAGAACGGAGTTACTAAGTGTACCTCCGCTTTCGCGAAAGCGTAAACAGCAAACCAAATATTCCTAAAACAACAAGTGGTAAAACAATGTTGATCATTTGCCATTTAAAACGCTCATCATAAGCTTTTTGAGTGTTGAGAAAGGGTATTTTGATGTCTTTGTTGCGCAAATCAATGATGCCACTATCATCGAGCAAATAATTCACGCTGTTCATCATGAATTCTTTATTTCCGTAAAAAACACCAGTTTTGCGATCATAACCCAAATCTTGGGGTTGCCCACGATCCACCTGATTTTTCATTACGTCTCCATCGGCGATGAGCAATAATGCGCTCTCTGCGCTCTGATCTTTGTGTGATGGCGTGTCAAAAGGTTTGACACGATTCTTGTAAGCGCTGGTGAGAGCACCTTCTGTAAGTACTGCAAGAGGTTGTGATGAAGCCGTAAACTCCGACCGGTCTGGCTGCTGTTCAATTTCAGCAAGTGAAACTACCGCAGGTAAAGTGACGATCTGTGTATTTTGTGACGAAGCGAGTAAAACGGTCTTAGGATTAGGTGTTTTGAGCGTATCGATGGAACCGGTGTACTCAAACTTGACATCTTCAATATTTTTAGTGATCGTGTTTTCCTTGTCAGATAATGGATTCCCTTTTGAAATAGGGTAATAAGGCCACGGAAAAGCTTGATATTGCGTATTTCTCCCCTGACCTGCCGCAAGCGCAATAGGTCCAAAATTCAGGTCCTTAATCAATCCAGAATTCAAACGCAATCCATAGCGGAAAAGCATCTCGTCGATTTCAAGATCTCTGGGAATGGGGTAAGCGATGGCCTGCTCATTAGAAAGGCTATCATTTTCCATGACAATGGGATCTACCGCCATGATCATTTTACCGCCGTTCATGAGGTACTGATCGAGAATGTATTTCTTAGTTTCTGAAAAGGCTATGGTAGGTTTTGGCTCGATCACCAGGTCGTATTTTTTTAGCTCTTCTAGCACCTCGACAGGCGAGATACTGTCATTGCGTGTCACAAACTCCACTCCGAAGGGCGCTGCTTTATAATATTCTTGAATACTCGCAAGGAAGTCGGCAATTTTAATATTGCTCAACTCGCCGCTGTCGCGCATGATGGCGATTTTCTTGTTTTTGGGCTGGCTTACCTTTCTCAAGCCGTCCATCAGTTGGTATTCGAGTTGCTGGATGCTGCTATTCACACGCTCTTCAGTAGAGGCACGTGCCACAGATTTAAGTAAAGGCACGGCTGTGCGAGCTCCATCATAAAGAATGATAGCATAAGGAAAAACCACCACATTTGTTCTTTTCACATTATCCATGATGGTCGCCATAGCAGGTTTCACGCCGTTTTTACCCAATTGTTCCACCACTTGTGCGCGCTCGTTATCGTCTAATCCCTCAACGGGATTGATAAAGTTGAACTTCAAGTTAGGATGAACAGCAGCAAGTTCCTCCAGGGTTTGCTGGGTTTCTTGTTGGAGTTTTCTAAATTCTGCCGGTAAATCTCCTGCTAGAAATACATCAACGATGATGGGTAAAGGAGCATTTTCCAATAATTCCAAACTCTGATCAGACAGAGTGTAACGACCGTCGCTCGTCATATCAAATCGCTCAAAAACAGCGCTTGAAATCCAGTTCACGGCGATGAGAACGATCAGTAACAGAGCTATATTTTTTACATATCTACCCATTTTATTTACGATCGAGGATTTGTTTTAGTGATATTTCGCTTAAAGCGAAAAAGAACACGGCAATACTTATGAAATAGATTAAATCTCGAGTGTCCAGCACACCACGAGCAATGCTTTCAAAATGATATTTGAGACCAATTTTTTCAATAAACAAAGCGTCAGGAAACAAAGTTGCAGCCGATTCAAAGCCAAAATAGAACAAAAAGGAAACAACTGCGGCGAGTAAAAAAGCTACAATTTGATTTGAAGTAACTGTTGAGGCAAATACCCCTATAGACGTGTAAGTCAAAGCGATAAAAACCAAACCGAGATAACTTCCAAATGTACTGCCGTAATCCAAGTTATAGATTTCCTCACCCAGCTGACCAATGGAAAAAATGTAAATCAACGTGGGCAAAAGTGCCAAGATCATTAAAGCTACAGCTGCCAAATACTTACCAAGTAGAAGTTTTCTCAAACTCAGTGGTCGGGTAACCAAGAGTTCCAGAGTTCCTAGATCCCGCTCGTTGGTCAAGCTGCGCATGGTTATCGCTGGGATTAAAAATATAAACAGCCAGGGAACGATGAGAAAAAAGGGTGTAAGATCAGCAAAACCATAATCCAGAATGTTGAAATCGCCTTCAAATACAAAGACAAACAATCCCGACAATAACAGAAATAGAGCAATGACAAGATAACCCGTCAAACCAGAGAAAAAGCTATTAAATTCCTTGAGAAAGATGGCTCTCATAACAGGCTGTGCACTTTTGAAAGTGAATGAGCTACGGGTTTTTGATCAAACATGGCTTTAGTTCTAGGCCATATTTCCTTGAATGTTTCTGAATGGCGGTAAGCTTCAAGAGCAGCCTCGTCTTTCCAATAGCTATACGTATAAAATCTCTGTTTATCTTGTTTATCTTGATACAATTCAAGGAGTTGGCAGCCAGGTTGATTGCGTATTTTCTCTTTTATCTCATCAAACATTTGTTCAAAGGCTTCTATATGTTCCTTCTCAAAATGCATTTGTACAACTCTTACAATCATATGCGTTCAAAGTTAATGATCACGGGCGTATCTATACGCAAACCGAAAAGGCTGCTTGCACTTCCTACCGTAAGCGGATTAGACTTATAAGTCGCTATCTCAATGTAGCCTGCACTATTGAAAATACACAAGCCCTTACCATCTACATCCCTGTGCTCTTCATTCACATCAAAATTTACGATGTCAGAATAACGCTCATGTATTTTTTTATAACGTTCACTTCTAGCAGATAGTTCAAAGGCACGCCCCTTCCCTATTTTTTCAAAAATTTCTCGGGTAATATTTGTAACGCTATTACCGTAGTTATCTATATAGATCACCTGACCGTGAATATAGAGATGCTGGTCTGATACTTGGGGGAATATCCCGGCGATGCGCTGCAAATAAGTCACCGGTTTACCGATCACTTCTAGCGTTCCACCTCTGGCGATGTGACAGGCCGTTTGCACAAAAGCATCGAGCATGGTAAAGTTGGATTCAATGCGGTCATGAATGTTGATCTCTACCATTTTCTCTGGACGCAACTTGTTCATAATCAAACACAGTACCCCATTATCAGCACAGATAAAATAATGTCCATTGAGCAGCACCGCCACATGCCGATTCTCAGGAGTATGCTCAGCGTCCACACCTATGATGTGGATGGTACCTTCTGGAAATGTGATGTAACTGTTTTGGATGATATAAGCCGCTTCAGCGATGTGAAACGGAGTAATGAAATGTGAGATATCCACCACATTCACATTAGGCAATTGCTTGAAAATAGCACCCTTTACCGCACCTACATAAGGATCTTTAAGACCGTAATCTGTAGTGAGTGTAATTATTGCCATATACTGTAAACTACCGTTGTTGATTAATTGATGGTTAAATCTTTAGTTGCGCTGCTCGTGAATGAAGTTTTTTCTTAATTTCATACGGTACAAACGCTTAACAAAACTATAAAATAAACCACGCATACACTCACATAAATCATCGCTTTTGAACGAACTTATCATAGACCTTTCCGAGACCAATCCAAGTGAATTTTTTGGAGTTAAAAATTCAAACCTAGCCTTTCTCAAACAACACTTTCCTAAATTAAAAATTGTCGCTCGTGGCAGCACTATGAAGGTGTATGGTGATGAAGAACAGCTGGAGGAATTTGATAAACGCATCGAGATGATGTTGGGGCATTTTGGCAAGTACAATCAGATGGATGTGAACATTATGGAGCGTTTATTAACTACCGATACCAGCGAAGATTACGCTTCAAACGATGCTGACGATATTCTGGTTCATGGAAACCACGGTTTGCGCATACGTCCCAAGACGCCTAACCAGCGTAAACTCGTCAAGCTATGTAAGGAAAACGATATGGTATTTGCCATAGGCCCTGCGGGAACCGGTAAAACCTACATAGGTGTCGCTCTTGCCGTTAAGGCGCTGAAGGAAAAGCAGGTAAAAAGAGTTATTATAACCCGCCCAGCCGTTGAAGCAGGGGAAAATCTAGGTTTTTTGCCAGGTGATCTCAAAGAAAAGCTGGATCCATACATGCAACCTATATACGATGCATTACGCGACATGATCCCAGCAGAAAAGCTGGCTGGTCTCGTAGAAAAAGGCGTGATTCAAATCGCTCCACTCGCGTTCATGCGCGGTCGCACGCTGGATAATGCCTATGTAATTCTTGATGAGTCCCAAAACACCACCCACGCACAAATGAAGATGTTCCTGACGCGTATGGGTAAAAATGCCAAGTTCTTTATCACGGGTGATCCAGGTCAGATCGACCTTCCTCGTCGTGTGACCTCTGGACTTAAAGAAGCTTTACTGATTCTCAAGGATATCAAAGGTGTAGGCATGATGTATCTGGATGATAAAGATGTGGTGCGCCACAGACTTGTGAAAAAAGTCATTGCAGCTTATAAAGATATTGAGAATAGGAATTGATTAGTTTCATGTTACGCTTTCGCGAAAGCGAGACATTTACTATTTACAAACGTCTATTAAACTTTGGGATAAAGAGATCAGCTTTTGATTAAGGCTGACTCAATTTCTGAAGTGCATTCACCATTTTCATCGCTTTGAATATTTCTTATAACACAGTCATAAAACAACTTGCTTTGCTTGTTTGGTGTGATTTCCTTCATATTTCTCAGTTCCTCTAAATATAATTCTTGAGATACTTTTGATGCAAATCTGGATGCAAGGACGGAAATACCAGGTTTTTTCAAAATGGAGTGCCTTAAAGTTTTTAAAGAGTCGTAGGCTTTCTCAAACTTGCCGTTTGCGTAAAGTTGCTTAGCTCCTTGAATAATATTCATACTTTCATATTGAAGCATTTGGTTTGAGGTGCTTTCATCCTGAACCGACTTAAAAATATCCTTGAAAATTTGACCATGACTAAAACCTTGTTCAAGGCTATAAAAATTTACGATTTTGAAACGGTCGTTCATATCTTTTTCAATATACAACACGACAAAATCTGAGACCATATCGTCCTCTGTATTTTGAATTTGATAGTTTGCTCTGTAGGTGTCACCTTGCTTATGAACATCAAATAAAATCATCTCAAGACCGAATTGATCTAAATGCTCCATAAAACTATAGGTTGCCGTTTCAAACTCTCCTCTCAAGAAAGTATACACATACTGCCGCTCCATTTTAGGAATATCATAAAACTCCTTTCCTAATCTCATGGCCAATCGTGTAGGACTAAAAAGGTTCAGAATATTCTTTGAGTAATAACTATTGTAGTCTTTTTCAGCAGTTTTTGCGATGTCAATTACCTCAGAGAGTTCTTTTTCATCATCAGCCGTTCCACAGGAAATAATCAGTAAAATGAATAATAGGGAGTAAAATTTGCGCATATGCAAATTTAAATCCCCTTGATAAAATTACTGTACAGATCGTTGAATTGATATCCCTCTGAAAAGCGTTTTTTGCTGAGTTTATCAAATTCAACCAAAGACCACAAAATGAACTCTTTCAGAAAGTATTTATCCTGAGCTGAGAATTCTGGTTGGTATTTTTGAACCAAATCTTCTAGAGGCTGGACTTGATCTATCAACTGCTGATAATCTGAATTGCTCAATTCATCAAGAAGTTCTACTCCATCGTTTTGGAAAAACCACTCCACCAGCTTGTCATAAGGTGTTGCCTCGTCTTGTTTCTGTAGTTTTTTAATTTCTGGGAAATAGTTGGGAAATAAGGTTTTTGTCGCCTCACCAATCAGTTGTCGAGCAACAAAAGCAGCTCCCTCCTGCTCTCCTTCATAAACCAATTCTACTTTTCCTGTAATTGCTGGAATTATTCCGTTGAAATCTGAAAATCTTACGGTGGTTTCATCATCGCCATTCATGAGGGCGCGTCGCTCTGCTGTGCTCACTAGATTCTCGTAAGCGGTAATGCTCATACGAGCACTTACGCCACTTTTCTCATCTACGTATTCACTCTCTCGAGCTGCAAAACTAATTTGCTCCAAAAGATCCATCGCCAGTTCTGGGACGTGAACTGCGTCCTTGGATCGCTCATCGTTTCTAGCCTCTTGCTTTGTAATGATTTTGGCAACCTCAATATTTTCTGGATAATGGGTCAGTATCTGAGAACCTATACGGTCTTTAAGCGGCGTTACTATGCTCCCGCGGTTCGTATAATCTTCTGGATTTGCAGTAAAAATAAACTGCATATCCAGCGAAAGCCGCAACTTGAACCCTCTAATCTGAATATCTCCTTCTTGTAAAATATTGAAAAGTGCGACTTGTATACGTGCCTGTAGATCTGGTAACTCGTTGATCACAAAAATGCAACGGTTAGCTCTGGGGATCATCCCGTAGTGGATCACTCGATCATCTGCATAACTCAACTTGAGATTAGCAGCTTTGATCGGGTCTATATCTCCTATAAGATCGGCAACCGTGACATCTGGCGTTGCGAGTTTTTCATAAAATCGATCGTCTCTGTGCAGCCATTCAATAGGAGTATCATCGCCATGTCGATCAATTAATTCTCTGGCGGTGCGTGAAATAGGATGATACGGATCATCGTGTATCTCACTTCCAGCTACATAAGGTATATATTCATCCAGCAAACCAGTCATCAAGCGGGAGAGTCTGGTCTTTGCCTGGCCTCGCAAACCCAGCAAGTTGATATTATGTTTAGAGAGAATAGCCCGCTCCAGTTCAGGGATCACGGTATTTTCATACCCATGAATGCCTTCAAAGGAATTTTTATGATTTATAATGTTTTCCTTGAGGTTATCCTTCAGTTCATCTTTTATAGATTTTGATTGCCATCCACTGTTTTTAAGGTCACCTATCGTTCTGATTTCTTCTCTGTTCATCGCATTTTCTTAGAATGAACAAATTACAACTGGACTTTTAAGACAGCAATTAATAAAGAGATTTTTAACGGGACTAAGTTTTCGAATTTCAAACCTCGGAGGTCTCAACTTTTTGAGCTTAAGAAATTGATTCTAACTTCAGCGAGGTATAAGAATCAAGACCTCCGAGGTTTAGTTAATTCAATCGTTGAGAAACATATGAACGTGTAAGTAAGTTTTGCTGTATCTCGCTTTCGCGAAAGCGTTATCTTAAACAAGCCTAAACACTTATTTTAAAATCAAGAACTCACAGCGCCTGTTGATCGCATACTCGTCCTCGCTACAATTATCACCACAGGGAACAAGCGGCTCACGCTCACCATAACCCTTGCTGGTAAGTCTGGAAGGATCAATACCTTGGGAAATGATGTAGTCCATGGTAGCATCGGCCCGGTTTTGTGAGAGTCTCAAGTTGTAGGCATCTGAATTTCGGCTGTCTGTATGTGCCCCAAGCTGTACTTCCATGCGCGGGTATTTATTCAGTAGGTCAACCAGAATATCCAGCGTGCGCGCCGCCTGGGGTTTAATATCCCATTTATCCAGATCAAAATAGATGTTTTCCAATTGTACGTAAACATAACCGCTTTCCTGATCGGTTACCACCACATCTTCTGCAGCGTCGTAGGATTCAAGTGTCAATTCTATATCGAATTCAACTACGCCCTCGTCCAGCGTTTCAATTTCTTCAGTATTTGTGATGTAAAAAGGTTTGTAACCTTCAACTTGGTATTTGGTATTAGGTAAAACATTGAAACTGTAGCCATTTTCATCTTCAATGAGCATTTGCTCCACCACTTCACCATCTTCTGACAATAAAGTAACAGTTGTCCCACTCAGGTTTTCACCAGTAATCGCATCTTTGATTTGTCCCTTGATGATGAAAGTTCGCTCATTTTCATCTCGTTCTAGATAGTACAGTTTATCCTGACCGGTTCTGTTAGATGACAAAAATCCTTTTTGATAGCTCTTGCTGAAATAGTAGGAGAAATCATCGCGACCGCTATTTACTGTAGTTCCAAGGTTTATAGGCGGTGTAAAAGTTCCATCTTCCCGCTTGCGACACATGTAGATATCCAGTCCTCCAAAACCTTCAGGACGGTCAGAGGCAAAATAAAGTGTGCCGTCGTCGTCAATAAATGGAAAGTGTTCTCGGTACGGCGTATTGATCTCATCATTAAGCTTAACCGGCCTCGATACTACACCATTATTATCGATTTCTACATAATAAAGATCAAAATCATTGTTGCCAGCCATGTTACTGGAAAAATACAGCTTAGGCTCGTTTTTATCCAGATAAGGATGCTGCACAGAAAATAAGTCGCTACTAAAAGGCAACTCTTCAATATTTTTCCACTCACCGTCCAGTAAATCTGCCTTCCAAATTTTAACGTGAGCGATCTTTTGTCCACGTATATCCACGCGTTTTTTATTAGTACGTGAGAAAAACATAATTTCACCATTGGTGGTAAATGAAGCATTGCTCTCGTGGGTTTTGGTATTGATCTCATCTGAAAATGGTTCAATATCCACAAGCTCGTTGTCTTCAGTGAGTTGCCCCATGTAAAGATCGAGATAAGGTTCATCATTCCATTTGTAATTGGACTTACTCTTGTTACGAATGCTAGCAAAAACAATGGTATCGTTATAGAAACTCGCACCGAAATCGCCAGCCTCGCTCCCTCCCACTTCTTTTACGATGTAATTGTGCGGGACGATTTTTTCCAGCTCGAGAGCAAGTGAATCGGTATCAACTTTTCGATCTGTATAGGTGTTAAGTATGCTATCTGCCAGTTTGTAATTTCCCAGGCCTTTGAGCGCATGGCTGTAGCGCTCAGCATACTCCGTTTTGATACCCTTTTTATATTTGGCGAAGAGGGTTTCATAAGTAGTTGTGGCCTGTTCCAACTTATTGGTATAATAATAGGAATCCCCTAGATTTTGGAGATTTCGTCTAGAGGGTCGCTGTTCCTTATAGATTTCAATGGCTTGCACATAGGCACGGTTCTCAAAGAGTTTATCAGCCTTAGACAGTTTTTTCTGGGCAAAAGAATTTCCCGATGCTAACATCAAAATAAAAACCAATAAAAATCGAATCGCCTTCATATTAGAAAAATCTTGGACTTTTATCATACCCATTACCTGTGCGGTTCAAATCCAGTAACAACATCACCTCATGTGAACCATTATTAAATCTTCCTAAATTAGAAAACAGGTAATCGTAGGCATAACCTATTCGCAAATAGTCGGTGACCTTAAAATTGACCAACGCTGCGGCTTCATTTTCAAATCCATAGCTGGCACCTATTTCAAACTTATCATTAAAGAGAAGGTTTGCCGTTACATCCAGGCTGATAGGTGAATCCATGACTTGATTTGCGAGAAATGCTGGTTTTAGTTTTAGGTTTTCGCTTAAAGCGAAAACGTAACCTCCAGTAAGATAAAGGTGTAATTCTTCTTGAGCACTACTAAAAACACCATCGTTATCTCTTATGTGCTCAGATTGCAAAATGTTAGGAGATGATAAACCTACATAATAGTTGTCACCAAAAAAGAAAGTACCTAGCCCCACATTAGGGAAGAACGAACTTCTATTTTCGGCAAACGACGGATCTGGTAGTGGATCACTGAAGACAAATCCAGAAAAATCAGTGCTGAATGAGGTAAAACCTGCTTTTATACCAAATGACAGCGCATTTGACTTTCCCATTGGCAACACATAGGCGTAATCAACATAGAAATTGGTTTCTTGAACCACGTCACCTATTTCATCGTGAACAATTGAAACTCCACCCTGCATACGGTCTGTAAAAGACATATGTCCAAATAGAGTTCCTGTGGTGGGACCACCTACGGAACCTACCCATTGAGCGCGGTATAGCAGTCCAGCTTGAATGAGATCATTATCAGTCAGCGCATAAGCTGGATTTACAACACTCATGTTATACATATACTGTGTATAATTGGGATCCTGCTGAGCAGAAACCTTTCCTGCGATGGCGGCCACTATTAAAAAACAGAAATATTTTATGTACTTAATCAATCTTTTCAATTTTTTAATCGCTTAGATAAAATCTTCCCTGAATGTCGTCTTTGTTGGCATTGAGATCCAAGACAAAGAAATAGACTCCTGCCGGCACCGTACCAGAACCTATGGTTACATCTCTAGCATTAGAGCCATCCCAATCTGGATCTTGTGCTCTTCCCGTAAATAAAATATCTCCATTCCTATTGTAAATTCTCAACACAAAGAACGGATATAGCTCCCGCAAGTTCTTAATCTCAAAAGTCTCGTTGATCCCATCACCATTTGGTGAAAAACCATCTGGGATGATAATCCCTAGTTCATCACAAGGTTCAACCAAAACTCTTACCTCGACTCGTTCATTTGTAACGCAATTTGAAGAACTAATTGCTTCAGCGTAGTAAATCCCACCATTGGTCAAGGCATCTTGAGGGTCAAATAAATTACCACCTATGGCAGAATCAAACCAATTTACAGATAGCGTTGTATTAAGGTTATTAGTTAACTCTTGAATTGTAGGATTATCCTCTTCACAAAACACGTTTCCGTTAGGTTCTAATGTTACTGGATCGGTGCTGATGACTTCAAATCCCTCTGTTGGATTGTTTGTTAGGATTGTACCGCATGGCAATGTATTGCCAGTAGTAGATATAAGCTCGATATTAGTTAAACCAGCATTGGTTAATGAACTCGGGAGAATATCAACTTGCGTGGTGCCTGCGATAACCTCAAGATTGAAAGTCAAGTTGACAGAATTAATTCCTGACAACTGAAACTCAAAATCATAGAAACCATCAGGTAAATTTCCAAGTCCTTCAATCAAAACGATATTTCCATTTCCAAGACAAACTTCTGGTTCTGGTGTGATAACCACATTATTTAATTCAATAGCGCTGTCTAAAATTATCGTGATGGATGATGAACTAGCTGAACCACAATTATTTCCATTCAAAGTGTAGGTGTAAACTCCAGCAGCATCGACCGCAGGATCAAAGACTCCGCTTCCACTTGCCAAGGCTGGTGACCAGATTCCGCCTGCATCTGGTGTTCCTCCCAGAACAGTAAACAGGTCAATCGGATTGTCATTGGAACAGAGGTCAAGGCTCGCATCTGCTCCGGCATCGGGAGCATCCTCTACAGTAACCGTCACCACGGCCGAATCGTCCGATGTACACGGTGCCGTTGCCGCTACCGTATAGGTGTAGGCTCCTGTGGTATCCACCGCAGGATCGAAGACTCCGCTTCCACTGGCAAGTGCAGGACTCCAGGTCCCTCCCGCATCGGGAGTGCCGCCCAACAAAGTAAATAGGTCGATCGCTGCATCGTTGCTACAGATGTCCAAAGCGGCATCCTGACCCGCATCAGCCTCTGGTGTGATATTAACGGTAACCTCACTCGTCGATGAGATCGCACACGCGGCACTCGTTACCGTGTAGGTATAGGTTCCAGCAGCATCCACTGATGGATCAAAGACTCCGCTACCACTTGCCAAGGCTGGCGACCAAGTTCCTCCCGCATTTGGAGTTCCTGCCAGAACGGTAAACAGGTCTATCGGACTGTTATTCGAACAAATATCAAGGCTCGCATCTGCTCCAGCGTCGGGAGCATCCTCTAGAGTAACGATCACCACGGCCGAATCGTCCGATGTACACGGTGCCGTTGCCGCTACCGTATAGGTGTAGGCTCCTGTGGTATCCACCGCAGGATCGAAGACTCCGCTTCCACTGGCAAGTGCAGGACTCCAGGTCCCTCCCGCATCGGGAGTGCCGCCCAACAAAGTAAATAGGTCGATCGCTGCATCGTTGCTACAGATGTCCAAAGCGGCATCCTGACCCGCATCAGCCTCTGGTGTGATATTAACGGTAACCTCACTCGTCGATGAGATCGCACACGCGGCACTCGTTACCGTGTAGGTATAGGTTCCAGCAGCATCCACTGATGGATCAAAGACTCCGCTACCACTTGCCAAGGCTGGCGACCAGGTTCCTCCCGCATTTGGAGTTCCTGCCAGAACGGTAAACAGGTCTATCGGACTGTTATTCGAACAGAGGTCAAGGCTGGCATCTGCTCCAGCGTCGGGAGCATCCTCCACAGTGACGGTCACCACGGCAGAATCGTCCGATGTACACGGAGCGGTTGCCGCTACCGTATAGGTGTAGATTCCGGCTGTGTCCACAGCAGGGTCAAAGACTCCGCTTCCACTCGCAAGGGCCGGATTCCAGGTACCTCCTGCATCGGGAGTGCCTCCCAACAATGTGAACAGGTCGATCACTGCATCGTTACTACAAATGTCCAAAGTGGCATCCTGACCCGCATTGGCCTCTGATGTGATGTTAACGGTAACCTCACTGGTCGATGAAGTTGCGCACGCGGCACTCGTTACCGTGTAGGTATAGGTTCCAGCAGCATCCACTGATGGATCAAAGACTCCGCTACCACTTGCCAAGGCTGGTGACCAGGTTCCGCCCGCATCTGGAGTTCCTCCCAGAACGGTAAACAGGTCTATCGGATTGTCATTGGAACAGAGATCAAGGCTGGCATCTGCTCCGGCATCGGGAGCATCCTCTACAGTGACCGTCACCACGGCAGAATCGTCCGTCGTACACGGAGCAGTTGCCGCTATCGTGTAGGTGTAGGCTCCGGCGGTGTCCACAGCAGGATCAAAGACTCCACTTCCACTCGCAAGGGCCGGATTCCAGGTACCTCCTGCATCGGGAGTGCCTCCCAACAATGTGAACAGGTCGATCACTGCATCGTTACTACAAATGTCCAAAGTGGCATCCTGACCCGCATTGGCCTCTGATGTGATGTTAACGGTAACCTCACTGGTCGATGAAGTTGCGCACGCGGCACTCGTTACCGTGTAGGTGTAGGTTCCAGCAGCATCCACTGATGGATCAAAGACTCCACTTCCACTTGCCAAGGCTGGCGACCAGGTTCCTCCCACATCTGGAGTTCCTGCCAGAACGGTAAACAGGTCAATCGGATTGTCATTCGAACAGAGGTCAAGGCTCGCATCTGCTCCAGCATCGGGAGCGTCCTCTACAGTCACAGTCACCACGGCAGAATCGTCTGTTGTACACGGAGCCGTTGCCGCTACCGTATAAGTGTAGGCTCCGGCTGTATCCACCGCAGGATCAAAGACTCCGCTTCCACTCGCAAGGGCCGGACTCCAGGTACCTCCTGCATCGGGAGTGCCTCCCAATAAGGTTAACAGGTCGATCGGAGCATCATTACCACAGATGTCCAAAGTGACGTCCTGACCGGCATTGGCTTGTTGCGTAAGTCCTACGGTCACTTGGCTTGATGATGAGGTCGCACAGGCTGCGCTCGTAATTGTATAAGTATAGATTCCGGCAGCATCGACCGCAGGATCAAAGACTCCGCTTCCACTTGCCAAGGCTGGTGACCAGATTCCGCCTGCATCTGGTATTCCTCCCAGAACAGTAAACAGGTCAATCGGATTGTCATTAGAACAGAGTTCGAGGCTGGCATCGGTTCCAGCATCGGGTGCGTCCTCCACAGTGACGGTCACCACGGCAGAATCGCTAGCCGTACACGGAGCGGTTGCCGCTACCGTATAAGTGTAGGCTCCGGCTGTATCCACAGCAGGATCAAAGACTCCACTTCCACTCGCAAGGGCTGGACTCCAGATTCCTCCTGCATCGGGAGTACCGCCTAAAATAACGAACAGGTCTACAGGGGTATCAGTGACACATAGAGTTAAATTTCTATTTTGACCAGCATTAGGTAAGTTTTGAACGAAAACTGTAACTTGGGCAGCATCACTTTCATTGCAAGGTGCGCCTGAATTTACAGTATATGTATAAACTCCAGAAGGGTCAATAGCTGGATTAAATAGTCCAGTTCCACTATTTAGCGCAGGAGACCATGTTCCTCCTGCATCGGCATCATTACCCAACAAATTAAACAGATCCAGTCGAGCATCAGACTCACAGAAACTGATTGAAGAATCATTGCCAGCATTAGGGCTATTCTCAAACGATACGGTTACCGTAGAGCTTGAAGGATTAGGACATTGAGATGTACCTGTGACAGTATAAGTATAGACACCTTCTGGATCAACAGTAGGATCGAAAATTCCTGTTCCACTATCTAAGGTAGGCGACCATACTCCACCAGCATCTGGGCTTCCTCCTAATACCGTAAACAGGTCTAGAGCAGTCGCATTAGTACATATTGAGATCGAGGAACTTACACCTGAATTAGATGAAGGTACTATAGTAACGTCAATTATAGACGAAGCGGCGATATTACAAGGTGCAGAACTTACTACTGTATAGCTATAAGAGCCTGCGGAATCTATAGATGGATCAAAGATTCCTGTTCCACTACTTAAAGCAGGAAACCACGTACCACCGCTTTCTGGAAAACCTCCTAAAGCAGAAAATAGATCAACTGTACCATCATCAGAACAAACATTCAAGCTCCCATTGGTACCTGGATCAGGAAGGGGTTGAGCGTCAACGATTACAGTAGCTGTTGCCGATGCATTACAGGGCGTAATTCCATTTACCGTGTAAGTGTAAGTTCCAGATGGATCGACACCAGGCCTGAAGATATTATCGTTATTAGACAAAGCCGGTGTCCAAAAACCTCCAGCATCAGGTGTTCCTCCTAAGACTGAAAATAAATTTGTTGGACCATCAAAAGGACAGATTGTTATTGTTGCATCAATTCCTGCATCAGGCTCTGTTTGTAAATTTACAGTAACAAATGACGAGCTGGAGCTAGAGCAACCAGAGTTGGATACAGTATATTCATAAATACCTGCTTGATCTATAGAAGGGTCAAAGACACCTGAGCCACTACTCAAGGCTGGCGACCATACACCACCGCTCTCTGGGGTACCTCCAAGGACTGAAAAAAGATCAACTATCGCTGAAGATTCACACAAATCGATGGAAGCATTCGTTCCTGCATTAGGAGCTGCGCTTATTGTAACTATAAGTGTCGATGTTGATACTGAAGTACATGGTATTACTGGATTGACATTATAAGTATAGGTGCCGGCTGTATCTACTGAAGGGTCAAAAATTCCCGAGCCACTAGCCAAAGCTGGTAACCAATAACCTCCTGCATCTGGATTACCACCTAACAAGGTGAATAAGTCGATCAGACCATCACTTTCACAAATATCAGCACTACCTCCTACTCCAGCATTAGCTGGCAGTTGGACAGTTACTGTAACTAGAGATGTATCACTATTACCGCAAAAGGTGTTTTCTGATACCTGATATTCATAACTACCGGCTGTATCTACTTGTGGATCAAAAACTCCTGAACCACTTGCAAGTGCCGGAACCCAAACACCACCTGGATCAGGATTACCAGCTATTTCTGCAAAAAGATCACGTGGAGCATCTGTGCTACAAAAATCAATTGTACTGTCTAACCCAGCATTAGGAGAGTCTAATAAATTTACAGTCACAGTTGAGCTAACAATATCCGAACAAAAGCCCGTAGCAGTAATTGAATACGTATACGTACCAGCAGGATCTATGGTAGGATCATAAAATCCAGTGCCACTTGAAAGTGCAGGATTCCATACTCCTCCTACTTCAGCGTCTGGTCCAAGTAAAGGAAACAAATCTACTGAAATTCCATTCTCACAAATATCAATGGAGTTATCGTTTCCGGTATCAGGAAAATCCTGAACGATAACAAGCACTACAGATTGATCAGTTGTCATGCAGGAACCGTTTGATGAGACCGTGTAGGTGTAGACTCCTGTAACATCTACACTAGGATCCAATACGCCTGTACCACTTGCCAAAGCAGGCGTCCAAACTCCTCCAGCATCAGGTGTACCTCCGAGAAAAGTGAACAGATCTACAGGAGCATCGGTTTCACACAATTGTACATCTCCATCTTCACCAGCATCTGGAATGGTATCTATCGTGATGGTTAAAACAGATTGGTCGGTCTGAGTACAAGGCGGCATAGCATTCACGGTATAGGTATAATCACCAGCCGGATCAACTAAAGGATCAAAAATGCTAGTGCCACTTGCCAGACTCGGACTCCAGGAACCGCCAGTATCAGGGTTACCTCCTAAAAGCGTTAATAGATCTACTGGACCATCACTGTTGCAAACATCAGCATTCCCACCCACTCCAGCACTTGACTCATTCTGGACATTGACCACTATGGTTGCCGATGATCCCTGGTTGCAAGGAGGAACAGATGGAAAAGAATATATATAACTACCTGCTGCGTCTACAGCTGGGTCAAAAATATCTGTACCACTGTTCAATGCAGGAGTCCAAGTTCCGCCTACATCTGGATTGCCGTCTAGAATCGAAAACAAATCTATTGGAGAACTTGTCTCACATAGATTTATAGTATCGCCTATTCCTGCAGATAATGGAGTAGTAATATTAAAAGTAAGGGTACTTGAACTTGCAGGACACGCCGCTGATGCTGTAACGCTATATGTAAAAATGTAAGGTCCTCCATTTGTATTTAAATCACTGGTATTGATTAAATTCCCAGATATAGGAATGGGCCCTGTCCAAGTACCACCAGAAACGGGAGTGCCATCTAGTAATGTAAATAAATCTAGAGTAGGCTGCCCTACGAGACTTGAACTACAAAAATCAACAATAGTATCATCTCCTGAATCATTTGCAGGCTCAAGAACCACCTCTACTCTGAATCGGTTTGAGCTTTCACAAGGAAGATCGATAGTCGTTGCAAAATAATCTTCTCCATCCTCAAGTGGAGTTGATGGATCAAGGGGAGCTGCAGAACTAGCATTTCTGTACCATCTATTTTCTCCAGAAGCCACAAGGTCTGCTATTGTCGGCGTGCCGGTCGCAGTGCAAAAAGTTTGAACCGGTTGGCCTGTTGGACTATTTACAAAAACGACTTCTACAACTACAGAGAGTCTAGAAGTACGGCAGTTTGAGACAGGGTTTTGCTGATCTGCATAGTATATCTGTCCATCAAAAATGGGTGTATTGAGTGGCAGAGAGGCTCCGCCGGTGTTTTGATTATACCATTGAACATCGATTCCATTCACGGCTAGATCATCCAATGTAGGCTGCATGTTATCAGTGACACAAATCCCTTGGAAGTTTGCGCCTCTAGGCTGACCAAAAATACCTACAGTTACTCGTTGTCTATTACCACATCCACCAGATGCTGAATCCAGGAACAACACTTGATTATCAGTAAGAAACTCATTGCTCGGTATGGGGGTATTTGAGCTGGGCGTTCTAAACCAGTTAACACCAGCGCCGTTATCTGTAGCTGGGAGGTCGCTAACCTGAGCCTGATCCAGATCACAAAATTGCGGATTGTTATTTCCAATAGATGGACATTGAGCCGAAAGCCAACCACTCACTAGAAAAAACACTACATATAAATATGTCCTCATTATCCTAACTAATAGCTTTTAACTTTAAATGAACCAGATTGATAGTGTCGATCCCCTACTTTTCTATAAGAAACTACCTCCATTTTATCACCTTTCAAATAAGGTATGACATCAACCCCTGAGTCATTATCCATAACTTTAAGTTTTCTTACAACATCATAAGTCGTCTCAAAGCCTATATGGTATGCGCTTGCACCAACCTGAAGATTGTTGTCTGATTCTGGATAAATCATTTTCAAAATTCTAAAACGCTTACTGGAAACATTTTCCTCTTGTGGAAGATATTTTTTATCAAGAATTGAGGTTTTGATGTCGTATCGCGAGCTCAACTTCAACAATGAATTGGTAACATTTATCATTACACCATTTGCATCTGTATTAAAAACGATATAATTGGTTTTTCCGTTTTTTAGAAGACCTTCAATCTCCTTTTCGGTGATACGTTTAGTAGGTGTTTCAGTAAGGATAGAAATTTGTGGGTATCTCGCTTTCGCGAAAGCGGAATAATCAGCTCTTGCCAGATCATTAATTAAGATTACATTGTCTGAATGATCAACTACGTAATCCAGCATAAAGGTTTTCACGCCTTCATTAGTAGAATTATTTTCAAATAAAATCAAGTTATCATTGCGCACATCAGAACGACCAGTTAAGATGAGAGCTTCATCTGGCACGATATTTTTGATTTTTTGATTTAAGGAAGGGACTACATAGATTCTATTTTTATCCTGTAATGTCAATGTAGAATCTACTAAAAAAGTTAATTCAGGCACATTCTCGTAGCCCTGTGCTTTTAAAGAATCTAAAGCTCTAATCGAGCCTTTAGCAAATTGAGCATCAAAATCTTGTTTGTCATCAATCACATTCAACTCTGCTCTAGAAAACGGAATCAAAATTTCTAAATTACTGGCTATATATGAATTATCCTCATTTGCCTCAACCTGAGCTTCAGTATTATTTTGCGTTTGGTCACTTGATTGAGATTCTGTTTTATCATTTTGGGCGGTTGGATTTTTACTATTCTCATTCTCAACGACACCTTGATTCTGAGTGGCAGTAATATACTCTTTAGGTATCTTGATACGATCGCCAGCTAAGAGAGTCGGTATCATACTTGGATTAAGCGATTCCAACTGCTCAATAGTCGCATTAAATTTCTTGCTCAAACCATATTTTGTATCCCCAGCCTGAACGAGATAAAAATCGTCATCAGTCTGAGAAGGACTGGGGGACGCCGCGTCTGGTATAACCAGTGTCTGACCCGCCAGCAAAACGTTGCCTAGCCTATCAATATTTGCATTGATTAATTGATCCAATGTGATTCCATACATCCTAGCTATACCATAAAGCGTCTCTCCCTTTTGTACGTAGTGGGTTTTTAATCCTTCAGTATTTGTAATATTTGTGGTAGTGACTTTGGGAACCCTGATTTGTGTATCTGCGAGCAAGGTGGGCACCATATTTGGGTTGATGGATTCCAATTCGGCAATGGAAACATTGAATTTTTTAGAAAGGCCAAACTTAGTATCTCCCTTCTCAACATAATAATAATCAAAATCTCCCAGACTGGCTGTAGGGTTAGCCGAAGGTATGGAGGGATTAGGAATTATCAATTCCTGACCTATCTGTATCAAATCAGAAGCGTTAGGATTGAGCTGCAGGATTTTTTTGGGACTGACTTTGTATTTTCTGGCGATAGCATAAACTGTCTCACCTTTTTCCACATAGTGAACCCTGTCATTTTGAGCGCTCACCCAGCCTACTTGAAGCAATATATAAAAGCTTAAAGCTCTATGTAATAATCTTTTCCCCATATTTATGCAGCTCGCACTACCACTTACAAAAATCAACCAAAAAAGTGTTAATTCTAAGGTTATTAGATACAAACAGACTTAGTGCTATTAACAACAAGGAAAGAACTTGCTACAGATAACTGTCTGTGAATAAAATATTTGGGGGAATAGCCTAAAATTGCTGTTAGCAACTTCTGGCAAATTTACTTTATTTTCTAGACTTTCTTCGCGCCTTTCTCGCCTTCTTTTCTTTATACTTTCTTATCCGTTCTGCGCGTGCAGCCATATTTATGGAGTCGTAATCTTCAGGTAGGTTTTCTTCATATCTGTTCCATAATTCTCGGCCTTTATAATAATCAAAGGAGATAGCAGCTTCCTGTTCTGGCAGTTTGTCGTTGATGAATTCATTGAGTAGGATATCCTCAATGTAAAAATCCTCCACCACTTTTTCAGGATTGTATTCTTGCTTGAGCGACATGTCAAATAAAGAGGCGGTCTGATTGAACCAAAAAGCACTCCAGCCGCTTCTTAAGCGTTTCAATAGATCAAAAGCAGTCTGACCGGTCTGTCTGTGAATCAGCTTAATGAGAATCTGTCCCTCGGTTTTAGAAAATTTCTTGAGCTCTTTTTTGAACTCGTCTTCTATGTAATCTTCTACCATACGGGAGTAGCGCTTGCGGTCGTTTTTGGTTTTGATTTTTGCCAGGCGTTGTTCCAAAACCACGAGTCGCTCTGCCGCGAGCTTTGCGTAAGGCCAGACTTTACGAACCTTACGCTTAAGAATCAAGTATTTGATGCGTTCATATTTGCTATCAAAATTGAGTTTTTGCAAGAGCAACACATCCTCAAGTTCTATGGCATCGAGAGAATCGCCATCAACGTAGAAAAATTCGCGTTTGCCTACAATAGTTGAATCCTTTTCGACCGGCAAATTTTCTTCGGGCTGTTGAGCAGCAGAATAGCCGACTATCAACATGGAGAAAACAATAAAATAAAAAGCTTTCAATTTCATCTGAGTAATGCTAAACCAAAAGCGTTCCAAAAGCTACTACGATCATGAAAATTTCCAGGCAAATCAACTTATCAATAAACTAACTACCGCTCATTCCGCTCATCCAGCCCTCGGCAACTTTATTCTCGTTCTCATCCAGCATTTGTACGAGGACTTTAAGTTTACCAAACCTATGATATTTCTTCACGGCGCTCACGATTACCGTTGTTTCTGGTTGCACTTGCTTTAAAAAAACCACATGATTTTCCGTCATCGCAAAGGACTTGATGGCTTCATCCTTATTCAAATAACTGCCCAGACAGGCAAGACCTATCTGCGCCATACATTCTGTCAAAATGACGCCCGGCACGACGGGATTATTGATGAAGTGATGCTGGAAGAAGGGTTCGCTTTCGCGAAAGCGATAAATCCCCACTACCCTATCGTCACTAATTTCTAGCAACTTGTCTACAAATTTAAATCCAGCGCCATAGGGCAAGTTTTGTACTATTTTATCTAAAGGGTCTAACAACATTACCTGAGGCTTTCTCCACCATCTACCTTGATGACGGTTCCATTAATCCATTGCGCTTCTCTTTTACAGAGCAAGTAAACCACATCTGCCACACGCTCTGGCGTGGTGAGTTTCTGATACGGGTTTCTATTTGTCGCGTGATTTTTGATTCCTTCGTAATCTGGGATCATTTTAAGACTGACGGTATCTGTGACACCAGCTTGAATACAATTTGCGCGCAAGCCTAAGGGAGCCAATTCTACCGCCATAGATTTGGTCAACATTTCAAGGGCTGCTTTTGCTACACTCACAGCAGCATAACCAGCACTGGGCCGCTGGCTGCCTTCACTGGTAAAGCTCAAAATTCGAGCAGATTTTTCAAAAAGATCGTTTTCAATCAGCGCCTGAGTCCAGAAATGAAGACTTAAAGCCATGCTGTTCAAAGTCTGTGTAAAATCTGAATTTTTGAGCCTATTATCCCCCAAAAGCGGCTTTAGGTTTCCTTTTGATATGCTATGTAACAATAAGTTGATAGATTTCCCATTCAATTTCTCCTTGACTAGAGTTTTCAGATCTTCCAATAGATCTTCTCTCGTGGCGTCCTTATTAAAGGCATACAACTCGACACCTTGAGCTCTGATCTTATCAAATTTTGATTCAATCTTTTGTTCATCGCGACGAGGTGCACGGTAAAAGATGATCAGGTTCATGCCATGTTGCGCCAATTTCAATGCACTGGCATAACCCAGGCCAGAACTACCGCCTAGAATCAATCCCCACTGTCCTTCGAAATCTCTTACCATTCTAGAAGAATTCTTTGAGCGGTAAAACCAGGCCCAAAACTCAACATTAATCCTTTGCTCCCTTTCTCACAGCCTTTTTCCATAAATGCTTTCAGCACAAACAGTACGGTCGCGCTACTCATGTTTCCGTATTTACGCAGGACTTCTTTGGTTTCATTCACATTTTTTCCTAAGTCAGCAAATAAATCTTCAACTGTTTGAACGATCTTTTTACCACCCGGATGAAAAACAAGGTGATCTATATTCTTTATTTCTAAACTGTACTTTTCTAAGAACGGATGGATGATGTTGGGTAAATGACCTGATATGGTTTCCGGAACCTGTTTATCAAGTACCATCTGCAAACCAGAGTTGACCAAATCAAACCCCATCATGCGTGTGGCATCAGGAAAATGATACATCTCGTGTCCTAGAATTTTGACACCTCCATCTTCAGGATGGGAAGACAAGGTCACGCAAGCGCAGCCATCACCAAAAATCGCCGCGCTCACCATATTGGTCATGCTGTAATCCTCAAGTTGAAAAGTCGCCGTAGGCGCTTCTACCGCGATGACGGCCGCTCGTTTATTTGGATTGGCTCGCAAGAACTGCTCGGCGTAAATCAGACCTGAAATTCCGGCAACGCAGCCCATTTCTGTCACCGGTAAACGCACAATATCTTGACGCAAACCCAATTCGTTAATCAAATAGGCATCAATCGATGGTATCATTATTCCCGTGCAACTCACCGTGATAATGTAGTCCAGCTGATCAGCCGACCAGTTATTTTTCTCCAAGGCATCCGTTAGTGCCTTGCTAGCTAACGGCACGACTTCTCTTTTATAAATGTCATTACGCTCTTGAAACGAGGAGTGCGTAAAAACCTCCACGGGATCCATGATGGAATACCTGCGGTCCACACCCGCACCTTCAAAAATCTTGATGGTCTTGCGTTTTAAACGCTCGTCTTGACCATCCAGCCATTGTTCCACAAAGGGAATGATCTCTGGAGTTTCTTTATAAAATCTAGGTAAGGCTGTGGTGACCTGCGTGATTTTGACGCTCATAAGTAGGAATAATCCATAGATAACGGAACGACCACTTCCATTTTAAAAGGTCATTTTTGATCCCAGCGGCAAGGGCATATTTTTTAAAACACGCCTGTTTGAACCCAGACGCAATACTGATCAGACCATCTTGCCGAGAGATCTTATTGCGTATAAAAATAGGACTAAAAAGCCTAAAGAATGTATAAGCGACCCTATGACGGTGCAGATCATTAATTATGATGTACTTAGTCGCAATTTCCTTGAATTTTTTCAGTAGATACACAATTTCTCCATCGCTAAAATGATGCAACGTGAGTGAGCTGATTAAGATGTCGCATTTGAGGTATTGATCTTTGAGAATATCGCTTTCGCGAAAGCGAACTCTATTCAAACCCTCTGACAATTCACGAGCTTTTTGAATACTATTGGCAGAGAAGTCTACTCCTAAAAATGTAATGCGTTCATCTTTGATATGATTGTTCAAATAGCGCAACATTTCTCCATCCCCACAACCAGCATCGCAGATTACCAATTTCTCATCTGGAAACTGAGCTGCCACTTTGCGTACCTCTTTTAAGGTGAACTTAAATCCACCTAAAACTTTGTTGATTTTGTTGATATCATTTACCGCAAGCTGCAAGATTTTGGGATCCAGATCTGGATCGTCCATTTGCTCTGGGTCTGTGTTGCGGTGTTTTGAAGAATATTTTGAGAACAACAATTTTTGTTTAGATGACTAAAGTATCCTTGAATAGCTCGCCCTTAAAAGAATTAGGCAAATAATAACAAATTGATAAACCACAAAATAGGAATTCCCTCCACCCAAAAGCTGGCATAATAATCAGATCGCTCGCGGCTGCTGAACCAGATCATGACAGCAGTCAAAAGAAAGAAAACCATGTTGAGAATTGATCCAATTTCGAAATATTGGAATAATAGGATTTCTATAATCAAAGTGATCACGCAAAGAAAAACGCCAAGCAATTTTGATTTTCCAACACCTATCAGTTGGGGAAGAGTCTGCAGATCTTCCTCATCATATTTCAGATCCCTTATTTCAAAGGGAATGCAGAGAGCAAAAACATAGATTAGTACTTGAACGCCTCTAAGAATCAGAATTGCGTATGCATTCCTGCTTTCAACTATCACATGCCATCCAGAAATATGCTGTGCTACCAAAAGCTCAAAAATCCATGGCAGGACAACAATTAAAAGAACCCAAATCACAGAAACCGAGATCAGCTTCACCACGGGAAAGTGCCTTAAACTTTTACCCTTACATATAGGAAACGTATATGAAAAACCGATCAAAGCTATCAAACCTAGTAACACGATCAATTCAGTATTAAGAACTGGTATGATTAGAATGGCGCTCAACAAGCAACATACTATGGTTACTATTGTTGTTAGAATTTTGAATGGAAATGTCTTTCGAGCTAGCCAAAGATGAGCATACTTGGTAACGTTATACCCTACGAGTGTCAGGCAAAATAATATTAAGGGAACACCATAATCTAGGTTGCCTGTAACATTGGAATTCATCAATACCGCCAGACAAACAAGCGCTACGGCTACATGCATACTTGACCGAATGTAGAAATCAAGAATGTTCTTTAAAAATCGCACGAATTCAAAGGTAGTTCCCCATGGTTGATAACTGCCCTAAAAAGGTTGAAAAATAACCCGCAAGCTCTAGCTAATGCTTGTTAGTTTTCCTAACCTAATCGACTACTTTTGCAACCTAAATTAGAGAGCACGCTGTTATGAATACTGATCGTTTTGCCCTGAGACACATAGGCCCTAGAAAGGCAGATCTCCCTGAAATGCTTGAAACCATTGGCGTTTCGTCCATCGACGAGCTGGTTTATGAAACCGTTCCGGATAATATTAGACTCAAGAAGGATTTGGATCTAGATCCAGCCATGAGTGAGTATGATTTCCTGAAACACATCAAGGAGCTAGGCGACAAGAATCAGCAATTCCGTACTTATATAGGTCTTGGTTATAACGCAGCTATCACACCGGCGGTTATACAGCGTAATATTCTCGAGAATCCTGGTTGGTACACGGCCTACACGCCTTATCAAGCTGAGATTGCCCAAGGCCGTCTTGAGGCACTTCTGAACTATCAGACTATGGTGGCAGATCTTACGGGTATGGAGCTCGCAAATGCTTCTCTTCTTGATGAGTCTACTGCAGCTGCTGAGGCGATGACCTTATTGTTTTCTGTAAGAGAGCGCGATCAAAAGAAAAATGAGGTAGTCAAATTTTTTGTGGATCAGGACTGCTTGCCACAAACTAAGGAATTGCTCAAAACCCGTGCTATTCCGCTGGGGATTGATTTGGTTGAGGGCAATCCGCAAGAAATGGATCTCGATGACAGCTATTATGCCGTTTTATTACAATATCCTGGTGCGAGTGGAAATGTGGTTGATTATACCGCTTTCGCGAAAGCGTGCCACAGCAAAAACATACGTATAGCCGTAGCAGCAGATATGCTATCATTAGTACTTCTCGAGGCTCCGGGCCACTGGGGAGCTGATGTAGTTGTTGGGACTACACAACGATTTGGTATACCATTAGGTTATGGTGGACCACATGCTGCCTATTTTGCGACTCGTGAAGAATTCAAAAGACAGATTCCAGGACGTATTATAGGGGTAACCCGCGATATGGATGGAAAACGAGCACTGCGCATGGCGTTGCAGACTCGCGAGCAACACATAAAGAGAGACAAAGCGACGTCAAATATTTGTACGGCCCAGGTACTTCTTGCGGTAATGGCCGGAATGTATGGTGTGTATCACGGGCCTCGTGGTCTCAAATACATCGCCAGCAAGTTGCACCGTCAGACCGCTACCCTAGCTGATGCTATTGAGAAACTAGGTATCTATCAGACAAATGAGAACTATTTTGACACGCTCTCATTTAAAACTGATGCAGCGGCGGTTCACAAAATTGCGGTTCAAAAAGAAATCAATTTTCATTATCCTGATACTGAAACCGTTCAGGTTTCTCTCAACGAGACAGTAAACCTAAAAGACCTTAATGATATTGTAGAAGTCTTTGCAACGGCTTTGGGCAAACCTTTTGAGAAGATTGAAAAACTTATAGATAAGTCTTATCTAGGTACCGGTCGTCAAACCGATTTCATGACTTATGAAGTCTTCAATTCCTATCACTCTGAAACGGAGTTGATGCGTTACATAAAAAAATTGGAGCGCAAGGATCTTGCTTTGAATCAATCCATGATTTCTCTTGGCTCGTGTACCATGAAACTCAACGCTGCGGCTGAAATGCTGCCGCTGAGCAATCCGCAATGGGGAAATATTCACCCATTTGCTCCGGTTGAACAAGCTGCTGGTTACCAAGAAATGTTGAGAAAGCTAGAGCTACAGCTTAATGAAATTACTGGTTTTGCTGGAACGTCCTTACAGCCCAATTCTGGTGCTCAAGGAGAATTTGCCGGCCTTATGGCGATCAGAGCCTACCACATTTCACGTGGTGATGAACACAGAAACATCTGTTTGATTCCGTCGAGTGCGCATGGGACTAATCCTGCAAGTGCGGTGATGGCTGGTATGAAAGTCGTTGTAACAAAAGCATTGGAAAACGGAAACATAGATGTGGAAGATCTGCGTCAAAAAGCCGAAAAACACAAGGATAACCTTGCTGCCCTTATGGTAACCTATCCATCTACGCACGGAGTTTATGAGAGTGAGATCGTTGAGATTACTTCGATCATTCACGACAACGGTGGGCAAGTCTATATGGACGGTGCTAATATGAACGCTCAGGTAGGCTTAACGAATCCAGGTAACATAGGCGCTGATGTTTGTCACTTGAATCTGCATAAGACTTTTGCCATTCCACATGGTGGTGGTGGTCCTGGAGTAGGTCCTATTTGCGTAGCTGAACAATTGGTTCCTTTCCTACCAACAAACCCAGTGATCAAAACAGGTGGTGAGCAAGCGATTACTCCTATAAGTGCAGCTCCTTGGGGAAGTGCCTTGGTGTGTATTATTTCTTACGGCTACATCTGCATGCTGGGAGCAAAAGGCTTGAAGCGATCTACAGAGTATGCGATTGTAAATGCAAACTATATCAAACAAAGATTAGACGGTAGTTTTGACTGCCTGTATACTGGAGAGAAAGGTCGCGCGGCTCACGAGATGATCATCGATTGTAGACCTTTTAAAGCTAAGGGAATCGAAGTTACCGACATCGCCAAGCGATTGATGGATTATGGCTTCCACGCTCCTACAGTAAGTTTTCCAGTTACTGGAACCATGATGATCGAGCCTACAGAATCTGAAAGCAAAGAAGAAATGGACCGTTTTTGTGATGCTATGATCTCCATTAGAAAAGAAATCGAGGCAGCGGATAAAGACGAGCCTAACAATGTTTTGAAAAACAGTCCACATACGTTACAAATGATTACTGCAGATGAGTGGAATTTCCCTTATTCTAGATCTCAAGCGGCGTATCCACTAGACTATGTTCAAGAGAATAAATTCTGGCCTACCGTACGACGCGCTGATGATGCCTTCGGTGATCGTAATTTGATGTGTACTTGTGCGCCTATGGAGGAATATCTATAGAAATTTCCTACGTTACATAACATATTACGAGCTCAAGAATTTATCTTAATACAGGTGATTCTTGAGCTTTTTATTTACCAAAGAATTTTAAGGACCTTAGATCAACTTCTGCGTTATTCTCAATGTAATAGTGAAATAATTATACTTCTTATAACTCCCAATGATTGGCTTTATCTAATTATAAAATACAATCAACTGATAAACAATATTTTAAAATCACCTGTTTACAAATCTAGTTTTTTCGTTTAGAAAAAATTAAGCATTTATCGATGGTGCTTTCCTAGAAATTTCAAATTTGTCTCAAAACCTCTCAAAGACTCAAGATGAAACAGAAATGGAATTTTGTATTGTTGATTGTCGTTGTACTACTCATTTTATTTTTCAGCGGTAGTTATGATTTAGGAGAAGCTCCCGATAGTATTGATACAGGAGATACTGCATGGATGCTGGTGGCTAGCGCCTTTGTACTTTTAATGACACCTGGTCTTGCCTTTTTCTATGGGGGAATGGTTAACCGTAAAAACATCATTTCTACAATGCTACAAAGTTTTGTCGCACTGGGAATTGTAAGCGTGCTGTGGGTGTTTGTTGGTTTTAGCTTGGCCTTTGGCGATAGTCTGGGAGGGATAATCGGTGATCCTCGTACCTATTTTAACTTTAATGGTGTGTCGCTGTCTCCACATCCAGATTTCGGTGCTACCATTCCTTTTTTATTATTTGCTTTTTTTCAACTGAAGTTTGCCATAATCACGCCTGCATTAATTACTGGTAGTTTTGCGGGAAGAATACGCTTTAGAGCGTACATTGTTTTTATCGTTCTTTTTATTCTGCTGATCTATGCTCCCCTTGCCCATATGACTTGGCATCCTGATGGATTGTTGAGAAATTGGGGCGTGCTTGATTTTGCCGGTGGAACCGTCGTACATATGTCAGCAGGGTTTGCAGCTCTTGCTGGTGCGGTATTTTTAGGAAAACGCAAACGAGTTACTCATGAAACCTCAAATATTCCTTATATTATTTTAGGTACAGCGTTGTTGTGGTTTGGGTGGTTTGGTTTCAATGCTGGTTCTGCGCTTGGAGTGAACACTGACACGATTATTGCATTTGCAAATACCAATCTAGCGAGTGCCACCGCTATGATCACCTGGATCTTTTACGATCGCTTTGCGGGTAGAAAAATGAGTGCCCTGGGTGCGTGCATTGGCGCTATAGTAGGATTGGTTGCGATTACTCCCGCCGCTGGTTTTGTGACCTTGGGTCAGAGTATTTTTATAGGTGCCATTGCAGCGCTCATAAGCAACTGGGCGATTCAGATCAAGAACAAATCTGAGCTGGATGATACGCTGGATGTCTTTCCCTCACACGGTGTAGGCGGTGTCGTAGGTATGATCTTGACAGCTGTTTTTGCTGAAGAAGTAGGTCTCATTCACGGTGAAACCGAAACATTCATGTGGCATTTGATCGCATTAGTCCTTGTGGCGCTATTCACCTTTGGGGGTAGTTTGATCTTGTATTGGATCGTCAATAAAATCATTTCCATGCGCGTACGCGAGGATCAAGAGGAGCGCGGTCTGGATGCTTCACAACATGGTGAGGTGTATTAATCTTTAATAACTGGACAGCTTTTTAGTAGAAAGAGGCAAATAATCACTAGCAGGCTGGCTTATTAGAATTACGCTTTCGCGAAAGCGAGAGGAAAAACCACATTTTCTTTACAATTTTGTCTGTAAACTTAACCCTACTTTCACAAGTTGCTGCGGGTAGCCTCTTATTTTTACTTGCGTGAAAGATGAATTCCCATACCGCCATCGCGATATTAACTGGTTAAGCTTTAATGATCGCGTTCTTCAAGAGGCCGCTGATAGATCTAATCCTTTATATGAGAGGCTCAAATTCATAGCTATTTTTTCCAGCAATTTAGACGAGCATTTTAGGGTGCGGGTTTCTCAATTGCGACAGCTTAAAAAGGTCAAGAAAAGCATTCGTAAAAAACTGGCTTTACGACCCAACAAGATCGTGAAAAAGATCCTCAGTAAAGTGCATAGCCAGCAAGAATATTTAGGAGATTTGTTTTTTGGAGAAATAGTGCCTGAGTTAGAATCTCATGGCATCAAACTTCTCGAATTTGATGAGGTATCAAAAAAATACAAAGCCGAGGCTACCGAATATTACGAGAAATACTTAAAGGACCTTGTCACTCCAAAATCTGTAGAGGCCTCAAAATCGAGTGATATACTATTAGAAAATCAGCAGCTGTATTTTATTGTGACCTTTGATCATGAGGACAAGTACGGTGTGGTAAATATTCCCTCTGATCAACATGATAGATTCATCACTTTAAAACAAGAAGATGGTAAACATATCATTGCATTTTTAGATGATATTATCAAACTCAATATAGATAAGATATTTCCCGATGAAACCGTTACGGATAGTTATTCCGTAAAACTTTCCAGAGATGCAGAATTATATCTGGATCAGGAGCTGGGTGAAGATCTCGCAGAGCAGATCTACAATTCCCTGTCTCAACGTGACGTGGGACAAGCCACACGATTTTTGTATGACGAGGCGATGCCTAAATCAGTCAGAAAAAACATAAGAAAAAGTCTTGGCCTCGGTAAAATAGATATGGTTGCTGGTGGAACGTATCACAATTTCAATGATCTTTTTTCATTTCCAGATCCTACAGATAATCCAGAATTACACGACTCAGGTTTTGAGCCTATCAAACATAAGCATCTAGAAAATTCAGATAAAGATTATTTTGAGATCATCTCAGAAAAAGATCAGATCGTGCACTTTCCCTATATGTCGTTTGACTATGTGCAACGCATGATTGATCAGGCAGCGGTAGATGAACACGTTCGTGAAATCAAAATATCGCTTTATCGAGTTGCCAGTGAGAGTGCGCTGACCTCTGCACTCCTCAAAGCCATTGATAATGGTAAAAAGGTAACTGTATTCGTAGAAGCAAAGGCCAGATTTGACGAAGAGAACAACATCGAGTGGGGTCGCAAGTTTGAGGCAAAAGGCGCACGGGTAATTTACAGTTATCCTAAAATAAAGGTTCACAGCAAGGTCATGCTCATCACCCGTGAAGAGAATGAAAAAATTAAGCGATATGCCTACATAGGTACGGGTAACTTTAACGCGCAGACCTCAAAAATTTATTGTGATCACGGGCTTTTTACCGCAGAAAAGAAAATAACAAAAGACCTCTCGAGAGTATTTGACGTGCTCCAAGGGGATTTGATCATACCACGAGCCAAAAAGCTTTTGATAAGCCCCTTCTCTACCCGTCGCACTTTTGAGCATATGATTAGGAATGAGATGGATCTTGTGCGCGATGGTAAGGTGGGAAAAGTCACCGCAAAAATGAATCAGCTGGAGGATCCAGATATGGTTAACTTGCTGTACAGAGCGAGTCAAGCAGGTGTTCAGATCCGGCTCATAGTTAGAGGATTTTCCTGTTTAGTGCCGCAAGTTGAGGGACTGAGCGAGAATATAGAAATTACATCCATTGTAGATACGTATCTTGAGCACGGCAGACTTTACATATTCAATAACGATGGCGATCCTAAAATGTTTATGGGTAGCGCAGACTGGATGAGCCGTAACCTGGACCGTAGAATTGAGGTGCTGGCTCCTATTGAAGATCCAGAAGTTTTTCAAGAACTCGAAGATATTTTAGCCATTCAGTTAAAGGACAATGTAAAAGCCCGTATCCACACGCCCGAAGAAGATAATCCTTTCGTGGAGCCGGAAAATGGAGCTGCAAAAATTCGCTCGCAGCGTGCCATTTACGATTATCTTAAAAACAAGCACACAAATTAAATCCTATAGTACCTTTGTTATATGCAAGAAAACGTGACTATACGCATAGGCGGTGTTCCTGAACATTTTAATCTTCCATGGCATCTGGCTCTTGAAGATGACGCTTTCGCGAAAGCGGGAATAAATTTAGAGTGGCAAGACGTGCCAGAAGGAACCGGTCGCATGAGCAAGCTGCTGAGAGAGAATAAAATTGATGTGGCTTGCATTTTAACCGACGGAATCGTCAAAGATATCATCGCAGGCAATCCATCGCGAATCTTACAAGTGTACGTCTCCAGTCCACTGTTGTGGGGTGTTCATGCGCCAGCAGCCATCGAGGC
The DNA here is from genome assembly GCF_002117125.1 of Nonlabens spongiae. NCBI lineage: Bacteria > Pseudomonadati > Bacteroidota > Flavobacteriia > Flavobacteriales > Flavobacteriaceae > Nonlabens > Nonlabens spongiae. The sequence continues at coordinate 803,501 of NZ_CP019344.1, forward strand.
AGATGATACCAGGCAGTTAGAAGATGCTACGATCGCCATAAGTCGTTATGGTAGCGGCTCCCATCTTATGAGTTATCTACTCGCAAAGAAACACGGCTGGGATACTGATGAGATTGTATTCAAACCTGTAGATACTCTTGATGGCGCTGTAACAGCTCTCAGCAATAACGAGGCTCAGTTGTTTTTATGGGAACGCTATATGACCCAGCCTATAGTTGATAAAGGGATTTTTAAGCGGCTGGAAACTATTGCGACACCTTGGCCCAGTTTTGTAATCGCAGCTACACAAGATTGTATCGCCGAGAAAGAAATGGCGCTTGCCAAAATGATGCAAGTCATCAATAATTACACTGTTGATTTTAAGGAAATTCCCAACATCGATGTTACCATCGCATCGCATTACGACCTTCAAGTGGGTGACGTACAACAATGGCTTATGCGTACAGAGTTTAGCGACGGTCAGCTCTGGGAATCTACCGTAGATATCATTCTTGAGGAATTTCAAAATACGGGTATCATAGATAAAAAAGTCAGAATGGAAGATTTGATTTATGATTTGCCTGCTCTTGACGATGAGTAACTAGCACTTGGATTTTATCAAGTTTTAAACTTCCTCTAACAGAGTTCAAAGTCAGAATTTTAACTTTGCAAAAAACAAAAATATGTTAGAAAATCTCAATGCAGAGACCATCTTAAATGTAATACTGGAATATGGTGTTCCTATAATTAAGGCACTTCTGCTTTATATCATCGGAGGATGGCTCATTAAAAGAGCCGTTAAGATTATAGGTAAGTTGATGGAAAAGCGTGGTTATGAAATCACATTGCAAAAGTTCCTTATCAATATTATCACCTACGGTCTTTGGATCCTACTGCTAGTTGCATTAATCGGAACTCTGGGAATTGAGACCGCAGGTCTTGCTGCCGCCCTAGCTGCTGCTGGTCTAGCCATAGGTCTTGCGTTGCAGGGGTCTTTATCTAATTTTGCTGGTGGAGTCTTATTACTTCTTTTCAAGCCTTTTAAAGTAGGCGATACCATCGAAGCTCAAGGCGTGACCGGAACAGTAAAGGAGATCGATATACTTCAAACTAAAATTCTATTGTTTTCGCGCAAGCTAGCCATCGTGCCTAACGGACCTTTACTCAATGGGAACATCATCAATTTCAATACTGAAGGTATTTTAAGATGTGAGACAACAATTGGTGTGAGCTACGATGCTGATATACCAAAAACTCTAGAGCGATTACGCAAGCTTTGTACAGATCACCCCCTAGTTCTTGAAGATCCAGCTCCTGTTGTTCAGGTAGTTGAAAATGCAGATAGTTCTATCAATATTATCGTGCGGCCATATACGCTTACTGCAGATGTCTGGACGGTCAACTTCTATCTACAAGAAAACTTCGTTTCTGCTCTTGCAGAGATAGGTGTGGAAGTACCATTCCCACAGCGCGTTATTCACCAAGCGGTGAAGCCAGTAGAGGAAAAATAGAATCAATAGGTTATAAAAGAATGAACCCCAATTCTAATTGAATTGGGGTTTCATTTTTTTAAGCTAAGCTGAAGCTTTAAAAGTTGTAATTATATTATAAATAACCCGTTGTGCTAGTAGTTCCATGCATGCCTGATCCTATTTATTGGTCTGTTGTTTTCCCTATTGAACATCTGCAGCATGACAACTGCGGCCAGTTTGCTTGAGACCCTTGTCAGGAAGCCCTTGAAGCTCTTTGCGAGGTTGATCTTGATGTAGAACTGGGAGCATAACTGTGAAAACCTTGTCTCTATAAACTTACGGTTCTTTCTCCTCTCGGGCGAGAATGCGCTTTTGACCAGCTGGTTTTTTCTGGGTGGGGTGAGAAGTTCTATACCGTAGCTTGTGAACAGATCGGCCTGGAGCTCCCTGGATATTTAGCCTCGATCGCCGATGATCTCCCTCTCTTCGCTACCGTCGTACTGCCTTTCCTTCAGGAACTTTATGTCGTGTACGTTTGCTGGGGTCACTGCCATGTCATGGAAGATGCCCTGCATACTCATGAGCAGGTGGAGCTTGTATCCAATGTAGTAGCGGCGGTCAACCGCCGAGTAGCCCTTTCTCGGAGCCGTGCCCAGATCTTCCATACAGATCTTCATGCGGTGCTCCCTGGCATTGTGCACGATGGGACAGGGCATCGAGGCCGCCTCTCCGGTAATGGCGAGTGCCATGACCTCCAGGTCATTCATTTTAGTGTTGACCGGTCGCTTGTTGAAGTTTCCGTCCACCGTGACGGATTGGTAAGATCAATGAGATAGGAAAGGTGTTTTTTGTACATTGCAGGTAGATCGTGCATGGTATCAGAATTACAGATTAGACACCATTAATATACTGAATATCAATAAAATGCACGGTCTTTTTTTGAATCTGTTTTTTAATTTTAACTAGCACAACGGGTTATAAATAAGCATTGTCAATGATTTTAGCATATCCCTGCCCTACTCCTATAAATACATAATAATTATTAGTTCTTAGCGTCTCTTAACACCATTACTGTAGGAATAATAGTCCAAATGAGACTTTAAAAAAAATAGATAATCATGGTTTAAATGAGGTTTATTAGTGGTAATTCAATATTCTTGAGTGGTTTTTTAGAAAAAATCGATGATCCAATTGAAAATTATATTTTTTATTCAATTACAATAATCACAGACCTCTTGACATGTTGAGTTCAACATATCATAAGTAAATCAATTCAAAGAGTTTACAGCTTCAGAAAAGATAGATGCTATATTTTAGGAAATATAGGTTCATAAAAACCTTTTGTTAATTACATGCACAATCTACTGAACTGGTTAAATCACCTGGCATGACGTTACATCCATTCCCCCTACAGGTGAAGTTATCGCTATTCAAATTCATGTTATTAGCTAAGGTGTTCAAGCCACAGAAATCTACGAGACTGTTATTTATAACGATGTTAGCACTTTGTAGATGAGTTAAAAAAGTTAACCCATCTAAATTTTCTAATAAGGAATTGTACCCAATTTGAAGGTTGCCAGACATAGAATTAAGTTGTGGAAAATTGAAATTTAATAATTGATCATTATTCCATAAGCGCATATGTCCTATGCTTGCCAAATTATCAAATGATAAAAAATTCAGTTGCTCATTATCCTCAAATTCAATTCTTCCAATAAAATCTAAGCTGCTATTTTGAAATTCTACTAAATTATAATTATCGTTTATATTTAAAACATTGCAATTCTCGAGGGCTGGAAAACTCAAGGTTTGTAAACCATTATTTTCAATATAAACCACTCTACAATTTACTAATCCCTCGAGAGAAATTTGATTTAAAGCGCTATTACCTAGTAATGAAAAAGTATCAGTGATCTCTGTAACATTATTCAAACCGGAGAGATTGTCTAGATGAGAATTATTGGAGATAAGTAAGTTATTTAATGTGGATATACTTTGAGAAAAACCATCCAATGATGTCATGCTCTGATTATTCCTGATATCAAATCTTTCCAAATGTGTTAACTCTTCTAACCCAGTAAGATTTGTTAGATTATGATTGTTATTGATTTCTAGTGATCTTACCCTGAGCAGTCCCGATAGTCCACTCAATGTATTTACACTAGTATGTCCTAAAACTATCCTGTCAGCAAACTCTAGATTGCTTAGACTCTGAATATCAGACAATACGTTGTTACTTCTCAAGCTTAACATACCATCTATTGAACTTAAGTTTTCTAAACCTCGTAATGATCTAAGATCCGCATTGCTTCTAATAGTTAAATAATTAATTTCCTCCGCTCCTTCGAGCCCAACTAAATTTAGAAGTCTATCATTACCTTCAATATATATCGAATTGAACTCCGTAATACCGCCTAGTGAATTTACATTTGTAAGTTCATCATTAAATTGTATATACAGTACATCTACAGGTGAAGAAACGTTTTCTAGTCCATCCAAATTAACTAAGTCTGTATGCTTAATTGTCAAACTACCTCCAATTGAATTTATTGAGTTTAACGGTGACAAATTTGTTATTCTATTATCTAGAACATCGGTTCCATCAATAATAACTTCCCCATTAATTCTCGTATAATTCTCTTCGCCAAATAAATCAATTTCAAGTTGATTAGTAAGAACTAGGTCATAATCAAAAATATTCTCAATAGGTTCTACTATTGCTTCATCATCAGTGGTGGTATCATCATTATTACTATTAGGTGAGCATGAAAATATAGTCCAAAGAAATAACGATGAAATTAATATTTCAAAAGAAAATATCGGATTTTTCATAATTAGCAGTATTTGCTTAAAAATAAGATAAACCTTAATACTAATGACTTATATATTCTAGATGCTTAAACAAAACTATTTTAACTAAGCTTGCAAGTTGAGCAGGCAAATTAGGTCAGTTCACCTTATTGTCTTAAGATTCACTACTCTCGATTACCATTGCATACCCTTGCCCTACTCCCACGCAAAGTGTTACTAATGCGTAACGCTTTCGCGAAAGCGATAACTCTAAAGCAGCACTGTAAGCTATACGAGCTCCAGTTACTCCTAACGGGTGACCTATTGCGATGGAACCTCCGTTAGGATTGATTCTAGGATCATCATCTGCAAGACCCCAGGCTCTAATACAAGCTAGGGCTTGAGAGGCAAATGCTTCATTTAACTCAATGATATCCATGTCGTCCATAGTCAGTCCAGCTTTCTCCAAGGCTTTATTACTTGCCTCTACCGGACCTATCCCCATAATTCTAGGCTCAACACCCACTACTGCGCTACTTAAAACCTGAGCTAGTGGTTTCAGACCGTATTTCTTGACCGCATCTTCACTGACTATGATTGTGGCAGCTGCTCCATCGTTGAGACCACTGGAATTCCCGGCAGTTACAGAGCCATCTTTTTTGAACGCTGGACGTAGTTTAGCCAGAATCTCTTTGTTCGTAGTAGGTTTTATAAATTCGTCATCCTTAAATACAATCGGATCCTTTTTGCGCTGTGGGATTTCTACAGGTACGATTTCTTTAGAAAGTCTCCCAGATTTCTGAGCAGCAGCGGCTTTATTCTGCGACCACGCGGCAAAAGCATCCTGATCTTCACGAGAAATATCAAATTTCTCTACCAGATTCTCGGCGGTATTTCCCATGCCGTCTACACCATACATGTCTGCCATCTTTTGATTGACAAACCTCCAGCCAAAACTGCTGTCGTACATCTTACTATCGGTTCCAAATGCTGAGCTAGGTTTTGCAATCACTAAGGGCCCACGGGTCATGTTTTCCACTCCGCCAGAGATAAATACATCGCCATCACCTGTTTGAATTGCACGGTGTGCATGTACAATGGCACTCAAGCCAGAACTACAGAGTCGGTTCACCGTTTCTCCTGGAACAGAATAAGGTAATCCAGCCATTAATCCCGCCATGCGGGCCACATTGCGATTATCTTCTCCGGCTTGATTAGCGCAGCCCATAATAACATCGGCATAAGCGTCTTGCGGGATGGAGGGATTTCTCTCTACAACTGTTTTGATCACATGCGCCGCCAGGTCGTCTGGTCTTACCGTTGATAAGGTTCCTTTATAATTTCCTATGGGAGTACGTACTCCATCTATGATGTATGTTTTTTTCATGAAATTTATTTAGGGATTAGTGGATTAGTGGATTAGGGATTAGGGAAAAAATCATTTTCTAGCTAGAACTGTTTTTCTCAAACTAGATAACATTTTAGTGATTTCAGATAGCTGTCGCCTATTCTCTTCATTTTGATCCATCGAAATGTACTTTCTTCTGTATGCTTTAGTTGAAGCTGATACACATTCATTTGCTGAATAGATGGCGTGATTTAAATGCTTGACAAATTGTGCGTCACTACCAGGGTATCCTTCCGCAATATTTAGGGCAATTGAATCAGAAGCTCTTCTAAATTGAGAACTCAAGGCATACAATTCTTTTTTTGGAAACTGTTTAGTCAACCCATCAACTATTTCAGCAAAATCCATCGCTTTGTGATAGACTTGTAGATCCTCAAACTTAAAATGATATACACTTTTCATCTCTCAAAGATACTAATGCCAAATACCTAATACCTAATGCCGGTTACGCTTTCGCGAAAGCGTAATCACTCCCACTCTTCACTTGTTCTATAAACCACTCCCTTAAAAAGTGCCACCAGCTCCTCGCCTCTTTTTACTTCAACGATATTGAATCCAACTTTGGTTTTGGTTTTATCCAGAGTGCATTCGGCGGTAATGTAATCGCCTTTTTCTAAAGCCTCAATATGGTTGATACTGGTTTCAATACTTACGGCATATTTACCATGCGTATTTGAAGTGAAGCCGAACGCCGTATCAGCTAAAGCATAAGTGATACCACCATGAGCCTTTCCCATGCTATTCAACATTTCTGGCCTAATGGTCATTCCCAGCTTTACTCTACCTACTTCAACCGAAATAATCTCTATTCCCAACCAACTTGAATACGGGTCAAGAGAGAGCATTTTGTGTGGAATATCTTTTCCTTTTATAAGTTTACTCATGTGAAAATAGTTGTTGAGTATTTGAGTCTTGTAGTATTTGAGTAGTTATTTTTTGATGAAACTAATCCCTAGTGGTTCATACAACTATGAATTAAAACTATTTATCCAAACTTCGCCTTAAAGCCGATATCATTTTGCCAATTTCAGTAAGACTTTTTCTTTTCTCTTCAAATTGTTCCTACATAATATAATTTCGATAATAGGCTTTTGTGTTCCAAGTCACACATTCATGACTACTTTCCCAAGCCATTTTTAGATAACGATTAAAGTTTGCATTAGTACTTCCGTAACCTTCTGAAATGTTTGCGGCAATGGAATCTGCTGCTCTAGCAAACTGTGATGACAATCTGTACATCTCTTTCTTCGGGAAAGTAGCCGTAATCTGATCAATTTTTTCTCCAAAATCCATCGCTTTGTGATACACCTTAAGATCTTCAAACTTAAAGTGATAATCGCTTTCCAATTTCTTTACCATTTTTGATGTTGTGTTTTACCCTACACTTCCATAACAATCAGAGACACAAATACTGATTAACTCATACACTCACGGACTCAATGACTCAAAAACTAGCCAAAAAACATCTCATTCTTACTTGCCTTACTTCTCAACAATGGACTGCAGCGATAGCGATCTTCTCTGTAGAAATCATAGAGTGCGTCCAATTGTTCTACACACCAATCCAGACCTCTCTCATCGGCCCAAGCGAGTAATCCTTTGGGGTAATTGACTCCTTTGGTCATGGCGTTGTCAAGGTCATCTGCACTGGCAATTTTAAGATACAACGCATCAGCAGCTTCATTGATCAACATGACCAATATTCTATCTTGGATAGCTTTTACATCAGCACAGGTAAGCATTTGTGGATCGTGATCTAGATCTTGCTTGACACCATCGGCAAATTCATAGAATCCTTTACCTGATTTTCTTCCCATCCATCCAGCCTCGACCAATCTCTTTTGGGTCAAAGAGGGTTTATATCTAGGATCATAGTAGAATGCTTCAAAGACAGATTCGGTGACCACATAATTCACATCGTGACCTATGAAATCCATAAGTTCAAATGGTCCCATGCGAAATTCCATTTGCTTTACCGCTTTATCTATTGCTGGTATAGATGCCATACCTTCTTCATAGATGCGCAAAGCTTCGCTATAAAATGGTCGCGCTACACGATTGACGATGAATCCAGGTGTGTCTTTTGCGACAGCGACCGTTTTTCCCCAGCTTGCAATAGTCTCTTTACATAATTCAGTTATATTGGTAGAGGTCTGCACTGCAGGAATGATCTCCACCAGTTTCATAAGCGGCGCTGGATTGAAAAAGTGGATTCCTAGACATCGCTCTGGATTTTTTAGAGCACTTGCGATACTGGTAATGCTTAGACTGGAAGTATTTGTAGCGATGATACAATCATCAGAAACTCGTTTTTCCAATTCTCCAAAAACCTTTTTCTTGACTTCTAGATTTTCGACAATTGCCTCAATGACTAGATCGCAATGTGACAGTTCAGAAAGTGCGTCTACGTGAGCAATATTTCCTTGAATACGCTCCCTTTCCTGACTATCAATACGGCCTTTCTGGACGAGTCTCGCGAGTATCTTGTCTAGGTCAGCCGCAGCTTGATCGAGCTGATCCTGTTTTACATCATAAAGCTTTACTTCACAGCCAGCAGTAGCGGCAACTTGAGCGATTCCAGCGCCCATAGTTCCAGCGCCTATTATTCCGACTTTGGAGATTTGAGAATCTTGATTTTTGATTGTTGATTTTTGATTTGACATTTATTAATTGGTCTTAGTGTTTTTGATGCTAACTACAAAAATTGAAATAAGTTGATTATTTTCATCAATTAAATTCTCGATCAGGTCTTGATTTGTTATAGTCATTGACAGTTTTTGGATTTTTAGATTTACATAACTCTCTCTTAATTCCTTCAAACAAATTTTCATTTTATGTAAATAATCTCTGGTCGATTCACCCCCACGTGCCTCACCGTAGTTTAATGCTACCGATGTAGCTGACCGAATAAGTTGTTTTGACAAATGCTCTGCTGCAAAACTCTTATCTGCTTGTTTACTAGCACTAATAATATTGGCTGCAAACTCAATCAGTCTATCCTCTAAAGTCTGTGCGTTCATATCAAATCGAAAATCACATATCTAAAATCTACGATCTAATATCACTATTTCCCTTCAAAATTAGGTTTCCTCTTCTCGATGAATGCTGTGACGCCTTCTTGGTAATCGGCTGTATTAGCGCTCTCGATCTGCAATTTTGATTCCAGAGCGAGCTGCTGTTCGAGAGTATTGGTCATGGATTGGTTGAGTGCTTTTTTTGTATTGGCAAGAGCTTTAGTAGGCATTTGAGCGAGTTTTTCTGTTTTCGCTTTCGCGAAAGCGAGAAATTCATCGTCACTCACACATTTGTATATCATCCCCATTTGTTCAGCTTCTTTGGCACTAATTTTATCAGCGAGCATAGCGATCGCACTAGCACGACCGAAACCGATCATTCGAGGCAAAAAATAAGTGCCCGCACTGTCAGGAATCAAACCGATCTTGCTGAAAGCCTGTATAAATGCGGCACTTTCTGTAGCGATCACCACATCGCAACACAAAGCAATATTTGCACCGGCACCGGCTGCAACACCATTTACAGCGGCAATTACTGGTTTTTCTAGATCACGTATGCGCTGTACAATTGGATTATAATGGTCATCAAGTATCGCTTCAAATCCTGGATTTTTCTCTGAGTCTGTAATTTCTTGAATGTCTTGACCAGCACAAAATGCCTTACCGTTACCGGTGATCATCACAGCTCGCACATCATCTTCTTTGCAGCGATCGAGAGCCTCTTGCAGGGCAAAAGCCATTTCTTTATTAAAAGAATTGAAGACTTTTGGACGGTTAAGGGTAATAGTGGCGATGGAATTAGAAATATTCAATTCAATAGATGTCGACATACGGAATAAAATTTCCGTAAAAATACTGATGATATGTTATTTTTACATCAAACTATTCAATATCAATGAGGTGTTTTGCATCTTTCTTTCAATGTTTAAATCTAAGTTTAATACTAAAATTCATTGTTGTTTTAAGCTGTTGTGTATTCTTGGCCTCTTGTTCTTGTGATAGCGAAACAAATCTTTTGGATGATAATGAAATTGCAGCTTTGCCTTATCAAGACGTTTCAGAGATCACATTCCTTAACGATCGAGATAGTTTAATCACCTTTACAGAAGTCTTTTATGAGAGGGACATTTATGAAGATAGCAATCCATCTACTGGAACTGCATTTGATTATGGGGATTGTGAAAATAGTAATGAAATCCTTAGTGTGTCTTTGAGCGGTAATCCAGTCTACGAAATCTACATAACCATAGGTCCGGGAACCTCATCAAATGCGACAATCGTAGATCAAAGATTTTCAGATTTTGGTACTTTCTGGGAATTCAACACTTTCTTTCTGTTGAATAATGTCGAAGTAAACGGAATAATCTATGAGGAAGTTTTTCAATTCTCTAGAGGATCCACAGGAAACCAAATATTGTTAGTCCCTGATATAGGCATTATTTCAATACAGTTTTTTGAGAATGATTGGAAATTAGAAAGTTGAAATACAAACTTTACAACTTTAATACTTTGCAATACCAGCTATCGTAAACACTTAAAGTAATCAAATGGCTCACCGCAGTCGTTGCATTGAAACATAGCTTTGCAGGCCGTGGAACCAAACTGACTGACTAGCCGGGTGTTTTTTGAACCGCAATTGGTGCATTTCACGACTTTCTCCCCATCCAGTAAGGCTGCTTTGTCTGCACTTTCTTCTAGTGGTGCGGCCACTCCATATTCTTCTAGGGCTTTTCTGCCGCGCTCGGTAATCCAGTCAGTGGTCCATGGAGGACTCATTACTAAATGGATGGTGGTTTGATATCCCGCTTTCGCGAAAGCGCGTTCCAAATCATCTCCTATCACATCCATAGCAGGGCAACCGCTATAGGTGGGTGTAAGCTTTATCATAACCTCCTTATCCTCTACTTTAACATCGCGTATCACACCCAGATCAATGACGTTGAGAACGGGAATTTCGGGATCTTTAACCTCTTCCAAAACATCAAGGATAGTTGATGGTAAATTCAAGCCATATAAAAAAGATGTTTTGGAAAAACTTGAATTTGAACTCGAACTTGAAACTGAACTTTTATCTATCATTTTGAGTTCTTTATTAAGGTTACAACAATTCTGATTAATTCATCGTTTTCTTTTTGAACAGGTTTCGCACCATCAGTTTGTAAAAGCGATGATTTAAATTGAATATTTAGATTTCTCAAGCATTCCCTGAGCTCTTTCAAAACTATTCTCAATTTATTCAATCTATCTCTAGACGTTCCTGCGCCGAGAGCTTCCCCATAATTTAATGCCGCGGAACAGGAACTTCTGATGAGCTGTTGAGCGAGATATTGACCTGCATAAGAATCGGGCATATTAGAATACTGCTTTATAATTAAAGCTGCAAAATCCTCCAATCGATCTGCCAAATCCCTGTACTCCATTTCTTCAATTTATTCAAGTTCAAATTCAAGTTCAACTTCAACTTCATTACCATCTCATCCCAGGATATGCCAATTGCATATATTGCATCTCTGCAAGTATGCGCCCCATGTGCTCGCTGTGGATTCCTTGTTTTCCTCCTTTCTGAAAATATTCTACTTCTGGAATGTTTAGTGTTGTTGTAGTTAGGAGGTTTTCTACCTTTTCATAGTAATGCTCTCTTAGCTGAAGCATATCTGGCGCGATGCCAGCCTCTATCATCGCTCGGCTTGAATCGGTTTTATGGAAAAGTTCGTCAGTATAAATCCATAGATCATTCACGGCTTGTTGAACGCGATTATGACTTTCTTCTGTTCCATCACCTAATCTCTTAAGCCAATCTCCCGAAAATCGCTCGTGATAAGCCGCTTCTTTAATTCCTTTAAAGGCTAAAGCTCTTAAAGTTTCATCTGCGCTTTGCTGCAGTGCGTTTAAAAACAACTTGTTGTAAACATCAAAGAAATACTGTCGCACAATAATGTAGGCAAAATCAGTATTAGGCTGTTCCACTAACAACACGTTTTTATACTCTCTTTCTTTTCTAAGAAAAGCGAGGTCATCCTCGGTAGTTTTATCATCTTTAAGCTGGGATGCGTACTGATAGAAACTACGCACCTGCCCCAGCAAATCCAGAGCAATATTTGTGATGGCAATGTCTGGTTCTAGATTAGGGCCGTGACCGCACAGTTCACCTAGTCGCTGGCCTAGAATGAGGTAATTATCTGCCGTTTCCAGCAAGTAGCTGATTAGGTTTTCTTTATTTTCCTCTTTGGTGAGGAATTGAGGGTTTAACTCGCGGATGGGTTTCATATAATAAGTTTGAGCTGAAGTCTAAGTTTAAGTTTAAGCTGAAGTCTAAGTTTAAGTTTAAGCTGAAGTCTAAGTTTAAGTTTAAGCTGAAGTCTAAGTTTAAGTTTAAACTTTTTACTTAGGATTTTGAATTAATGATGGCTCTTAGGATTTTAATCAATTCTAGGGATTCTTGAGCTAATTTTTCTAGTTCTTGTTTGTCGTTGAGATCTGCTCCTAATTGAATCTTCAAATTATTTTGACATTCTTTGATTTCTTTGTGAGAAAGCGTGAGTTTATTCAATTTATCTCTGGCACTTTTAGCACCTAGAAATTCTCCGAAGTTTAGCGCAACTGATCCTGAAGAGCGAATTAATTGCTGTTGATAGTATTTCGAAGAATAATCATTCCAATCAGCTTTTCGTGAGACCAAAATTACATCAATGGCAAATTGAATGATTCGGTCTTCTAAATCATATTTCTTTTCAGCCATAGTTTCATTTAACCTTATACTTCGGCTTATACTTCAACTTACATATGCTTTAACTCATCCGGCAACTCATAAAAAGTGGGATGTCTATAAACCTTGTCATTTGCGGGCTCAAAAAGTTCAGCGCTTTGGTCTGGGTTGCTGGCGGTGATGTGTTTACTCTCCACCACCCAGATGCTCACGCCTTCATTGCGTCTCGTGTAGACATCTCTTGCATTATTTAGTGCCATTTCTGCATCTTCTGCATGGAGGCTCCCGCAATGACGATGTTCCAAGCCATTTTTACTGCGTATAAATACTTCCCAGAGAGGAATCTCGTTTTTCATATCAATGAATATTTTCAGTTAGTTAAACAAACAAATTTTATACAGCTTGTTTTTTGCGTTCATTTTGTTTCTGAGCGTATGCCGTAGCTGCTTCACGAACCCACGCGCCATTCTCCCACGCATTGCGACGGGCATCAAGACGAGATTTATTCATTGGACCATGACCTTTTACCACTTGCCAGAATTCCTCCCAATCGATCTCACCAAAATCATAGTGACCAGTTTCTTCATTCCATTTTAGATCATTATCTGGTATAGTAAGGCCTAAAATATCTGCCTGCGGAACGGTTTGATCTATGAACTGCTGGCGCAATTCATCATTAGTCTTGCGCTTTAGTTTCCATTTCATGGATTGCTCGGTGTGTGTACTGGCCGCATCAGTAGGACCTAACATCATCAGTGAAGGCCACCACCAGCGATTCAAGGCGTCTTGAGCCATTTGCTTTTGCTCAGCACTACCGTTACACAAACTTAACATGATCTCATATCCTTGTCTCTGGTGAAAACTCTCCTCTTTACAAACGCGCACCATCGCACGGGCATAGGGGCCAAAACTGGTATTACACAATGGAACCTGGTTGATAATGGCTGCACCATCGACTAACCAGCCTATTGCGCCTATATCAGCCCATGTAAGTGTGGGATAATTAAATATGGATGAATATTTTGCTTTTCCTGAGTGCAGGTCTTCATAAAGTTGTTCACGCGATATGCCGAGAGTTTCACAAGCACTGTACAAATACAAACCATGCCCTGCTTCATCCTGAACTTTAGCCAGCAATGCCACCTTACGTCTCAATGAAGGCGCACGTGTGATCCAGTTCCCTTCAGGTAGCATTCCCACGATTTCAGAATGAGCATGCTGCGAGATCTGACGGATGTGCGTTTTCCTGTATTTCTCAGGCATCCAGTCCTTTGGCTCGATTTTCTCGTCTGCCGCGATTTTTGCGTCAAATTGTTGTTCTAGGCTGGTGGTATCTAGGTGTTTGTCTCTGTGTTCCATTTTGTCAATTGTTTGCCATTCGATATTTATTAATGTTTTGAAGCACTTGGCACTTAGCGCTTAGCAATTTGCCAGATTTGCAAATACTAGTCTAACTTTTTTCTGAGGTTCTTGATCATTTTGGCAAGTTCAATCAATATTTTTCTCATCTGTGATTTAGCCTGATTATCAATATACCCTCTTCTATATGCTAAAGTTGAACAACCAACGCATTCTCTTACCGATCCCTCTGCCATCTTCAAATATCTATTGAATTGCTTATCTGTATCTCCATGACCCTCTGCAATCGTTAATGAAATTCCGTTTGATGCTCTTGAAAATTGCGATGCCAAACTATACAATTCATGTTTAGGAAAACTGCTAATCGCATCATGAACCAAATCGCTAAATTCCAAAGCTTTTTGATACACTCTCAAATTTTCAAAGTTGAACTCATTCATATGCAATACTGAATTTTATTTCATCTCCCAGCCAAGTGCTAAGTGCCAAGTGCCTAGTGCTAAACATCATAATTCACAACTAATTTCTTGCTTGTCGGAACGCTTACACAACTCAGAACAAAGCCTTTTTCAACCTCGTCTTCTTCCAAAGCATAATTAACTTTCATTTCCACACTGCCCTCGATTACCTTGCATTTGCACGTACTGCAAACACCACCTTTACATGCATAAGGCAAATCAGCACCTGCTGCGATAGCGCCGTCGAGTACGTTATCAAACTCATTACTCAGTATAAAATTGAATTCCTTACTACCATCAATGACCGTAACATTTACTCCATCCACTTTTTTCTCCAGCGCCGCAGCGGCTCGAGCTTTATCTGCCTCGCTGAGTCCACTCACAAATAGTTCATAGTGGATTTTTGATTTGGGCATTCCCGCATCAACTAATTCATCTCTAATCAGAAAGATCATTTCTTCAGGACCACAAATAAAGACATCGTCTGTATGTGGAACATTTATAAGTGTTTGAGTAAGGACTTTCAACTTATCGCTGTCAAACCTTCCATTAAAGAGTTCAATATCCCGATGTTCACGACTCAGAAAATAAAATACCTCAAACCTATGTAAGTACTTGTTTTTAAGCGCCTCAATCTCCTCCTTAAAAATAATTGATTTAGCAGTACGGTTAAGATAAAATAGCTTGAATTTTGCTTTAGGCTCTTTTTTCAGGTGTGTCTTAATGATACTGAGCATGGGGGTAATTCCACTACCTGCTGCAAAGACAATGTAGTTTTTGGCCACATTTTCATCCACGCAATCAATACCGAAATCACCACTTGGGGCTCCTACTCTAATAATATCTCCTGCCTGAAGCTCGCGGTTGACATAAGTAGAAAATTTGCCCTCAAAAATCTCTTTTACGGCAACTTTCCACTCATCATCTAAAGGACTACTACAAAGCGAGTAGCTCCTTCTCACATCTTCTCCATTAATGGTGGTCCTTAAAGTTAAAAATTGACCTTGTCTGTAAGCAAAGTCTTTTTTAAGCTCTTCCGGAACGTCAAAGGAGAGAACGGTGGTATCATCAGTCTCCTTATAGACTTCTTTTAGTTGTATGTCGTAGAATTCCGTCACTTAGTTTGAGTCGTATTGTTTCTACAAAACTAACACTTGTTAGTTTTGGTTACAACAATCGTAATTTATTGATTTACAATATACAATAGACTGATTGCAAAGAAAGTGATAACCATCTACGCTCATATTTTCTACTTTAACGCACTTTTCACGGGTTGTATCTGAATCCAATTTTATATTGAACTTATGTCTTATGCCAAACTCATCGCGCCAGCTTCTATAAGAGAAGAGGCTGAAATAGCACTATCTTTTTACCCGCAGCTTTTTGATACCGAGGTTGAATTCAAATTCAATGATATGGTCAGAAAAAACTTTATGCAGGCGCAACCTAAATGGAAGAGCTTATTCAGATCCCGTAAAAACCGTTCTTACATCGTACTTATTTCAAAAAAGTTTAAAGTTGAAAACAATTACTTTACCATAGATGAGATCCCTAAAGATGTTTTGGTCGGCTGGCTAGGTCATGAATTGGGTCACGTTATGGATTATCGTTCAAGAAGTACTTTTAATATGATCCTGTTCGGATTGAAATACCTGTATTCACATGCCCATATTCAAGAGGTAGAACGTGCTGCAGATGATTTTGCCGTGAAACACGGTATGGGTCAGTATATATTAAAGACTAAGAATTTTATTCTGAATCACACCAGTCTTTCTGAAAAATACAAACAGCACATGAGACGGTTTTACTTGTCTCCCGAAGAAATTCTAGAGCTGATCAATCGATATGACGAGACAGGAGAAACACCTAGTGAGGAAGAGCTTGCTCCGCAGTGAATACTTTCCAATCATACCACATGATAATCTCAGCATCTATTACCACTTTAACCACTTCACTCGAAGATTTTAAATAAAAGAATTTAGATTTTTAGTCGACTTGAAGAGCGCAAAACGCAAATGACGACCTTGATTATAAAAAAAGTTTTACAAAAAGTAAAGTCAACACTTCAGAGATATATATGGATACTAGCGTTACCTATTTTCATATATTCTTGGATCGAGTATGATAAAAGAAAGACTGATATAAGAGTAAACCGAGAAATTACCTACGGAAAAGTGAACAGCTCCTCATCGATTTATAAGAAGTACAGCAAGAGAAGCTATAATTATTCATTTCTCTATCAAGGGAAGAGATACGACGGTACTTCATCAGCTTACACTTCTGATGATATAAAATACCAAATGTTTTACAAGGTGGAGTTCTCATCTAAAAACCCATCACATAATCAAATGATTTTTGATACAGCATTTGTTCAGGTCATAAGGAATCAAGATCATTTAGATACCATCTATATGCCTTACGAAGAATATTTGAAAAATATATCTCGTTACAAATTATCTAAGCAACAAATGAATCAAGATTGGGATCAATCGGATACAAGAGCCGTTGATATAGACAGCCTCAAAGTACTTATGAATAGAAATTAGAAATCTTTTAGGTTGGCAAATGCTATCAATTATTGTATTTGCAAGACGTTTGCAGATTTAAAATAAAAGCATATTTTTGCAAACTTAAATTCAACCTCTGGCGAGAATCGTGAACGTTGCTTTTAAATCACTAATAAGTCTATAAAAAAATGTCAGATTTAGTAGAGTTCGTACAGAACGAGTTTATTGAGAAAAAAGAATTCCCTAAGTTCTCAGCCGGTGATACCATCACTGTGTACTATGAGATTAAAGAAGGTGAAAAAAGTCGTACACAGTTCTTCCGTGGAGTTGTATTACAATTGAGAGGAACAGGAGCTACTAAAACCTTTACCATCAGAAAAATGAGTGGTAGTGTGGGTGTAGAACGTATATTCCCTATAAACCTTCCAGCGATCCAGAAGATCGAGATTAACAAGAAAGGTGCTGTACGTAGAAAACGTATTTTCTACTTCAGAGAACTTACTGGTAAAAAAGCTCGTATTAAAGAAGCTCGTAGAAGTTAATCTACATTTATCAAATATTCAAAAGCTGTCCATTTCGGGCAGCTTTTTTTGTTATATCCTCAATTTAACTAGGGTGATTTTAAGGAATTCGCTTTCGCGAAAGCGTAACCCACATCAAAACCCTAAACGCCCTATTTCCAAGGGAAACCAAGGCACTAATGCTTTAAAAAACCTTATTCAAGCCTTATATTTGCAATTCGTTTTTTTCGAAAATTTGCAGTTTTAGAATTCGCTTTAATACATATTTACATGGCAAAAAGTTCCACTATAATCTATACAAAAACTGATGAAGCTCCGGCACTAGCAACTGCTTCATTTCTCCCCATAATCCAAAAATTTGTTTCCCCAGCAGGAATTACTATGGAGACAATGGATATTTCTCTAGCAGGCCGTATAATCGCTCTATTTCCTGACTACCTGAAGGAAGAGCAACAGCAGCCCGATGCGCTAGCACAACTGGGAGAAATGGTTAAGGAACCTGAAGCCAACATTATAAAGTTGCCTAATATCAGTGCATCAGTACCTCAATTGAATGCCGCAATCAAGGAACTCCAAGAAAAGGGTTACAATTTGCCAGATTATCCCATCAAACCTCAAAACGACGAGGAGCGTGAAATCAAATCCCGATACGATAAAGTAAAAGGAAGTGCGGTCAATCCGGTTTTAAGAGAGGGTAATAGCGATAGACGTGCGCCACAGCCTGTCAAGCAGTATGCAAAAAACAATCCTCACAGTATGGGAGCATGGAGTTCAGACTCTAAATCACACGTCTCAACTATGAGTGAAGGTGATTTTGCACACAATGAGAAAAGCTACACCGTGCCTTCTGCTACCACGGCAACTATTAGGTTCAACAAAGAAGATGGTTCTGTTGTAGAGTTGAAAAAAGGTTTGACGTTACAGGAAGGTGAAATTATTGATGCTACCTTCATGAGTAAGAACCATCTTATAAGCTTCTTTGAAAATCAAATCAAAGATGCTAAAGAGAATGACGTCCTTTTCTCACTTCACATGAAGGCAACAATGATGAAGGTTTCAGACCCTATCATTTTTGGACACGCTGTAAGGACATTTCTCAAGCCAGTTTTTGATAAATATCAAGAGACTTTTAGCGAGCTGGGAGTTAACGTAAACAATGGGCTGGGCGACCTTCTAGGAAAACTGGAAAAACTTTCAGATGATAAGAAGAGTGAGATTCAAGAAGCAATCTGGCAGGTGATGAATGAGCAGCCAGACCTCGCCATGGTAAACAGCGATAAGGGAATTACAAACTTACATGTACCTAGTGATGTGATCATAGACGCCTCCATGCCAGCTATGATCAGAAATTCTGGTCAAATGTGGAATAAGAACGGTGAGTCTCAAGATACCAAAGCTGTTATACCAGACAGCAGTTATGCTGGTATCTATGACGCTACCATTGAATTCTGCAAAAAAAATGGTGCCTTAGATCCTACTACTATGGGATCAGTACCTAACGTAGGCTTAATGGCTCAAAAAGCTGAGGAATACGGCTCGCATGATAAAACGTTTGAACTGGATGCTTCTGGAACAGTTGAAATTGTTGATGCAGATGGCAACGTAATCTTAAGTCATAAAGTAGAAGCGGGTGATATATGGCGTGCTTGCCAGGTGAAAGATGCTCCAGTCAGAGACTGGGTGAAACTAGCCGTTAAACGTGCTCGAGCTACTGGAGATCCTGCAATTTTCTGGCTGGATGAAAACAGAGCTCATGATGCTCAACTTATTCTAAAAGTAAATGAATATCTCAAGGATCACGACACAAACGGACTAGATATTTCAATCGCATCGCCCATAGAAGCTACAAAAACTTCTTTAGAACGCATGAAAAAGGGGCTGAATACCATTTCAGTAACTGGAAATGTTCTTAGAGATTACAATACAGACCTCTTCCCTATTCTGGAGTTAGGAACCAGTGCAAAAATGTTATCTATCGTTCCATTGATGAACGGTGGTGGATTGTTTGAAACCGGTGCGGGTGGATCTGCTCCTAAGCATGTTCAGCAATTTGAAAAAGAAAACCATTTACGTTGGGATAGTTTAGGTGAATTCCTTGCCCTAGCAGAATCTCTAGACCATTATTCTCAAGCTAACAATAACGAGAAAGCTGGAATTATTGCTGAGGCATTAAATAAAGCAACTGAGAAATTCCTTTTGAATAAAAAATCGCCAAGTCGTAAAGTAAATGAACGCGATAACAGAGGTTCGCATTTTTATCTAGCGATGTATTGGGCTCAAGAGTTGGCTGCTCAAACTCAAGACACAGAACTCGCTAGTCAATTCAAAGAACTCGCCGAAGCGCTAGAAAAGAACGAAGAAAAAATCAATCAAGAATTGATTGAAGTTCAAGGTCAGACTATGGATATAGGCGGTTATTACAAACCAGATGCTGATAAAGAGACTGCAGCAATGCGCCCTAGCAAAACTCTAAATGAGATCATAGGTTAATCAGAATTTTACTACCCACAAAAAATCCCGTAAGCATGAACTTACGGGATTTTTTTATGGTATTTAAAACTATCCTTTAGAAGGATACCAGTTCATCAATTCTACTTGCGTATCGATATCCATAGCTTCTACGTTTTCTTTAAAAGCCTCCACATCTTGGAATCCATCATTCCCTCTATAGTGATAAGGTATAACGCGATTAGGCTGGAATGCCTTCACTGCATCTACAGCTTGCTCGCTTGTCATAGTATATGGTAAATTCATGCAGAGAAAAGCTGTATTGATACCTTCTAGATTTCTCATTTCTGGAATATCCTCAGTATCTCCAGAGATGTAGACTTTATAGCCGTTTTTCTCTATTACGTATCCATTGCCCCTGCCCTTTTCATGAAACTTCAAACGATCTTCTGTAAGGTTATACATGGGAATCGCGCTAAATTTAAAATCTCCCATCATCTTATCCATACCATTATTTAAAATCGTGGGATTGAGTTTCAAAGAATCAATATTTTTATTCACTGCAGCCGGAACAATGACTTTTGAATTTTTACGTACTACCTGATCTAATGTACTGGGCGACATATGATCGCTGTGTATATCAGTAATAAATATATAATCTGCTTCACCTTGACTCGTGTAAGAAGATCCATTTCCGGTTGGGTCCACATAAAATACGATCCCGTCCCATTTCATGACAAAAGAGGCATGTTCTACAGGTATAATTTCAAGATCAGGCTTATAGTTACTCTCATCTGAGCTCTCATTCATAGAGGCTGTAGAGGTATCTTCATTCTCAATCGCAGATTTATCCTCATTCTTACAGGAGTAAATTGCTGCTGTTGCTAGAAACGCAAGTAATAATTTGACTTTCATAAATTTAAATTTGTTGACAATGTAATAACGATGTAAATGAGAAATACTTTAAAATGTCTTAAATCAAGCAGGGAGCAACTAAAATTGACAATATTTTAAGTGTTAGATGTTACGCTTTCGCGAAAGCGTAAAAATTTCATCATTATTGCCCTAGGATATTTAAGAGACTAGATATAGTCTTCCCTACCTCGTTTTTATAGCCATACTCAGGAGCTCCCTCGCAGATATGTATGTACTCAGGCTTAGATTTTTCAATTAAATTTCTGAAAATATTCTGTACCTGATTAATACTCAATCCTATAGACGACTGAGCGCTAGATGGAAAGTTTGCGATGACGTCTAGATCAATCTCAAGTCCATATTTCTCTAAATTCAATTTTCCATTAAGACGATCTACACAGCTTGCCATAGTATCGCTTAAGGCTTCATAGCTTATCTTCTCAGAATTGTCCATGATCTTCTCCATTGTGGCAGTAAACGATGTAGGTTGAACGCCTATCATATGATAATGGTTCAAAAAGCCTTGTTCAATAGCGTGACTGAATCCGTTACCGCTGTGCCTACCCGTAGTGGGTCTTAAATCAGTATGCGTGTCGATATTGATGCAGTTAATAGGACTATCATATCCGAAAGTCCTTATAATAGGATAGCAATTATTATGACCACCTCCTATAATTATAGGAATTTTACCAGCTGACTTTACCCAAAACAAAACTTCACTCACCCGTTTATCCAGAAGCATAACAAGGTTGCTCAGCTTGATACGATCAGCGTGAATACCAGCGTCGAGATCAGCTGCTTCCTTCATCAAGTCTGCAGTATATATATTCCCTAACACACAGAAACGGGTAGCATCGTTAAAGGAATTGTGGGGTTGGCTTAAAAATACATTTAGGAATTCACTCCAGGCCTTATCTGCTCCAGGTCTTCCCATATTTGCTCGCACTCCTATATCCTCTGGAATTCCCAAAATAACATAGTTTGCATTAATGGAATTCCATGAATCTGGACTAGTAGCCAATTCAATCTTCTCAGCAAATATAGGCGACAGGTCCTCGCGCTCCAGGTCTGCTTCAATCGTCAAATTATAACGATTAGGTAAGTATTTTTCTAGATGCTGCTGGGTGAATGAAACAAATGAAGTCATCAATTAAATTATAGTAGTGAAAGATAATAAGAAGTGATGAGCTGGTATAATACAAAAATCCCGATCTTAAAAAAGATCGGGATTACAAAATGCGAGAGGTGGTTACACCTTATTTTACTTTATCTACTACTGCTTTAAACGCTTCTGGGTGATTCATTGCAAGGTCAGCAAGCACCTTACGGTTAAGCTCGATTCCTTCTTTTTTAACAGCACCCATAAACTGGCTGTAGCTCATCCCATGCATACGAGCACCAGCGTTGATACGCGTGATCCATAGTCTACGGAATGTTCTTTTCTTGTTTCTTCTATCACGGTATGAGTAAGACATAGCTTTCTCTACCGCATTTTTAGCTACAGTCCAGACATTTTTTCTACGTCCAAAGTAACCTTTTGCCTGCTTGAGGACTTTTTTTCTGCGAGCTCTACGAGCTACTGCGTTTACTGATCTAGGCATAAATTTAATTTTTTGATAGCAGGCGATCCATTTATTATGAATTCTTAAAATGGCCGTACTACCGGGTTATAATTGTAATTAATAAACCATCAAGGCTTACAGACTCCTTATTTAAGGTTTAACTGTAACTTGATATTTTCTTCATCTGCTTTGTGCACAAGTGTAGAGTGCGTCAAAGCAAGTTTACGCTTCTTGCTTTTCTTAGTCAAAATGTGACTTTTAAAAGCGTGCTTTCTTTTGATCTTTCCAGAACCTGTAAGCTTAAAACGCTTCTTAGCACTGGATTTTGTTTTCATCTTAGGCATAATATCCTTCTTTAAATTTCTCGCATTTTTGAAAGGAAACCGCATGGTTTCGATTTCAAGATTGCAAAAGTAAGGTTTTTTCCTTATTTAAGATGCACCCAACATCCGTAATCTCTAATAAAATTTAGAATGATCTAATCAGCTGTATTTATTAGCTTTATCAGCTTAGATCATTTCTATTATAAACCTATGATACACAAGCTTTACACCTACCTTTTAATTTTGTCAGGTATTTGATGTTCAGCACAGAAACACCTTGAAATTACTGAAGAAAATGACTTGATTCTAGGTAAATCAATTCCGTTTGAATCTAGAGTATTAGAAGAGCAGCGATCGATAAATGTTTACCTCCCAGAATCTTATAAAAAAATCCAGAAAAGAATGATCCCGTAATCTATTTGTTAGACGGATCCATAGACGAAAATTTCATTCATAGAGCTGGTATCGTTCAGTTTGGCTCATTCTCATGGATTCAGATGGTTCCAGAAACTATAGTTGTAGGAATTTCAAATATTGATCGTAAACGGGATTTTACTTATCCTTCAAAGAATGGGCTGGATCAAACAGAATTCCCCACATCTGGTGGATCGAGCTATTTCATCAAATTTCTTGAGACTGAATTACAGCCCTTTGTAGCAAGAAATTTTCGCACTACCAGCACCAGCACACTTATAGGTCAGTCTTTAGGAGGCTTACTTGCAACAGAAATACTATTCGCCAAACCAGATCTTTTTACCAATTATATTATCGTGAGCCCTAGCCTGTGGTGGGATAATGAAGAATTGCTAAATAAGGAGCCGATAACCTCCATAAAAGAAAAATCGATTTATATCGCTGTCGGTAAAGAAGGCGCGGTTATGGAACGACTGGCTAAGGAGCTTTTTGAAAAAATTCAGAACAACAAGGAGGTAAAAACACGTATCTATTACAACTTCTTAGAAGATAAGGATCACGGAGACGCTTTGCACATACCACTTATAAAGCTTTGGAACAAATTTTTAAGAGTGAGAAATAAATGCAGTTATTTTATTCCAATAGAGATCTAAAAATATTAAAGAGATTTGTTTTTGTAACGCTTTCGCGAAAGCGGAATAACTCAATGACTCAAACAGTCTTAGTCATATTGTAATTAAAAAGTATCTTAGACATTAACAATAGTAAAGAATAATTATGAAGAGTTCAATCGTAAGAAAGGGAGTTTATATGCTAGTACTTATCAGTACAATAGGCTGCAAGGAGCAGACTGAGAATACAGAAGAGAAAAATCAAGATATGGCACAAGAAACTAAAATCTGGGAAACGGACTTCATCGATGAGTTTGAAAACTTCAATTCTGAGAATTGGCAAGATCAGCGTATCTGGGTAAATAATGAGAAACAAACCTATGTTCCAAATGGTAAATATGAGACCAGAGAGGTAAGCAACGGTACCTTGAAATTGAAGGTTGTGGACTTAGGAGAACCCATAGAATCTGATAACCTTGACAAACACGGAGCAAAACATCCAGCGACTCCGTATGCGGCGGGAAGAATCTGTTCAAAGAATAAAAAGGAATTTATCAAGGGAAAGTGGACCGCCCGTTTGCGGATTTCTGATCAAGGCGTTGCGGGAATGTTCCCGGCATGGTGGATACTAGGAGCTCAAAATAACGAGGCTCCAGTTCAAGAAAAAGATGAGAATGTTTGCTGGCCGCTCACGGGTTCAGGGGAAATTGACATTTTTGAACACCACGGCGATTACATGGATAAAGCCTTTACCACTGGAGCGATCGTGAGCTTGGGAGAATGTGACAAAGGCGACTGGGAAAGTAAAAGAAGAAATTTCCCTGCAGATCTAACTGAATTCCACACCTACTCTGTAGAATGGGAAGGTAGCGATCTGGTTTACAGGCTTGACGATAAAGAGGTTTATCGCAATGAAGGTGAGGGAGATAAATACCCAGAGCCCATGTTTGCGATCTTGAACTTTGCAAAAATCAGTGATGCTCCTATGACAGAGCAATGGGTCATGGAAGTGGACTGGGTCAAACATGAACGGCGCCTATGATCTAAAAAAATCACTCTCCGATTGAAAAAATTCCAAAATAAGCTTGCCATATTGAGAAAAAACTTAAATTTGCAACCGCTTTGAAAGCGCGTGGTTGATGATCTTGGGATTCACGTTAAAAACCCACATTGATATGGTGGTTGTAGCTCAGCTGGTTAGAGCGCCGGATTGTGGTTCCGGAGGTCGCCGGTTCGAAACCGGTCTTCCACCCTTAAAGCCTTAGAGAAATCTAAGGCTTTTTTATTTTCTGCTATTTTAAAAGAGACAAGAACAGGTTGAGAAGTTTATGTGAAACCTGTCTAAATGAAACTTGTTTATGTTTCAAAATTTAAAGATCTTTTGAGAATCTAATATTCTTCTTGTTTAAAACTTAATCAACGGCAAAACCTTATGCGATTTAATCTTTTTTCTGCCGTTTAAAAAACTGAGCTCCATTAAAAAATTTAGCGCCACTACCTCTCCTCCTACTTTTTCAACCAGGTCAGCAGCTGCGCTTACGGTGCCTCCCGTTGCTAGTACATCATCATGGATCAGCACTTTTTCTCCTTTTGCGATGGCATGCTCTTGAATTTCCAGCGTATCGTAACCATATTCCAACTGGTACGGCATGCGCTCGAGATCACCAGGTAATTTTCCAGGTTTACGCACCATGACAAACTTGGCTCCCAGCCGGTCTGCTAGTAAAGTTCCCAGCAAGAATCCTCTACTCTCTATGCCCACTACTGTGTCGATTTTTAAATTCTCTACCTCTTTGAGGAGAAGATCAACGGCTGCAGTTCTCGCTTTCGCGGAAGCGAGCAAAGGGGCGATATCTTTAAAGACTATTCCAGGTTTGGGGAAATCAGGTACGTCGTGAATGTACTTTTTGAGTTCGTCGTGTTCCATGTTTGAAATATAATGTATTGAAATGAAATCTTTACCTTTACTCAAAAACCAACATGAAATATCTTTTTCTTTTTCTAACCAGCCTAGCTTTCGCTCAACAAAATACACCGTCCCAAATCAAAGAAGTAACCGTTTATTTACAGGGAGCGCGCATCACACGTACCGCGACGGTAAAAGTGAAAAAAGGAGCTAACACGATCAAGTTGAACAACTTATCTGCTAGCATAGATGAGAGCAGTATCATGCTCACTGATCTAGCCGGTATGAGTCTGAGCGGTTTGAATTATACTACAAGCATTTTAGAGAAAGAAACCTCTTCAGAAAGGCTCAAGAACATCAACAGCCGACTGGACAGCGTTGCAAATGTAAAAATTCAAATTGACGCCCAGGTTGATGGACTTAAAGAAGAACGTGCGTTGCTCCAAAACAATAGAATTCTCAATACCGGAGAGACTAGCATCTCATTAGCTAAAGTGAAAGAATTTGGCTCTTACTATAATGAAAGGATTAGTGCTATATCTATGCGCTTGGCACAATTAAATCAAGATTTGACCGACCTCAATCAACTGAGCCAAAAACTCAATCAAGGAAAATCCCAGATCAATCCTGAGATGAACGAGCTCAAAGGTACGATTACGCTCAATGTGACCAGTAATGTCAGTAAAACAGTAAAACTAGAGCTCAAATACAATGTTAGCAATGCTGGCTGGGTACCAGTTTATGACATTACAGCAGAAGACGCTTCAAGTGACGTCAATCTTAAGTTTAAGGGACAGGTTTATCAATCTACGGGTATTGAATGGGATCAGGTGAAAATGATACTATCTACAGGTGACCCTTTTATGGATAATACAAAACCCACGCTTGAAGCTAAACGATTGAATTTTGTGCGTCGTGGCTATAGAAATAGCGCTGTAGGGAGAAGTAATAAAAGATATAACCCTAATGTTAGGAGGGTGACTGGTATTGTTACCGACCCTAGTGGTGAACCTATTCTAGGTGCAACCGTTCAAGAAAGGGGCACTAATAACACTACTACCACAAATTTTAACGGTAGGTATTCAATCAATATAAATTCAGGAACAGAATTATTTTACAATGCTTTAGGCTATGATTTGTTTACAGAATCGATTTACAGTTCAAGAATGGATGTACAGTTATCACAGGCTTCGAATGAACTCGATGAAGTAGTAATCCAAGCCTATAGCAATTCATCCAGAAATAGAACGGATCATGATGACCTAGACGATAAAGCATATGAGGCTCCTACTCCACAGAATGTTGAGTATGTAGAAGAAAATGTGTCTTCTCGCTCCTATGAATTGGTGCAGCCCTACTCCATACTTTCAACGGGTGAAACTACAGATATTGAAATCAGCTCAAACAATCTTGAAGCCGATTTTGAATATTACGCGGCTCCAGTTATTAATGAAAACGTGTTCTTAACCGTACAACTAAAAAACTGGGAGTCCTTGAATCTTATCCCTGGAGAGGCCAATGTGTATTTTGAAGATGCCTACAATGGCAAAATTTATTTTGATACAGATACCACGGACAAGTCCTTAACGGTAAGTTTAGGAGTAGATCCGCAAATCAGTGTGAAGCGTGAAGATGTAAGAGATTTGAAAGAGAAATCGTTTTTTGGGGATAAGCGTATCCTTAACAAGAAATATGAAATTACCATCAAGAACAATCGCAAAAAACCGATCGATCTTAAACTTCAAGATCGTATACCACTAACCTCAAATAGCGATATCAAAGTAGATGAAGAAGAACCTGGAGATGCAGAAATGAATAAAGAAACCCAAATTCTCACATGGCAAATCTCATTAGCCAGTGGCGCCCAAGTCAAAAAGACCTTTAGTTATGAAGTGAAGTATCCTAAGAATAAGAGGATTAATTTAGATTAAAACAGATTTTCCCAAAAAATACTTTTGTGATAGAATAAAACAACTATATTTGCACCCGCTTACGCGAAAGCAATAGCAAAATAGGCCTCGTGGCGCATCCCGATAGCGATCGGGAGAATAGCGCATCTGATGATAAGGATAGGCACATTATCAATTTTTCGGCCTCGTGGCGCAACTGAATAGCGCATCTGATTACGGCTCAGAAGGTTACAGGTTTGAATCCTGTCGAGGTCACTTTTAAGGAGTCCAATCCTTACCAAAACCACGCAATTCTTAGGAATTGCATGGTTTTCTGGTTTTTACACCAGCATATAATTTGATGCTATTTCAATCGAAATGTGTGCAATGAGGTGTACAGGTTTTCAAAGTGTGCGCACTGCACATACTTTGAAACTAATTGATTTTGATGCTCTTACGTTGATTTGACATTCGTCCAAACGAAGTTCAATTCTAAAGACGACAACGATGCGCACAAAACAAACCTTCTCAATCCGCTTCTGGCAACAGGTTGCCAGAGCAACCAATGGTGAAGCTGGACTATATGTCCGAATTACAGTCAACGGCAAACGCCTGGACATTAGTCTCAAAAGACGTGTTCCTCTTTCTTTATGGGATGACAAGAAGAAACAAGCAAAAGGGCACTCAACCAAAGCCAGACAGATAAATGAGTACTTGGAAGAAGTAAGGTCTCGCCTGTTTGATATCTATAAGGAGTTAAAATACCGGGACAAGATAATCACAGCTCAAATAATAAAAGCGGCTTTCAACAATGATGACGAAAAATCAAAATCCCTACTCGACCTAATCGAGTACCATAGCAAGAAGATTGAGAATACCCTGTCAAAGGGCACCATTAAAAATTTTGGTGTAACCGAGAGTTATCTCAAAAAGTTTTTAGAGAAAGAAAAGAAAACCACAGATATCTATCTTAAGCAATTGGACTATAAATTTTTGGTTGACTTTGAAAACTACCTGGCCAATGTATGGCCAATTGGTCACCCAAGGGCAATGAGCCAAAACACCATCATGAAACACATCCAGCGCTCACGCAAGATGGTAACACTTGCCTATCATTTGGAATGGTTGGAGCGCGACCCATTCGCAAGATGGAAACCCAAGTATGAAAAGACAAATCGCGAGTTTCTTTCAGAAACTGAACTTGAGAATCTCGAGAATCACAATTTTAATAGCGAGCGATTGGACAGAGTACGTGATTTGTTCGTATTTAGTTGTTATACAGGTATCAGTTACGTCGACATTATGGCGCTCAAACCTGACAATGTGATGAAAGGTATAGATGGTGGGAACTGGATAGTTACCAAACGTCAAAAAACCAAGAGTTCGGTAAAAGTTCCATTGTTGGGTAGAGCCGAAGAAATTATTGAAAAATACAGCAATCATCCCATGACAGCTGTAACGGCATCACTATTACCGATAATCACTAACGAGAAACTGAATGCCTACCTCAAAGAAGTAACAAATCACGTAGGTATCAAAAAGAATTTGACGTTTCATATGGCGCGACACACTTTTGCCACTACCATTACACTTTCTAATGGGGTACCTATAGAAACGGTTTCTAAACTTCTGGGGCATACTAAGATTGCTACCACTCAAATTTATGCTCGAGTACTAGAACATAAAGTAAGTTCAGATATGGATAATCTTAAGTTGAAGCTCAAGTCAAAAGAAAACAGCGACAAAAAAAGAAATTATATAACATAGAACGCTATTCACTTATAATACCGCAGTAAGGTCGATTTAATCATAAAACACTAAAGGATTACAAATTTTATTACCTTTGTAGATAATGAAAATTTTAGTGCATAAAACTTTATCCGTGTTGATGGCATTTGTAGTACTCTTCACTACAATGTCATTTACAATAGATATGCACTATTGTGGGGAGACTCTGGTCGATTTTTCATTCAATGATTCCGCAAAAACTTGTGGAATGGAAAAAGTTCAGGCTGAAAAGACCTGTAACAATCCCATGATGAAAGAAAAGTCTTGTTGCTCTAACAAGCAAATTGTAAAAGAAAGCAATGAAGACCTTAAAATGTCCCTGGACAAAGTCTCATTCGAGCAACAAATTTTTGTCGCTGTATTCACCTATTCTTATTTGAACCTTTTCGAGAGTGTAGAATCAGAGGATCTTGCTTTCGAGGACTATCCACCGCCCTTCCTAGAACGGGATATTCAGGTTCTACACCAGACTTTCCTTATTTGATGTATTAGATTTTTGAAGCAAGCCCAATTCCAAGTGCTCGGAAATATGGGCTTAAACGCGTGTGTCTGATTTCAAACTACGTTATCGTTCAATTATCTAATTATCAAGCCTATGCTAAACAAAAGCATAAAATTCCTCATTCAAAACAAACTCGTTGCTATAATACTTTTAGTCCTATTCATAGCCTGGGGTACGATAAATGCACCTTTCAGTTGGGACACAGGACTACTTCCGAGTGATCCTGTAGCAGTTGATGCTATTCCAGATATAGGTGAAAATCAGCAGATCGTATTTACTCGGTGGCAGGGACGTTCACCACAAGATATTGAGGACCAAATCACATATCCCTTAACCACTTCCCTCTTGGGAATTCCTGGTGTAAAAACCATTCGTAGTTCTTCAATGTTCGGTTTTTCCAGTATCTATATCATTTTTGAAGAAGATGTGGAATTCTATTGGTCACGCAGCCGCATCTTGGAAAAACTAAATTCCTTACCGAGCGGACTGTTACCTGAAGGTGTCAATCCAACCTTGGGACCAGATGCTACGGGATTGGGGCAGATATTTTGGTACACATTAGAAGGTCGTGATCAGGATGGAAACGTTACGGGTGGTTGGGACTTGCAGGAATTGCGCAGTATTCAGGATTATTACGTTAAATATGGCTTATCATCTGCTGGCGGAGTTTCTGAGGTAGCATCCATAGGTGGATACGTCCAGGAATATCAGGTAGATGTCGAGCCAGAATTGATGCGTCAATACGGCATTCATTTAGCTGATGTAGTTAAAGCAGTTAAACAATCGAATCAAGATATTGGCGCGCAGACCCTAGAAATCAATCAAGCCGAATACCTGGTACGCGGCTTAGGCTATGTCAAATCCATTGTAGACATTGAAAATGCGGTAGTGGACTCAGAAAACTTTACATCAATCCGCATTAAGGATGTTGCTAAGGTACACTTGGGTCCAGCACCACGTAGAGGTATCCTAGATAAGGAAGGGGCTGAAGTAGTAGGTGGTGTCGTAGTTGCACGTTATGGCGCTAACCCAATGGAAGTTATCAATAACGTAAAAGACCAAATAGCCGAGATATCATCGGGACTTCCAACTAAAGTACTTTCAGACGGTCGCACGTCTCAAGTAACAATAGTACCATTCTATGACCGTACAGAACTCATACACGAAACGATAAGCACCTTAAATGAGGCCATCACACTTCAAATTTTGATCACCATACTGGTAATAGTAGTTATGGTTTTCAATCTCAGGGCATCTATTTTAATTACTGGACTATTGCCGGTAGCCGTATTGATGGTCTTCATCACAATGAAACTTTTCAATGTCGATGCAAACATCGTTGCGCTCTCAGGTATCGCAATTGCTATTGGTACTATGGTGGATGTGGGTGTCATTCTAGCCGAGAATATGATACGGCACTTAGAAGATGAAAAATTACGCTTTCGCGAAAGTGGCGAACCTTTCACAACAAATGAGGTGATCTACAATGCAACCGCAGAAGTGTCAGGTGCTATCCTCACAGCGGTTCTCACTACTATTATCAGTTTCTTGCCTGTATTCACGATGATAGGCGCAGAAGGTAAATTGTTTAGACCGCTGGCGTTTACCAAAACCATGGCTCTTGTAGCCGCTCTTATCATCGCGCTTTTTCTGATACCGCCATTTGCAGCAGCTATTTTCAAAAAAAGAGAAATACGCCTGCGCCTCAAGTATTTCCTTAATGGTGCGCTTATTGTCGCTGGTCTCACAGCTGTCATATATGGGTATTGGCTAGGATTGGTTTTAATTGCTTTTGGTGCATTAACCATTTTATCTTTAACTATTTCGCTTTCGCGAAAGCGAAAAAACCTTCTAAATACTGTAATAGCAGTAATTGCCGTCGTTTTTTTATTGGCAGAATACTGGCGACCGCTAGGTTTTGATCGCAGTTTATTGATCAACTTAGTTGTGGTCGCTATACTCTGCTTTGGGTTTCTAGGTGTTTTTTCTTTGCTCAGAAGATACTACGATCGCATTCTGAGCTGGGCTTTACAAAATAGATTAGTATTCCTTACTATTCCTACTGCGCTATTAGTAGCGGGTTTCTTTATCATGAAGAATACGGGCAAAGAGTTTATGCCTGCACTCAATGAAGGCTCTTTCCTGTTAATGCCTACTTCTTTACCACACGCTGGTGTCGAGGAAAACAAGCGTGTATTGCAACAGCTGGATATGGCGGTGGCCAGTATTCCAGAAATTGAAACCGTAGTAGGTAAGGCAGGTCGTACCGAGTCTGCCCTAGATCCTGCGCCCTTATCGATGTATGAAAACGTCATTCAGTATAAATCTGAATACATGCGTAACTCATCAGGTGAACGCCAGCGCTATCGTGTAAATGATGATGGACTTTTTATGTTGAAAAACGGTAAGCTCTTTCACAATAAGAATCTCGATGTCAGTTCGAGCGCAGTCGAGAACCCTCGGGAGAATGGAAACCTTTCAGAAGCTTACAAAATCTCGAGTAACGAGTTGATTGAAGATGACGATGGTGAGTACTACCGCAATTGGCGACCCGAGATTAAAAGTCCAGATGATATTTGGAACGAAATCGTAAGGGTGACAAAACTGCCTGGCGTTACCTCTGCTCCTAAGCTGCAACCTATCGAAACCCGACTTGTAATGCTACAAACGGGAATGCGCGCACCTATGGGTGTAAAGGTCAAAGGACAAGATCTTAGTGAAATAGAAGCTTTTGGTTTCAAAATAGAAGAAATTTTAAAACAAGCTGAAGGTGTAAAGAAACAAGCTGTTTTTGCAGACCGCATTGTAGGGAAACCCTACTTGCTTATTGATATAAAACGCGACCAGTTGGCACGTTACGGCGCTTCAATAATGAATGTGCAGGACATTATTCAAGTAGCTGTGGGAGGCATGCCATTAACTCAAACGGTAGAAGGACGTGAGCGTTATACTATCAGAGTACGCTATCCGAGAGAATTGCGAGCTAATCCTGATGATCTGAAGGATATTTATGTCCCAGTCAATAATGGCAGTCCAGTTCCGCTTGGCGAATTGGTGGAAATACGCTATGAGCAAGGACCACAGGCTATTAAAAGTGAGGATACCTTTCTCGTTGGATATGTGTTATTTGATAAACTGGACGGCTTTGCTGAGGTGGATGTCGTAGAAAATGCCCAAGACTTAATTCAGAAGAAAATCGATAGCGGTGAGTTGGTCGTGCCCCAAGGCATCAGCTACAAATTCACGGGTACCTATGAAAATCAGTTACGTGCCGAGAAAACCCTTTCTATCGTAGTCCCACTCTGCCTAATAATTATTTTTCTGATTTTATACTTTCAGTTCAAATCTGTGACTACATCGCTAATGGTATTTACAGCTATTGCAGTTGCTTTTGCAGGTGGCTTTGTGATGATTTGGCTTTATGATCAGGACTGGTTTCTCAATTTCAGTCTGTTCGGTGAGAATCTACGAGAGCTCTTCAACATCAAGACGGTAAATCTAAGTGTGGCTGTCTGGGTTGGTTTTATCGCTCTCTTTGGTATTGCAACAGATGACGGTGTGGTGATGGCAACCTATCTCAACCAGACATTTGACAAAAGGAAACCGAAAGAGATTAGTGGTATCCGTAAGGCTACGCGTAGAGCTGCTGGCAAGCGAATACGCCCTTGCCTGATGACAACAGTTACAACCGTTCTGGCTCTATTGCCTGTGCTGACCTCTAGCGGAAAAGGTAGCGATATAATGATACCTATGGCAATCCCCATTATGGGCGGTATGCTGATCGATGTGACTTCTTATTTTTTGTTGCCTGTTCTGTACAGCTGGCGTGAAGAATATCAACTTAAAAGGGCAAACAAATGAAAAACATACTAATTATGCTATCCCTGGTGATGTCATTTGCTTTCGCGAAATCGCAACAACTACAAGCTTATATAGATGAATCGATTGAAAACAATCCAGAAATCCAAACCTTTGAACTACGCTATAATATTGCAGAGGAAAAGGTAAATGAGACCAACTGGTTACCAAATACTGAAATAAGTGCAGGCTATTTTATAAGTGAACCAGAAACTCGTACAGGTGCACAAGTTGCTCAATTCTCGATTAGGCAGATGCTGCCTTGGTTTGGAACCATAACAGCTCGGGAAAACTACGCCAGTTCAATAGCTGAGGCTGAATATGTGGAAATTACCATTGCCAAACGAAAATTGGCGCTCTCGGTTGCGCAGTCATATTATCAGCTGTATTCCATAAAGGCAAAGCAGACTGTGATTGACAAAAATATCAGGCTATTAAAGACGTATGAACAGCTGGCATTGACATCGGTTGAAGTGGGTAAAGCCAGCGCGGTAGATGTACTGAAATTACAGATACGACAGAATGAGCTGCAACAACAAAAAGAATTACTTCAAGAAGAATTTCTTGCAGAGCAAACTAATTTCAACAACCTACTCAATCGGGAATCAATAGAACAGGTTCAAGTTGTAGACTCGCTTATAATTCCAGAAATAGACCCATTGATTGATGAAAACGCTTTATCGCTTAACCCAGAGTTGATTAAGTACGATAAACTCTATGAGTCCATTGAACAATCAGAATTATTGAACCAGCGTAAGAGTTTGCCTATGCTTGGTTTTGGGGTAAACTACCTGCCTGTGCAGGAACGACCAAATATGAATTTTAGCGATAACGGCAAGGATATCTTAATGCCTATGGTAACGTTAAGCATACCCTTATTTGACAACCGCTACAATTCACGTTCACGTCAGAATGAGCTGAGACAGCAAGAGATTGAGTCCCAAAAGCAACAACGATTGAATGTTTTAGAATCCGCTTTCGCGAAAGCGAAATCCCTAAGAAATCAAGCACGTATATCATTCAACTCCCAAAATCAAAATTTAGCTCAAGCAAAGGATGCCGAGGAAATTCTCTTGAAAAATTACGAAACGGGAACCATTGATTTCAACGATGTGCTGGACATACAGGAATTGCAACTGAAATTTCAGATGAACCAAATCGAGTCGGTGCGGATGTACTATGCACAGTCTGCGATTATTAACTATTTAATAAATCAATAATGAGAATACTAAAAAAAATCACCCTATTACTGTTTTCTTCTACAGTGTTCGCTCAAGTGGGAACTAATGGGCAGGATAGAAAAGAAGAAGGAAGACCAGTTAAGGAGTACAACCTTACTATTGAAGAAAATGAAATGACTCTCGCTGGCGTAACCGCTAAAGGAATGACCATCAATGGTGGTATCCCAGGACCCGTATTGGAATTCAACGAAGGAGACCTCGCCCTTATCAACGTCACCAATAAAATGGATGAAGAAACATCGGTACACTGGCACGGTTTGATACTTCCCAATTTTTACGATGGCGTTCCCTATTTGACCACGCCACCTATTAAACCAGGAACAACTTTTCAGTACAGAATCCCAATAAACCAATCGGGCACCTACTGGTACCATTCCCATACGATGCTACAGGAGCAAAGCGGTGTTTATGGGTCTATTATTATTCACCCAAAAGAAAAAACTCTGGAATATGACAAGGATTTGGTTGTGGTACTCTCTGATTGGACCAACGAAAATCCTATGAATGTTTTGCGAAACCTAAAGCGTGGAAATGAGTGGTATCAGGTCAAAAAAGGTACGGCGGTTCCTTTGGGCAGGGTTATCAAGGAAGGTGCATTTGGTGCACAACTGAAATTTTGGAGAGACCGTATGGAAGGAGCCGATATAGCCGACATCTATTATCCGGCATTTCTGACCAATGGAAAATCATTGGCCGAGTATCCCGAATTCAAAACAGGCGAAAAAGTACGTCTTCGCTTTATCAATGCATCCGCCTCTACCTATTACTGGATGGATTTTGGCGGTGGCAACCCTATGGTCGTTTCAGGCGACGGTATTGATGTGGAACCTGTACCTAAAAGCCGTTTCCTTTTTGGTATTGCCGAAACCTATGATGTTATCGTAACCATTCCCGAAGGTACTTTGGAAGTTACCGCCACCGCTCAAGATGGTTCTGGTAGCACCTCGTTGCGCTTGGGACAGGGAAGCCTGTATCCTGCAAAAAGAATTGAGAGACCTGACAAGGTTGTAATGATGAAACAAATGGCCAAAATGGATATGAAGATGGGCGCACCTGCAATGGTGGGTAACAAAAAGAAAAAACACCCGAGTTTTTGAAGGAGAATTACGGGATGAAAATGGATATGAAAGATGGCCGGATGAATATGGGAATGCAAGATAAAATGTCAATGAATAAAGGCGAAATGGGCGATAATATGAAGATGGACAAAAAGATGAACGGTATGGCAGGAATGAAAAAAGATACAATGCCAATGAAATCTTCCGAACCTTCGCATAAGATGGTTGGCCATATGGGGCACGATATGCCTATGATGCAGAAAGACACTTCATCTTTTGATTACGATACTCGTAAAACCTATTTCAACTATGATTTCTTAAAAGCCAAAGAAAATACCACCTATAAGGCTGATT
This sequence comes from Nonlabens spongiae, assembly GCF_002117125.1. Taxonomy (NCBI): domain Bacteria; kingdom Pseudomonadati; phylum Bacteroidota; class Flavobacteriia; order Flavobacteriales; family Flavobacteriaceae; genus Nonlabens; species Nonlabens spongiae. The sequence goes on from NZ_CP019344.1 coordinate 839,584, forward strand.
TGCCCGTAAACGACATTCTGTTGAACCTGACCGGAAATATGCAACGCTATGTGTGGAGTATGAACGGTGTGCCACTTTCAGAAACGGATAAGATTAAAATAAAGGGTGGTGAAGTAACCCGCATTACCCTTAACAACCTGACGATGATGCACCACCCGATGCACCTTCACGGTCATTATTTTAGGGTAATCAATGAAAATGGTGAGCGCTCGCCGTTGAAACACACCGTCAATGTGCCACCTATGCAGAAAGTGGTCATCGAGTTCTATAACGAGGAATATGGTGATTGGTTCTTTCACTGCCACATCCTGTACCATATGATGGGCGGTATGGCTCGCGTATTCAGCTATGATACCCCAAGGGATGAAAGGATGAAAGGTTTTCCCGTTCAAAAACTGATTGACGAAACAGACCATTACTATTCTTGGGGATTATTGCGTGCAGGCTCAAACTTTAATGAACTATTTCTAATGTCAAGCAATATTCGGAACGGTTTTGGTTTACGGGCAGAGTTCGACTATGACAAAAACCTTGAAGCCGAAATTAACTATGATAGATACCTAAATGATTGGGTGCGCCTCTATGTAGGAGTGAATACCGAAACTTCCACACCAGACTCGTATGACAACTTCAATACGGTAGGTCTAATTGGTTTAAAATACTTTACGCCTTACCGATTTAATGTAGATGTGAGTATGGACCATCAACTGCGCCCAAGGATTCGTCTGGACAGGGAAATCCTGATTTTTCCAAGAATTTTTCTGGAAGGTGAATATGAATATCGAGCTGACTTTGGTTGGGTGAACGATATTGGGGATTTATCTTATCAAAGCGAAACACAGTGGTTGGTGGGAGCCTCTTATATCCTATCCCGAAATTTTTCAATACAAGCAAATTACAACAACCGATATGGCTGGGGTGGCGGCCTTTTAGCCCGATTTTAACAAGTAACAATTTAAAACAAACAAAATGAAGACAGTAAAAAGAACAATGAGCACAATGGCACTTGCTGCCACAATGATTCTAACCGTTTCCTGCAAGGATGGAAACAAGAATGAACCAGCTGCACCTATGAGCAACGAGATGCATCAGGAAACGATGGATGACAAGGACAATATGGCTATGGGCAAAAATCAAGATGCCAAGGCCGAGGCCATATTAAAGGGCTATTTCAATCTAAAAGATGCTTTGGTAAACGATGACAATTCCAAAGCAAAGGAACTGGGCAACACCTTGGCACAATCGCTCAAATCCTTTGATGCATCGAGCTATGCGGACAGCGAGCAGAACGAACTAAAGGACATCATCGAAGATGCCACCGAACACGCCGAACATATTGGCGAGAGCGATATAGCACACCAACGCGAGCATTTTAAGACGCTCAGTAAGGATATGGCCGATATGGTGGCGATAACAGGAACATCAATGAAAATTTATGAGCAATACTGCCCAATGTACGATAACAACAAAGGCGGTGCTTGGCTCAGTATGAACGAAGAAATCAGAAACCCCTATTTCGGTGCCCAAATGCTGAAATGTGGAAAGGTGCAACGTGAAATCAATTAAGTGAAAGTAGTAAAAATCATAGCGTGGATAGCATTGATTGCCTTTGTGGTCATCCAATTTTTCCCTGTGGATTATAACCAGAGCGAAATAGTGCCACAAACCGATTTTATGCTCGTGAACAAAGTACCTGCAACGGTTGAACAATCGTTGCGGGTTTCCTGCTATGATTGCCACAGTAACAATACCAATTATCCTTGGTATAGCAAAATTCAACCATCTGCTTGGTATTTGGAACATCATATTAAGGAAGGAAAGGCAGAATTGAATTTCAACGAATGGGATGACCTTTCAGACCGTAGGAAAACCAGCAAATTAAGGTCAATTATAAGCCAGATTGAGGATGGTGAAATGCCTTTGGATAGCTATACGTTGATTCATAGGGATGCCATTTTTTCTGAAACGAACAAAACAGCAGTAATTGACTATATGAAAAAATTAAAAGATAGCTTGGAATAAAGTCCTGCTGCGGGAAGGGAAGTTTGATGGTTGGTTAGTGACCCTTCCCGTGACAGGCACAAATTAGTAAAGTAATGAAACACACCTATCACATACAAGGAATGACCTGCAATGGTCGCAGAACCCACGTCGAGAAAACTCTTTCTAAAGTAGATGGTGTAATTGAAGTATTGGTCAATTTAGAAAAATCTGAAGCGGTCATTGAAATGGAATCGCATATTCCTATCGAAACATTTCAGAAAGCACTAAAGCAAGATGATGGTTCGTATAGCATCCACAAACCAGGCGAACATCATCACGAGGATGATTCCGCTTCCGCGAAAGCGAAATCCCTAAGAAATCAAGCACGAATATCATTCACCCAAAATCAAAATTTAGCTCAAGCAAAGGATGCCGAGGAAATTCTCTTGAAAAATTATGAGACAGGAACCATCGATTTTAATGATGTACTAGACATACAGGAATTGCAGTTGAAATTTCAAACACAACAGATACAAGCCATACAGATGTACTACGTACAATCTGCCTATTTGAATTATTTAATAAACTAAAAAATTGAACAAAATTAAAACACTTAAAACAACAATCGCAGCAATCACTATTATAATGGCAATGAGCTGTAAGGAAAACAAACAAGATGCACAAATGAACACGCCTGAAGAGGTGCAAAAAGCCAAAGAGCAAACACCAGATGTTGCCGATGCCTCTTTTGTAGATGGTATGACCGGCAAAGCCTGGAACAATTACTTGCAAGTTAGAACCGCTTTGGTAGAAAGCGATGCAGGAACTGTCCAGACTGTCGCAGGAAATCTCGCAGAGAGCTTTGGTGAACAGCGTGCAGAACTTAAATCCTTAGCCCAACAAATGGCTGACAGCGATGATATTGAAAAACAACGTGAGTTATTTTCACAATTTGGTCAACAGGCAGAAAACCTTTTCAAAAATGGACTGAGTGAAGGAACTATCTACAAACAGTATTGCCCTATGGCTTTCAACAATACGGGTGGCTACTGGTTCAGCGATGTAGATGAAATACGCAATCCTTATTTCGGTGACCGTATGTTGAAATGTGGTAGCGTAACTGAAACCATAGAAAAATAGGTATGGAAAAGCATAAGCATCACAAAAAACACGACGACCATCACGACCACAGCGGTCACTCTAGTCACGATGATGGGCACAAAGACCACAATCATCACGAACACAACGGTCACGGCGATGGCCATCACAATCATAACGACCATCACAGGATGATGATAGCCGATTTTAAAAAACGGTTCTGGATTTCGCTCATCGTTACCGTTCCCGTGCTTGCACTCGCACCTATGATTCAAAAATTCATTGGGATAGAATGGGATTTTACAGGTCGATATTACGTTCTGTTTGGATTATCATCATTTATCTATTTCTATGGCGGCTGGCCATTCTTAAAAGGAATGGTAGATGAGATTAAAGAAAAAAGCCCTGGAATGATGACGCTCATAGCTGTAGCGATTTCAGCAGCCTATTTGTATAGTAGTGCCGTAGTTTTTGGACTGGAAGGAAAAACATTCTTCTGGGAACTGGCTACCCTAATCGTGGTAATGCTGGCCGGCCATTGGATTGAAATGAAATCCGTTCTCGGCGCGAGCAAGGCCTTGGAAGAACTCGCAGCATTGATGCCAGATGAGGCCCATCTTTTGGTCGATGGCGAAGAAAAGAATGTTCCTGTTTCAGAGTTGAAGTCGGGCGATGTCATTCTTATCAAACCGGGCGAGAAAGTTCCGGCAGATGGTACCATTGTCGATGGCTCATCTAGCATCAACGAAAGTATGATTACGGGTGAAAGCAAGCCTGTTTCCAAAGAAAAAGATGACGAAGTCATTGGCGGTTCGGTCAACCAGTCGGGTGCGCTCAAGGTAGAAATCAATAAAACTGGCGATGACACCTATTTATCAAAGGTCATTAAGCTGGTTCAGGATGCGCAGTTAAAAAAATCAAAAACACAGAAATTGGCAGACCGTGCCGCTTTCTGGTTGACCATTGTTTCGTTGGGCGTTGGTGCGTTGACATTTATTGTTTGGTTGTCTCTGGGAAGAGACCTTGCCTTTGCAATGGAACGTATGATCACGGTAATGGTCATTTCCTGCCCACACGCTTTAGGGCTTGCCATTCCTTTGGTAGTTGCCATATCCACCAGTATTTCCGCAAAAAATGGGCTATTGATTAGAAATAGGACTGCCTTTGAGAATAGCAGACAAGTGACCACCATCATATTTGATAAAACGGGTACACTTACCGAAGGTTCACATACGGTAAATAAATTGGTATCGCTTTCGCAAGAACACAAAGAAGAAGACATCCTGCAATTGGCAACCGCCGTCGAACAACCTTCAGAACATCACATTGCCAAAGGGCTGATTAAGGAAAGTAAAGAACGGGGGATTGATATTCCGGAAGTAAAGGATTTTGAATATCAATCTGGCGTAGGTGTGATAGGAAAAGTTGATGGCACAACTTATCATGTAGGTGGCCCCAATATGCTGGAAAAGGTTGGGTTGGACGAACCTGAAACCGATACTGATGCCAATGAAACAGTCGTATATCTCATTCAGGATAAAGAGATTTTGGGCTATGTGAGTTTTGTGGATAAAATACGTGAGAGCAGTTATGATGCCATTAAAACCCTAAAGGATAATGATATTAAATGCATTCTTCTAACAGGCGATAATGAAAAAGTGGCAAAAGCCGTAGCCGATAAGCTCGATATGAAAGACTATTTCGCTGGTGTATTACCAGATGAAAAGCAGGATAAGGTGAAAGAACTGCAAGACCAAGGTGAAGTTGTGGCAATGACTGGTGACGGTGTGAATGATGCACCTGCACTTGCCCAGGCAGATATTGGTATTGCTATCGGTTCAGGAACTGATGTTGCTGCAGAGACGGCAGATATCATTTTGGTGGACAGCGACCCAAAAGATATTTCCAGCCTCATCTTATTCGGTAAAGCCACTTACAAAAAGATGATTCAAAACCTGATTTGGGCAACGGGTTATAATGTCATTGCAATACCTCTTGCAGCAGGTGTACTCTTCAGCGCAGGGATTATGATAAGCCCAGCCGTAGGTGCAGGTCTGATGGCATTGAGTACCGTGATTTGTGCTATCAATGCACAATTTTTGAGAAAACAATTGAAAAATTAAAAGAATGGAAAATAATAGCAAAATGACAACAAGTAACTACGGCAAGTTTGCCGCAATGATGGGCGTATCATTTGTTATGATGTATGGAATAATGTTCTTAAATGCAGATGTATTTGACCACGTGATGCTCAGTAATACCAGAACTTATATGACCTTGTTGATGGTTGCCCCTATGGCGATATCAATGATGTTGTTTATGTGGGGAATGTATAAAAATAAAAAGCTGAATTTTTTAATAATCGGATTTTCAGCCATTGTCTTTATCGCTACGCTATACGGCTTGAGGCAGCAGGTTTTTATATCTGATGTACAATGGATGAAAGCAATGATTCCACACCATTCAAGCGCTATAATGGTAAGTCAGAAAGCAAATCTTAAAGACCCAGAGGCTATTAAGCTAGCAGAAGAAATCATTGAGGCACAAGAACGTGAGATAGCACAAATGAAAAAGATGATTTATCGTTTAGAAAATCAAGAACAATAGATATGAACAAAAATGTGATTTATATAGCGGTGGCGTTGCTTATCGGTTTGGGTGTTGGTTGGTTTGTGTTTTCTAATGATGACAATTCAGCTGCAGAACATTCCCATAATGAAACCGCGGAAAACCAAATGTGGACGTGCTCGATGCACCCACAGATTATGCAACCGGAACCAGGCGACTGCCCTATTTGTGGTATGGATTTGATTCCTGCTGAAGCAGGTGCCGTTGGTCTTGCTATCAATGAATTTAGAATGACTGAAAATGCGCTTGCGTTGGCAAATGTTCAGACCACTATTGTCGGTAATAGTTTGGTAGATGAAGACGATACCATCTCACTATCTGGTAAAATTGCCCAAAACGATGACTTAAATAGCGTACAGGCCAGTTATTTTGATGGACGTATTGAAAGGTTGAACGTTACCTATGAAGGCCAGCAGGTCAACCGAGGTCAATTGCTGGCAACCATCTATGCACCTAATCTGGTGGCTGCCCAGCAAGAACTGATAACAGCATCATCGCTCAAAGAGTCCCAACCTGCTTTATACAATGCGGTACGCAACAAGTTGAAAAATTGGAAATTGACCGATAATCAGATAGATGCAATTGAAAGCTCTGGTACCGTACGAGAAAATTTCCCGATATATGCCACGGTATCAGGTACGGTAACTGAGGTAATGGCTGCACAGGGCGATTATATAAAGGCAGGTCAGCCTATTGCAAAACTGAGCAACCTATCTACCGTGTGGGCAGATTTTGACGCCTATGAAAATCAGTTGGAACAGTTCCAGACAGGTCAAGAAATTAGCGTAACCAGCAATGCCTATCCCAACAGAGAATTTGAGGCGCAAATTTCTTTTATCGACCCTATTCTTGACACACAAACACGCACCGTAACGGTCAGGGCAACGCTGCAAAATAGAGATGGATTGCTCAAGCCAGGTATGTTTGTCTCTGGTGAGATTGAAGGCACGTCCAATGTTGGACAAGATGATTTAACCATTCCAGCAAGTGCTGTAATGTGGACAGGTGAGCGTTCATTGGTATACGTTAAAACCAATCCCAACGAACCTGTTTTTGAAATGAGGGAAGTGACGCTGGGCAATCGCAACGGTGAATTTTTTACGGTACAGTCTGGATTGGAAAGCGGTGACGAAATCGTAACCAACGGTACGTTTACTGTAGATGCAGCAGCACAGCTACAAGGGAAAAAATCTATGATGAATCAGGGAAAAAAACAGGCATCTGAGATGCCTATGTCTCAAATGAAAATGGAATTTACAGAGAATTTTCAAAAGCAATTTAAAAAGGCCCTCAAGCCTTATTTGCAGATGAAAGATGCATTGGTAGCGAGCGATGTCAGTCAAGTTTCCGCTTTCGCGAAAGCAACATCAACATCTTTAAAATCCGCTGATATTAAAAGTCTCGGTAGTATGGAACAATCACATATCAAGAAAAGTATCGAAATGCTCGATGCCATTGCAGCGAACGATATTCTGGAAAATCAACGTGACCATTTTGTGATATTAAATGAAAATATGGTGCCCATTGCGATAAATGTAAATGGAACCGATGAGATGCTATACGTTCAGAAATGCTCAATGGCAAATAATAATAAAGGCGCAGTTTGGCTAAGCGCTGAGAAGGATATACACAATCCCTATTATGGCGATGCAATGCTTACTTGTGGTAGTGTGATTGAGGAAATCAAATAAAAACCTTTGCACACCAGTTGCATTGTAATTCTGTTATCTTTGTATTGTGAAAATCTTTACGCTCATATTCTCATTTTATCTGCTTGCGCTTAATTTTGCGCCTTGCAGTGATGCAAATGTTGACTCTTCTGAGGATAGCACGCAAATAGAATTTTCACAAAGTGATACAGGCGATCACGACCACAATCTACTTGATATGTGTTCCCCTTTTTGTCATTGTCACTGCTGTCACGTTCACACGTTGGATTTTGGGTTAAATGTCTTAGACCTTTACCATCCAGCAGACTATAAACTTTCTACGGTTTATTTTGACAGTATAGGCAAAGATATTCCCCATTCCCTTTTTCAGCCACCTCGGGCATAATTCAGTTTTCATAGGATAACTATATCCTTTTTTGAAGTTTTCCTAATGGGAATGCTCAACTATGTTTTTGCTATGCGAAAACGCAAACTCGTTTTTTAACTGAATTAATACATTAATCTATGATTAACAGAATCATTGATTTTTCAATCAATAACAAATTCATCATTGGTCTGTTCACGTTGACTCTTATAGGAGTTGGCATTTGGTCAATGGCAACAGTAAACCTTGGGTCTGTCCCAGATATTACCAATAATCAGGTGCAGGTCATCACGCAATCGCCCAATCTGGGAACGGAAGATATTGAACAGTTCGTAACCTATCCCGTAGAACTATCTATGGGTAATTTACCGGGCGTTACCGAAATAAGATCTATCTCACGTTTCGGACTCTCTGTAGTAACCATCGTTTTTGAAGACGATATGGGAACCTATCTTCCTCGACAGCTGGTACAGGAAAAACTAAACGAACTGGGCGAATCTATCCCTGAAAAATTTGGAAGTCCATCTATGGGTCCCATCTCTACTGGTTTAGGTCAAATCTATGAATACACTATAAAGCCAGAGGAGGGTTTTGAAAACAAGTATTCGCCTATGGAACTGCGCACCGTGCAAGATTGGGTTATCAAACGACAACTCACATTACTGGAAGGCGTGGTAGAGGTCAACTCTTATGGAGGCAGTATTAAACAGTACGAGGTCGCTGTCAACCCAGATAAGTTGAATAGTTTGGGTATTAGTATTTCACAAGTGTATGAGGCTCTCGCTCGGAACAATGTGAATACAGGCGGTGCTTACATAGAAAAAAATAAAATGTCAAATTTCATAAGAGGTGAAGGTCTTATTCGCTCTTTGGAAGACATCAAGAATATCTCGATTATCAACGAAGGCAACATTCCCGTAACTATTGGAGATGTTGCAACACGCGTCCATTTTGGGAATCAGGTACGTTATGGTGCTTTTACGCAAGACGGTAAGGAAGCCGTAGGAGGAATAATAATGATGCTAAAAGGTTCAAACCCTAATGCGGTTATTCAAAATGTTAAGAATCGTATGGCAGAAATTGAAAAATCCCTGCCAGAAGGTCTCACTATCGCCCCTATCATTGATCGTAGTGAGCTAATTGCCAGAACGACCGATACCGTTAAAACCAATTTACTGGAAGGCGCCCTAATCGTGATATTTGCCCTTGTTTTATTGTTGGGTAGTTTAAGAGGTGGCATCATAACGGCCACGACCATACCGTTGTCCTTGCTTTTTGCCTTTATATTAATGAAGCAATTTAATGTATGGGCAAACTTAATGAGCTTGGGAGCTATTGATTTTGGGATTATCATAGATGGTGCGGTAATTATTATAGAAGGAACGGTTTATGAGATCCAAAAACGGATTAGGTCTGGCAAGCTAAAATTCAATCAAGGCGTGATGGATAAAGTGGCTTATGATGCAGGAAGCACGATGATGGGTTCCGCTTTTTTTGGACAGATAATTATCCTCATCGTTTTTACGCCTATACTTTTTCTAACTGGTGTAGAAGGTAAAATGTTTAAACCTATGGCATACACCTTTGGGTTTGCAATGATAGGTGCCATCATCTTGTGTCTCACGTATGTGCCTATGATGGCAGCGCTTTTTATGAAACCAGTACAAAATACCAAAAACTGGTTCGGCAGGTTTGAGCGCTGGCTCGAAAAAATAAGTGATAAAATTATAGGTGCTATTCATAGTGCATATATGCCATTATTAAAGGGAGCCCTTAAACTAAAACTTATTGTTTTATCAGCTGCTGCCGTATTACTTCTTATTGCTGGTTTTATCTTTTCTAATATGGGTGGAGAATTTGTGCCCCAGCTTGATGAAGGAGATCTAGCAATGCAAGCGCTCATTAGACCAGGAAGTTCATTATCCGAATCTATTGAAGTTTCCAAGAAAATAGAAACTATCCTATTAGAAAGTTTCCCTGAAATCAAGACGGTAACTGCTCGTATAGGTGTTGCAGATATTCCTACCGATCCTATGCCTATGGATATTGCAGATATGTACATCATCCTAAACAAGGATATGGACGAGTGGACAACAGCTTCTACTAAAGAAGGTTTGATAGATGCTATAAGAGATAAACTGGATGATGAACTCGTGGGTGTAAATTTAGTTTTTACCCAACCAGTAGAGTTACGATTTAACGAGCTGTTAGAAGGCGTAAGAGAAGATATTGCTGTAAAGCTGTATGGCGAAGATTTAGATGTGTTATCACAAAAGGTTCAGGAAATGGCAGCGATTATACAGACCGTTCCTGGCGCTGGTGATGTGAGTGCAGAACGAACTGCAGGATTACCACAGATGACCGTAAAATATAAGCGTGATAAAATGGCGCAATATGGACTGGATATTCAAAAAGTAAATGATTACATAAGTACCGCATTCGCTGGCGGAACCGCAGGAGTAATTTTTGAAGGCGAGAAACGATTTGATCTCGTGGTACGATTTGATGAAAGCCATAGAAAAAGTATCGATGACCTACGCAATATGTATATCGATCTTAAGGATGGCAATCAGATACCCATTATCGAAATAGCCGAAATTGAATACGTCCCTGGACCTATGCAAATTTCACGTGACAATACGTATAGAAGAACCTACGTAGGTGTAAATGCAAGAGGCAGGGATGTGGAGTCTGTAGTAAAAGATATTCAGCAAAAATTAGATGAAGAACTGGACTTGCCATCAGGCTATTATATTACCTATGGTGGCGAGTTTGAAAATCTACAAAGCGCAAAGGATCGTTTGATAATCGTTGTGCCCATCGCCCTGTTTTTAATATTTATACTGCTGTACTTTGCCTTAAAATCCTTTTCACAATCGCTAATGATTTACATAGCGATTCCCTTGGCGGCCATCGGTGGTGTGTTTGCCCTATGGTTGCGGGATATGCCATTTAGTATTTCCGCAGGTGTAGGATTTATTGTGCTATTTGGTGTTGCAGTTCTTAACGGACTGGTACTTATAAACCGATTTAATTCCTTAAAAGAAGAAGGTGTGATAAGTATAAAGGATAGAATATTTCAAGGGACTAAAGAACGTATTCGTCCCATTATGCTCACGGCCACCACTGATATTTTCGGCTTTTTACCTATGGCATTTTCCACATCGGCCGGTGCAGAAGTCCAACAGCCGCTCGCTACGGTAGTTATCGGTGGAATGCTTACAGCTACGCTGCTCACGTTGGTCGTGCTTCCCGTACTATATACCTTTATAGAAAAGAGACGCGAGCGCAAAGAGCAGAATAAGATTGGTTCGTTTAATCCGCAAGGCTTGACTACGATTTTGATAGTTGGTTTTATGTTAGGTGGCACCGCTTTCGCGCCTGCCCAGAGCGCAGTCGAAGGGAGAGCGCAACAATCACAAGCACCTGTGCAAGATCTCATTGCTAAGGACAGCATCAGGCCCATCACATTATCACGAGCTGTAGAAATTGCCAAAGAAAATTATCCTGTACTCAAAGCAAGCCAACTCGAAATCGAAAGACAGAATGCACTCTCAGGCAATGCCTACGACTTCGGTAGTACACAGATCTTTACGGGTGGCGAAGAAGTGGCCGATGGTCAAGGTATTTATACCTTGATAGGTATCGGTCAACAAAATATTGATCTACTGGGAATAGGTGCTAAAAAACGTTTGCAACAACAACGCATCCAGTTAGCCGAAACAGCTCTTGACCTTTCGGAAATCCAGATAGAACGGGAAGTCAAAAAGGCCTGGTCAGAAGCTTTTCAGGCAAAGAAGAAGTTTGTTTTGTACCGAGAACTGGACAGCATTTATGATCAGTTTGCACAATCTGTAGAACTCAATTATGAAGTGGAAGCCATTTCAAGACTGGAATATGCTGCTGCGCGCAATCAAGCACTACAAATTAACAATAAGTTTCAGCAGGCAGAAACAGACTATTTCATCGCCTTGCAAAAGCTCAACCTTTGGTTGACACCAGATACGATGTACGGCGTTTCTGATGAATTTGGAGCTAGTGAAATTTCAATTTTAGAGTCTAATAATACATTGAATGATCATCCTGAGTTATCGCTTTCGCGAAAGCGTATAGATGAAGCACAAGCAAGTTATGATGCTGCTAGGGCAAATTTACTGCCCCAGTTTAATCTGCAAGGTGGTCTGCAACGTGTCAATGGTGATAGTGGTTTCTACACATATCAAGCAGGTATTTCCATACCGCTGTTTTCTGGACCAGTCCGTAGTCGTGCAAAAGCGGCAAAACTCGATGCACAGATTGCAGAAACCAATGCTATTTTCAAACAACGCGAGCTAAAATCGCAATTCGTACAGTCACAACAAAATTATGCACGATGGCGGGATACCTGGTTTTTCTATAAAACCGAAGCCTTGCCACTTGCCATAGACCAGCGCAAAGGTGCATTGCTGGCATACAAAGAAGGAGCGCTGGATTATGCAGCATTCACGCAAATAATACGTGATGCCATACAGACCGAAATGGATGCGCTGGACGCACTTGATAATTATTTAGAAGCCCTGTTTGATTTACAATATTTCCAAAACTAAAAAAGATGAAAACGATAAAATATATACCAATAGCCGCTATGCTAATAGCATTTACTTTAACCAGCTGTGGCGACTCAAAAACTGAAGATGGCCACGATGAAGCCACCCATTCTGAAACAGAAGAAAACCATACCGAAGGCGAAGCTGAAGAAGTAATGCTCACGGCACAGCAGTTTGAAGCTTTACAAATGGAAATTGATACACTCGCGCAACGCAATATGAGTGGTTATGTAGAAGCAAACGGTACGCTGGAAGTGCCACCGCAAAACGAAGCAAATATTACCGCGCTTGCAGGTGCAAATGTGGCATCCATAGAAGTAATAGAAGGCGACGAAGTCAAGAAAAATCAAGCAGTTGCTTATTTATCACATCCCAGCATCATCCAGATACAGAGTGATTACCTAAATGCATACAGCAACAGTCGCTTCTTAAAGCAAGAATATGAACGTCAAAAGAGGCTTTATGAAGCTGGTGTAGCATCTGGAATGAACTTTCAAAAAGCAACGGCAGACTATCGGTCATCTACCGCAATGGTAAAAGGGCTTGAAGCACAGTTGCGACAGTACAACATCAATGCAAGTGGCGTGCGCAATGGTACCATATACCAGCGTGTTGCGTTGCGCAGTCCCATTGCAGGTGTGGTAGAAAAGGTTTTCATAAAAACTGGTCAATATGTAGAACCACAGACCAATCTTATGGAAATAGTAGATACAGACCACGTACACGCAGATTTGATGGTTTTTGAAAAAGATGTGGACAAAGTGAAGAAGGGACAAAAGGTACGTTTCAGTATCCAATCGCGTCCAGGAAAAGAACTGGAAGCCGTAATTTATTCGGTTAGCCAGACCTTTGAACAAGACCCAAAAGCAGTGCACGTTCACGCTGAAATTGAGAATAAACAAGGTGGTCTTATCCCAGGAATGTACATTAAAGGTAAAATTGAAGTTGACAATCAGCAGACAACCGCATTACCTGAAAGTGCCGTAGTTACAGAAGCTGGAAAGAATTATGTGTTTACAGCGCAAAGAGAAGGCGATGCGTGGAGTTTTACACCAGTAGAGGTTACAACCGGCGAGAAAGATGGCGACTGGATAGCCATACGCTTTTTTGAAACCCCAGATCCTAACACGCGTTTTGCATTCAACAATGTCTATTACCTGATGGGAGAAATGAAAAAGGGAGAAACTGAACACGAACATTAATTACTATGGATAAGACAAGAAGAAATAATCTTAAACAAGCCAGAACACTACAGATTTGGAACGTTGTTTATGATGTTATTGAAGTAGTGGTCTCGCTTATAGCAGGATTTACGGCCAATAGTTCGGCATTGATTGGTTGGGGATTAGACAGCACGATTGAAGTCGTAAGTGCGGGAACATTAGGCTGGCGACTACACGGCGAGATTAAAGGTATCGATGAAGAAAAAGTAAAGCGAAGGCAAAAAATCACGTTAAACGTAATTGCAATTTCCTTTATGCTCATCTGTATTTTCATTTCCTACGATTCCATTACAAAGCTTATAAATAAAGAAACCGCAAACTGGAGCACGATGGGACTGATTATATTATTGGTTTCCCTGGTTGTAAATCCTATCCTGATCTATTTCAAAAGAAAGTATGGAAAGAAATTAGACAGTCCAGCCTTGCTGGCTGATGCTAAAGACACCTTTATTTGCTTATACCAAACCGTGGTCGTACTTATAGGATTGCTATTGGTCAACTGGTTAGGCTGGTGGTGGGCAGATCCTGTGGCGGCATTACTTATCGTTCCGTACGCTGCAAAAGAAGGCTATGAAGCCTACAATAAAGCTAAAAATATCAATTATAACACCGCACAAAATGACTGAAATTGAAAAAACATTAAATGACCATAACGTGCGTCCCACCGCAATGCGGATTTTGATCTACAAATATCTGGCTCAACAAAAGATTGCACTGGCTTTGCTTGATATAGAGACCGCTTTCGCGAAAGCGGAACGATCTACCATCTTTAGAACATTAAAAACTTTTGAAGAAAAAAACGTGGTGCATCACATAGATGACGGAACTGGAATCTCTAAATACGCACTTTGTGAAGAAGGCTGTAATTGTGAAATAGAACAGGATTTGCATTTACATTTTCATTGCACTAACTGTGACGAAACAGTTTGTTTAACGGAACAAAAAATCCCGCATATCAATTTGCCAGATGGATATTTGGCAGAGGATGTTAATCTCGTGGTTACGGGAATATGCGAAAAATGCAGCAGTAATTTACTTTAATAAACAAACGAACAAATTAGATTGATTTTGAAAAAAAGCACTTTTATAATAACTAAAATGGACTGCCCTTCAGAAGAGCAGATGATTCGGATGAAGTTAGAGTCTTATGCTCAAGTAAAACACTTGGATTTTGATATTCCAAACAGAAAATTGGAAGTATATCACGTGGACGACGTCAAGGCGATAAAAACGTCTATAGCCAGCTTAAAACTTGGGGATTCCTTAGAAGGAACCACAGAAGCCGAACCACCCGTAATGGAAGACCAATCCAAACAAAAAAGAATCCTATGGTGGGTCTTGGGCATCAACTTTGGCTTTTTCGTTATCGAAATGACCACCGGTTGGATTTCTTCTTCGATGGGTCTTGTGGCAGACTCATTAGATATGCTGGCAGATTCCATCGTATATGCATTAAGCCTATTTGCGGTAGGCGGTGCCATTTCAAGAAAAAAGAAGGTTGCGAAATACAGCGGATACTTTCAGATGGCATTGGCAACACTTGGGTTTGCAGAGGTCTTGAGAAGGTTTTTTAGCAATACCGAAACACCCTTGTTTCAATGGATGATTATCGTTTCAATTTTCGCATTGGCAGGTAATTTGATATCGCTCTGGCTCATCAACAAGGCAAAGAGTCAAGAGGCTCATATGCAGGCAAGTGCCATTTTTACATCCAATGATATTATTGTTAATGGTGGTGTTATAGTAGCTGGGGTGCTGGTTTATTTTCTGAATAGTAAATGGCCCGATTTAGTGATTGGCGGCATCGTTTTCACTTTTGTAATGCGCGGTGCATTGAGAATATTGAAATTATCGAAGTAGTTTTTAAAATGATATCAAACTTGATTAGAACATATGAAAAAGAAAAAATAAACTTACGTGACTTAGAACCAAAAAAACAACAAGGCGAGCACAGTCACGACGATGGCCATAACCATAGCAGCCCTGAAGAAATTTCAAATTTTAGAACCTATCTACCGGCTATTTTCAGCTTTGTGATGTTGATAGCCGGAATCGCTATTGATTACTTTGATGCGTTTCCTTTCTTCAAAGGATGGATTCGCGTAGTATGGTACACGGTAGCCTATATCCCTGTAGGTTTTCCGGTGATAAGAGAAGGCTGGAAAAGTATTAAAAATGGTGATTTTTTTACGGAATTCTTCTTAATGTCCATAGCCACTTTAGGTGCATTTGCCATTGGCGAATATCCCGAAGGTGTTGCCGTAATGCTGTTTTATGCTGTGGGCGAACTCTTCCAAAATGCGGCCGTTAACCGTGCGAAAGGAAATATAAAAGCCTTACTCGATGTAAGACCCAATGAAGCTTTGGTTTATCGTGATGTCGACTTTGTTTCAGTAAATCCCGAGACTGTTGAAATTGGCGAAAAGATACAGGTACGTGTAGGCGAAAAAGTTCCGCTTGATGGTATTCTGCTTTCTGAAAAGGGTTCTTTTAATACTGCTGCCTTGACAGGCGAAAGCAAACCTGATACTATTGCTAAAGGCGATACCGTTTTTGCCGGAAGTATCAACCTTGATGGCGTAATCGAAATCGAGACTACTAAGGAATTTAAAGATAGTTCCATTGCACGAATTCTGGATATGGTACAGAATGCAACCGCCAGAAAATCAAAGACCGAATTGTTCATCAGAAAATTTGCTCGGATTTATACACCTATCGTTGTATTCCTTGCCATCGGACTTACGTTTTTACCTTACTTTTTTGTAGATGATTATGTGTTTAGGGATTGGTTGTACCGAGCGTTGATATTTCTTGTAATATCCTGTCCTTGTGCTTTAGTCATTTCTATTCCTCTCGGCTATTTCGGCGGATTGGGTGCGGCATCCCGCAACGGTATTCTTTTTAAAGGTGCATCCTTTCTCGATGCAATGACCCAAGTGAACACGGTTGTAATGGACAAAACAGGAACCGTTACCAAAGGGGTTTTTAAAATCAAGGAAATCAATTCCATCACATTTGAGGAAGCCGAATTTATGAAATACCTGATGGCGATGGAAGAACAATCCACCCATCCTATCGCCAAGGCGATTCTCGAATATAAAGCAGACGGTTCGGATTACGAGGCGACCGATGTTTCAGAAGTTGCAGGAAAAGGTTTAAAAGGAACGGTCAATGGGAAAACGGTATTGGTAGGTAATAAAGCTTTGATGACCTCAAATGGCATAGAAGTCCCTTCGGAAACAGATGGGATTGTAGAATCCATCGTTATGGTGTCCATAGATGGAACATTTGCAGGTTATGTAACTATTGCGGATGAATTGAAGGATGATGCGCACCAAGCCATTAAACAAATTAGAGATGCAGGGATTTCAAAAATCATAATGCTATCAGGCGACAAAGACTCAATTACACAACAGGTTGCAAAAGAGTTAAACATCGATTGGGCAAAAGGCGGACTGTTGCCCGAAGATAAACTCAATGAGGTTGAAGAGCTCAAAAAGCAACCCGAAACCAAAGTAGCATTTATTGGCGATGGTATTAACGATGCACCCGTTTTGGCAGCAAGTGGCGTAGGTATTGCGATGGGTGGTTTAGGAAGTGATGTCGCCATTGAAACAGCCGATGTTATCATACAGACCGACCAGCCAAGTAAGATTGCAAGAGCGATTAAAATTGGCCGTTCAACTCGAAGTATCGTATGGCAAAATATTGGGCTTGCCTTTGGGGTTAAGGTCATTGTACTAATTCTTGGTGCAGGTGGATTAGCCACGATGTGGGAAGCCGTATTTGCTGATGTAGGTGTTGCTTTGCTTGCTATTCTCAATGCCGTTAGATTGCAGAAAATGAAGTGGAACTAAATCGTTGCGAGGAAGCATTATTCATAATCATTGATTTTGAGAGAATTAAGCTAATATCTTCCTTCAAAAAGTTCGAACTCTGTCCCGTTGAGTTCACAACACTTAAAAAACCACGCTCCGATAGGGCGTGGTTCTTTGTTTTCTGTAAGGGCTGAGCGATAGTTCGAAATTTTGAAAGAAAATGAAGAACTAGGGCGATAGCCCGTGGTTTCCTATTTGCAACATTGAGCTTAATCGGAATCTACAATGCTGTCGAGTTCACTTGAAAAGCAAACCCTGCATTTTCATATAGGGTTTCGTTTTATTTTTAGAGTTTTGAAGGCCGCTAGGTTTTATCCATTAAGTGAAATGACAACTCAGCAACTTAATAGAAGTGAAAGGCGCTCTTTACAGAAAGGAAATTAAACAATCTATCTAATTTTTTCAATTTAGTACTAAGCAAGTGTTTAATTATCATAGACTGATTATACCTAATCCGTCGGTAAATAGCTGGAGCACCACAAATTTTAGATAAAACGCTGAGGTGATCGATTAAATTACACCTTTTGAATATAGATAAGTTATAGCATCAAAAATCAATTTTAGCTGTAACTAGCTTATAATCGAATAAATGAACTCTTTTAGGTTTGTTATAGTATCACTTTCGCGAAAGCGACATTACAATAAAACTGAGTAGAATTTACCCTATTGGATATTTATTACCCGATATTTCAAATGTTCAATTATTAGATTTATTTGTAAAATGTTAAGGGTAAGTGCTTTAGACAGTGATGATAATTTTGCCACTATTGAGGCATGGCTTTAGATAATTATCATGAGATTGATAAAGTTTAAAAAAAAATTAACTTGGCTAAAAAAATTACTGTCGCAAACCGCGTAAATATAGGTCTCGTACTACTCGCCGTGATACTGTTGATCCTCTGGACAAACCGCGTAGATCAAAATCATTTTGATACCGCACAAGAGGCCATGACATCTGTTTACAACGATCGTGTGGTCTCACAGAACTATATATACAAAATCAACAATCTCATTCATGAGAAGGAATGCCTTAATGCTGAAGGTGCCGAGTCGGATGAAATAAATGAAAAAATTGACGACCTGATAACTGATTTTAGCAAGACAAAACTCACACAACGTGAGACAGTTTACTTCAATAGTCTGATCTCTAATATCGAGAAGTATAGAAAAAGTAAGGCCGGACTAATTCAGAACGTTAACCAGATAGCGAAAGTTAATACGCAAAACAACGAGGATCTCAACACATACTTTATTGAGATAAGAAAAAATCTAGATGATCTGGCAGCGGTACAGCTATCTGTAAGTAGAAATATAAAAGGTAGAGTTCAAAAATCTTTTGATATCAACAAAACCATGGCTGATTTTGAAACCGGTGTGCTGCTCGTACTAGGCGTCATTATACTAATCGTCACTTTCTACAGACTTGAAAAATCAAAAGCGTTTCAAGAAGAAGATTAGATAGCTCTTACATTTCTAAATCCCTAACCTTTTCTTAAAATCAACTTTGTGCTCTTTTTCAGCCTAAAGTAACACGCATGCAGGCGGTCAGGGAGATCAAATCATAAAATGGGTTTCATCAATAGCCCTAAACTCAAAATACATACATGACAAAAAGCTTATTATCACCTTTTCAAAAATTTGTAAAAATAGAATCCCTAAGTGGGATTCTACTTTTAGGAGCCACAATCATTGCTCTTATCTGGGCAAACTCACCCTATGCAAGTAACTATCAGGCTATCTGGAATTATGAGCTGGGTATCACTACTCAGAGTTTTAAATTCACAAAACCGCTCATACTTTGGATTAATGATGGATTAATGGCCATTTTCTTTTTTCTCATAGGGTTAGAAATAAAGAGGGAAGTTTTAATAGGAGAACTAAATACTGTAAAAAAATTAGCCTTTCCATTGTTTGGAGCCATCGGTGGAATGATCATCCCTATTGCTTTATTTTTTATCATCAATCAAAATCCAGAAACTCGAGATGGCTGGGGGATCTCAATGGCAACAGATATAGCGTTCTCACTTGCCGTATTAAATGCTTTGGGAAAACGTGTACCACTTAATTTAAAGATTTTCCTCACTGCCTTTGCAATTGTAGATGATTTAGGAGCTGTTATGGTCATTGCTCTATTCTATAGCGGTACGATTAATTTGGTTCTACTTGTAATCGCTTTGGGTATTTTAGCATTATTATATATTCTCGCCGCACGCCAATATTTTTCAAAATTTGTACTCTTAACATCAGGAGTAGTCGTTTGGTTTCTATTTCTAAATGCAGGAATTCATCCCACAATTGCTGGTATATTATTAGCATTCTCGGTACCAGTGAGACAAAAAATGGTTACTGATGATTTTATAAAATCTCTAGGTAACATTTACAACGACTTTAAAAAAGCTCGTATTCTCAAAAAACCTATACTTTCCCAACAACAGCTAACCCAACTCAATAATTTGGATGAAACCACAGACCAATTTCGTTCACCTTTGCAAAGTTTAGAACATGATTTGCACGGTTGGGTGGCCTATTGCATTATCCCCATATTTGCGTTGGCAAACGCAGGGATTTCCATAAACGGTCTCGCCTCATTGGATACCTCTCTCGTAGTGACCATAGCCATTGCCCTAGTGCTAGGAAAAGGCATAGGTGTAAGTGGAATTGTTTTAATTGCTCAAAAGTTGAAATGGATCACGATACCTGATGACATTAAAAAAAGGCAGATTATTGGGGTTTCCTTTCTTGCTGGCATAGGTTTTACAATGGCCATATTTATCGGTAATTTAGCTTTTACCTCATCTGTTTATTTAAACTCTGCAAAAATAGGAATCCTCATAGGGTCAATAATAGCGGCAGTCATCGGCTTTATTATTCTACGTCAAATGCCTAAAATTAATTAATTTGTGAACTAGAAAGTCGAGCATTATAAATGAAATCTGAAGAAATAAATACTACTGAAGCGGCTTTAAAAGAGCGTATAAAAGAGCTTACCTGTCTTTATGAGGTATCTTCTATAATTTCAAATGCGGCGATGGGACAAATTCAGGAAAGCCTCAACGCGATTGCATACAGTCTTAAAAAAGGATTTCAATTCCCTGAACAAACAGAGATTTATATTAATACCTCTATTTGTTCAGCACATACGGGCAGCACTAGTGAGATGATGAATATTGAATCAAAAATTCAGGTGTTCAATAAACCAGATGGTAGTATTATAGCATCTTTGAATGATGATAAGAGTTCATTCTTAAAAGAAGAAAAACAACTGCTGGATAATGTTGCGCTTAAAGTAGGGAATCTATTGGAGCGACTTGAAATCAAAGAAAATGAAACGTTACTCAAACGACAAATGGAACGCACAGACCGTTTGGGAATTCTCGGCGAGATAACAGCAGGAATTGCTCACGAGCTTAATACACCTCTAGCAAATATTTTGGGCTTTTCAGAATTGCTGAAAGATGAACTTAAAGACAATAAAACCGCTTCAGAGGACTTAGATAAAATCATAAAAAATGCTATCTTCTCACGTGAGGTAGTAAAGAAATTACTCTTTTTTTCTTGTGAAATGCCACAAGAAATGAAACAGGTAAATCTGGTAGAAAGTATTAAGAGTTCGCTTTCATTACTAGATGCGTCCTTTAAAAAAGCACAGGTTAAATACCTTGTCAAGATAGAAGATGAAGAGCTCATTGTGAGAGCAGATAAAATCCAGCTCACACAGATTATCTTTAATCTCATTATCAATGCCATTTACTTTTCGCCCATAAATGGTCTAGTCACAATCAGCGCGAGAGAATCTAAAGGATATATCACCTTTCAGATAATAGATGAAGGAAAGGGTCTGACAGATGAAGCTCTTGAAAAGGTTTTTCAGCCTTTCTTTACTACAAAACCTACAGGAGACGGCACTGGCTTAGGATTGAGCGTTGTACACGGTATAGTCGCCAGTCATAAAGGAACCATCACAGTAGAAAATAACAAAAACAAAGGCGCAACATTTAGTGTAAGCCTACCTAAATCATAAATGTAGTAATGCAGCTCAGGAAAGAAAACATTTTAATAGTAGATGACGACATTAATATTTTAGAATTATTGCAACGTCATCTACAATCGTGGAAATACCACACTTATAAAGCTGTATCAGTTAAGGAAGCCGTACAAATATTGCGCGATACAAATATAGATCTACTTATTACAGATCTAAAGATGCCTGAAATAGATGGTACTGAGCTTATCAAATTTGTTTCAGAACATTATCCCAATTTACCCAAACTGGTAGTAACCGGTTATCCATCCATACAAGATTCTCTTAACGCAATAAAATCTGGCGTTGCAGATTATTTGACCAAACCATTTACCAAAAATGAGCTAAAAGAAGCTATTGATAAGTGCCTAGATAGGATAGAAAACCTTTCTGGTTACGCTTTCGCGAAAGCGGAAACAAAAAAGGACACTGCTTATGGTGAGATTATAGGAATCTCAGAAAAGATAAATGACGTTATACAAATCATAGAGCGTGTAAAAGATAATAAGGCTACCATTTTCATTAAAGGTGAAAGCGGGACAGGAAAAGAACTCGTGGCACGAGCCATACATTATCAGGGTAAGTTTTCCCGTGCGCCGTTCATTGCCGTAAATTGTGGTGGTATCCCAGAAAACCTTTTAGAGGCAGAATTATTTGGTTACACAAAAGGTGCTTTTACAGGAGCAGAAAAAAACCGTGATGGATTTTTTCAGGCTGCCAGTGGTGGCACCATCTTCCTCGACGAGATAGGGAATGCCTCAAAAGCCGTACAAACGCGATTATTACGTGTGTTGCAAGAAAAAGAAGTCGTAAAGGTAGGCGCACAAAAAGCAGATAAAATCGATGTGCGCATTATTGCCGCTACAAACAGTAATCTCAAGGAGATGATTAAAAAAGATAGCTTTAGGGAAGATCTTTTTTATCGTCTCACGGTGGTAGAAATAGAAGTGGCACCTTTAAGAGAGCGCAAGGAAGATATACCATTACTTGTCGATAAATTTTTATTCAAATATGGTGTGGAATACAAGGACCGATTTATAAAAATAAGCCCAGAAGCAATGGCGGTCTTAAAAAGATATGAGTGGCCAGGAAATATAAGAGAACTAGAAAATGTAGTACAACGAGCCGTAATTATGAGCGATAAGTGTATTGAAATAGAACACTTGCCCCATAATTTAAAGTTCAATATTGACTTTCCAGAAAGTGAACTACAACCCCTAAAGGTCATTGAGAAAAAGTATATTCAAAAAGTACTCAACGCGACCAATAACAATAAAACCAGGGCCGCAGAAATTTTGGGAATTACACGTAAAACCCTTCGGCAGAAGTTGGAAAGCTAATCTTCCATACCGCATCCTTTCTACCCGACTGGTTAAATAGTACCCGCATTCATTTTCTTCATCCGCTTTCGCGAAAGCGTGCAAACCCTTGCCACACAAGGGTTTATTCATTTTTGATCTTTTTTGGCACAACCAGTGGCACATACATTGACTTAATAGAGAAAAATAAATTGATGTTTTATGAAACCATATGCCTTCAATATATACCCCACTTGCAGTCATCGTAGGTCGTGCGTATTACCAGCTCACAAAAACCAAGTTTGGTCTGGTAGTGAGCACTAAGAAAGCAGTCCTATTCAAGAAGATCGATCTAGTTTTAAAATAATAAAAAAAGCAAAACAGCCAGAAGCAGTATTGGCATGAACCAAAATTACAAGTTATGTTATTTAATCTCATTCATATTATCACAGCTACGCAGAAAATAGCAAATGGTCAACCAAGTTTTGAAACCGTAAAAAACAGCCCCTTTTAAATATTCAAATAAAAGCCGTCCAAGAACCAGGAAACTGAGTACCAATCTCTTTTAATATTGTTAACACTGAATAAATTGAATTTTAGTGGAATAGTTAAGGCTTCGACTCATCAAAAGCCTATTGGCATACATAGAAGTAATTATATCAAATAGAAGTATAACGAAAGGAGCACTACAAACCGCCTCTTTAAATAACTATAAAATACTATGGCAACAATGACAGTAACACCTAAAAATAAACCAAAAAAAGTCGCTCTCAAAGGGATGATGGAAAACGTGATGGAGCAGTTTAATAGTGCTTCAGACCAGATAGAACTCCATCCCAATATTAGAAAAATACTTGCGATAACTAACAATGAAATCGTAGTCAACTTTCCTGTAAAAATGGATGACGGCACGGTCGAGATCTTTACAGGATACCGTGTACAGCACAATAATGCATTAGGCCCCTACAAAGGAGGGTTACGATACCATCCAACCGTAGATATCGATGCAGCGCGTGCACTTGCTATGTGGATGACCTGGAAGACTTCACTTGCAGGATTGCCTTATGGTGGTGGCAAAGGAGGTATAAAGCTTGATCCCTCAAAATACTCACAAGCAGAACTGGAACGCATCACACGCAGGTTCACATTTGCTCTGGCAGATAACATAGGTCCAGAGCACGATATCCCTGCGCCAGATGTAAACACCAATAGCCAAACAATGGCCTGGATGGCAGATACCTATATGAGTACGCGACCACCAGCAGAACGTACGGCAAACCAACACGTTGTCACAGGAAAGCCTGAAGGTAGCGGCGGTCTTGAAGGTCGTGATCGTGCCACGGGATACGGTGTATTCTTGAATATCAAATTCTGGGCAGAAAAGAAAAATGAATCCTTAAAGGGCAAGAAGTTTATTGTTCAAGGGTTTGGAAACGTAGGCTATTGGGCATCGCATTTCTTGGAAAAAGAAGGCGCAAAATTAGTGGCCGTACAGGATGCTTCTGGAAGCATACGCAATGCAAATGGGCTTAAAGTAGCTGATGTTTTCAACTATGCACAAATCAATGATGGTAGAATCTTAGGTTTTCCAGAAGCATTTGATTTAGATGATGAAAATTTCTTCTCTACCGAATGTGACATTTGTATCCCTGCAGCGCTTGGAAACCAGATCACGGTAGAAAATGCACCTAATATAAAAGCACAACTTATTGCCGAGGGCGCTAATGGCCCGACTAACGTAGATGGTGAGAAGATTTTATTAGACCGCGGTATAACAATTATACCTGACATTCTGTGTAATTCAGGTGGTGTGATTGCCAGCTATTTTGAGTGGTTGCAAAACCGTAATGGAGAAATCTGGAACCTGGACGATGTAATGACTAAGCTTGATAAAAAAATGAAGCACTCGTTTGATCGGGTTTGCGCTTTCGCGAAAGCGGAATCCACAGACTTAAGAACCGCTGCATTCTGTCTCGCTATACAGCGCATTGAAAAAGCATACATACAACGTGGCATATTCCCTTAAAAAAATAAATAGATAGCAGCGAGTGATATGTACATTTAGGTTGGTTTTAAATATAAAAAGCTTGACCTCTCTGTTTATATCATCATGTATAACCATAATAGATAGAGCTATGAAATACGGAAGTTTAATTGTAGAAAAGAAAGAGTATGTATTCTTAAAACGCATAATCAATATTTCAGGATATGTAGAAGATATTGAAACACAAAAATCGCTACGAAGACTTAACGATGAACTTAAAACTGCACAAGTAGTTGACGAGTGGGATATGCCAGAGGATGTTATTCGTTTTAATAGTAGAATAAAAGTGGCATCAGATCAAGGTTGGGAAAAGAATGTTCAGGTTGTAATCCCAGAAGATAAGGATTTGCAGCAAGATAAAATATCCATTCTAACTCCTATGGGTGCAGCTTTGTTCGGATACTCCGAAGCAGATGTTATAGAATGGAGATTCCCTTCTGGAGAACAACACCTTACGATAAAAGAGGTGATGCAAGATGAACTAAATGATAAAATTGAAGTAATCATTTAAATAGAAAATATGGAAACGATAAATGTAGAAATACACACCCACGACAACGAGGTTGATATAGCACATAAAATCAATGCTATGGAGTTACAGAACTGGATAAACCATCTTAATTACATTAAGAGCGAGGTGAGTAATCTTATTGTTTTTTACAATGTAAAATCCTCAGAAAATCGTCTAGAACAAGAGCGTTTGACTCAAAGATTTGAGATGATACAAGTAGATAACGAAGTGATTCTAGCCCAGCTTAACAAGTTCAAAGCTTCAAGAGATGCCATTGATGAATGTGACAATATGCAATGTGATATGACTTTCATACAAGAGCACGAGACCTGCCGAAGGATGTATCTCTTTCATATAGATAAGTATAGAAAATTAAAGG
Organism: Nonlabens spongiae; assembly: GCF_002117125.1. NCBI lineage: Bacteria > Pseudomonadati > Bacteroidota > Flavobacteriia > Flavobacteriales > Flavobacteriaceae > Nonlabens > Nonlabens spongiae. The sequence continues at coordinate 865,267 of NZ_CP019344.1, forward strand.
ATACATTTTTTGCTGCACTTAGAAGCAAAATGGAAGAACTAGCAAAGTATGCTTAAATTCAAAGCATATTCAATGGAAGACCTTAAAACTTTGAAATTTGAAGCACAAAAATGTTTAAATGCCAGTTTGAGTCATATGTCTACAAATGACCGCGTCGCAGCATCGCGGGAGGCAAATAGATTTGTTCTGGCTTTAAATAAAATTTACAAAAAATCAAATTTTCAGGCTATTATGGATTTACTGAAGGAACTCACAATTAAAAAACGAAAAATTGAAGTTAGAATGAAAGGTAGAATGAGTGCTTAGCCACACCACACACCTCAATTAAAGACTTTGTATTTAGCTAAAATAAATCTGACGCAAATTGAATTCCGTTCACTCACAAAAAGTCGATGATTATCGTCGTCTGGCCATTAAAAAAGACCTCATTGAACTAGGTGTATGGACAGATAGTGTAGAAAATATTAATACTGAAATAGAACAATTAAAAAGTATAGCCAACCACTTATTACAGGATACTGTCATTTCTCAAAATCTACTCGGTTTCAGAAGGAAAAACACATTGATGATGGGGATGCTATGCAAGTATGAACAAGAGCTAAAAAAAGAATACGAATTCGGTAAGCAGGAATATGACATAAGCAGAGCTAAGGAACACGAAAAACGAAGAGTTCGCTACATTCATCTTATTAATGAATTTAATGAATTAAAGTATATAATTTATAATCAACTCTCTAAGTTTAGAAGGAGTTAAAATAGAACAGATGACAATAATTTTGACACCTATAGATAAATCATCAACTAGTGATACCGCGGTTGATTATCCCCTTAAGTCATTTTAAACATGAATCGTACTTTAAGAATATTTAGCATAACTATCATTAAACGTAAATCAGATTTTGGAGAAAACTTGACTTCAGGCAATGAAAAATTATAGAGCTTGGGCCATTAGATAATTCATTAATAACATTGCGCTCTTACAGCATATCATAAAAAGGCTAAATCTACAGAGTTCTCAATATATTTGATCTAGAGAGGATTAGATTAATATCATCTTTCAAAAAGTTCGAACTTTGCCCTGTCGAGGTCACGACATTCAAGAAACCACGTTGCACTAGGGCGTGATTCTTTATTTACCGGAAAGACTGAGCGGTATCTCAAAGCTTTGAAATAAAATGAAGAACTAGGGCGATAGCCGGTAGCTTCTTATTTGCAACATTGAGCTTAATCAGGATCGCTAATCTGTAAGGTCACTTGAATTAAAACCCTTTATGAAAATATAGGGTTTTGTGTTATTAGCAAGAAACTTACTCATGATAACCAATCTTGTCAAAGTCGCTTTTATATATCTCCAACAAATAGAAAAACCCACAACATTATTGAATGTCGTGGGTTTTTCCTTCAAATTGAGAAGTCTAAAACTTCTTACCTATCAAATCGATCTGCGTTCATCACTTTATTCCAAGCAGCAATAAAGTCTTTGACAAACAGTTTTTCATTTCCTGCTGCTGCGTAAACTTCTGAAACCGCACGCAATTCAGTATTTGAGCCAAAAATAAGATCCACTCTTGATCCTGTATATTTCTTTTCTCCTGTCTTACGATCTGAACCAGAAAATAGTAATTCACTACTGCTAAGTGGTTCCCATTTAATATTGAGATCAGTCACTACGTCAAAGAAGTCTGTAGTCAGCTGACCTGGTCGATCTGTAAAAATACCATGATCGCTGCCATCCCAGTTGGTATTAAGCGCTCTCATACCTCCTATCAAAGCCGTCAATTCCGGAATCGTAAGATTGAGGAGTTGTGCTTGATCTACGAGTAAATCTTCCCCAGCAGCTTTTTGATCATCTGGTCTGTAGTTGCGGAAACCATCTGCCTTGAACTTAAGGTGTTGAAAGGCCTCGTTATCAGTCTCCTCTTCTAGCGCATCTACTCTACCCTGATCAAAAGGAACTTCTACATCATGACCTGCTCGAGAAGCGGCTTGTTCTACGGCTGCGTTTCCTGCAAGTACGATCATGTCTGCCATACTCAAGCCGGCATCGCCGCTTTGTTTATCGTTAAAATCTGATCTTAGCTTTTCTAAAACATTGAGAACCTCGGTGAGTTCTTTGGGATTGTTGACTTCCCAATTGCGCTGTGGATCAAAACGGATTCTTGCACCATTTGCCCCTCCACGCTTATCACTATATCTAAATGTTGCAGCACTTCCCCATGCAACTCTTATCAAAGCTTCTGGGGCGATATCGCTATTGAGTATTTGCTTTTTTAGGTCATTAATGCTGTTTTCTGAAACCGCCGTGAATGTAGGTTCAGGCAGTGGATCTTGCCATAACTCATTACCCTCTGGTATATCTGGTCCTAGATATCTCGATTTAGGTCCCATGTCGCGGTGGGTGAGTTTGTACCACGCTTTCGCGAAAGCGAGCTCAAACTCCTCAGGATTATCTCTAAAGTGTTCACAGATCTTACGATACTCTGGATCTTCCTTAAGCGCAATGTCACCCGTAGTCATCAAGAGATCTTGCTTTTTACTTGGATCATGAGCCATGGGAGCTTTATCTGGATTTGATGAATCCTTAGGTCTCCACTGTGGCGCTCCTGCTGGACTTGTAGTCACTTCCCAATCGTAATCAAGTAGTACTCTAAAATAATCATGATCCCACTGAACAGGATTAGGTGTCCATGCTCCTTCTAATCCACTCGTGGTAGAGTGATCGCCTATACCAGTTTTGTAATTGCTTTTCCATCCTTTGCTCATCTCATGAATGGGGGAAGCCTCTGGTTCTGCCTCTACGTATTGATCTGCACTTGCAGCACCATGACATTTACCTACCGTATGACCACCCGCAACAAGAGCAACTGTTTCATAGTCATTCATCGCCATACGCCCGAAGGAAGTTCGCACGTTATGCGCGCTCCCTATAGGATCTGGCACGCCGTTAGGTCCTTCTGGGTTCACGTAAATCCATCCCATCATCACTGCCGCGAGGGGTTGTTCCAGCTCACCGTCTGCGTAACGCTTGTCGTTTGCACCCCACTCGGTCTCACTTCCCCAGTAAATATCTTGCTCTGGCTCCCAGATATCTTCTCTACCGCCAGCGTAACCATAGGTTTTAAAACCCATACTCTCATAAGCCATGTTACCTGCGAGTATATACAAGTCAGCCCAAGAAATAGCATTCCCATATTTCTTTTTAATAGGCCAAAGTAAAAGTCTTGCCTTGTCGAGGTTAGCATTATCTGGCCAGCTGTTGAGCGGCGCAAAACGTTGTGAGCCTGTACCACTTCCACCACGACCATCAGCGATGCGGTAGGTTCCTGCACTGTGCCACGCAAGTCTGATCATGAGTCCACCATAGTTACCGTAGTCTGCTGGCCACCAGTCCTGCGAGTCTCTCATAAGATCAAGTAGATCTTTTTTTACTTCTTCCAGATTAAGACTATTGAAGGCTTTTTTATAATTAAAACCATCAGGCATGGGGTTATGAGATGGATCGTGCTGTCTTAGGACATTAAGCTTTAGTCCATTAGGCCACCAGTCTGCGTTTGTGGTACCATGACCGGCTGTATTTTTTACAGTGCCATTCATAAAAGGACATTTAGTCCCCTCGCCTACGATGTGTTTTGTGAAGGTTTCTGCCTTCTTGTTCATATCTGGATTCATAATCAATAATCTATTTGCATTAAAATTATCAATTACCTAATCTGATATCCTAGTGGTTTGTATTAATTTATGAAATAATCCTAAAGGCTAAAACTATTCTAAGACTTCCATAGTTATAAAAACTGCCTCATTAGGCCAGTCTGTGCTATCTCTTTCCAGCTGCGAAATCCTATCTGCCACGTCCATTCCAGCGATGACCTCGCCAAAAATAGTATGCGCTCCATCCAGATGTGGGGAGGGAGATAGTGTCACAAAAAAATCAAACGGATTGTGCCAATCTTCATCGTTATCCTCATATTGTTTTGCAAGACTTAAAGTACCACGCACGTGCTTTCTTTCTGGATTGTATCTAGGAGGTAGTTTATAATTTCCAGAGCTGGCTCGTTTCATAGAAGCCAGGGGTTCATCACTATTACCTGCTTGAACAACAAACTCAGGAACCACACGGTAAATTTCAGTCAGATCAAAGTAATCGTTCTTGACCAAGAAAATAAAACTGGCTCTGTATAAAGGAGTATCTTCATAAAGTTTAAAGTCGATGTTCCCATATTTGGTTTTAAGCCTAACCTTGGTCTCTGGATGATTATTTCCATAACGAGCAAAGAACAGAGGAACGCTGTCTTGAGGGATGTAAGGAAGTAACGTGTCGCCGTACTGGGACAATTGTACCCGGTAGGTTTTTTCCAAAAGCAATTCTTCCTTAGTTTTAGGCGCAACTTTTTCCTCTTGAGTGTCCTGTTCTGTCACTGCAGACTGATCACCAGACTCTTTACAAGAAATTAGGAATAGAATGGCTAATAAAAAGATTGCCCTTGACAACATTTGAAGATTTTTTAAAATTGGTGCCTAAATTAAGGGATTCTACCCTACCTGGCCTATCTGCTCAGCTGGAAATGGCAGCCGTGGAGCGACTTGAAGAATTACAAGAAGCCTCCCTAAAAAATCGGCAACCTAAACAAGCTTCAGTTATGTTTCTGGTTTATGAGCGTGATAAAAAAAGCTACTTTGTGCTGATCGAGAGGGTAAAATCTACTGGTAAACATAGTGGCCAGATTGCATTTCCCGGCGGCCGCAGTGAAAAGACAGATCCAGATCATGCATTTACGGCCTTGAGGGAAACCTACGAGGAAGTGGGTGTTCCTATCGAGCAGCAAGAGGTCGTGATGGCTGGAACACCACTCTATATTCCTCCTAGCAACTATATGGTTCATTCCTATCTCGCTTTCGCGAAAGCGAGACCTACATTTACACCACAAAAAAGTGAGGTCAACCGAATTATCGAGGTACCGCTCTCACACCTTATAGATGATAGCATCATAAGCGCAGTCACTTTATCTACGAGCTACATGAGCGATGTAAAAGTGCCATGCTTTGAATTCAATGAAATGATCGTATGGGGCGCTACCGCCATGATGCTGAATGAGTATAAACACATGCTCAAAAACCTGAACCCCTAGCGGCGCTGTCAGAAAATATGGCAAGGTATGCCTATATTCGCACGTAGAAACTGGTAGAAATTTATGGGATTGTTTAAGACAAATCCTTTTGGACATATTTTATTTTTAAAACGCTGGCTTATAAGAATTGCCGGCGTTCTTTCACATAGACGGTATCGTGGTTTCAACGAGATGGAGATTGAAGGTAGCGATGTGATAAGAAAACTGCCTGATACGGGTGTGCTTTTTGTGAGTAATCACCAGACCTATTTTGCTGATGTAGTTTCTATGTTTCATGTATTCAATGCGGCGTTGAAAGGTCGTGATGACAGTATCAAAAATGTAGGCTACCTCTGGAAACCCAAACTCAACGTTTACTATGTTGCCGCTAAGGAAACGATGCAAAGCGGTTTATTGCCTAAAATTATGGCTTACGCTGGAGCAATTACAGTGGAACGTACCTGGAGGGCAAAAGGTCAGGAGGTTAATCGAGCTGTGAACCCTGACGATACAAAAAATATAGGGATCGCTCTCGATGATGGCTGGGTGATCACCTTTCCTCAAGGAACTACTAAGCCTTTCAAGCCTATACGCAAGGGTACCGCTCACATTATCAAACAGTATAAACCCATCGTAGTGCCTATTGTCATCGATGGTTTTAGGAGAAGTTTTGACAAGAAGGGTTTGCGTATCAAAAAGCGTAACATTCTACAATCCATGGTTATCAAAGATCCACTGGAAATCGACTATGAAAACGAGACGGTGGAAGAAATCGTGAAAAAGATTGAGTTTGCTATTGAGCAGCATCCCTCCTTCTTAAAAGTTATTCCGGTGGAGGAAATTGAGGCCCACGAGAAACTCAATGAGCGTAGAACTTGGGAATATTGAATATTGAATACTGAATATTGAATATTGAATATTGAATATTGAATTTAGAAAACTGTCAACTCACTAGTTTGAAGCGCGTTTTGCTGAGCAATGCTTTACATTCAATGCAGTAAAACTAACTATGACAGTAAACCTGGCAAGTTTTCATTAAACCATCGGTAACGGTGTATGATCATCACGTGTGTTCCCCCTGGAACGGTTATACAATTCTTGATGTACTTAATGGGAAATACAGGGTCTTTGTCACCATGTATATGAATTAGATTCTTAATAGGCTCAATCTGTTGCCAAGAGATTATCTTATCTAGAGCCCAATCTAAATAGTACTGATTTTTGACGCTGAGATAGTTGTGGTAAAGTTCTAATTTGCGTTTTGAGATCCCTAGATTATATTTAAGTAATAATTCAGACTTCTCAACGAGGCTAGTAGGTAATAATTTATGCAAACCAGTACTCCGGGCCAGTTTCATGCGTCTAGGGAATTCTAAGCTACTTTTAATACTACTGATGATGACCACCCGATCCACTTTCATCATTTTGGCCATTTCCTGAACAATTACACCCCCAAAAGAAGTTCCTATCAAAATAGGATTTTCATCTTGGATCATTTTGCAAAATCGCCGGCAATAATTTTCCAGCGTTTCATCAACATCTGGAATGATCCACTCAAGAAAATGACACTCAAAACAATCCTGTGGCAACTTTATATGCTCATAAATCATGGGCGACGCCGCCATTCCAGGTATAAAATAAACAGATTTTTTCACCAAACTTGTTGTCGATCAGTTAATTAAAATTCCAAAATGTAATATTCTCTGACAAAATGGTATCTTTGTGCTACTAGATGATTCTAGTAATACTGTGTAAAGGTCTTTAAGTTTCATCAACTTGTAAAATATTACCAGAAAAATGCACGGTTCTAAGAGCAAAATATGGAAGATAATACGCAAATGGAGATCACTGATAATGATTTCCTGCGTCAGTATGAGGGACGCAAGGGAGATTTGTTAGCACGCATTGAGTATGCAGAGCAGGATAGAAAAATTTTTCTGACTAAATTGATCATACCAGAAGAGGTGGAAGATGATGTCGATTTTAGAAATGAGTTCATCAAAGCAGTTTTTGACAGTATCAGAGAAAACAAAGATGTAAAGGTAGTCCCTACACATCCTAAAATTGCAGGTTTCGTAAGACGCTACCGCAACATCTATAAAGACATGCTACCAGTAGGTATTGCTATCTAGGCCTCAGATCTTTTCCACAGTTCGCGTGCTTGATCCAGGTCACTGGGAGTGTCTATTCCTATACTCTTGTGATCAGTCACGACCATCCTGATCTTTTTGCCTCTCTCCAGATAGCGTATACACTCGATCTTTTCAGTAAGCTCTAGAGGTGTGGGCTCAGATTTATAGAATTCTATGAGTGCATCCTTCCTATAGGCGTAAATACCTATGTGCTTATAGACCGGGTTCTTAATTTCTAGATCTCTCTTATATGGAATGGGACTGCGTGAAAAATAGATCGCGTCGCTGTTCAGATCTGTGATGACCTTTACATTATTGGGATCTGCAATATCAATCTCTTGATCCAGTACGTGCATAAGCGATGCAAGGGAGATTTGCTGGTTATCATCAGTTTCAAATACTTGAATCAAAGCCTTGAGATCAGCGAGATTTGTAAATGGTTCATCGCCCTGCACATTTACCACAATATCAGCATTCATATTCATTGCTGCCTCTGCAATACGGTTACTGCCACAATCGTGTGGGGTCTGACTGAAGAAAACTGCGCCTCCTGCGAGCTTGATCTCAGCTTCTATTTCTTTGCTGTCGGTAGCCACAATAACCTTGCTGAACAATCCCGTCGCAACCGCAGCCTCATAGGTTCTCACGATTACAGCTTTACCACAGAGATCCTTGAGTAGCTTATTTGGAAATCGACTTGCTTCAAGTCTTGCGGGAATTATCGCGATAATATTCATACTTGTGATGTTTATAATTGTTACGCTTTCGCGAAAGCGAGATTACAAAAATGCGGTCTGCAGATCATAATATTGTTATGTTGGGACTTTATTTGTCAAAACTATGAAAGATTGCACGTTCAGACGATTTCACAAAAAGTTATTAATCCTCAAGTTTAGCTCATGTATTTTTAGGGAAAACAAAACTTAAAATGCCATATCTAGAAAAAACAACAGCACAAGAAAACGAAACTGTTTCTATCTACTACGAAGACCATGGGCATGGTCAGCCCATAATCCTGATTCACGGGTGGCCGCTGAGCAGTGAAATGTGGGAATATCAGGTTCCAGCACTGGTTGATGCCGGTTTTAGAGTAATAAAATATGACCGCAGAGGTTTCGGGAGGTCTTCACGACCTTATGAGGGTTACAATTACCACAGCATGTCTGAGGATCTAAATGATTTGATACAGAAACTGGATCTTGAAGATGTCATCCTTGCTGGATTCTCTATGGGAGGTGGAGAACTAGGTCAGTATGTAGGTACCTATGGATGTAACAAAATCAGTAAACTAATCTTCATAAGCTCTATAGCTCCCTACATGCTCAAAACAGAAGACAATCCCGACGGTGCGCCAGAGGAAGTTTTTGAAGACATGAAAAAGAATGTCAAAAAAGACCGTGCAGGGTTTTTGAAAGGTTTTGGAGAAGGGTTTGTGAATTATGAAGAATTGAAAGACCGAGTTTCAGAAGGTCAGCTGGATTACAATTTTAATATTGCTGTGGGCGCAAGTCCCAAGGGAACACTGGACTGTATAGACGCTTTTGGAAAAACCGATTTAAGGGCAGCGCTGAAAAAAATTAATGTTCCTACGCTATTTATACATGGTGACGCAGACAATATTGTACCATCAAAGCCCACATCAGAACAAGGACATGAACTAGTCAAAGATTCAAAACTTGAAATTATAGAAGGTGCACCGCATGGTTTGTATGTAACGCATACAGAGGAGTTGAATAAAATTTTACTTGATTTTATCAAGTAACTGGCGATTAAGAAAAAGTATCAACCCGTCTCAACGAAGTTTTGAGGCGGGTTTTTTATTGCGTCCTGCGCTCGCAGGAAGATCGTTTAGTCTTGATTCTTAACGATTTTGACAATTCTATTGTTGATAATCTCTGAAAGATTCCAATTCATCAAATCAGGATCAGTCGTACTGTAAAAAGCGACAACGACCGTATTTATATTGTCATAGTATTCTGCAAAACTCTGATATCCTGGGACCCAACCGGCGTGTTTTAGTTCATAAAGGGAAGAATATATTTCTCGCTCTCCTTCCTCAAAGACAGAACCGTCATTGAGCGCCCTGAGAAACTTCCCTACATCTTCTGCGGTGGCGTGCATGCCATGATCACTATATTTCAAATCATGTGGATAGCCCTCGTGATAACCGCTCATTACCTTATCGATGTCTACAGCATCGAGTGACGGATATGTATGGTCCAACTCAAGAGGATCAAGTATTTTTTCTTGAATGAATTGAAAGTTAGGATAACCCAGCTCCTCATCCATTATTTTGTTAATCAGCAAGTAATTGGTATTACAGTATTCATAATCGGTTCCTGGTTTAAAATTTGCAGGTTTTCCAGCAATTAGAGCCAGGCTTTCTTCAACGCTTTCAGTAGGTAATGCCCAAAAGTTTGGAGTATCGGTGAAATTAGGAATGCCGCTTTTATGTTGCACCAGCATTCTTAGAGTGATTTGATCAGAATACTCAATTTTATCTTTCAAATCCGGTAAATACTCTGCTACATTTTTATCTAAAGAAAGCCTTCCAGCACTCACTAATTTAGTTGCGGCCACGGCATCATAAAGTTTGCTGATACTTGCAATTTTAAACAAGGCTTGTGGATTTGCTGGTTCTTTTGATTCTCGATCATGCCATCCCGATGCAAAATATTGCGGAAGTTTACCAGCTTGATCTACATAAACAATTATACCGTCAAAACCGTGGTCAACAGCCTCATCAAGTTGTCCTTGAATTGTATCAGGTAAAGGTAGAATCCAAGCTTTTACCAAAAGCCAGGGAACGAAAAACAATGAGGTTATCGAACCCCCAATTAGGACTATTCTAAAAATATTCTTGCCTGTTCTCTTGTTCATTATAGAACTAATCCTTGGAGCAAATTATTCCTCGACCACATCCAGCTCTACCTTCAAGTTTTCAATAATGAACTCTTGACGGTCAGGGGTGTTTTTACCCATATAGAATTTCAACAGATCATCGATGCTCATGCCCTCTTCTAGCATGATAGGATCCAGCCGCATATCTTCCCCTATGAAGTGCTTGAACTCGTCAGGACTGATTTCTCCAAGTCCTTTAAAACGTGTGATTTCAGGATTTTTTCCAAGTTGGGCAAGTGCTCGCTCTCGTTCTTCTGGAGTGTAGCAGTAGCGCGTTTCTTTTTTATTACGAACCCTGAATAAGGGAGTTTGAAGAATGTATAAATGACCTTTTTTGATCAATTCTGGGAAAAATTGTAAAAAGAATGTTATTAGCAATAGTCGTATGTGCATCCCATCTACATCTGCATCTGTTGCGATAACGATCTTATTATAACGTAGATCTTCCATGCTGTCTTCAATATTCAAAGCCGCCTGTAATAGGTTGAACTCTTCGTTCTCATAGACAATTTTTTTTGTCATGTTATAAGAGTTCAGTGGTTTACCTCTCAGAGAGAAAACCGCTTGAGTGTTGACGTTTCTAGACTTTGTAATCGATCCACTTGCAGAGTCTCCCTCAGTGATAAAAAGTGTACTATCTAAGTTGTTGTCTTTTTTAGTATCCCCCAAATGTACCCGGCAATCGCGCAATTTTTTATTGTGGAGGCTGGCTTTTTTCGCTCGATCACGAGCTAATTTCCTAATACCGCTCAATTCCTTGCGTTCCCGTTCTGCTTGGATTATTTTTTTCTGTAGGGATTCGGCAACTGGTGCGTTTTTGTGCAGATAGTTATCGAGCTTGGTTTTGATGAAATCGTTAATGAACGTGCGTACGGTAGGCAGCTCCCCTCCCATTTCAGTAGATCCGAGCTTGGTTTTGGTCTGGGATTCAAAAACCGGTTCCATTACTTTGATAGCGATGGCACCCACAATCGATTTTCTGATATCGCTGGCCTCGTAGTTTTTACCGTAGAATTCTCTGATGGTTTTCACAACAGCTTCTCTAAAAGCTGCCTGATGAGTTCCACCTTGAGTGGTATTTTGACCATTTGCAAAAGAGTGATATTCTTCAGAATACTGTGTACGACTGTGTGTAAGAGCAACTTCTATATCATCGGCCTTTAAATGTATGATGGGGTACAGACGATCAGATTCGGCTATGTTTTCACTTAAAAGATCTTTCAAGCCATCTTCTGAATGGTATTTCTCTCCATTAAAAATAATTGTAAGTCCTGGATTGAGATAACAGTAGTACTTTAACATACGTACTACGTACTCGTTACGGAATTTGAAGTTCTTGAAAATATCTGCATCGGGAATGAAAGTGATCTTGGTTCCCTTGCGTCTAGAAGTCTCTTCCAGAAACTCTTTACCTGTCAATTCACCTCTCTCAAATTCTGCACTGGCACTCTGACCGTCACGAGAAGATTCTACTCTAAAGTAATTTGATAAAGCATTTACTGCTTTAGTACCTACACCATTAAGCCCTACCGATTTTTTGAACGCCTTTGTGTCGTACTTACCACCCGTATTCATTTTGGACACCACGTCTACCACTTTACCCAGCGGTATTCCACGGCCGTAATCACGCACGATAACTCGCTCTCCTTGAATGGAAACTTCAATCGTTTTACCGGCACCCATTACAAATTCGTCAATAGAGTTATCAATTACCTCTTTGAGAAGAATGTAGATGCCATCATCAGCACTGGAGCCGTCGCCTAGCTTACCAATGTACATACCAGGACGCATTCTGATGTGTTCTTTCCAGTCGAGTGAGCGTATATTATCTTCAGTATATTGAGTGGTTCCGTCCTTCATGCTATAATCTTCAATAAATGGAAAATTAAGACATTCTCTCTGTGTTTCATGCCCCTTTTCACCCAATTAATCAACAGTCAAACTAATCATATTGTGAATAAGAACAATAGTGAAGCAGATAAGCTGTTCATTTTTCTATGTCAATACTTTTAATTAATTTAAACACTTCTAATAAACCAATTATGAAGAAGTATTTAATTTCAGTAATTTTAGTTAGTTTTTGTTTTAGTATAAAAGGGCAAATAAACGGTATTACATCTCATATTTGGAACCTACATGAAGTAAACGATAATGGAACTATTTATCAATATGCCGATCCATCTTCGGGATCTACATATTTTGGAGGACTTGAAAATATGTCCGGAACTACCATGAGTATAAATTATTGCACCGGTTTTAGTGTTCCTGTCTCACAATCAGGAAATCACTCCTTTACTATGTCTTCGAACTTTACTATGTATGGCTCAAATTGTAATTCTCAGGCTGAACAAGTCAAAAACGACGTATTCATCAACGCTTTTGTAAATGCTACAAGATTAAATGGAGTTGCCACCTTCAATTACAGGTTTGATAGAATTTTTCATGAATTGATCATAACTACTCCCGACAATATTGAAATCACATTTTTCCAAAGCACATTAAGCAATGGTGATGGATTAATGCAAAACTTTGAAACCTTCTATAATCAATCGACTGAGGAATTGGTCATAAATTCTGACCATAACTCAAATAATTTCGAACTCAGCATTTTTGATATTAGCGGTAAAAGAATTCTCTACAGGATATTCTCACCTCTACCCCATACAACTATTGATTTAAGAAATGTTAATAAAGGATTGTATATCGCTGTCATTGATAGCTCTATTGGTAAAACATCATTCAAATTTGTAAAGTAGGAAGTATAATTTACTCACTTAATCTTGGAAAAATCCAACTAGTTTGATTTCCTCAAAATCGCTTCAAAACGTTCTGCCTGGTCAGAATCCATTTTAAGAAGAATCTGATTGATCACAGATTTGCTCTCGGGCTTCTTGTAGAGAGATCTCAATAAGTCTCGAGAATTCTCATAAAATCTCCATACATGATGCGTGCTGGCTTCCATAAGATCCCTGTAGTTTTGCTCAGACATCGCATTCATATTGATCAAGTAATCAAACGCCGCAGTGCGAGTTTGTGTGTCGTATTCAGGGCTGGTGAATTTTTGTAGTTCTGTCAAAAATTCAAGTGCCTCAGATTTTTTAAAGTTATTAGTATTCAAAGCCATAGCAAACCACGCCATGCGCAAACTGGGACTGTAACTTTCCCAGAGCTCATCGGCATGAACTAAGACTTTCTTACGATCACTTGCATACTGCCACAAAAGATAGAGTGCATTTTCACGAGTGATGTAGGAATCAGCATTTAAAAATCCTTCGATCATTTCACGATTTCCTGCATTTACTTCTTGCTGACTCATTGAGATTAATTGATTGATTTTATGATTTTTAAGTTTCGATGCCTCAACTAAAAGTTGATATTTACGATCGTCTTCATGCACGGCCAGTTGAGCTACCATTTCCTTGACCAGCTCTTCTTGAACTGGAGTTTGTAGCACTTCTTTGTAAGTCGCTTGAGCATCTTCAAAAGTATCCAGTCGTCTCGCCGCCAGCTGAAAATAAGCTTCCATAAAAAGATCCTTTCTGAGCAATCTCAGGCTTTCTTCCACTGGAAATTGAGGGGTCTCCAACCATAATTTTCTGAAAGATGTCAGATCTTTTTGACTGACCTCTTCGACGATTTTGATAAAATCATCAGTTGATGCGTTTGAGTAGGCATAAGTCTGGAGGTAAAGTTGTACGCTTTCGCGAAAGCGAGATGCTCCAATCATATCTTTCAACGCATGCAATGCCCACGCTCCATGTTGATAAAACGTAAGTGAACTTGCGACGGGATCAGTCAAAGCTTTTTTAGAAGGTTTATTACTCAGTTCGATAAGCGCCTCAGCATATTGATAGAGCTCCATGGAAAAATATGCGTCACCGTAAACCTCACGTTCTGCCATCAAGGCATAATAGGTCGCAAAACCTTCCTGAAGCCAGTGATCATTTCCAGATTTCGCTGTAACTAAATTTCCAAACCACTGATGCGCTAACTCATGCGCATTGACATTTAGGTAATCTCGATCATTGACGCCTATTTCATCAACCAGGAATTGATCGTTAAAAAAAGTGGTTGAGGTGTTTTCCATTCCAGAATAGAGAAAATCCTTCACAGGAACTTGACGGTAGACTTGCCATGGGTACTCTACTCCTATTTCTTCAACCAGATAATCAAAAATTTCTCGCGTATCGTGGTAGGTCGCAAAGGCTTTATCACGCTCCTCTGGGTAATAGAAATATTGCAGAGTAACTCCATTTTCTGTCTGTTCTGTATAAAATTCATACTCTCCTACCGCAACCGCAACTAAATAACTAGACATAGGCTGAAGCATCCCGTAGCTGAAAGTGTCAAATTCTTCACCCCTCTCAAAACGCCGTTTTGCACCGTTTGCAATAGCAATAAGATCTTTAGGAACGCTAATTTGCATGTTCCAGATCATCTTGTCACTTGTGTCATCAATACTCGGTAACCAATTGCTGGTATATTTTCCTTGACCTTGAGTCCAAGCCTGTTCCCACTTTCCATCCTGATCAGCGTCTATGAAATAGAGTGCTTTTTTAGGCTTAATAGTAAAATCTATAGACAATTGATTGTTACTACTGTTGTCAAGCTGGGCATAGAGAATTAATTGCTCACCATTGTAGCGAAGGGAATCTGCCTTTGAACCGTTAAATCGTACCTCGTAATCAATTAAGTTCTTAGCATCCACAAAAACGGAATCTACCTTTGACTTTATGGCGATCTCAAAATCCATGGTCCCAGAGACTTCTTCAACATCTTGCTTAAAAACTACCTGAGCGCTGGCCGTTTGAAAATCCACGTGACTTAACTGTGATGGAGAGTTTTGTGCCCAAAGTATCGTAGACATACATAGGCACGTTAAGACTATAAGCTTTTTCATGTCGGTCAATTTACAAATAGCGAACCAATTTATATGATTTGACTCTGTAAATAAGAAACGCTTAGAAAGGTTATTTTCGTGCCTTAAAACTGTTTCATTGTACGAGAATAATTTCCCGAAAAAGCGTTTCCAGATTACGCTGGATTTTGTCAAGAAGCATCTTAAAGATAATGAGACCATTCTAGACCTAGGTGTTCCCAATCCATTTTCTAAAATCTTGGTTCAAAATGGTTACGATGTAGAAAATACAAGTGGTGAAGATCTGGATGATGATTTCAGTAAGGTTGAAGTATTTAAAGGCGATGCGGTGACGGCTTTTGAGATTTTTGAGCATATGGTAGCACCTTACAATGTTCTCAAGGCGATTCCTTGCGAGAAGCTTTTTGTGAGCGTGCCTTTGAAACTTTGGTTTGCCCCTGCCTACAGAAACAAAAATGATATCAGGGATCAACATTATCATGAATTTGAGCCATGGCAGCTGGATTACGTTTTAGAAAAGGCTGGTTGGGAAATCCAGGATTCCGTCAAGTTTACCAATCCTGTCAAAAAAATTGGTATACGGCCCTTGCTGAGAAAATTTACAGACCGCTATTATCTCGTTTACTGTACAAGGAAGAAGTGAAAATTGCGATTATCATACCGGCCTATAATGAGGAGCAATTCATAGGTAAAACCTTGGACAGCCTGCTAGCACAGACTTTGCTTCCTGAAAAAATCGTGGTCGTAGACGATAATTCCACAGACCGCACTGCCAAAATTGTAGAATCCTACGATTCTGAAATAATCATGCTTGTAAAAAATCAATCCGAAAACAAAAGCATGCCCGGTGCAAAAATCGTACGAGCGTTTAATAAAGGTTTAGAGCACATTGATTTAGCACTTTTTGATATCATCTGTAAGTTTGATGCTGATTTGATCTTTCCAGAAAATTATTTGGATGTTATAGGGTCTCGCTTTCGCGAAAGCGAGAAAACTGGAATGGCAGCTGGATTCTGTAGCATTCAAAAGAATGATTCTTGGGAAGTTGAAGGGTTTACTAATGAAGATCACATACGTGGTGCCTTGAAAGCTTATCGAATCAAGTGTTTTCAACAGATGGGTGGATTACGCACTTCCATAGGCTGGGACACTGCAGACGAAATGATTGCTAGATATAACGGCTGGGATGTCGTAACCGTTAAAGAGCTACTGGTAAAGCATTTAAAGCCCACTGGTAGCAAGTATGATAGTTATGCCATGAATAAGCAAGGTGAAGCTTTCTATAAGTTGGGCTATGATATGGGTATATTGCTCATCACCGCGTTTAAAATGGCGGCTAATAAAAAAAAGCTTGGCGTATTTTCAGCAATACTAAAAGGTTATTTGGACAGCCGCTCCAATGATGTAAGTCATATTGTCACAAAGGCTCAAGCTACCTTCGTGAGAAGATACCGCTGGCGACAAGTTTGCAAAAAATTGAAATTCAGCTGAAGTCGCTACTTTTTGAGCACTTCAGGAATAGGATTCCCAGTGGCTGCATTAGGAAAAGCTATACCTAGTAAACTTGAAATCGTAGGGGCAATATCTATTATTTCAGTGCGCTCAAAAGTTGAACCTTGATTAATCCCCTTACCGAAAAACAACAACGGGACGTGAGTATCATAGCTCTGTGGACTACCGTGTGTTGAGCCTGTACGGCTATATCTTATGACAGCAGGTTCTAAATGATAAATAACGTCTCCACTACGTTTGTGGTGAAAACCGTTTTGTGTTAGTCTACCTACTCCATTTTGAAAGCTACTACTCATTAAACCATGTCTTGTATAAACTTTATCAATTAGATCTAGATCGATCATATAGTTTGCTAGAGCGTCTTCTACATCTGATAATCTGAGGTTCAATCGAGCTAATTCACCTTTGGAAAGGAAAATTTGATTGTTTGAGATATTTTCTATTAAATCGTTCTTGCCAAATGAGGTTTCAAGAAAGGATTCCAGTTTGGCCTCAAATTCATCCTGTTCAAAATAGCCTGCGTTGATTCCTTGATCCTGTAAATATGCTGGGTTGTTAACAGCACCATGGTCTGCAGTAAGAAAAACGGTATAATTACCAGCGCCGACTTTATCATCAAGGTTTTTTAAGAGCCTCTGAATATCAAGATCCAGACGTAAATAAGTATCTTCTATCTCTACAGAATTTACTCCGTATTGATGACCGATATAGTCTGTACTGGAATAACTTATCGCTAGAAAATCAGTATCAGCATTTTGTCCCATATTTTCTGCATCAATGGCCAAGATCGCTAGATCTGTCAAAATGCTGTTACCATAAGGAGTAGATTTTAATAAATCAAAATTTCTATTGGATTCTGCCAATTCTTTTAAATTGTAAGGAAATACGGCTTGATCTTTTCCACGAGGTGGTCGCTCGTAGTCATTTTGATCTGGACCGCTAGCCGTGTAAGAACCTATGGGATATAAAGTGTTCCACTCTTTCATGTAATCCTCGACGACATTTGATTCGTTGAATTCTTGCACCCACTCTGGTAAGGTATTTTGATAGAAATCACTTGTGATAAAATGACCTTCATCCCCTCCCGTGAACCAGTAAGCACCATCTGCGGCATGTCCAGCTGGAAGAATTGCACCTCGATCTTTTAAAGAGATTCCGATTACTTTTGCTCTTCCTTGAGTGTGCAACTCAAGTTCATCAGTTACTGTTGTCGACAATAATCTACGAGGTGACATCTTTCCATCATCAGAAAGCGTTCCTATAGGTTGCACTAGTTCATCTTCTGCATTGTAGATGTACTTCTTGATGTATTTGTCGTACCAATTGTTTCCTATAATTCCATGATTCATAGGAGATGTGCCGGTATAGATAGAAGCATGTCCCGGAGCGGTATAGGTAGGAATATAGTTGTAATGATTGTTCTTAGCATTGAAACCTTCACGCATCAATCGATTAAAGCCATTTCTCTGAAACCTAGATTTGAAGCGGGTCAAATAATCATAACGCATTTGATCTACAACAATCCCCACAACCAGTTTAGGTGCTGAAGAGTTCATCATTGCGTTTTTTTGCTCTTGTCCCTCTACCCCATTCTTGAGATTTACAAACTTTGAGTTCTGTGAGAGAACTACACTGACAGATAACAAATTGATAATCAATATGAAAAATAACGTGAGACTGGAAGAACTTTTCATGCTTAGAATTTTCGCGAAAATAGAGATATACCTTAATTTTAAGTTTAAGATACCATTAAATACCACCTTGCAATTTTTATCTACTTTTACGCCACATGCGATTCATAAGACATATTGGCCTTTACGTGATCATGCTTTTTGGCGTGTTTAGGCGACCTACCAAACCCATTGTTCTCAAAGAACTCATTCTCAAAGAGATCGATGATCTAATTATCGGCTCATTGTGGATTACAGGTTTCATTTCCCTATTTATGGGAGCCGTAGTTGCATTACAGACCTCTTTGAATCTTGATAATCCGCTTATTCCAAAGTCTCTGATAGGTTTTGCTACAAGGCAATCGATTATCCTGGAATTTGCACCCACTTTCATATCAGTCATTATGGCGGGTAAAGTTGGGTCTTACATCACTTCAAGTATAGGTACCATGAGGGTTACCGAGCAAATTGACGCTCTGGAGGTAATGGGTATCAATCCTTTAAATTATTTGATTTTTCCAAAAATCATCGCACTTCTCTTCTACCCCTTTCTGATCGCGATTATCATGTTCGTTGGTATTCTGGGTGGTTATTTAGCAGCTGTATATGGAAACTTAGTCAGCTCTGAGGAATTCATAATGGGAGTTCAAGATACATTCATACCTTATCATGTGGCTTATGCCTTTATAAAAACCATGGTTTTTGGGATTATTCTAGCCACTATACCTAGCTACCATGGTTACTACATGAAAGGTGGAGCACTAGAAGTAGGAAAAGCAAGTACAACCAGTTTTGTCTGGACTTGCGTTGCCATTATCGTTGCTAATTATTTACTGACCCAAATTCTCTTAAGCTAATGATTGAAGTTAAAGATTTAAAGAAAAGCTTTGGAGACACAGAAGTCCTGAAAGGGATCAACGCCAGCTTTGATAAAGGAAAAACAAATATGATCATTGGCGCCAGTGGATCTGGTAAATCTGTTTTTCTCAAGAATATGTTAGGGCTTTTTGTTCCAGACTCAGGAAACATCTACTATGACGGTGTTCCTATCAATGAAATGGAAGATGAAGAGAAAAGCGACTTGAGAAAAAACATGGGAATGCTTTTTCAGCACAGTGCTTTATTTGACTCGATGACCGTCGAGGAAAATGTTATGTTTCCCCTACGCATGTTCAGTAAAATGCGTAAAAAAGAGCGTTTAAAACGTGCTCACGAGATGCTGGAAAGAGTCAATCTCGAAGGCTTGAACAAAAGTATGCCCAGTGAAATCTCGGGTGGTCAGCAAAAAAGGGTTGCCCTAGCAAGAGCCGTGGTGAATTATCCGCAGTATTTGTTTTGTGATGAACCCAATTCTGGACTTGATCCTAGAACTGCAACCGTGATCGATAATCTTATTCAAGAAATTACTAGAGAGCGAGACATAACTACCGTTATCATTTCGCACGACATGAACTCGGTTATGGAAATAGGTGAAACAATTGTTTTTCTCAAAGACGGATTAATCGCTTGGGAAGGAACTAATAAGGAAATCTTTAAAACCGATAATCAAGCGGTAACCGAATTTGTTTATAGCTCAGAGCTCTTCAAGAAAGTAAGAATCGCTCAAAACGAAGGGCTTTAAAACAACCTTTATTTCATTGCCCCTACTTTCTTGACTTCTTCTTTGATAGGTTCTATTGTATCCGTTTTTGCCTTGCGGATTTTTCGTTCTCCTTCTACGATGTCTATTTGATCAGTTTTCATCCTAAAGGTTAGCCAGTTTTTCATTTTATTTCTCAACTCGGCGCGTCTTTCTTGACTCACCGTTGAGTCCTTAAATGCTACTGTAAATTTCTGAATAGTATCGTACTTAGAGGTACTCAAATCTCGATAAACCTCTGGAGCGTAGGATATACCTGCTAATTCTGGAAAGATGAAAGATACTTCCTCGCTTATTACTTCGAGCTTCTGGGACTGTTTGCTCATTCTGCGCAATTCATCTTCCAGGGCTTGAATGCGTGTGTCTTTATCTTGAATTAACTTGATATCATTGATACGTTCTTCTTGAAGTTTTTCAAGATCATCATTATTGTCAGCAAGTATGGTTTTGCTGCCTTGATAGAACTCGATGGTACATTGCTCAAATTGTTCTTTATCAATGAACTTATTAGTCCAGTCGTCAAGAATAGGTTGAGGAACCTCTGCTCCCATGAGAATTACATCCAGCTGTTTCTTTTCATTATTCCATTCTGGAGTAGATCGCATGCCAGGATACTTCACGATTTCTTCAACAAATGCATAAGCTTCAATCTGATACTTTTGCTTTTGATAAAGCTTTATAAAGAAGAAAATCGATGGTGCTAATACGAGAACTCCTATTAATCCCGCTATTCTAGATACTCGTTTTCTTTTGGCAGCATTAGCATACTTCACCATCGGGAATCTTAAGAACTTACATACCACAAAGGTTGAAAGAGCAATAAATACCGCGTTGATACTAAATAAATAAATCGCTCCACCAAAAACTGATAGTTGAGCCGTTGCAATTCCATAACCAGCGGTACAAAGCGGCGGCATTAAGGCTGTTGCTATGGCTACACCGGCAATGGCATTTGAAATGGTTCCCTTTTTAGCTTTGGCAACAATCAGTGCAAGTCCACCAAATATGGCCACAAGAACATCTAAAATATTCGGTTCTGTTCTGGCTGAGAGCTCTGTATTTAATTCTTTAAGCGGAGTGATCAAGAAATACAAAGATGCTGTCGCTAGTGATAATCCCACCATGATCAGCAAGTTCATACCTGATCTTCTGAGCATGCGATCATCATTTATTGCGGTACCCAGACCCATACCTACAATAGGTCCCATAAGCGGAGAAATAAGCATCGCTCCTATCACTACTGCTGTACTATTTGCATTCAGTCCTATGGATGCCACCATGATGGAGAAAATCAAGATCCACGCATTGTGCCCTTGGAATGAAATATCCTTGCGCACGGATTCTACGGTCTCGCTACGATCAGAATCTTTGCGTATATCAAGCAATTCAGAGAGGAAGGCTTTTATGTTTTCCCAAATCCCTTCAATTTTTTCCTTGTTGGATTCCAGCTTATCCTCTGGCTGCATATTTTGTGTAGGTTGTGTTGACATCAGCCTAAATTTTTACCAAATTTTTCCATTGCTCGATCGCGCAACTGTTTAATATTCTGTTCTTTATCTTGAGAAGCGATCATGAGCAAGTCACCGTCTTCCACTACGATGACATCTTCCATCCCCAAGAGAAATACTTTATCTATAGTTTTGGTACGCACCATGTTACCGCTAGAATCCATTTCCACCAGCTCGTTGTTGAGCGCTACACTTTCCTTTTCAGTAGAAAGCTCACTGTGCAGGGATCCCCAGGTACCCAAGTCGCTCCAGGGAAATTCTGCTGCGATCACGTAGACGGCATCGCTTTGTTCCATAATGGCATAGTCCACAGAAATATTCTCAGCTTTTTCGTAGTTTTCTTCAAGCCACTCTTGTTCCTGATTTGAGTTGTAAACGGGCTGGCCATTGCTGAATAGCATGTGTAATTTAGGTTGCGCTTTCGCGAAAGCGGAAACAACACCATCCACACTCCAAACAAATATGCCCGCATTCCACAAAAAGTTGCCCGCAGCAAGAAATTGCATCGCTGTTTCCAAATCTGGTTTTTCTCTGAATTGAGATACCTTGTGAACGGTTTGCTCGTCCTTCACATATTCAATGTATCCGTAACCTGTATTAGGACTTGTAGGCGTGATTCCCAGGGTCATCAGGGCATTTTGATTCTTGGTACAAAAATCAAAGGCGTCCAAAACATTTTTCTGAAACTGCTCTTCTTTCTGGATGTAGTGATCGCTGGGAGCCACGATCATGACTGCGTTTTTATCCCTCTTCTGGATTTTTAACGCTGCCAGCAAAATACACGGAGCAGTATTTCTCATGGCTGGTTCTGCCACAATATTTTCTGCTAGAATTTCAGGCAATTGTTCTTTTACAAGGTCGGTATAATCCTCGTTAGTAAGAATAAGTATGTTCTGAGATGGAATGATTTTTTCCAGGCGATTATAAGTCATTTGCAATAGCGAACTACCTATCCCCAGCATATCGTGAAACTGTTTTGGGAAGCTTTTCTTACTCACCGGCCAAAACCGAGATCCTACTCCACCCGCCATGATAACGGCATACCTATTTTCTTTCATATCGTCTTAATGAGTTCTACCTGAGCATTGGGCTGAAAGACAAACAGCCTTCCCGTATCCAGCTCAAGACATTCATATCTTTTTCTTAGTTTCTTGCCTTTTTGATATTTTCTGCCGTTAGGCGCTTGAAAAATCGCTCCATGCTCAATTTCAAATATATAGTATTTATCGCTCTGTGGATCGTAGGATTTGAGCCTTACCGATAGTAATGCATCTGTATCGCTACTTGCTTTTGGATTTTTGAAATGTCGAGCAAGTATGGGTAAAAGGTCTTTGGGAAATATTTCTGGGCGTAAAAGTGGCAACATCAACTGCTGGAACGTGTACTTCCATTCCTGACCGTGCGGTTTTATGTGTCTACCGTATTTTTTGAAAGCCAATAAATGAGCAATTTCATGTAAGAGCGTGATCAAAAATCGATAAGGATTCAGGTTTGAATTTACCGTAATCTGGTGGCTGCCGTCTGGATTACGGCGGTAATCACCATGCCGGGTTTTACGTTCCTGAACGATTTTGAGTTGCACGTGGTACAACTTCAATAACTCGGTGATGGGCTCAACCGCAACTTTGGGCAGGTATTTTTCTAACGCGTTGATGACCTACTATTTTTTATAAGCGTCAAGTCCACTTTGTAGCCAGGCAGCATACTCGTCCGGATCAGGTGTGTAGCCTACCGGTTTGACAAGATCTTTACCATCGCCATTTAATATCGCGTAATACGGTTGAGCATTTACGTTGTATTTGGTGATCTGTAAATCACTCCATTTGTTCCCGACGGTTCTGATCTTCTTATCCGTTTTTGGTGAAACATATTGCTCATTTTTAGGGAGCGTTTTTCGCTCGTCCACGTAGAGTGAGATCAATACAAAGTCATTTTTCAACAAATTGATCACTTGAGGCTCTCCCCACACGCGTTCTTCCATCTTGCGACAGTTGACGCATGCCCAGCCGGTAAAATCGAGGAGTACGGGTTTGTTTTCCGCTTTCGCGAAAGCGAGACCTTCTTCATAATCATGAAAGGCTACTATATCGTGCACCGCAAGGTGAGCTCCCTCTGGCAACTCTTCTCTGAGCTCGGTTTTAGAATATCCCACTCCATAAATCGACTCAGCATAAGTCATGGGTGGCGGGAATCCAGAAATAATCTTGAGTGGCGCTCCCCACATACCCGGGATTAAATAAACTGTACAGAAAAGAGCACAAAGCGCTACAAGCAACCGTCCTACTGAAATATTCTGCTCCAGACCATCGTGAGGCAGTTTGATCTTACCAAATAAATAAAGAGCCATCGCCGCAAATACCGCGATCCAAATTGCTATAAACACTTCTCTTGTCAAGTAGCCTAGTTGTAATACCAGATCAGCATTAGACAAAAACTTAAACGCAAATGCCAGTTCCAAGAAACCTAAAAAGACTTTAACGGTATTCAACCAGCCACCCGATTTAGGCAGTTTTTCCATCCAGCTTGGAAAAATGGCAAAGAGCGCAAACGGAATTCCCAGCCCTATACCAAATCCCATCATGCCAAAAGTCAATGCCGTTGCTCCACCGTCAGTGGAAAGTACACTTCCTAAAACACCGCCGATCACCGGTCCCGTACAGGAAAATGAAACCAAAACCAGCGTGAGCGCCATAAAAAAGATACCGATGAGACCGCCTACGTTTGATGCTTTATCCACCTTATTTATCAAAGAGTTAGGCATCGTGATTTCAAATGCTCCGAAAAAACTAATGGCAAATATCACAAAAATGATAAAGAAGATCAGGTTGAGAACTGGGTTGGTACTGAACTCATTAAAAATGTCTGGTGAGACGCTCTGAAATAAGTGGAACGGCAAACTACAAGCCACGTAAATCAGAACGATGAACAGACCATACATCACTCCATTAAACTTACCTTTTGCAACATTTTTGTTCTGTTTGGTAAAGAAGGATACGGTCATGGGTATCATCGGGAAAACGCAGGGTGTTGCTAGGGTTAAAATACCAGCTAACAAACAAGCTAGGAAAATTCCCCAATTGCTTTTTTCATCTTCAGTTTCTGAACCCGCATTTTCAGATTCTATTGTATCAGCTTCTTTAGAATTCTCTTCTTCAATGGTGCTATTTTCACCTTCTCCCTTAGCAGGTATGGTCGAGGCCTCGGGAGCTTGAGCGATCAGCGGTGATTTATCTTCATCATAATATTGATCAATAATGTCAAAAGCGTCATCTGGAATGCTTGCATCAGTATCAATTTTAAAAAGTAGGTTTTCGGGTCTTGGTGCCAGACATTGCATGTCATCACACACCTGAAAATAAGCTTCTACAACAATGTAATCT
This sequence comes from Nonlabens spongiae, assembly GCF_002117125.1. Taxonomy (NCBI): domain Bacteria; kingdom Pseudomonadati; phylum Bacteroidota; class Flavobacteriia; order Flavobacteriales; family Flavobacteriaceae; genus Nonlabens; species Nonlabens spongiae. Next base: position 889,993 of record NZ_CP019344.1, read on the forward strand.
AAATTAGGATTTAGGATCTTCACTTGCTGTTCAAACTGAGCAAAGTCAGCAAACTGATATACATCAAATCCCCATACATCTGTAAATTCTGAATAGGTGCCTGTTTCTTTATTGATTCCTACCAGCTCGTAATTGCCCTCAGCATCAAAAAATGCAAACTCAGTTGCAGAAGGTCCCATATCCTCAGCACTGGTCTGTGAATAAACGTGCCACCCTGGATCAATCGTAACATTAGTAATTAGATTGTACTCGTCCTCACCTATTTTTTCAACTGCCGTGGACCACTTTGTAGGTTGGTTAATCTGAGCAAAGGATAAAAGGGAAAAAAGAAATAAAAATAGTATGGATAATTGCTTCATTACTGTAACCTAAACTTTAAGATTTGGGTAGTACGGGAGGTAACTTTAAATCGGTCACTGCTTTTTAATCCTGCTAACCACAACAACTCCTCACCACTCCTCAATACTAAGAAATTTTGCTTATCTATTAAGGGAATTTTGTGGTTAATTAGAATGTCACTGACTTTCTGATAACCTCTCATCCCCAGCGGATTGATTTTATCTCCATTTTGCCAAGTGCGCAGTTGAAAAGGAAAGCTCATTAGATCAGCATCCAGTAACAAAACGTTTGGAGCGCTTTCTTCAGCAATCGTTTTTTTCCAATCCGTTGTTTTGAGCAGGATTACCTCTAAAAGTCGACCGCTGGTAAGTTCATGAGTCCCTAATTTATTGATCGTTAGATCTACTGGATTGTCTTTAGATTTTTCAGAGAGGATCAAATGTTCTCGATCTCTCAGCAAATTGTGAGAGCTGCTGTCTAGGCTCTTACCCGATTCAGAATTGAGTAGCTTGATCGCCTCTATTGCAGATATTCCAGTCTCTCTCAATAAATAATGTAGAAAAGTTTGAGTTTCTGGATATTTTTTGAGTTCCGAAATATTGAGGTATTGACGACCATTTTTTAAAGTGATTACGCTTTCGCGAAAGCGAGACAATTCGAGCTCTACCAGATTATTTGCAGCATCGAGATACTCTAGCGATTCCTGAAAATTATCCATAAGCTGCGGCATATGTTTTTTCAATTCTGGAATCACATCATGCCTCAGTGCATTACGCTGGTAGTCCTTGCTGGCGTTGCTGCTGTCCTCACGCCAATTAATGTTTTGAGATTTGGCAAAAATCAAAATCTGCTCTCTGGTAAATGGAAGTAACGGTCTGAAAATGTGATTATTTTTTTTTGGAATCCCAGTTAGACCTTGAAGCCCAGATCCCCTGCCCAAATTAATCAAAAACGTCTCCAGTTGATCATCCAGATGGTGTGCCGTAGCTACAAAATCAACAGTTTTGTTTTGAACCAACTCCTTGAAAAACGCATACCTCAATTCACGAGCTGCCATTTGTGTAGACATCTTACGATCGTGAGCGTACTGTTTTGTCTCCACCGATTTTGAATGGAATTCAACATTCCAACTCCTTGCTAGATCACTGACAAATTTCTCATCATCATCAGATTCTGTACCTCTCAAATTGAAGTTGACATGAATAAATGTAAGATCAGCTCCAGCTGTTTTCAGCAAGTGAGCGAGAACCACGCTATCCAGCCCACCACTTATCGCCAGACCTATTTTTGCATTCATCTGCTCTGAGAAATGATCCTTGATATGTTTTTTAAAAACCTCAATCATCGTTCAAAGTGATTCCTTGTTTCTTGAGCGTTTCTAGGAGTGCATGAGCTTTTAGGAAACATTCTTCATATTCTTTTTCAGGAACAGCTTCAATGGTAATCGCACTTCCCACGGCAAAGGAGAGTTTACGCAATTGGGCGTTATATAAAATGGTTCTGATCACCACATTGAAATCAAAATTCCCATCGGGATCAAAATAACCGATGGCGCCGCTGTAAAGTCCACGTTTAAAATTTTCATTCTCATCGATGATTTTCATCGCGCTAACCTTGGGAGCTCCAGTCATGCTTCCCATGGGAAAAGTCGCTTTTATCGCGTCGATACCGCTTTTATCCTTTTGAAGATCTGCCGTGATACTACTGATCATGTGGTGTACCTGTTTGAAGGTGTATATTCCGTATAGCTCATCGACTTGGACACTTCCTTTTTGAGCTACACGAGAGAGGTCGTTGCGCACCAAATCAACAATCATTACATTTTCAGAGCGCTCTTTCTTATTCTCAAATAATTCTTTTTTGAAAATCTCATCCTGCTCGGGATCTTCATGGCGTCTGGCGGTACCTTTTATAGGTTGGGAAAGCAATTGATTCCCCTGGTTTTTCAAGTAACGCTCTGGACTCGCTGAGACTGCCTTAAAATCTCCGCATCGAACCAAGGCAGAAAATGGTGGTTTGCTGATATTATTCAGATGATGATATGCCTGAATCTCGTCAAATTCAACATCATCAGCGAGAAAGCTCATGCAATAATTGGCTTCATAAATATCTCCTCGCTTAATGTGTTTTAAGAATTTTTGAGTGCTTTTCAGGTATTGATTTTTCGAGTTTTGTGCGGTCAATCTGACGGTTTGCTCTGGACTTTTTTGATTTGTCTTGCCCTGGTGACTTTTCAGGTCATTTATAAGTTGATCAATTACGGCTTGATCTTCATAAGTATGAATGGTAAGCTTGCCTTTACTCCATTGAAAAACCCGCTCTGGGACAACAAACATTAAATCGGGAAACTCAAGTGGATCTGTATTTTTGCTCTCGAGATTTTCTAATTCATTTTTAAGATCATAACCCAGCCAGCCGAAGATCCAGTCGTTCTCGCTTTCGCGAAAGCGAGATAATTCACTTAACGCGTCACCAGCATCGCATCTCACGATATTTCTAGCTCCTGTTGCCACCAGAATACTTGCAGTTCCGTTTTTATCTTGATGATCATTGCTGTCCAGATAAAAAAGAAAAGGTTCAGAATCCAGCAATCCCAGCAGCTTATCAGCTGAAATTGAATTATCGATATCGTATGTGAAAACTGACCTTTTACTCATGCTCGGACAAAGATAAAAGTCAATGCAGCAACTCCTATCGATCTATTGAAAAACTATTCAATGAAGTCTGCTACAGAAAGATTAATTTTAGAGCGCTGTCATTTATTTTGCTCAATCCATGAAACGCATATTAATCACCTGCATGTTCCTGCTAGCAATGCAATCTACTTTTTCCCAGACCAAAGATTATGTAGATCAATTTATCGAGCGGCTGGAGCGATCTAAAGATTATCTGCTCCTAGTTGCAGACATGATGCCCGAAGAGGACTATCACTATCGCACTACAGCTGATTCAAATAGCTTTGCCGAACATTTGATGCACATAGGCTGGGCAATGGACTGGCACAGTCAGACACTCATGGGGGAACGACCCGCACGAGATTGGGAAACCGATACGCTGTTAAAAGTGGATAACAAAACCAAGGAGGAGATGATCAGCACGATGTCTGATGCCTTTGATAACACGATCAGATTTCTCAAGGAATTTGATGAGTCCAGATTAGGTGAGCGATTGGATTATTTTGGTGCAGATCGCACCAAACTACAGATTATGATGCTCCTAGCAGATCATATTACCCACCACCGTGGGCAAATGCTGGTCCTATTGAGGTTGAAAGGTATCAAACCTCCTAGATATGTGCTTTATCAGTAATTATGAATGCTAATTCAAAAATGATTAAATTGCTAAAAAAAGTGATGGGTGGACTGGCATTATCAAATAAATTAATTGAAAAGTACTTCTCGTATTTAAGATTGTTAGACGATCAGTCTAAAAAGAAATTGATTAAAAAGTTGACTGGCTCAATGAAATCTTCAGCTAGTTCCAAAAAGGATATCTCAGAGTTTTTTGGAGCATGGATAGACGACAGAACTTCTCAGCAAATTAATGAAGAAATTAGAGTTTCCAGAGTTGATAAGCAGGACGGAATTACTTTTTAATGGATTATCTACTTGATACGAATATCTGTATTCACCTATTCCGTGGTGAATATGATCTTGATCAAAAATTTTTGGAAATCGGTTTACTGAATTGTGCTATATCTGAAATTACCTTAGCTGAATTAATGTTTGGGGCAGAAAACAGTAAAAATCCTTCAAAAAACAAGAATATCATTCAGGAATTTACTGATGAAGTAAAGATAATTCCTATTTACAATGCTATTCCTATTTATGCATCTGAAAAAGTACGTTTGCGTTCAATTGGAAAAATGATCAGCGATTTTGATCTATTAATTGGCGCGACTGCTGTTGTATACGATTTTATAATGGTCACTGAGAATCTAAAGGAATTCAATCGTATTAAAGGAATCACACTTGAGAATTGGGTCAATAGAAACTAAAGTGCCTTTTTATTCTATGCTCCTCCACTCGTTCTCCACGGATGTTTCTCAAATACCGCTGCCTGAAAAATTCACTTTTCCTTTTTATTATGAGCCGCACGAGCTTGCGCGCAGAGCCGCAAACGAACTGCAGCAGTATCTCGATTCTTTAGAGAATTGGTTTTTTGATTTGAAATTGGGTCCGGAAGACTATGCGCATCCGCTGGGGAAAATGTTTGGTGTTTTGGTGGTCAGAGCGCAAAATGGTGAGTTAGGTTATTTATGTGCCTTTTCTGGAGTGCGAACTGGAAAACAAGAAGATAATTTTTTTGTACCTCTTGTTTTTGATCCATTTCATGAAAACAGTCTTTACGCCCAGAAGCTGAAAGATTTAGAGCATCTAACTTCTACCATTGAAAACATGGAAGTAGACTCAAAATTGGTAAAACTCAAAAGAAAAACTGAAACAAGGGAAGCTCTCAATCTCGAGAAACTAAAAAACGAGAAAAAGCGACAGGCAGAAAAGAAAAAACAGCGGAAAACCTTGAGAAATAAACAAGAACCGCTTCTATCTGAATTTGCTTTCAAAAAACTGAAGGAAGAGCACCATCAAGCAAGCCTTGCTTCAAAATTTTTATTGAAAGAATATCAAATATACCTAAAGGCTCAAACCCACAATGACCGATTAAAAATCGAGAACTGGGAAAATGAAATCTCTAAATTGAAAAATAAGAGAAAAGAACTCTCTAAACATCTTCAAGAATGGATTTTTTCCAATTATAGATTTCTCAATGCTCGAGGAGAAACTACAAACGCGCTCGAACTCTTCAAAAACCGTCCACCTTACATTCCACCATCGGGAACTGGTGATTGTGCTGCTCCCAAACTTTTACAATATGCTTACCAGAATCAGCTGGAACCGATTGCAATGGCTGAGTTTTGGTACGGCGAGCCACTACCCTCTCAAGTGCGCAAACATGGTCAGTTTTATCCTGCCTGTCGTTCAAAGTGTGAACCGGTGTTGGGCTTTATGCTTCAGGGTTTGGAGGTTGAGGAGAATCCGCTGTTGCAAAGTCAGAGCGTGGATTTAAATTTGGAAATCATTTACGAGGATGATCATGTGTTTGCAGTGAACAAGCCTGCAGAACTGTTATCGGTCAGAGGAAAGGAAATTAGTGACTCCGTTCAAGAACGGCTGGAAAGGCGATTTCCGGATGCAACTGGTCCTTTGCTTGTGCATCGTTTGGACATGAGTACCAGCGGTATCTTACTGTGTGCAAAGGATATAGAAACCTATAAGAAACTACAAAAACAATTCACAAACCGCAGCATCAGTAAGCGGTACGTCGCTTTGCTCGATGGAATTGTCAAAGAAAAAGAAGGTTTTATAGATTTGCCATTACGCTTGGATTTGGACAACCGTCCGTTTCAATTAGTTGATCATCAAAAAGGTAAAAGCGCCAGGACACGTTATGAGGTGCTTAAAATTCAAAATGGGAAAACATGCATTGCTTTTTATCCCATTACCGGCCGTACGCATCAGTTGAGGGTGCACGCTGCACACAAAGATGGACTGAATTGCCCTATCATAGGTGACGACCTCTACGGCAAGCGCGCAGATCGATTGCACCTGCATGCAGAACAACTGGTTTTTGAGCATCCGGTCACAAAAGAAGAGATTCACCTCAAAGTAGAAGCTCCTTTCTAAAAGCAATTTCTATTGTCAGTTCGAGTGATTTCGAGGAACGAGAAATCGTATCGAGAACCTTGGAAATCGTGAACTAAAGTACTTCTCGAAACCCATTTAGTTTCGCTTCTTCTCTCAGCTAAATTCACTCGAAGTGACAAGCGGTTGATAACAGTACTAGAGAATTCTTGTAAAATTGAAAGAAGAACTCCAAATTTGAAAACTCTAATCGATCTTCATGCAAGAACTCAACGTTTTAATCTACCTAATCATAGGCGGTATCATTGCAACCGTTATCACTTGGTTTTTTGCCAAAAACAAATTTTCAAGCAAGTACAGCATGCTCCAGCGAGAAAATGAGCAGTTTCAGCAACGAGTAAGTGAGCTCAGTAACGCCCAGAACGAGCGCGATCAGCTGAGGATCGAGCGGGAACAGTTGCAGGCTCAGGTTTCCTCAAGGTCTGAGAACATTGAGGATTTCAAGAAACGTCTCGAGAATCGCGAGCTGGAATTGAGAGAGCTGGCGGTAGAGAAAGAGCGTTTGAATGTGTTACTGGCTGAACAACGTACCGCTTTCGCGAAAGCGGAAGAAAAACACACTGAAGCACAAGCCGAGATCGAGAAACTCAACGAAAAATTCACCAAGGAGTTTGAAAACCTCGCCAACAAGATTTTAGACGAGAAAAGCACCAAATTCACCGACCAAAACCGCAAGAATATCGAGCAGATCTTGAATCCGCTGCAGGAGAAGATCAAAAGTTTTGAGAAGCGGGTTGAGGATACGCACAAGGATACCATCGACCGGCAGAGTGCGCTGCGCCAGCAAATTATAGGACTTAAAGAGCTGAACGAGCAAATGAGCAAAGAGACCAGCAACCTGACCAAGGCGCTGAAAGGTGATGTAAAAATGCGTGGTAACTGGGGCGAGCTGGTGCTGGAACGAGTTTTGGAAAAATCAGGTTTGAGTAAGGATCAAGAGTATTCTGTCCAGCAGAGTTTCAAGACTGAAGACGGCAAAACAGTATTCCCAGATGTGATCGTGAACCTTCCTGGTGGGAAGAAAATGATTATTGACTCAAAAGTCTCGCTCAATGCTTACGAGCGATATGTAAATGAGGAGGATGAGGAACTGCAAAGCCGTTTTTTAAGAGAACACGTCAATGCTCTCAAACTGCACGTCAAACAGCTTTCTGATAAAAACTATCACGATCTGTATGACATCGACACGCCAGATTTTGTGTTGCTTTTTGTTCCCATTGAGCCGGCGTTTGCAATTGCATTAAATCAGGACAGTGGGCTCTACAGCGAGGCTTTTGACAGAAATATCGTGATTGTGACGCCCACAACGCTTCTTGCCACCTTAAGAACCATAGATAGCATGTGGCAAACTGAAAAACAACAACGCAATGCTATTGATATCGCAAATGCTGCAGGAGCATTGTACGATAAATTCGTGGGACTTTCTGATGATTTGATAAAGGTGGGGTCTCAGTTGGATACCGTGAAAAAAACCTACTCTGCCAGTATGAACAAACTTACAGATGGTTCTGGAAATTTGATAGGTCGTGTGGAGCGTTTGAAAAAGCTTGGCGCAAAAGCCAATAAGTCTATTAATGAGAAATTGGTAAAACGCGCGATGGAGAATGATCCCGATAGTATGGAGTTAGATGGGGATCAAGGGAAATTGTTGTAAAACGCTTTGTCGAGAAATAATCAGAATTGAGTATACAAACGATCAAATATTTCCTTCGAGCTTTTAGATGCTATGACAAGTAGTTTTTCACTTAAACCACCCTTTCCTATTTGCAAAACGACTATAGAAAAACAAAAACACGGCGACAGCAACCACCACCGTGGGAATGATCACCGATACCATCATCGACGTTTTACGTATACTGAAAAAGAATAACCAATAAAACTCGATAAAAATTAAGGCGACCATCGCCACAAAAAAGAAGCTCACGCATATTTTACGTCTCATAAAGAGTAAAAAAGCACCCAGCATTTCAGAAAATAGAGCGATCATAAAAATGATAAGATACCAAAAGGGAAGGTTCTGGATCTTCTCAAATTCTGCTGCTGTCGAGTTTTGTTCAAGATAATCGAGCTGGAAAGAACTGAAATAAATCTCAAATAGATTCCAAGCTATGGCTAGGCACGCAATGATCCAGAAACTAACAGGTGGTTTTTGAGTTGTAATTTCCATAAGCATATGTCGAGTTAGCCATCTAAAGATATGAAAAAGAATAATTTCAGAATCTTGAGATTTATGGCAGATATGCTACTGCCTACTTCCAGTATTTTAATAAACCGCTTAACTTTGAATCATGATGAAAAAAGTAGCCATAATCATGGGATCCACGAGTGATTTACCCGTGATGCAAGACGCCATAGATATTCTGAGAGAATTTAAGATTCCTCTCGAAGTAGATGTAGTGAGCGCTCACCGTACGCCAGAAAAAATGGTAGAATTTGGGAGCAAGGCGCATAAGAATGGTATAGGCGTAATCATCGCAGGTGCTGGAGGTGCTGCTCACTTGCCAGGAATGGTTGCAAGCCTGTCGCCACTTCCCGTAATAGGAGTTCCTGTAAAATCAAGTAACTCGATCGATGGCTGGGACAGTGTTCTATCCATTTTACAAATGCCTGGCGGTGTTCCCGTAGCTACCGTAGCACTTAATGGTGCAAAGAATGCCGGTATCCTTGCAGCCCAAATATTAGGAGCACAAAATGACGAAGTTATCAATAGGATCATTGCTTATAAAGAAGGTCTCAAACAGAAAGTGATCAAAGCTGCAGAGGAGATGAAGAAAAATGTCTAGATCGGTCAAGGCCTTTTCCCTATGCATTATAATCGTTACCAGTGCTTGGTTTGTTTATGAACTGACTCTGAGGCAAGGCATTAAATGGCATTTTCTAACCGCTGGTGCCGTCAACTTTCTTGCGGCCATCATCGTCAATCGGCAATTTACTTACCGAAGTTATAACTACTTAGGGATTTTTCACGTGATGCTGGCTATTCTATTATTTGGATACGGTTACTTCTTTCTCTAGTTTGTTTAACCTATTAATCAAAAAGTTTAACAATACGCTATAAGGGGTGCATGCATCTCGATTTTAATTTTACAGTCTATGAATTTGAATAATAACCCGTTGCTACAAGAGTTCAGTACCGTACTGGACACAGCACCGTTTTCTAAAATAAGAGAGATCCATTTTGAACCTGCGATTTTAAAAGGAATCGAAATTGCCAGGGAAGAAATTGACCAGATTACCAACAATGCCGAGACTCCCAACTTTGAAAATACCATTGTTGCTTTGGATAGTAGTGGTGAGACTTTGGGAAGAATAACAAGCATTTTTTTCAACCTCAATAACGCAGAAACTAACGATAATATTCAGGAAATCGCTAGAAAGGTAAGTCCCAAGCTTTCTGCTTTTGGGAATGATATTGTTTTAAATGAACAACTGTTCAAGCGAGTAAAAGAAGTTTATGAACAGAAAGATTCCTTAGAATTAACTGCTGAGCAAAAAACTTTGCTCGATAAGCAATACAAGCGTTTTTCTCGTAACGGAGCAAATTTGAGCGAGTACGAAAAAGAAAAGCTGCGAAAAATTGACGAAGAACTGAGTCAGCTTACTTTACAGTTTGGTGAAAACGTCCTCGCGGCTACTAATGCTTTTGAAATGCACATTGCAGATAAAGATTTGCTCGCTGGACTACCAGACAGTGCTCTGGAGGCTGCCGCTGATGCCGCTCGATCAAAAAACAAAGACGGTTATCTTTTTACGCTGGACTATCCTAGCTACATTCCTTTTATGACTTATGCAGATAATCGAGAGCTGCGTAAAAAAATGTCGCTTGCCTTTAGTTCTAAAGCTTATAAGGACGAGTTTGACAATCAAGAAAACGTGTTGCGTATTGCCAACTTGAGACATGAACGCGCTCAATTGTTGGGCTATGATAGTCACGCGCATTTTATCTTGGAAGAACGCATGGCAAAATCACCGCAAATGGTGACTGATTTTTTAAGTGATATTTTAGAGAAAGCCAAGCCTGCTGCAGAGAAAGAGTTTGCTGAGCTTACCGCTTTCGCGAAAAACCACGCCGATAAAAACAACGTAACTCTAAATAGGTTGGAAAAGTGGGACGCAGCATATTACGCTGAAAAGCTGAAGCAAGAGAAGTTTGATCTGGATGATGAGAAACTCAAGCCCTATTTTAAGCTAGAAAACGTAATCGACGGCGTTTTTGAGATTGCAAAGCGCCTATACGGTCTGACTTTCGAAAAGACTGAAGAGATCGAAAAGTACCATCCCGATGTGATCACTTACATCGTCAAGAATGAAGACGGATCGCTCAACTCGGTGTTTTACGGCGACTTTTTCCCGAGAAAAGGAAAACGCAACGGTGCCTGGATGACAAGTTTTAAGGGTCAGTGGCATGAGGAAGGTAAAAACATTAGACCTCACGTTTCTAATGTGTGTAATTTTACAAAACCCACCTCTACCCGACCATCACTACTTACTTTCAATGAAGTGACTACTCTGTTTCACGAGTTTGGTCATGCGTTGCACGGTATGCTGGCCGACACTCAATATCGCGGACTTTCAGGAACTTCGGTTTCCTGGGATTTTGTGGAGTTACCCAGTCAAGTTCTGGAAAACTGGTGTTATGAAAAAGAGGCGCTGGAACTTTTTGCACATCATTATGAGACTGGCGAATTAATACCGCAAGAATATATTGAGAAGATCAAAGCCGCGGCTAACTTTAATGAAGGTTTGCAAACCTTGCGACAGCTGTCTTTTGGAATGCTGGATATGAGTTGGCACGGTCAAGACCCTAGTGAGATTCAAGATGTCAAAGCTTATGAAAGAAAAACCTTTGACAAAACAGATTTGTATCCAGATATAGATGGTACCTGCATGAGTACCTCCTTTGGCCACATATTTCAGGGTGGGTACAGTGCCGGTTATTACAGTTATAAGTGGGCAGAAGTATTGGATGCAGATGCTTTTGAATTATTTAAAGAGAAAGGAATATTCAATCGGGAAACCGCAGATAAGTTCAGGGAAAATGTACTGAGCAAAGGTGGAACTGAGGATCCTATGTTGTTATATACTCGCTTTCGCGGAAGCGAACCTAAAATAGACGCCCTGCTGAAAAGAGCGGGACTCGTCGCTTAAAAAGAGAAGAAGGTGCCAGATGTAAAATTAGTTCCAGAAAAATGGGTCGATCGCTATAGCGACTACTTATTTAATTATACAATAACTCGGGTAAATGACGCCATCAAGGCTCAGGATCTCGTTTCTGAGACTTTTTTAGCTGGTTTGAAAAGCGCCCACAGGTTTAAGGGTAACTCAACAGAACGTACCTGGCTCATCTCTATTCTCAAGCGTAAAATCATAGATCACTATCGTAAAATCAATTCCAACAAAGGAAAAGCTGAAGTACGCATGAGCTACATGAATACTTCTAAGGATGAAAATGGTGACTGGATGGAAGAGCGCGTACAGGATTTGCGCAATCCCAATGTGGAAGATGATATCGAGCAAAAAGAACTGGGAGAAGCCATTAATGAATGTATTGCCAATCTTCCCGAGCGTTATGCCACTATATTTGTCCAGAAAACCATAGATAATATGGAAACAGAAACGATCTGTAAGGAGCATGATATCACTGCGTCAAATTTATGGGTAATCATCCATAGAGCGCGTGTGCAGCTTATGGAATGCCTCAATTCTAAATGGTTTAAGAACGAGTAGTTTTACATGGGACGATTTTTCATCAATTGCGATGACGCAAGCATACTAAGCACACGAGCGCATTATAACGATCTGAATTCAAAGGAGCGCTTTAGACATAATCTTCACAAGTCTCACTGTTTAAAATGCCGTGATTTTCACAAGAAAAATGCCCGTTTCCAGCGTGGCATCAACAAACTGAAGTGGGTTAAGCTCACGATAGAAGAAAAAGACCGTATACGTCAGCGCTTATTGCAGGCGATGAAGAAGTAGTTTTTTTCACTTATGCACTAGCCTCCCTCAATCCCTCCAAAGGAGAGAAGTTTGATTCAGTAATATTTTTTGTAAATAGAAAGTCCGAATAATAGAAGATACTCTGTCAGTTCGAGTTCGGGAAAACCGAGAATCAGAGGTTTTCACGAGTATCGAGAACGGTTTTCATGAAACTATACACCCACCCTATCCCTCCATTTCGACTCCCCTTCGACAAACTCAGGGTGACAGCTCAATGCACCGCCTCGTGGGGTGAAACCTATCTAAATAAAAATCCACTCTCTTTCTAGAAAATGGGTCATTATCCAAATAAAAATCTTGATTAATCATTACCGCCTAGCATAAGGACCTCGTTGCAAACGACCTCAGTAGTGTAGCGCTTGTTGCCGTCTTTATCATCCCAGGCGCGGGTGACCAGCTTGCCTTCTACGCCTACTTTATTTCCTTTTTTCACGTAACTGGCGATGATGTTTGCGGTGCCGTTAAAGGCCACCACGCGGTGCCATTGTGTGTCCGTTACCTGCTCGCCTTGTTTGTTCTTGTAGCGATCTGTCGTAGCAAGTGAGAATTTAGCTAATTTCTTGCCGTCTTGAAGGTTGATGATTTCTGGGTCTTGTCCCAGGTTGCCGATCAGTTGTACTTTGTTGTTCATGGTGCTCATAATAAATTAGTTTGTATGGATTAAAAAAATATTCTTGCCATCAGATTTGATTTGTTTGTGTATGACGGTGCAAATGTGTAACAGTTTCAAAGTCGCAAACGCATTTTAAAGGATTGCTTACGTTTATAGTCGTTTGTAAATGATTGTATTCTATTTATTCCTTTGTTTACGGGATCTCGCAGGCAAATCAGAGTTACGTCATAAAATAGTATTTTTATGCCGATATACGCTAGTTGTAAAACATTTAAAACAAACAATGAGAATACAATTTATCATACTGATTTTAATTACAAATTTTGCTTTCGGAAAAGAAAAAGTTACGATTGACCAAAATCTTGTGAAATATGAAATCAAAGATGAATTCAATCGATTTGACGACATTGGAAATCCAAAAAATGACTTTGAAAGTTTAAAAATTGAATTAAAATCAAATTCAATTTTAGAAATCAAAAACAGCTATAGTTCTGGTTTTACTGGAAATGACATCTCTTTCAAGATTAACAAGAATCTGGAAATAGTAGAAACAACATATAATTATTGGACTGATGTCATAGATTTAGATAACATAAGAACTTATAATGTTAAAAATGTAAAACTGACCTTAAACCAAAACCCATTCAAAAAATTAAACGGATTACGTGGAAATTACATTATAGAAATTCAACATTTTTATAACGATTCTTTGACAAAAACAGATACCTTTAAAGGCAAATTCAAGTCTTTTAAAGGAGCTGACAAAACTTCCGCAGATTACTTATGGGCTCTTGAGCAAAACAAAATATTTTATGGAATAACCAATGAGAACGGAGTTTATTTGCGACCAGATAAAATGCCTTTGTTAAAATCTGACTATAAAATTCTGACTGAAAAAATAAAAAATATCGCAGGATATAAACCAAAGAAAATAAAGGCTTATGTAGTAATTAACGAAAATGGAAAAATAGAAAAAGAACCTTTTAGATTTTTCGGGAATTTTGGGCAATGGAATGATGAAACTCAAAGTCAAGTCAAGAAATTGCTGATTGAATTATCCGAATGGTATCCTGCTTGTGTGAATGAAAAAGAAGTTAGATCACAAATTCCGATAGTAATTGGAACTGAATAAAAAACGTTTTACAACAAAGAACTGAGTTTAAAACCAAGCAAATTACTCGTTAATTTTAGGCACGATCCGGCTACGTGGCATTGTTGAAATGGGACAAACCCTATCAGGTTTGCCTCCAGTCCAACAAGCCATCAACACCACCAGTATTTTTTAACTTCATTTCTACTCCTTGACCAGACGGGAAACGTAGCCATCGTCATAGGGCAGGCCGGATTTTGCAATGGCAAATGCCTGTTTCAATAGTTTGTTGGATACGGCGATAAGTGCCAACTTCTTGCTCTTGCCCTTGGCCGTGATACGTTCGTAGAGCTCCCTACATGCCTTGTTGTGTCTACTTGCAGAGAAAGCGCACAAAAACAAGTGGTTACGAAGCTTTCGGTTGCCCACCTTGCTTATTCTGCTCCTACCCCTTATGCTGCTGCCAGACCGCCTTATCGTGGGTGTGATGCCGGCATAGTTACGCAGCTGTGAGGCGTTGTCAAACTTGGTAAAGCCCTCTGTGAGTACGATCAACAGCGCAGATGTCCTATCGCCCAGACCAGGTATGCTCTTAAGATTGGTAAGCTGTACCTGTTGATCCTGCTTGACCAGCGACAATAGGCGCTCGTTGAGCGAGACCAGTTCCCTGTCCAGCATCTTCAAGGTTCTTTTTAAGGAACCAAACACCGCTTTTGAAGGCGTGCCCAGTACCTTCTCTCCGTGGATCTTGTTTTTGACCTGAGTGCGCTGTTTGAGGTAGATGTCCATCAGGGCCAGCAATTGTAGACATTCCGCCTGTACGGCTCCCTTGCCATCGTAGAGCGGAACCTCATTGACCATTGCATAGTCCCTGATGCCCATTGCATCGCTCTTGTCGGTCTTTACCTTGGTAAGCTTCATCTGCAGAAAACGCTTTACCGACAATGGATTGACTACCGAGACGGCGATGTCAGAGTCGTGCAGGAACTGAGCCAGCAGATAGTGGTAATAGCCCGTCGCCTCCATGACAACAAGGCTCTCAGCGTCCAATGTCTTGAGGTACTTCCTGAAACCATTCAGGCTGTTGTCAAACTGGTAGTGGTTGCCCAGATCGTCAATTACATCAAAGAAATCCTTACTGATATCCACACCGTGGATTTTACTATATTTATCCATAGATATTTAATTGGGAAAGAACGATCCACCTAGGCTTCAACAACTTAAAAACGAGATCCAAAGGTCTCACAGAACTGAACGAACTAAAAGTGGAAAAGAGAGGTGATCATCAATGTTGACGGAATCTAAAGTTCCTCTGGCTATATTGACCTTAATCCTCTCTTTTGTTCTTTCTGGTTTATCTAATAAAATTAACTGAAATCAAACTTAAGATGGCTATAAGTAATTGCTGGGTCTCGCCTACTTCTGAAAATCCTCGCGGATTTTCAGTTTGCGGTGCTTACAAAGTTAAGTGCTAACCCATGCAACTACGCATAGCCGAGACGTAACAACTAAACAACCTTCACAAAAAACTAGATGAATCTTCAACCACTAAGAATAGAAGCCGGCTGGCTCATGACATACAATCAGCTTTATGAAGTGGATCCAATTAAGGGTTTTGAAGGTTATTTTGAAGGTTCCAGTCTCTTGATGCTCGTAAATGTTAGCAGGCTCAAAATCATTGATGTAGAATGGAGACCAGAAAGAGACCTGAATGGAAAATACAAACTAGTCGTTCTCAATTTTGTAGAAAATTTCAATCCTAAAACCAATGAATTTGACCACGATCCGGATTGGGAAAATCCATACTTGACTTTTTCAACTGCATCGAGAATAGAGCTTGTCCTAAAGCTAGAAGAATTAATGCGAACACTTCCTGCATATGAAGATCAAAGAATAACGATCAAAAGAGGAGTGATATCAGAGCCTTCTGAAAGCTATCGTTTAGAATTAATAAAGGGCGGAGTTACAAACGAGTTGGTTAAAAGTATTTTAGAAAACGGAAACGCCAGAATCCAAAACGTACTGCTGGACCATAAGGATATCACCCGAGAAATAATCATGAAATTTTACAAAAATGGAATCACTAAAAAAGTAAAAAACAAAGCAAAGCAACATCTGAACAGTAACCGATTTAAAGAGTAAAACTGAAACCTTATGGCTTATATAATGGTAGATATTGAGAGTGATGGTCCCATACCGGGTGACTATTCCATGATTTCATTTGGAGCGGTGATCGTAAATGATCATCTGGACAAGACGTTTTACGGAACACTCAAGCCTATTTCAGAACAGTGGATTCCAGAGGCGCTGGCGGTTTCTGGCTTTAGTCGTGAAGAAACGATGAAGTTTGACGAGCCTAAAGTCGTCATAAAAAACTTTTCCCAATGGATTTCTCAAAATTGCAGGGACAGACCCATTTTCATAAGCGACAATAATGGATTTGACTGGATGTTCATTTGCTGGTACTTTCATCACTTCACGGGTAAAAACCCATTTGGATTCAGTTCTCAGAACCTGGGAAGTTTATACAAAGGGCTGGTTCAGGACACGTTTAAAAATTTCAAACACTTGAGGAAGACGAAACACACCCACCATCCTGTAGACGACGCAAGAGGTAATGCCGAAGCACTACTCACCATGAAAAAAGAAATGGGACTCAAAATTAAATTGAGTTAAGTGGATAGCACGCTTTCGCGAAAGCTTAAAAACCATCAATCTTAACCGCAGGAACCACTTTTTAACAAGCGACATGAAAATCAAAACTTTAATGGTGATACTGCAAC
Organism: Nonlabens spongiae; assembly: GCF_002117125.1. Taxonomy (NCBI): domain Bacteria; kingdom Pseudomonadati; phylum Bacteroidota; class Flavobacteriia; order Flavobacteriales; family Flavobacteriaceae; genus Nonlabens; species Nonlabens spongiae. The sequence goes on from NZ_CP019344.1 coordinate 906,520, forward strand.
TGCTTGTGTGCAATTGCATAAACCAAAATCAGCAACAGACCCTTGAAATGAGTAAACCTAATAACGGTATTCTTTGCGATGAATCGGGCTGTGAAGGTGTGTATCAAGGTCCAGAATTTGCCGAAGGTAGGGACGTTGCACACCAATTCTCAAATCGCATGAGTGCTGCCGTGGGCGATAAATTGAAAGAACTGTATCGCTCAGAACAATATAAAAAAGTGGACTTTGCGGCGATTGAAATGTCTACCGATGGCATGGGAAGCGGGACGGTCACTTACCAACTCAAGATTCCGTTTTCTGACGTGGGTGCGCCTTGTGACGCCTTTACCTCATTTGACCACGTGGGCGGTTGGAACCACAGACCTGCATTGAATCGCAGAAAAACGGAACTCCAAAACGTGACCCTGCCAGGGCATAGTTTATTTATCAGCGATTTGAAAAACACTCCTGAAGGTTTGCAGGAATACTGGATCCAGTGGAAAAACAAAGAAACGCAGTCCGGCTGTGAGTGAATTATCTATAAACTCGAGTCCACTACCTTATCTTATTTTCATATTAATCTGATAAACTTAAATGTCCTATTTTTAGTCCCCAAGTAGATGATTTTGGGTAATCATCTCCCGTGACCTTAGAATCGCTTTATGACCGACGACCAATCAAAAATCAACGACCTTTATAACAAACTAAACGCTCTTCTCAGCAAGCAGAACGATTTCTACAAAGAAATCAACGCGTTGAGAAGAGAAATTGACCAGCTCCGCACTCAAGATCAAGCTCAGGATTTTGAAACTACCGAAATTCAAAAAGATTCATCAGTCACTGATTCCAGTCACGAAATTTTAAATAAAGAGATTTCTTCGCAGCCTAGCTTTCGCGGAAGCGGAAAACTCAAAGAAAAGGTTCTTACAAGAAAGGCTCAACGCGTTAGGGAAAAACGCCCTAAGAGAAAGTCGGATCTTGAGAAGTTTGTGGGTGAAAACCTGATCAATAAGATAGGTATCGTGATCACGGTGATAGGTGTGGCGATAGGTGCAAAATACTCGATCGAGCACGACCTGATCAGCCCGCTTACCAGGATTGTTTTGGGCTATGTGGCTGGTTTGGGGCTTTTGGGATTTGGGATCAAACTGAAGAAAAACTACGAGAATTACAGCGCGGTTCTCGTGAGTGGCGCCATGGCGATTTTATATTTTATCACCTATGCGGCCTATGATCTTTATGCGCTCCTGCCCCAGCTCATGGCGTTTGTTCTCATGGTGGTTTTCACGGCGTTTACCGTGCTCGCGGCGATCCATTACAATCGGCAGGTGATTGCCCACATAGGGCTGGTGGGTGCTTATGCCGTCCCTTTTCTGCTGAGTGATGGCTCTGGTCGCGCAGCCATATTGTTTTCTTATGTGACGATGATCAACGTGGGGATTCTGGTCATTGCCTTTAAAAGATATTGGAAACTGCTGTATTATACCTCTTTTGGGCTGTCATGGCTTATTTACTTGGCTTGGTTGGCCAATTCTTACCGACTAGAAGAGCATTTTTGGCTCGCCATGATTTTCGCGAGTCTGTTCTTCTTGACTTTTTATCTTACATTTTTGGCGTACAAGCTGTTGCGCAAGGAGGTTTTCAAATATCAAGACATCATCTTGATCTTATTGAACTCCTTCATTTTTTACGGAATCGGTTATGGGATTCTCAGCGATCACGAGACCGGTAAGCATTTACTCGGATTCTTCACGCTATGCAACGCCCTGATCCATTTTGTGGTAGGTATAATCATCTACCGTAAAAAGCTAGCCGACCGGAATCTGTTTTACCTTATTTCTGGACTGGTGCTGGTTTTTATCACCATCGCCGTTCCCGTACAGCTCGACGGCAACTGGGTGACTTTGTTGTGGGCGGGTGAGGCTGCGTTGCTATTTTGGATCGGTAGGACTAAGAAGGTGCCTGTCTACGAGAAATTATCGTATCCGCTCATGGTTCTCGCGTTTTTGAGCCTAGCTCACGACTGGTTGAATGCTTATCACAGTTTTTATCCGACAGATACTGAAAACAGAATCACCCCCCTGCAAAACATCCATTTCCTGACGGGTATTTTGTTTGTTGCCGCTTTTGCTTTTATCAATAAACTGGATCGTGACAAAAGTTATGGCTCTGCAATTGCGCAATACAGAGGCATTTCAAAACTTGCTTCATTTGTGCTGCCGGGCATTTTGCTGTTTGCGCTGTACAACACCTTCCGCCTTGAAATTGCTAATTATTGGAATCAGTTGTATGCCGACTCTTATCTAGCCGCTACTCCTGAGGGCGAGATATGGTCTCAGTTTCATTGGAATTTTGATTTACGTGAATATAGAAAAATCTGGATCATTAATTATTCTTTATTATTCGTGAGTTTGCTCGCTTTCGCGAATGTGAAAAAGCTAAAAAGCTCGCTGCTAGGAACCATCAGTCTCGGCTTGATTACCCTTGCCTTGACTGTGTTTTTGATTCAGGGATTGTATGTCTTAAGCGAGTTGCGAGAAAGCTACCTTGAGCAGAAGTTAGCGGAGGTTTATAATAGAGGAATTTATAACATCTTCATCAGGTACATCTCATTCCTATTTGTGGCGATGACGTTGGTAGCTTGCCATAAATTACTTCAATCCAGATTCGTTTTGCGTGATTTCAGGATCGCTTTTGAGCTTCTGTTTCATGTCGCCATTTTGTGGATCGCCAGTAGCGAACTCATCCATTGGATCGACTTTGCGGAAAGCACGCAATCCTACAAACTGGGTCTGAGTATTCTTTGGGGTGTTTATTCCCTTCTCCTCATCGCGCTGGGAATTTGGAAAAAGAAAAAGTATTTGAGAATCGGTGCGATCAGTTTATTTGGTTTGACGCTGGTCAAACTCTTTTTCTACGACATCTCGCATCTGGATACCATTGACAAAACGATCGTATTTGTTTCTCTGGGCGTTTTACTGCTCATCATTTCCTTTTTATACCACAAATTCAAGAACGACATTACCGATGAAGCAGCAGACTAGTCTTCTTTACCTCTTAATTTTCAGCATTTTCAGTTCGTGGTCGTACGGTCAGATGCATGATTACGATTACAAACGAGAGCTCAGCGGTATTTCTGAAACATGGCATAAGATTGTATTGTCTGATGAGGTTTTCGGCAAAGCTTCAAAGGATCTACTTGATCTTAGAATATATGGAGTCAAGGATGATGGTAAAATCATCGAGGTGCCTTATTTGTTGCTCACTACACGAGATCAGAACATCAGCAAAAAAGTTACCTTTGAGACCTTGAACGTTTCAGAAAATGAAAACGGCTATTATTTCACGTTCAAAATACCCACCAGCAAGCCCGTTAACCACATCGATCTGGATTTTGCTCAGGAAAATTTTGATTGGCGAGTCACGCTGGAAGGCAGCCAAGACCAGCAAGAATGGTTCAAGATCGTAGAAGATCAAAGGATCTTATCCATTAGAAATACTCAAACCGATTTTCAATTTACCGAGTTGGATTTCGCTTCCGCGAAATATCAGTATTTCAGGCTTCTCGCAAAAAGTGAGCAACAGCCTGATCTAAAAAATGCGAGCATCACCCAAAATGAAGATGTCAAAGGTAAAAAACGAAATTACCAGCTGAAAAGATACCGAGTCAAAGAAAATATACGCACCCAGCAAACTGAGATTGACGTAGAACTCAAAATGCCGGTGCGTGTAAGTGAGATAAAGCTCAAGGTTTCAGATGACTTTGATTATTATCGTTCCATGGCCATCAAATACCTCACCGACAGCGTCAAAACCGAAAAAGGCTGGCATTATAATTACCGCATATTCACCAGAGACAATTTGAATTCGCTAGAAGAGAATACATTCACCTTTCCCGATGTCACCGCCCAGCGATTAAAAATCATCATTGATAACCAAGATAATCAACCCCTAAACATTGAAGAAATACAGGTTCAAGGTCCTTTTAAGGAAATGATCGCCCGTTTCACCGAAGAAGCCACCTATTTCCTCACCTACGGAAATCAGGATGCCTCATCACCGTATTACGACATACAGCGTTTTGACAACAAGATTCCTGAAGACCTTTCTATTTTAGAATTGGGCAACGAACAAACCATCTCAAAACAAAAATCCAAAACCGCTTCCCCACTCTTTGAAAATCAATCCTGGCTCTGGATCGTGATGGCTTTAATTATTGGAGTTCTCGGCTGGTTTTCTTTTAGGATGATGAAGAAGGGGTGATAGAAAGGTTATCTGAATGTTCAGCTTTTTTATAATCAAACATTAGAAAATCATTTTATCGAATCAATGACCTGTCATTTTTAAATTGTATGATATAAATAAGTATTTTTATCATCATCCCATATTTATTTTTGAAACGAAACTAAAACGAAAACTGCACTCGACTTTTTTTTATGTTTTTAATCCCGTTTGAATTATAAACCAGCCTGCTTGTAATATTTGTAGGATAATATATGAATGGAAACTCAAAAATATTAGAATCATTAAACAACTCACCGAGTGTTGAACTTTTGCGATTGCGAAACCGAGAAATGATTATTGAATTTCTTACAAATACCTTTTTAAGTGGACAAAGCACAATTTCGTCAGATAATATTCAAATACAATTAGCTGATTTCTTAGAGTACAAACAAGTTGAAAATGATGAGGATAGTGAAATCAACGTTTTTGACACTTATGAAGAAAAGGCAAAAAAATATATACGTCATTGGACAAACAAAGGCTTCTTAGCTAATTATCCTGATGAACAAGGAGAGGTTTTTTATGAACTTTCAGCACATTCAAGAAAAACGATAGACTGGTTGGAAAGTTTAAAAAAAGAGGAATTTGTTGGGACTGAATCAAAATTCAACAACATTTTAAATCAATTGAAAGAATTGGTTGAATTTACCAATGAAGATGCTGAAAAACGTATTCAGTTATTGGAACAAAAGAAATTAGAAATTGAACAGCAAATTCAGAGAATAAAAATTGGAGAAGATGTAAAGGTGTTCGAAGAGTTTGAAATTGTTCCTCGCTTTAATCAAATCAATCAATCAGCCAAAGAATTATTATCTGATTTTAAAGAGGTTGAAGATAATTTCAAAGAAATCACAAAGGGGATTTATCAAAAACACGCTGAGGGTAGTTTAACCAAAAGCGATATCTTGGAATTTACCTTTGATGCTTTGGATGAACTGAAAAGTAGTCAGCAAGGAAAAAGCTTTTATGCATTTTGGTCATTCATTCTAAATCCTGACTTGCAAAACCAATGGGAAATTCTAACCAAGGAATTGTATAGAACTTTAGAAGAAAAATCAATTTCTGTAAATGACCCGTTTTTAAAAGGAATGAAAAGACATCTTCACAATTCAGGTCAAAAGGTCTATAAAGCCAACGATAAAATGGCTGAAAAATTAAGCCGTATTATTCGTGAAAGTGAAAGTTCAAAACCGGAAGCCACTAAAACCATCATTCAAGAAATAAAGAAACAGCTTGTATCAATAAGCAAAACAAAAAGAAAACTTGAAACTTCGTTTGAACTAGAAATGGAAATCGAAATCAACATTCCGTTTGAACGAAAATTAACAACAGAACAAAGCGAAGAATTTACATATACAAGTAAACCAGAAATTGCGAATGAAAGTATTATTTCGTCCGAGCATTTAGGTAAGTTGTTTTCACGATCAAACATTGACAAAGCTTTGTTGCGAAAAAGAGTTTATGATGTTTTGAATGAAAAATCACAAACCTCTCTTTTAGATATAGTTGAAATTTACGGAGGACTTGAAAAAGGGCTGTCCGAATTGTTTGGATACATAGGCATTGTAAAAGACTTTAAACACTATATCAGCCCTGATAATATCCAAAGTATTGTTTTTGATTCTGAAAACAACAAACAAATACGAATCCCTGAAATTATTTTCACCAAATGAGCACTTTAGAGCAAAATACAACTCCATATAGCAAAGCAATTGTAAAGTTGCTGAAGGGCGTTGTCGAACGTTCTTCAAGCGTGTGGGACGATATAATCAATTATCAAGTTGAAATCCAAGAATACATCAGTAAAATAGGATTAGAACTCATTGTAAAAAAAGACGATGGGTTTGCGTTTGTAAAACAATTTGAAGACAACGAAGGAAAAACACTTGGCTTAGTTCAAAGACGACAAATTGGATTTGAAACATCGATTGTACTTGTAGTTTTAAGACAAAGTTTAGAAGAATTTGATAGTAATCCGACACAACTGGCTGTGGAAAAATTTATTACCGATGCCGAAATTAAAGACGAATTAGAACTCTTCTTGCAAGAAGGCTACAACAAATTGAAATTTCAAAAAGATTTGGACAACCTCATAAAAAAAGTAGTTGAATTAGGCTACTTAAAAGAAGTCAGCAAAAAAGACAACGAAACAAAATATCAGATACACCGAATAATCAAGGAAAAAATCACCCCTGATATATTACAAGAATTTAAAACAAAGCTACAAGCGTATGTTCAGTCTGTTTAGCACAAGTTCGGATAAAGCAGGTTTCAGACTTCAATATATGGAAGTTTTTAATTGGGGAACCTTTGATGAAAAAGTTTTTAGAATAAATCCCCAAGGGAATAATTCTCTTTTAACCGGTGCAAACGCTTCTGGAAAAAGCACATTTATAGATGCTCTGTTAACCTTGATAGTTCCAGCTAAAAGAGACCGTTTTTATAATCAGTCTTCAGGTGTTGAGAAAAAAGGCGATCGCACAGAAGAAACTTATGTTTTAGGGCATTACGGAAACATTCAAGAAGAAGGAAAAACTTCTACTTCCACACAAAAGTTGCGTGACACAAGCGCTTATTCTGTAATTCTTGCTCACTTTAAAAATACGGATGAAAAGAAAATCACATTATTTCAAGTCCGTTGGTTTTCGAACAACGAACTCAGAAGACAATTCGGTATTGCTCATATTCCTCTTGAAATAGAAAAAGATTTCAGTCAGTTTGATGGCAAGGGAAATTGGAAAAAGCGATTGGATAAGATCTACAATTCGAATACGTCCAAACGGAAAATTGAATTTATGGATGGCCCAACTGCTTATGCAAAACGAATGTCACATCTTTTCGGAATGCGTTCTACAAAAGCTTTGAGTTTATTCAACCAAGTTGTTGGGGTGAAAATCTTGGAAGATTTAGATGAGTTTGTCAGAACCAATATGTTGGAAGAATACACAGAGAATGGCAAAAATCCAGAAGAAGCGTTTATTGAATTAAAAGAGAGCTTTCTGACTTTAATGGATGCGAAAACCAACATTGAAAAAGCCAAAGAGCAAATCAAACAGCTTAAACCTATCAATGAGCTTGCTAACAAACTGATTGAAATTCAGGAAAACTTGAACCAATTAGGGCAATCAAAAGAAACGGCTGTTTATTGGTTTGCCCATAAAAGTTTTAAGTTGGGTGAAAAAGAATTCGAAAAATGCAAAGCAGAACTGCAAAAATTGAATGATGAATTAATCGAATTAAGGGAGAAAGAAACTGATTTCAAAAACCAGGAGACCGATTTGACAGTTCAAATAAAATCTGACGAAGTTGGTAATCAAATCGAAAAACTAAAAGCAGAAATTTCAAGGTTAGAAAAAAGCAAAACTTTAAGAAGTGGCAAGCTTGAAGATTACAACGGCATCGCTCAAAAAATTAAGTTACCTACTAGTCCAGGTGAAGAAGCCTTTGTTGAAAACCGAGAAAAAGCAAAACGGTTAAAGCAAAGCACACAACAAAATATTGATTTTGAAAATAAAAGTTTACGTTCATTAGAAAACAATGAAGATAAACTAAAACAGGATACAGAAGATATAGTAAATACTATTCGAACTCTTCAAAAAAATAAAAATAACATTGCTGGACGAGTAGCGGATATCAGAGAAGAACTTATTTCAAGTATTGGAGCTACTAAAGAAGAAATTCCTTTTATTGGTGAATTGATTAAAGTAAAGGAAGATGAATTGGCTTGGGAATCTTCTATTGAAAAAGTACTTCACAATTTTGCTTTGCGTCTAATTGTTCCGCCAAAATACTACTCAAAAGTAAATCAGTATGTGAACAACAATGATTTGAGAGGTAGAATTCGTTACGACAAGTACGAACAGCAGGATTATCTCAAAAGTATGCGACATAAGGAGATTAACGAAAATTCCTTAGTCAATAAAATTGAAATAAAACCCAAAACGCAGTATGATGCATGGATTGAGAATTATTTGGAAGCTCAATTCAATTTTACTTGTGTGGATAATCTTTCAGAATTTGAACGCCATTCAAAAATGGCAATTACGCAAAACGGCTTAATAAAATTCAGGAAAGGAAAACACGAAAAAGACGACCGACCACATATTTCGAGAAAAGAGAATTATGTTTTGGGTTGGGATAATAAAGAGAAAATCGCGGCTTTAAAGAAAGAATTGAGCAATCTGCAAAACCAACAAACCGAAAACAAAAGGGCGATTGCAAGTAAAATTTCTGAAATAACAAATTTAGGAACATTCAAAGATGAGTGCCACAATCTGTTTTCCAAGTTTGATAAGTATGATGATATAGATTGGCAATCTTACGCGCGTGACATTCAAGAAAAGACGGAACAGAAAGAAGCGTTAGAAAAAACAAATGACCGAGTTAAGAAATTGCAAGAGCAGTTGGAAGATGTGCAGGTTAAGTTGAAGCAACTTTCGGAAGTTGATATAGCGAACAAGAGCAGGGATATTTTTAAAACGGAAGAAAAACAAAAAGATGTTGAAAAATCAATAAAGGACAATAAAGCCATTTTTGAGCCTTTGGGAAATATTGATACATCAGCGTTTGAAAGTCAAAATCCCAATTTGTTGAATATTGATTATGCGGATTTTGAAGCAAGACGCAAAAATTTCCAGGACGAAAATTCAAGAAAAACAGCTGAGCTAAATAAACAAAAGCAACAAAACGAACGGGAAGTCAGTGTAAAAATAAATGCCTTTAAACAGCCGACTGAAATTATTACTAGCAAATACAAAGACTGGCGTTCTGATGTAAATGCTTTGCCCGAATCAACTCACTTAGAATTTATCAGCGAGTATCAAAAGTTTTTGGAAAGATTAGAAAAGGATAATCTTCCAAAATTTGAAAAGAAATTTAATGATTATTTACAGGAAACCATCACCAATAAAGTTGGTGATTTTAGAATGTTCTTTGAAAACTGGTCGGATACCATCAAGGAAAACATTAGGCATCTGAACGATTCGCTAAAAGCTATTGATTTTAAAAAAAGTCCAAAGACTTTTATACAACTTGTAGCACCGAATAAAATCAATGATGAAGTAAAAGAATTTAGAAGACTATTGGAAGAAGCCGTTCCTAATGTCTATCAAATGGAGAAAACAATTGAAGGAAGAGAATATCACTTTAACAATCACATTCATCCCTTTATAGAAAAGTTAGATAAAGAAGATTGGAGAAAAAAAGTAATGGATGTTCGTTCGTGGTTCAACTACAAAGCCGAAGAATTTTACAAAGAAACTAATCAGAAATTCAAAACTTATGAGGCTATGGGACAGCTTTCTGGTGGAGAGAAAGCCCAACTTACTTATACAATTCTAGGCTCTGCAATTGCTTATCAATTTGGTCTGACTAAGGAAGGATTACAAAGTAATTCATTCCGATTTATTGCTATTGACGAAGCCTTTAAAGCACAAGATGAAGATAAAGCAAGATATTTAGTAACTCTATGTAAGCAACTTCATTTGCAATTATTGGTGGTTACACCAAGTGATAATATTCACATCGTTGAAAACGATATTTCATTCGTTCACTTTGTAGAACGTAAGGAAGAGAGACATTCTTGGTTATACGATATGCCTATTGAACAATTTCAAGAACAAAAAGCGAATTACATATTGCAATGATTACGCCTCAGGAAATAAAGAAAAAAGCAGAAAGAAAATATGTTTCCTTCCTTCAACAATTAGTTGACAACAAGCCCTTTGAAAAATTGGTTATTCGCGGTGATAAGTCGTACACCAAAACTTCATTTCCTGAATTTGAAAAAGAAATCCAGCTAATTATCAGCCAATCAAAGGAAAAAATAGGCTTTGGATACTCATTGGAATTTCAAAATGTAAAAACTAAATCATTAGGATTTCAAACATTACCTACCTCAATATTCTTTGAAACCGAAAATGACTTTTTGAAGTTTTTAGGTAGAAAAAATGAAGTTGAGTTATTCTGTAAAAGCACAAAGTTTACCCTTGAAACATTCCCAGATTTAAAAGTTTGGTTAATTAAAAATCCAAAGAAGGTAATCGCCAATCAAGCCGATTGGGAAAGTATTTTGAAAGTATGTCAATACTTCAAACAAAATCCCAAACCAAATTTGTACATAAGAGAGCTGCCTATAAAGGTTCACACAAAATTTTTGGAAAGAAATCAAGCTGTAATTAGGGAATTACTTGATATTCTTATTTCAGAGCATATCAAAACAGAGGAAAAATTATTTGAGAAAAGATTTAACTTGAAATTTGCCGAACCACAAATTCGGTTTAAGGTACTCGACAAAAAGATAAGTCATAAATTCTTCTCAGGACTTGATGACATAGCTATTCCAGTTAGTCAATTTGAAATAATGGATTTGCCAATAAGAAAAGTATTGGTTGTGGAAAACAAAACAACCCTTTACACAATACTAACTCTTCCGAAAATGAGTGATACAATTGCAATATTTGGTAGTGGATACAGTATTATTAATTTAAAAAATGTGGAATGGTTCAACGTAATAGATTTACACTATTGGGGAGATATAGATGTTCAAGGCTTTGAAATTTTATCCCAATTCAGGGGCTACTTTCCTCATTCAAAAAGTGTTTTGATGGATAAGCAAACCTTTGATAAGCATTTTGAATATGATAATGGTACACCAACAAATATCTCAGCAAAACTTAACTTGACAAGTGATGAACAAGAACTCTACAATATACTGAAAGAGAACAACTGGCGACTCGAACAAGAAAAAATACCGTTTGAATATGTGAATAATAATCTAGACCTTGATTAACTTAACCACCCTGCACTCAAGTGCAGGGGTTTTTGACACAGGACTGAAAGTCCTTGCTCTGATTACTCCAATATGAAGTTGGAATTATCGTCGTCATTCTCCTTGCGATGATGTTCCAAATAGTTGCTGACCATTTCATCCGTGATGTTGCCACTGCTCCATGCTCCGTAGCCGGTAGCCCAAAAGTGGTTCCCCCAGTAACGCTTTTTCAATGTTGGAAACTCCTGTTGCAGCTTCTGTGATGACCGACCCTTAAGGTTTTTGACCAAAATACTGATTGCTAATTTTGGCGGGTACTCAACATACATATGGACGTGATCTGAGCTGACCACACCCTTCAGTATCGCTACACTTTCAGATTCACAGATCTGTATCAAGAGATCACGACAGCGAATCTTGATGTCGCCCTCCAAAACCTTATACCTATACTTCGTTGACCATACAATATGACAAGTGAGGCGAGTTACCGTATGCGAGCCTTTTCTCTGTGCTGATCCCATAATGACCAATGTATAGATTTTTTCGCATAACTAAAGTACTGCAATGAAATTGCAGGGTTTTATACCCTGTCTTGAGACCAATAAAATCCAGAACCAACACGAAAAAAAATTTCATATATTGTCTTTAAGCTTGAGTATCTTTAGGATATTGCATTTTATACCCGAATAGCAAGTAAAATTCACAAGCTCTTCAAACCCCCTAATGCCTCGCAATCCACCTCCTATAAGCAGCAGCGTTGCGGTTGTGCTGTGCAAGAGTTTTGGCAAATTTATGGTAGCCAAAATTCTCCGTATCGGCTACAAAATAGAGGTAGTCGTGATCCTCAGCGTTAAGCACGCCCTCGATCGCGCTCAAGTCTGGCGTGACGATAGGTCCCGGCGGTAAACCCGCATATTTGTAGGTGTTGTAGGGCGAGTCGATCGCAAGGTGTTTGTAGAGCACGCGTTTGATCACTTGGGCGAAGTCGTTTTCCACTTCTTTCTTTGAGTAGATCACGGTAGGATCTGCATCCAGTTTCATGCCGCGTTGCAGGCGGTTCAGGTACACACCCGCGACGCGTGGTCGTTCATCGGTTTTGGCGGTTTCTTTTTGCACAATAGAGGCCAGCGTGTAGACTTCTTGTGGCGTAAGATCCAGTTTTTCGGCTTTTGCCAAACGATCTGCATTCCAGTACGACTGGTGGTACGCCAGCATTTTATCCCTAAAAGCCGCCGCGCTGGTATTCCAGTACACCTCATACTGATTGGGTAAATACATGGTCAGCGCCGTTTGCTCGGTGAATCCAGCTTCTTCAAGAAACGCCTCATCCAGCATCGCGTTGAGCAAACTCAGGCTATCGGCCTCGATCTGGGTCGCGATGCGGCCCGCAAGGTTCTCGATGCGCTCCTGGTTATTAAAACGCACATTGACCGGCACATTTCTACTGCGCACGGTATTGATAATCTCGTGGTTGTTCATTCCCTTGCGCAAAATGTACCGCCCAGGTTTCACATTATTCACATAGCCTTTACGCACGGCCGTCTGGTGCAGCGCATCCCGATCTTCCACCCCATCAGCAATAATGCGGAACGCCGTATTATAATCGGCATCTGTAGGGATGAAAACTTCGTAGGTTTCCGTCGTGAAATTGGTATTGGCGCCAAAAAACGTATCGTACACCCGGTAGGCAAAAACGCCCATGCCTACTAGCCCCAGCATGAGCACAGCCACTATGATCTTCTTATAATTTTTCATTGATCAATTGGTAGAGGTATTCATCTTTATAACCATCTTGTGTGGTGATCCAGTCTTTTTTTATCCCGCTTTCGCGAAAGCGTAATTTTTCAAACAGCTTTCTACTCGCATAATTATCCTGCGCGATACCTGCATACAACTGGTGTAGCCTGAGGTGGTCAAAGGCATAGTCCACCATAAGTTCCAGCGCGGCAGTAGCCAAGCCCTTTGCCCGGTCGCTCTCTTGATTGATGACCACTCCTACCCCAGCCCGCTTGTGGTACGGGTCAAAATCGTAGAGGTCGATCACGCCCTTGATCTGGTTCTGTGCGTTGCAAATGCCCAGTCGCAGCTGTTTGACTTCATAGATGTCACGGTGGGCATTTTCCAGGTACTCGCGTATGGTAAGCTTAGAATAAGGAGTGAGCGTGTGCCCAAATTCCCACAACGCCGGATTGTTCTCCAGCTCGTAAATAAACTCGAGATCGTCAGTATCTACGGCGCGTAGCGAGCACATATCGTTTTTGAGCTTTACCAAGACCACGTTCCTTTAAAGACCTGAACGGCGGGACCGGTAAGCCAAATATGGTTGTAACCCACACCGTCTTTTTCAAAAGAAACCTGCAGCGCACCACCTTGGGTTTCAAGGATTACTTGGTTTTTGTCTGTTTGCTGCGAGTGGAACATGGCGAGTGCGACCGCGGTTACTCCCGTTCCGCAGCTCAAAGTTTCATCTTCCACGCCGCGCTCGTAGGTGCGTACTTTGAATTTATTATCGCCCAGCGGCTGTACAAAGTTCACATTGGCGCCTTCAGATCCGTAGGTGTTATTGCGTATGTAGCGGCCTTCTTCTTTGATATTTACGTGATCTACGTTATCCGTCAATTCTACGTGATGAGGAGATCCTGTATCCGTAAAAATATGAGTATCAAGCACGCTCAGGTTCTTCACATCGCTCATTTTGAGACTTACGATGGTGTCATCAAGAAACTTTGCCACGTGCGCACCGTCTATGGCTTCAAAAGTTGTTTGGTTTTCTACCAATCCCAGAAACTTGGCAAAACTAGAAATACAGCGGCCGCCATTGCCACACATACTGCTTTCATTACCGTCTGCATTGTAGTAGACCATTTTGAAATCAAGAGAGCCGTGATTCTCTAAAAGTATGAGCCCGTCTGCCCCTATTCCAAACCTGCGGTCACAGAGATGCTTGATGGACTTGGCATCTTTTTTGGAAAAAATATTTTGACGGTTATCGATGATGACGAAGTCATTTCCAGTTCCTTGGTATTTATAAAACGTGAAGCTTTCCATGGTCGCAAAGGTAATTATTGACTGTGGGAAATCAGTAGGTTAAAAATTGTTAATCCGTTTAGAAAAGGACAATGGAATTAATAAATTTAAGTTGAAAAAGAAATAAAAATGCACATGAAATCATTCTTCAAAACACTGGGTGCTGCGGTCTTGGGCGGCGCCATTGCCGTAGGAGGATATTCCTATATCACAGAAAACCAAGAGAATAGCTATCTACTTAAAGAAGACAATGCTCAACCTGAATTGGCCGTAAGCCAAGTAAGCTACGAGATGCCCGAGAGTATGGAAAACGTAGATTTTAGGGATGCGGCGTCGAAAACTGTTAACAGCGTGGTCCACGTCATTAACAAAACCGTGACCCGAGCACCACAATCCTTTGCCGATGTGATGCGCGGTCGAGTTCCCTATCGCGAAGCCATAGGAACCGGTAGCGGAGTCATCATTACTGAAGATGGTTACATCGTGACCAATAATCACGTGATTGAGAACGCCAGAGAAATTCAAGTGACTTTGAACAATCGCAGAACTTATTCCGCAGAGCTAGTAGGTACAGAACCATCTAGCGATATCGCACTTTTGAAAATCGATACGGAGAATCCGCTACCTTATGTGGTTTTTGCTGATAGTGATCAGGTGCAGATCGGTGAATGGGCGCTGGCTGTGGGGAATCCATTTAACCTGACCAGTACGGTAACCGCTGGAATCATCAGTGCTAAAGGTCGTGACCTGGACGAGCGTGATGATGTGATGCAAAGTTTTATCCAAACGGATGCCGCCGTAAATCCTGGTAACTCTGGAGGTGCCTTGGTGAACATGAACGGTGAATTGATAGGTATCAACACCGCTATCGCTTCAAGAACTGGATCTTACGTAGGATATTCATTTGCGGTGCCGTCCAACAATGCAAGAAAGATCATCGAAGACTTGATGGAATATGGAATGGTTCAACGCGGTATGCTGGGCATAAGCGGTCGTGACCTTAACGGTAGTCTTGCTGAGCAACTGGGCGTAGATCGCAGTGAAGGAATATACGTGGCAGATGTAGTACCAGGCAGCGGAGCCGAAAAAGGGAAATTGAGAAGCGGCGACATTATCACTAACATAGGCGGCATAAGAATCAGAACTTTTGCCGATTTGACTGGTTATGTAGCAACTAAAAATCCTGGGGATATCGTTGATGTGACCTATTTCAGAGATGGCGACCGCAGACAAACCCGAGTGGAAATCACCAAGAACTCCACTATTCAAATTCCGGAGTTGAATCTGGAGGTGCGCGATCTAGATGCCGAAGAAAAACGATTGTTTAAAGTTAACGAAGGGGTGAAAATCACCCGAGCATTAGGCGAATTTTCAAAATATAGTGCCGCGATGCAGGATTATGTGATTGTGAAGGTTAATGATGAAAAGATCAACAGCACTTCAGATCTCAAGCGAGCGATTGAAAATCGTGATCCTCGTGAGGGCATCATGCTGGTCATGAAAAATTCTGAAGGAGAGTTTGAGCGGATTTTAGTGCGATAATATTCTGTCATTCTGGACCAACGCAGCGCAGATTCAGAATCTGCTAAAAATGACTATAGAATCAGTAGCCTTCTCAAAAGCTTAAAACAGATTCTGTCCCGATAGACCGCAAGAATCTCCTACCCTCGGCTTCATAGTGACATGGTTGTAATTTATAATGAAACCCTGAACCTTTCGGCTCAGGGTTTATATTTTGGTGATTTTAAATAGCTAAATCAACTGTTATAAGCGATTTAGTTTATTGTAGAACAAATCGTAGATTTCGCATAAACATTCATACATGTTGCGCCTTTCCCATTTCGTCATAAACAGACTATTCTCAATCGCGGTTGTTATCATTACTTCAATGATGGTAATAAGCTGCAATCATCAAAATAGAGAAATGCAAAACGATACAGTTTCCAGCGATCAACAACTATTCTACGTGGGTACTTATACCGGTGGAGAAAGTAAGGGCATTTATAAATATGCATTGAACGAAAAGGGTGAACTGGAAAACTTGGGCATCGTTGCTGAAACCATTAATCCCTCTTATCTCGCTCTTTCCAAAGACGGAAAATCTTTAGTAGCAGTCAATGAAAAGGATCTTGGCACGATTACGGCTTTCAAAATCCAAGGCGATAGTTTAATACATCAAGATCAAGTATCTAGTGGTGGTATTCATCCCTGTTTCGTGACCATAAATGAAAGAAATGAAATCTTAGTCGCCAATTACTCCAGCGGCACAGTAAGTTTGTTGACACTTGAAGAGAATGGATCGCTTTCTGATCTGAAATTTATCGAGCAACATACGGGTAAAGGCACCACCGACCGGCAACAAGGTCCTCACGCACACTCTGCTTACTTTTTACCAGACTCAAAGCAGCAAGTCGTTACAGTAGATCTAGGAACAGATGAGCTCTGGTTTTCAGAGCTTCAAAACGACAAAATGATCATTACAGACACCCTTGCTATGGGTCCCGGCGCTGGACCACGCCATCTTGCCTTTCACGCAACAAAACCAATTATTTACGTACTCAACGAACTGAACAATACGATTTCATTAGTTAAAAAGAACAAAGATACTTATGAACTAGGTCAAAGTTACTCAACCTTGCCAGAAGGCTTCAACGGGTTCAGCAAAGCCGCTGACATCCACCTCTCGCCAGATGGTAAATTTCTCTACGCTTCAAATCGCGGTCGTAATAGCATCGTGATCTATCGTGTTTTAGACAATGGAAGTTTAAAACAAATCGGTTTTGAATCTACTCGAGGTCAGGATCCACGTAATTTTTCATTATCACCAGATGGTAATTTTGTTTTAGTAGCAAATCAGAACAGCAACAATATCGTATGTTTTCAACGTGATTCATCAACTGGAAAACTCAGTTTTTTGAACGATGTCGAAGCACCAGAGCCAGTTTGTATTTTGTTTGAAAATTAAATTTTATTGGATTTTTCTATCGATAACATCTTAAAATAAATCTCTCAAAATCTCAGCAGCAGACTCTGCAGTTATATCACGCTGGGGACTCGCAAACATTTCATAGCCCACCATAAACTTTTTAACGGTAGCACTGCGCAACAGCGGTGGATAAAAACTCATGTGCCAGTGCCAGTGTGAGTGATCCTTCCCATCAGTTGGGGCTTGATGAATACCACTGGAATAGGGAAAAGAACAGTCAAAGAGCTTGTCGTAAGCTTTAGTTAGCCTAGAAATTGCATCGGCAAATAGCGAAGTTTCAGCAGTGGGGATTTCAAGAATATTGGTTTGATGAGTCTTAGGAACTATCATCGCCTCATATGGCCAAACTGCCCAGAAAGGAATCAATACGATAAACGCCTCATTTTCATAAATAATACGATCATTGTACGCCTGTTCTTGCTCTAGGTATTCGCCTAGCATTGATTTTTTATGTTTTTCAAAATAAGAGCGCTGGCTGCGGTCTTTTTTCACCACCTCGTTAGGTAAGGAGGACTGGCTCCATATCTGACCATGAGGGTGTGGATTGCTACATCCCATTACCTCTCCCTTATTCTCAAATATCTGGACGTAGTTAATGTGATCTTGATTACCGAGATCTCTGTATTCTCTTTGCCACATCTTCACGACTTTATCTATCCCGTCTATAGACATGTCTGCAAGACTTTTAGAGTGGTCTGGACTGAAACAAATTACCTTACAAATCCCTGATTCTGTTTCAGCACGCAGGAGTCCATCTTCAAACTTTTGTTCTTCGACCTGGGATTTTAAAGCCGCAAAATCATTTTCAAAAAAAAAGACATCCTCATAGTCTGGATTAACATCGCCACTGGCACGTTCATTTCCAGGACATAAGTAGCAGGCAGGATCATAACTAGGGCGGTCCATCGCAGGTAATGACTCTTGTTTACCCTGCCACGGCCTTTTGGTTCTATGGGGTGAAACGAGAACCCACTCTCTCGTAAGAATATTGAAACGTTTGTGGGACTGATCTGTTAAAAATTTTTCCATGTCTTTATGCTATGACTCTTGTGCCTTCACTCAAGGCTACTTTATAAATGCTGCAATCTTTGTGGTATTTTGTTTTGAACGCTTTCGCGAAAGCGTACTCAAACTCGTCACATTCTGACTTCCTCACGATGTTGATAGTGCACCCTCCGAAACCTCCACCCATCATCCTAGATCCCAAGACGTAAGGCTTTTGTTTAGCGAGATCTACTAAAAAGTCAAGCTCTTCACAACTAACCTCATACAGGTTGCTCAAACCTTCATGGGACTCATACAATAATTCACCTACCCTATCCAAATCGTTGTTCTCCAAGGCAGACTTAAAATTCAGTACGCGCTCGTTTTCTTGAAGGACAAATAAACCCTTCACATAGTCTTGATAAGCTACTTGAGGTTTAATTTGCTCTAAATCTACCAGGGTAGCCTCTCTTAGAGATTCCTTGCCCAGCTTAACGCATATTTCTTGACAGCTCTGAAATCGATCGTTATAAGCGCTTTCTGCAAGATCATGCTTCACATTTGAGTTGACCAAAACAATCTCATAGTCAACCAGAGGTATGGGCACCTCTAATGATTCTAATGTCTTACAATCTAAAAACAAGGCGTGGTCCTTCTTACCAAACATGCTCGCAAACTGATCCATAATGCCGCATTGCACTCCCACGTAGTTGTGTTCTGCCCGTTGAGAGATGCGTATGAGTTGTTCTTTATTGAGGTCAAGATCATAGAGCTCGTTCAGAGCAAATCCCAAACTGTTTTCCAATGCTGCAGATGAGGATAAGCCCGCACCTACGGGAATATTTCCCTTAAAAACGCAGTTAAAGGCTGGTATCGTGTGACCCATTTTAGTAATCTCGGCGACTACGCCTTTGATGTAACTTTTCCAGGACAAGCTTTCGCCTTGAGCGAAATTATCCATATCCATCAACATCTCATCTTCCATATCAAGAGACAGGATTCTGGAATGGGGTTGCTCACTTTTTTCAATAGCTAGAGCGATTCCTTTATCTATTGCAGCAGGGAACACAAACCCGTTATTATAATCAGTATGTTCACCGATCAAATTGATGCGACCAGGCGAAAAGACCATCAAGCCTTTTTGATCAAATTCTTGCAGAAATTTTTCTTGAACAGTTACAATTAACTCAGAGTTTTTCATGCGAAATAAATATAAATTCCTACTACGACTAAGGTTATGGCGATACTAGCCGAATATAAATACCTGTAAGGAGTGATGTCCACTTGTTTAGTATGGGTGATTTCATAAGGGACAGGCTGCGGCTTGAATTTCCCTATAAGCAACATGATTGCTATATTCAATAAGAAGAGGATCGCCATGATATCCAAGAAATGCGGATATGCCTGAGCTTCAATGAGTGCAAGATCTGCAGCTGCAGTAATATTTTGTGCCTGGGCTTGATCTAGAGCGCTTTCTACAAAATAAGGTTGCAAGACAAACTGACTGAAAATATACATGATACAACCGCTGAGTAAGCCAATCTTTGCAGCTATTGCTGGAACTCTCTTAGTAAAGTATCCTACCACTATAATGGAAAGAATAGGAATACTGTAAATACCATTTACCTCTTGCAGGTAATCATAGAGGCTACCAGCGTCTTCAATAAATGGTGCAATAATCATTGCAAAAATGGCCAGTAAAATCCCGAAAAGCTTTCCATACTTCACCACAGATTGATCATCAGCCTTCTTATTAATGTGTTGTTTATAAATATCCATCCCAAATAGGGTTACAGAACTATTCAAAACACTATTGAAGGAACTGAGAATAGCTCCAAATAAGACCGCTGCAAAAAAACCAACCCAAGCACCAGGAAGTACTTTCTTTACCAGTGCTGGATAAGCGTCATCTGCATTTTCCAGACCACCATCAAATACATGAAAGGCTATAAGTCCAGGCAGTACAACGATGATAGGCCCCAAAATCTTAATGAAAGACGCCAGTAACAAACCTTTTTGGCCCTCTTTCAAATCTTTTGCTCCCAGTGCACGCTGAATGATCTGCTGATTAGTTCCCCAATAAAAAAGCTGCACCAGCATCATTCCCGTAAAAATGGTATAGAATGGTACCGGATCAGTCAACTTACCAGCTGATTTGAATTTCTCTGGATGTTCTGTTGTGAGTATATCCAAGCCTTCTAGAATATTTCCATCACCTATCAAAAGCAGTCCGAAAACGGGTATCAACAATCCACCTAGCAATAAACCTACGGCATTTATGGAATCAGAGACTGCCACAGCCTTTAGCCCGCCGAAGATGGCATAAACCGAACCGATCACACCTATTCCCCATATGCACAATTTAAGTGCCGTTGATTTAGATACACCTAGCAGCTCAGGAATATCAAACATACCACTCAGAGCCAGTGATCCAGAATACAAAATAATAGGTAATAGCACCACGGCATAGCCTGTGAGAAAAAGTCCAGAGGTTATAGTCTTAGTAGTGGTGTCAAATCGATCTTTTAAAAATTGTGGTACTGTCGTAATTCCACCTTTGAGATATCTGGGTAATAAATAAATTGCTGTTACAATCATAGCAATGGCTGCTAGAGTTTCCCAAACCATTACCGAGAGACCACTTTCATAAGCCGAGCCATTGAGTCCCACAATTTGTTCTGTGGATAGGTTAGTGAGGAGAAGAGATCCCGCGATGACTCCTGCTGTGAGAGATCGACCTCCTAAAAAGTAACCTTCAAGTGTAGACTCTTTTGACGATCTGGTTTTCAGGTAAGAAATTAATGCGACCAAGCCTGTAAATGCTAAGAATGCTATGATTTGCATAGGAAATAATTTGATTAAAGATTTGATTCAGGCGTTACATCATAAATTCGTAAATCCCACTGTAATGAATAATTGGAACCGGGTTCAATAAATTGTAGACCTATTTTATTATTGAAGCTATTTGATACTCCTGTCATAGGCTCAATAGCAATATGCTTTGAATTTTTAGGTAGATACACCTGCATATAATTCTCGGTTTCACTGGAACGCATATGCAAACTGTACCGACTTGTTTTGAGTTGAACCATTTTAGCATCAACCTTGAACGCATCATCCAGCTCAGCATCCTTGAGATTGATGGCACTATTATTCTTGAAATCTTTAGAGCCTACTACAATACCTTTATAATCAGTTTTATAGGTATTTAATCCATTAATCGTCAAGCTAGATGAATCTGGAGCGGGCAGAGCGAAATAAGGATGCCAGCCTAAGGTAAACGGCATGCTTTGCTTACCTCTATTACTGATTTGCACATGAAGTTTTACGCCATCAGAATCTAAAGAATATACAAGATTAAGGTCAAATGGAAACGGGTATCCTTCCATCCTACCAGCTGAATGATGTGTTATCGTCACTCGCGCCTGTGATTCATCTCTGTACTGTTCTATTAATTTGAAAGTTTTATCTGCAAGTAAGCCATGTATGGCATTTTCGCCTGTTTTTTCATTGCACGACAACTGGTATAAAGTACCATCGTGAGTGTACCTACCTCGCTGTAAACGATTGACAAAGGGAAATAACACAGCACCAGCAAAACTAATTGGATAGACAGGATTTTTAATATCTGAAATGATCTCAACACCCTGAACAATGAGAGACTTTGTTCTACCTCCGTGATTCAGATCAAGAACCAGATAAGTAGCTCTCTCATCATTGTAAAGAACTACTTCATTTAACCCTTTAGTTATGTTGTACTTGATTTTGAACATCTATAATGATTCTCTTAAAAGTATACGGTTAGTATTCTCAATGCTCCCTTTCTCAGAATTAAGGACCATTTTTGCCATACGGTATCCCATTTCTTTAAAATTTGTGGAGATCGTGGTTATGCCTCCCTCCACAACTTCCTTGAGCATGGAATCATTATAGGCGATAATTCCTACGCTCTTACCTATCTCTAGATCTGTAGCTTTAATTTTTTGGATCAATTCAATCAAACTCCGGTCGTCCAAGACAAAGTAGACCTTACCTTCTTGAACGTCCCACTGATCTTTGAAGTTAATTTGTCGACCTCGTATTCTGGATTGCGTGATAAAATCATGAAACCCTTTAAAAATTCCTTCCGGTTGATATGATTTAGGCTTAATGAGAATAAGTTCATTATAAACCGATACATTTTGCAACAACTGACCTAATCCATCAAGTACATTTTTATAAAAATTTTGAAACACCCCAGAGTAGTTACTCAGATCTTGATGGGATTGATCTAGTAAATAGACCTCATCTTGTGGGAGTTTTTTCAATATCTGGTCTATTTCAGGCAGACCTGCTGGCATGATCACGTAGTGGTGATAATTATCTAAGTTATCATTAATGTGTTTGTGGAATACTGTAGTATTAAAATGGTGGAAGAAAATGTCTACCTGAACTTCTTCACCTAGCGATTCAATAAATGCATTATAAAGATCCTCTTTGAAGATATTTAACTCGTCAAACAATAAGAAAATCTTTTTGGTAACAGTAATATCCTCTTTATTTATGTAATAACCCTTTCCCGCTTTTGAAGCAATCACTCCACGCTTTTTCAGTTCGGCAAAAGCTACTAAAACAGTATCTCTGGAAAGGGAGAACTTACCACTTATACTGTTGATAGACGGCAATTTATCTCCCTTCTTCAACTGACCCTGTAGTAGCGCCTGCTCAACAGATTGGATAATTTGTTTGTACTTAGGAACCCCTATATTAGAATCGACATTTATAATTCCCATGCCACAAACATATAAAAAAACTGGTAGGTACTGGTAGGTTTTTTTAAAGTAAATTTTTAGTTTTGACTCATTAACTAGTAATTATGATAACTTCAACGAACTTTACTCGCAAACGATTAAGTAACTTCATACCAATGGATATTATACAAATCTCGCTTTCGCGAAAGCGTAAATACACTACTATGCTCAAATTCATATTTGCAATGACACTACTCGCAGCAAGTTCTTGCTCAGACGAGAATACAACTGTCTCTGAAAACGATGACGATGGAAATGTGGGAAGCGTTCCAGAACCAGTTTCTTTCTATTATGGTGCAGACCTATCCTATGTAAATGAGATGGAAGATTGTGGCGCCATCTATTCTAACCGCGATGGAATTGTTCAAGATCCCTATTCCATTTTTGCAGAGGAGGGTGCAAACATCGTGCGACTGCGATTGTGGCACAACCCTACATGGACTAACTACTCTAACCTGCAAGACGTAAAAAGATCCATACAGCGCGCAAAGGATGAGGGCATGCAGGTGCTGCTCGATTTTCACTATTCAGACACCTGGACTGATCCTGCAAAACAGCAAATCCCTGCTGCCTGGATCGCCTCAATCGATGATACTCCGGCACTCGGCAATTTACTTTACGACTACACTTATGACACCCTCACAGAGCTTGCGAGTGAAAACCTCCTTCCCAATATCGTTCAAGTAGGTAATGAGATCAATCCCATGATTCTGCAAGATGGGGATCTGGTCTGGCCTATTGACTGGACGCGTAATGCCGCTTTGATTAACAAAGGCATACTAGCCGTGCGCAATGTCGCACAAGAACAAAACAAGGAGATTGAGGTCATGCTGCACATTGCCCAGCCTGAAAATGGTTTGTGGTGGTTTGATCAGGCTACAGATGCTGGAGTGACGGACTATGACTGGATAGGTTTGTCATATTATCCTATATGGTCAGAATATGATTTGAACCAAGTTCAAGCACCGCTTACCTCGCTCATTAATGATTACAATAAAAAA
Source organism: Nonlabens spongiae (assembly GCF_002117125.1). Lineage (NCBI taxonomy): Bacteria > Pseudomonadati > Bacteroidota > Flavobacteriia > Flavobacteriales > Flavobacteriaceae > Nonlabens > Nonlabens spongiae. The sequence continues at coordinate 930,340 of NZ_CP019344.1, forward strand.
TTAATGATCGTTGAAACTGCCTATCCGTTTACCATGAATAATGCAGATGCAGCAAACAATATTTTGGGCCAAGATGCACTGACCGGTGGTTTCCCTGCATCGCCTCAAGGGCAACTTGATTATTTGAATCGTTTGCAGGAAGTGATTGAAAATGCTGGTGGTCAAGGACTCATATACTGGGAGCCTGCATGGGTGTCTACGGGATGTTCCACACTCTGGGCTACAGGCTCGCACTGGGATAACGCCACCCTCTTTGATCAAAACAACCGGGCAACGATAGGTATGACTTTTTACAACGCTACCCTTAATGATTAGAATTTCAAAAGCTTTCATTTGCCTGAGTATCATTTTCAGTATTCAGTTCTCAATCAAGGCACAATCTCGAGAAGTCATAACTCTGAAAAAGGACTGGAAATTTATCAAAGGGGAGCATCCACAAGCTTTTCAAGTTGATTTTGATGATTCCAGCTGGCAAGAGGTTAGTGTACCTCATGATTGGGCGATCTACGGTCCTTTTAACAAAGAAGTCGATAAACAGGTGGTCGCCATCACCCAAAATGGTGAAAAAGTCGCCACAGAAAAAACAGGGCGTACCGGCGCACTGCCTTATATAGGAACTGGGTGGTACCGCACGCAGTTCACGATAGACGATTTTGACGCTTCAAAAAAAGTCTTGTTACAGTTTGAAGGTGCGATGAGTGAGCCTGAAATCTTTCTCAATGGGAAAAAAGTGGGAGAATGGAAATATGGCTACGCCTATTTTTATTTTGACGTGACAGACTACATCAATCCCGATTTAGAAAATACACTTGCCATTAAGTTGACTAACGTAGGAAAGTCCTCGCGCTGGTATCCTGGAGCGGGATTGTACCGTAATGTGAACGTTATCGTTAAAAATAAGTCCAGTTTTGATCATTGGTCCACATTTATTACCACGCCTTCCATTTCTGAACAAGAGGCACAGGTAAAAATTACTACTCAGGTGAGTGGAGAACGTTTGAAACTTGAGGCGCGTATCTTGAGTGAAGATGGTGAGGAGTTACGCTTTCGCGAAAGCGAGAACCTCATCAACAACTCTTTTGAATTGAATCTAAAGGTGGATGATCCTGAACTGTGGAGTCCTGAAAATCCCTATTTATATACCGCAGAATTGAATCTTTATGATGGGGATCAACTAGTCGATCAGCAGCGTAAAAGATTTGGGATCAGAAGCCTGAACTACTGTCCTGAAACAGGATTTAGCTTGAATGGGGAAACTCGCAAGTTCAAGGGAGTTTGTTTGCATCATGATTTAGGTCCTTTAGGCGCGGCAGTGAATAAAAGTGCTCTAAGAAGACAACTCAAAATCTTAAAGGATATGGGCGCTGATGCGATAAGAAGTGCACATAATATGCCCTCATTTGAACAGCTTGAATTATGTGATGAAATGGGCATGATGTTTTTAGCCGAAAGCTTTGACGAGTGGAAAAAGCCGAAGGTTGAGAACGGATACAATCGGTTTTTTGATGAATATGCCGAGCAAGATGTTGTGAACCTAGTTCGCGCTACGAGAAACCACCCGAGTATTGTTATGTGGAGTTCAGGAAATGAGGTGCCAGACCAGTGGGGAAGCGAGGGCGTTAAGCGGGCTAAGTGGCTTCAGGATATCTTTCATCGGGAAGATCCTACCCGACCAGTGACCGTTGGGATGGATCAAGTGAAGGCGGTGATGGAATCGGGTTTTGGCGCGATCATGGATGTTCCTGGATTGAATTATCGGGTTCATTTATATGAAGAAGCTTATGAACGCTTTCCACAGGGCTTTTTGCTGGGATCTGAAACCGCATCCACGGTGAGTTCGAGAGGAATTTATAAGTTTCCAGTAGAGAAAGCCAGCATGAAAACCTATGCTGATTTCCAGTCGTCTTCCTACGATCTGGAATACTGCAGCTGGTCTAATTTACCCGATAATGATTTTGTACTTCAAGACGACAAGCCGTGGGTCATAGGCGAGTTTGTGTGGACAGGTTTTGATTATCTAGGGGAACCCACACCTTATGATGAAGCATGGCCATCACGCAGTTCTTATTTTGGGATTAATGATTTAGCTGGATTGCCCAAAGACCGCTATTACCTCTACCGCAGCCGCTGGAATACAGTAGATGAAACGCTACACATTTTACCCCACTGGAATTGGGAAGGTCGTGAAGGAGAAACCACCCCAGTTTTTGTCTACACAAGCTACGACAGCGCAGAATTATTCCTAAACGGAAAAAGTCTAGGCGTACAGACCAAAAATAATAAAACGCCACAGCATCGCTACCGTCTCATGTGGATGGATGTGAAATATGAACCAGGCACGCTTAAAGTCGTAGCACTCGATGAAAACGGTAATCCCGCCGCCGAAAAAGAGATCAAAACTGCTGGGAAACCGCACAAATTGATTCTAGATCCAGACGTGGAGACTTTAAAAGCCGATGGTGAGGATATTGCTTTTGTCACCGTATCTGTTGTAGATAAAAATGGGGTCCCCTGCCCTACGGCAACAAATCAGCTTGATTTTAAAGTTACGGGCGCTGGAGAATATCGCGCGGCTTGCAATGGTGATGCAACCTCACTGGAGCTGTTTCATTTGCCCACTATGAAATTATTCAGCGGCAAGCTGGTAGTTTTGGTCAAGTCTACAGAAAAACCGGGCAACATTAAACTTAAGGTTACTGGTAAAGACTTGAAGTCTGCCGAGATTAGTTTGAAATCTATTTGAATTCCGCCGTTAAAATCAAGCTCCTTAAGTATAAAATTATGAATCTATTCCGCTTTAAAAACCTGAGCAGCATTTGTGTCAATGTGTTATTTATTATTGGTTTTGCGATACTCCTGCAGTCTTGTAAAGAGAAGTCCAAGGTTAATGATTCTTCAGTCACAGCAATTGAGGAGGAGCCTAACTTGAAAGGTTACACTGAGTATTATCAAGTAGAAACTGGTGAGCCTGTAGCGCTCGTATTTGCCAGTTACAAAACCACCATGCTGGCTGATGGTAAGGATCAATCCCTGTTGCGCATAAGCGCCACCGACAGCAGCGGTATGGAAATTAAAAATATCCACAAACCATTTAAGATTAGCGTTAAAGGAGATGCTCGCGTTAGCGCTGAAGACGGTTCAGAACTAAAACAAGTATCACAAAGTGATACCCTTTCTGTATGGCAGTCAAACATTGAAAACGGAGTACAAAAACTTTACCTAATCGCGGGTAAAACCGTCGATCGCATTCAGGTCGAAGTGAGTAGTGAAGGATTACGCAATGCGTCTCATGAAATCCACACCATACCAGACGATGTAGAGTTATTGCAACCTACAGCAGATCAAATTACCCCAAGTTCTAAAATCACTCCAGAAATGCTGGGAGCCGATATCTCATTTCTTCCTCAGCTGGAAGCCCGAGGTATGAAGTTCTATGACAAAGGTGTGGAGAAAGATGCTATTTCGATTCTGAAAGATCACGGCTTGAACTATGTGCGACTGCGCATTTTTGTCAATCCTGAGAATCCACAGGGATATTCTCCAGAAAAAGGGTTTTGTGATCTTGATCACACCCTTGCCATGGCAAAACGCGTCAAAGATGCCGGCATGAACCTCCTACTCGACTTTCATTACAGTGATACCTGGGCAGATCCACAAAAGCAATTCAAGCCTAAGGCTTGGGAAGGACTGGATTTCAATCAACTCAAAACTCAGCTCAATACGTACACAAAATCAGTGCTTAATAAGCTTAAAGCACAAGGCACGCTACCCGATATGGTGCAAGTTGGAAACGAGATCAATCACGGCATGGTGTGGCCAGAAGGTCATATTTCAAATTTGGACAATCTTGCTGGCTTGCTTAAATCAGGAGTGAGTGCGGTGCGAGAAGTAGATCCTGAAATTACGGTCATGATGCACCTCGCTCTGGGCGGACAGAATGAGGAAACGGTATTCTGGTTTGATAATATGATCGCTCGCGGAGTGGAGTTTGATATCATCGGACTTTCCTATTATCCCATTTGGCATTGCACGCTGGACGATTTGAATAGCAATGCTCACGATCTAATTAACCGTTACCAGAAAGATGTGAACGTGGTAGAATACAGCGCCTTCAAGAAAGCCGTTAATGATCTCGCCTTCTCTCTTCCAGATGATCGTAGAAATGGAACTTGCATTTGGGAACCTTTGAATACTTGGAGTAAGATTTTTGATGAAGAAGGGCGGCCTTTGGAGGAGTTGGAATATTATGATCAGTTTGCTCTGGATTATTTGATGAAGAAGGATTAGTTTTAGGAATTTAAAATTGTCCCTTTTCATTGATAACATTAGAGCTTCCATTCAATCAGGAACTTTATTTACAACAAACTAAGATCACTTTTAGATATGTCTATGAGAAGGATTTTTTGAAGATTCGTAGGTCGGTAATTTTTACTACTGTATTTATTTTGATTGGTATTATCCTACTTTTTTTTGGAAATGAATTGAGTACGTTGTTCTTTGCAATTGCGGTCTATGGCCTTATCATGATTCATGTACATCAAGAGAGTTATCAAAGACTGAAAGACGGTCATTTGAGAGAAATTAGAAAATTGCTGTCTTCTCCTGAGCTTAACTTATCAGCTTCATTAATCCTGACTGAAAAAGCGCTAAGAGTTCATTATGAAAATCATTGCTCTTTTACTTATTGCTCTGATTTTGAAGAACTAAAGAGAAAGTAAGAGCATTTAATCCTTATTCCCTATGGGAATAAGGAAAATACGAAGGTTATCTCAAAATCAGAGGTAACTAACATCTCATTTGATGAGCTGTACTCCTTCTTGCGAGAAAAGATTGAGAATTAAGATTATTAATTAAAGTTTGCAGCTCACTCTTAACGCACTCGTAACCTGTTACATTACACTTCATCTCAGCAAAACCTTACCTTTGCAAAATATGAAGATGATGAAAATTTGGACACTCGCTGTCCTGCTTTTAGGTTCCGCTTTCGCGAAAGCGCAAATCGTTATCAACGAGCTCGACGCCGATACAGAAAGTACGGACACCCTTGAATTTATTGAATTAAAAACAGATAACCCTTTTGAATCCCTTGATGGCTACATCATGGTTTTGTTTAATGGGAGTTCAAGTACCACGACTGGACAGGGACGCGCCTATTTTGTAGAGGATCTTGATGGCCTCACTAGTGATGAAAACGGGCTTGTGGTCATAGGCATGCCTCGCGTATCTCCCGTACCAGAGCGTATTTTTTTCAACGACAATTTTCAAAATGGGGCCGATGCGGTAGGAATCTACTTAGGCGAGCCTGCCGATTTTCCAGAGGGAAATTCATTTGCCACGACTACTAATTTGATTGATGCATTAGTTTACGATACCAGCGATCCTGATAATCAGAATCTTCTGAATCTGTTGGGTGAGAGCGTTCAGTATAATGAAAATGAAAACGGAAATAAAGATTTTGAATCCTTGCAACGTAAAAATGATGGAACTTATGAGGCCAAAGTCCCTACCCCATTTTCGCTGAACGATGCTGTAGGACTATCTTACGTAGGTGTAGGTTACGCTACTTCTACAGATGAGATTACAGAAGGTCAATCCTTTGACATCACTTTTACTCTTACTGAGGTCCAGCCACAAGATCTGGTTTTGAATTTTACGCTCGATAACGGCGGGTATGACAGCAGCGACTATACTGGAGCTACGCAAGTAACTATTTTAGCTAATACGCTTTCTACTACGCTTACTTTCAATACGATTGACGATAGTCTGGATGAAGGCGATGAATTTTTACAGATCAATATTCAAAACAATCTACCACAGGGATTCAAAAGATTGAACGATAACGAGCAAGTGCTGGTCATTGATAATGATTTTGTCGTGGCTAGTTACGGTACACCGCTCAACCCAACTTACGGTATAGTTGCGAGCACAGCACCTTCAAATTATTATGACTCGCTTGATGGTCTTTCTGGCCAGGCCTTGGGAGATGAAATTACAGCGATCATTGCAGACCCAAGCAGAGCACGCATTCATACCTACAGCGATGTGACAGATATTTTAAAAGAGGCAGACAAATCTCCTCTTAACAGCAATCAGGTGTGGTTAATGTACACAGAACAACAGCGACCCATACGCGATTTTCAGGATTCAGGCGGCAGTAGTGTAGGTTTGTGGAATCGCGAGCACATTTATCCACGATCAAGAGGAGACTTTTTTGGTATTGAGTATGATGACATTGCCGATGGTATCAATGTTTTCACCGAATCCAGAGCCGACAGTCTCAGACACGGCTATAGCGATGCACACCACTTACGCGCCACAGACGGTCCAGAAAATAGTAGTCGCGGTAATAGCGATTATCCAGAATATAATGGCCCAGCTGGTTCTCAGGGAAGTTGGCATGGTGATGTCGCCCGAGCGCTGTTTTACATGGATTTGAGGTATAATGGATTGGATCTTGTCAACGGAAATCCTAGTGATTCAACCGTGGGTCAGTTAGGCGATCTAGCGACCTTGATTCAATGGCACCGCGATGATCCCGCCGATGATTTTGAAATGAATCGCAATAATGTGATCTTCAATTGGCAAAACAACCGTAATCCATTCATAGACATACCAGAACTGGCAGAATTTATCTACGGAAATCAGTCGGGACAGACTTTTACGCTTTCTAATGCTACGGAGAGCCTAGTTCGTTTTACGCTTTATCCAAACCCGAGTCATCGCAGTTTTAAAATAGACGGCCTCGAGGATCGTGCGGAGCTGGTGATATTTGATCTAGCAGGTAGAAAAGTGTTGAACAAATCTGTTGGGGACAATCAACTTATTCATCACAATCTTCCTGCAGGTAGCTACTTGATCAACATTATTTCAGTTGACAGCAGAGCAACTTTGAAATTGCAGGTGGCTAGGTAAAGTTTTGTTCTCCATTCGAGAACCTGCCTGCCCTAGGTTGCTGAGCGGAGTCGAAGCGCAAGCAATAGGCGAGGTAGATTTTTTGATCTCGCTTTCGCGAAAGCGTTATGACATAAACCACTGAAAACCTAAAAAGAAAATATTCCTGCCCACCAGCAGGAATTTTTTTTGATACCTTGTAACAACATGGAGACTGACTCGTCATGCTAGTATAACCACGATAATGAACCAAAGAGACTTTATCACAATCTTTAAGGACGTACAACAAAAGATGTTCTTTTTGAGCAGAAGACTGTTGCGATCAGAAGATGAGGCTGCAGATGCGGTACAAGAGGTCATGGTAAAATTGTGGGAGAAACGCGAGCAGCTGGAAACAGTTAAAAACAAAGAAGCCTATGCCATGCAAATGGTGAAGAATTATTCGCTGGACCGGCTTAAAAGCAAACAGGCAAGTCATTTGAAGATTGTACATAGCAATTACGATGATGACAGCCTGAATGCACAAGAGGAGCTGGAACGCCACTCTAGAGTGCAAATGGTGCGGAAAATGATCAATCAACTACCAGAGCAGTATAAAACGGTCATACAGCTCAGAGACATACAGCGCTATGACTACGAGGCCATTGAAAATATCATGGAGATGAAGCCCACAGCGGTACGCGTTTCCCTGAGCCGCGCCAGAAAAATGCTGCGCGAACTGATTGAAGAACAATATAAAACAGAAATCGCATGAACGATTTATTAGATAAATACTGGGAAGGCACGCTGAGCCTAGAAGAAGAAAACAAGCTGCGTGACTATTTCAAAAGTGACCAGGTAAGCGCAGAGCATGAACCCTTTAGAGACCTGTTTGACGCCTTTGATGAAGAAGCTGCTCATGAAGGAACTTATGAATTTGACGCTTTCGCGAAAGTAGATATGGAAAAGTCATTGAGCGAAGTTGAAGTACTCAGTGATTATAAAGCCGAAGCAAAAGGTGAATCACAATCATCTCCTGCCATGTGGAAAGGACTCGCCATTGCCGCTGGATTCTCATTTCTCATTGCTCTGGGCGCCGGCTTTTTCCAGACACAGCAAGAAGATCTGGGAACCTATGATGATCCTGAACAAGCATTTGCCGCTACTATGGATGCACTGGAACTGGTCAGCAAAAAATTTAACGACGGTAAGGAAAATCTTGCTCCCGCTGCCGAATTCAATAAAAAAGTCTCTAAAGTTTTCAAACTAGATAATTAATCAGAACAGCAATAACCTCAACTAGTACTCAAAGACAACTCAAATTTTAAACTCAAAAAAAATGAAAAGAATAATTTTTATAGTAGCCTTTTTAGTTACCTCAGTAGGAACGATGGCTCAAAATCTAGATAGCATAGGCAATCTTAAAAACACCTCAGAAACGGTGGTTACTAGCGAGATGTTCAAGTTAATCGCAAACATAGATCTAGGCGATACTGACGATGAAGTCAAAGAAATGAAAAGTATGGTCGACAACCTTTCTGAACTGCGCGTCTACATGACGGACAATAGTGATAGTGCTAAAAAGATGAAACAAATTGTTAATGGTTACATCTCAAAGAACAACCTTGTAAAACTCATGCATGTAAAGGAAGAAGATCAGATGTTTACCTTCCACATGCGCAAGGGAAGTACAGATAAAAAAGTACGCGACTTGATCATGTTTATGGACGGTAACGGTAACGATGGAGAAGATTCGGTATTTTTAATCATCTCTGGAGATATCGATATGGATCAGATCTCAAAGATCACTAAGTCTCTCAACACACCTGGTCAGAAGCAAATTGAAGAGGCCACAAAGAACAAATAACAGTTAAAACCAAAAACTCATGAATAGATTAATCTTAAAACTCATTGCGGTAAGCGCGGTCATCATGACCACGCTTGCTTCATGTGATAGCGACCCTACCGTGCAGTCGTACTATGTAGATAGTGAAGAAAAACCCGGATTTTACAAACAAACCGTTCCTAAAACGATCTTAGGTATAGATGAAAGGAAGCTAGACGAAGAGTCTCTTCAAGCTTATAATAGCCTTGATAAAGTCAGCGTACTCCTTCTACCTGCAAAACCAGGCGAAGAGAATCGGATAAAGGAGGAGGTTGAAGTCTTTGACAAAATTATATCCAATGGTGACTATAAGACTTTGATTACCTATAATTCAGACGGTATGAAAGTTAATCTTGTTTATGAGGGTTCCTCTGAAAAGATTGACGAAATCATTGCTTATGGCAGGTACGAGGATAAAGTCATGGGAGTTGCACGTATTTTAGGTGATGATATGAATCTGGGTAGTATCGCAAAAATGTTTAATGAATTGGACGGTAGCGATATAAATCCCGCAGGAATAAAAAGCATTCTGGGTGGCATGGGAGTCGATCTCGAGAAAGAAATGCAACGAGACAGCATTTACAGCGAGTAAAGTATTCTTCGATATAGAAATTGAAGCCGCATTTGAAAAGATGCGGCTTTTTGTATTCTAGCGGTGAACTCGTGATCGGGAAATCTTATCTTTGCGCGTTCTAAAAATAAGATAGAGTTTGTGCGGGTGTACGCTTTCGCGTCGAGCCGTCGGCAAGCCTTTGGCGACCGATGGAAAGCGGAATAATTGCAGAGATTATCCCACAAATCAAAATAAATACAAGCTATGAAAGCAGGAATCGTAGGATTGCCAAACGTGGGAAAATCCACTTTATTCAACTGTCTGTCCAATGCCAAGGCGCAAAGTGCCAATTTCCCTTTTTGTACCATCGAGCCTAACGTAGGTGTAGTAAACGTTCCAGATCCACGCCTGGAAAAACTGGAAGAGCTGGTTCAGCCTGAGAAAGTGATCCCTGCAACTGTGGAGATAGTTGACATTGCCGGTCTGGTAAAGGGTGCCAGTAAAGGTGAAGGGTTGGGAAATCAGTTTTTGGGTAACATACGTGAAACTGATGCAATCATACATGTTTTAAGGTGCTTCAATAACGACAACATCGTTCACGTAGATGGTAGCGTGGATCCTCTACGTGATAAAGAAACGATCGATATCGAGTTGCAGCTCAAAGACCTTGAAACGGTTGATAAAAAACTGGAAAAGGTAAAACGTGCAGCACGTACTGGAAACAAGGAAGCGATTAAAGAAGAAGAAGCACTACTTAAGGTGAAAAATGCTTTGGAAGGTGGTAGTTCTGTAAGGGCGGTAGAAATGGATCAAGATTCACGCGATGCCTTCATCAAACCTCTTCAGTTCATAACCGACAAACCTGTGCTTTATCTATGCAACGTAGACGACGACGCGGCAGCAAGCGGAAACGAGTATGTGGAGAAAGTGCGCGAGGCCGTAAAAGATGAAAATGCAGAAGTACTTGTTCTAGCGGTAGGCACCGAGGCCGATATTACAGAACTGGACGATTATGAGGAGCGCCAGATGTTTCTGGCAGATATGGGACTGGACGAGCCTGGGAGTGCTAAGTTGATCCGTTCAGCTTATTCTCTACTCAATCAGCAAACCTATTTTACAGCGGGTAAGAAAGAGGTACGTGCCTGGACGGTGAAGATAGGTGCTACCGCTCCTCAAGCTGCTGGTGTGATCCATACAGACTTTGAGAAAGGTTTTATACGAGCTGAGGTGATCAAATACGATACTTACGTAGAGTATGGATCTGAAGCTAAAGTTAAGGAAGCAGGAAAACTGAAGATTGAAGGAAAGGACTACATTGTTCAGGATGGAGATGTGATGCACTTCCTTTTTAACGTGTAATAATTGATTATGAAAAGGATTACAATATCTATTTTACTTTTCGTTGGGCTATTTTCATGTCAAACAGACGAGGACGTGAGTATGAACACTTTTACCTCTTTAGAGGATTTGTCTGTTGAGATTGTTAATCCAGCAGAAACCAGCGAGCAAAATTTTTCTGACAACTCAATTCTTTTTAGAGGTCAAATTATAGGTGATTCAGATACAGACTACTCAGATTTAACAGCACGATGGAGTTCTCAATATGATAATGTAATTCATCAATCAAAACTCAATTCCCAAGGTGAATCTTCATTTACTCATGATGCGCTCAGTTTGAATCTCCATAACATCAAACTTGAAATAATTAATGAGGTGGACTCAGTTATCACAGACTCAATAAATGTTTTCAATGCAATAAGATTAAATCCTATTGAAAAAAACAATAGTAGCCTAAATTTGAGTTGGGAGACGTTTGATGATGAACAATTCATTTCATATGACATATACAGATCTTTCTCAGATAGTAACATGATGCTTGGTGATCCTATTCATACCATTCTCGATATACGTCAAACAACATTCAATGATACGACGGCGATTATTGGAGAAAAATATTACTATCAAATCCGCATGAATAGGAATTCTAATGAAAATCCCTTCTTTGATAGCAATATTCGGGATGTAGTTGCAGGAAAAACGATCAAAACAAATTATCCGATCTTAAAGCTAATTAAGGATGAACAAAGAAATTTTGCTTATGGCATCGTCAATACGGAGAGTATCTGGTCGGATAATAGGACGGGTTATGGCTTCATTTTTATAGATCTAGAAGAGTTCGAAATTGAGAAGAGAATACTCACGAGTGTAAGATTTAGTGACTTAGATATAGATCCCAGCGGTAATTATCTTTATCTCGCCTCAAGAAGCACCACCATCCACAGAATAGATTTAAACACCAAGCAGCTTGAAACTACGTTAACCCTAAACCGAAGTGCCCATAAACTCGAGGTGGGAAGCGGTGGACGTCTATATTATCATAGAACGCCACCCACTAGTGGTGGTACACAGTTTGGGATGTATGATTTGGAAACAAATAGCAATCTACCCTATGTGACCACCATGAATTATGATTTTTTCAGACATGGTGATTTTGAAATAGATGAAAATGATATAATCTACCATGGCGGTAGCAACTCTTCAAATTCAAGACTTTCAAAAATTGGAACCTCAAATGATGCTTTCTCACTTTTGAATCAATGGGACAGTAGAAATTATCAATCGGCAAGAATAGTTATTAACAATAATAAGATTTACTGGAACCATTTTATTCTCGACACAAACCTTAATATCATGGGCACTTTTCAAAATGAAAATGGTGATGTTAATATCAAAGATGTGTCTCCTAATGGAGATTATGCCTTGGGGTGGAGATCAGTATGGGAAACGTCAAATCAAACTAAAGTTAAAGAAATACCAGCCGACTTTGATTTAGGTATTTTCAGTACTGACTCTCAAGTCATCCTAAGTAAAACTGATAGTCCATTGTCTGAAGAATACGAGAGCTTGATCATTCAATATGATTTCAGATAGCGGTATTTTTGATCGATTTCATTCCATTTTGACTTGCAAGCTAAATCTCTTAATTCACTCGATTTCCTACTTTGAGGCGTTCCCAAAGCCATTTGCGATATTCCTTATTGCGTATTGCTTTGGGAATGATTCCTAGTCGGGTTTTGAAGTAAAGCTCTTTCTGGGCAGCTTTAGACTGTTTTTCTCTAAACTTTTCGTCAGTAAGTATTTTGCGCATCTCCTCTAGGTACAGCTGAGTGTCGGCGTTCCTATGATATTCTAGTTTAATCTTGCTTATCTCAGAAACAAAACTGATATAGTTATTCAGGACCTTGCCCAGCGAATGGTTTTCCATCTCTAACTGTGCACCTCGGGATTTCAAAATTAGAACATCATTCATTGTTTTTAAGCTGATCGTTCTACGGTCATGACCGAAGTCGTTAATCTGGCTGGATGCTATCGCTAGAGCTAGTTGGTCATCGAGGTGGGGTAAGTTGATATCGCTTTTGCGAAAGCGTCTATCAATAACCGTAGCTCCACTCAAGTACCGATCGTTAGGAGTTCTTAGAACTTCGTCATGAATCTCAACCGATGCGATGTAATTCTCGTGCACCAGTCGCGGTCGGTGTCTCTCTGTGGGAATATCAGTGATCTTTTTATTGGTGTAATAGCCATTCTTTTGCAGCAATTGATAGGCTTGAGCATTTTGATCTTTGGGTAGTAAGATATCGATATCAGCGAGCATTCTGTAATGCTTTAGCTCTTCTTTGCCTAGCAGCAATCCGGTTCCTTTTAAAAATACAGGATCCAAATCGTGTTTTTGAAACAAGTCCTTGATATCAAGACACTGTTTGATGATTTCATCATTTCGCTCCATGTTCAGCTTAGAAATATACTGCATGTAGGCGACTAGATCTTCAGGGAGGAGAGAAACTAAATCGGCTTTTTTGAGATTAGCGTAGAGCGCCGGTAAAACGTAATGCTGGGTACTGACTTTAACCACCGCCTCCCAATCAACCTTTTCATGATCAATCCAATTTTTAACACATTCTAGGTTATGATCTGAATAGTACAAACTCAGGGATTGCGCGATAAATGAAACGGTTTCAGCGAAATTCATAATTCTAAAAGTTCGTTGACCGCTGAGATCATCTTATTGTGATTACTGTAAACCAGAGAATAACACGGTATTTCAGAAAGCCAATCCATAAAATACGGCACGAATGCTGGATCGTCAGAGATCCATGATTCAGGAATCAGTTCTTCAAACAGTTTCTGTCTTGAAAGAGGCTCCATGTCAAATTCCACGGATTCATTGAATTTAATAAATACTAGAGATTTGCATTTCGTAGTTTTTCTCAAGTCCTCATTAAAGATAGGAATGTAGCGGATTTGTTTTTTGTGTGCGCTGAGATCAATTGGGTTTTGATCTAATAAGTTGGGATAAAGCTTACTCAAAGCTTGAACAGATCCCGGTTTGATCGATATCCCAGCTGGGAATGGATAGATCTTGCCATTTTTATCCATGGGAACAAAATCATCTGCCAGACAATGTATGCCATTTGCATTTAGCAAAGCCACAGAAGTACTCTTCCCACTACCCGACTCGCCCATCATCAAAACGCAAGAATCATCGTTACCCACGGCAGAGGCGTGGAACACCGCTCCCCAATCCTTTTCTCTGTTTTCATGAACACGCTCTAAAATTCTCATATACAAGCGACCTATAAGAAAATGTAGGTTCTCATAATCCCATCGCCCTTCATAGCGATCATCTATTTCTAGATGGTAGAATCGATCTTGATAGGCACACTTTATTTGGTGAAGCTGTTGAATCTCACTCTCTCTTGATACTTCAAGATGAGCAAACTTGGGGTGGATCAAAAGAAAATCCCTTTCGCTTGAAAAATGAATTTCAAAGGAAAGGGATCCTATTTGATATAATTTTTTGGTCTTGTAGACCTGAGCTTCAAAATCAAACTCTTCCGAAACTATATCTTCTTCAATAAATCCATCTTTTAATACTTCAAAAATGTTGGTTTGAACCTGAGTAGCGTGTTCTTGGAATCGCTTTCGCGAAAGCGGAACATCACCAATACAATCAAACAATTCTGAAATCCCGACACCTTTTTCCAGACCTCTCAAGATCTCAGCTGTGAGACGGTCTAAAATCAGATACTGATTGGCTTTAGAAAACCAGACGATCGTTTGATCCCCTAAAGCCTTGAACAGTATCAAATGAAGAGTGTTTGAATTAACTTCCTGGAGGTGAAGGGATGCTGAAACCAGTACCTGGATCCTCTGGACTTTGTGCTTGAGCTAGTTTGGGATTGAGCAATATGTATGTTCCTACTGATGTAAGAGCTGCATATTTACCGAAATTACCCATTTTCTTCATCGCTTCCTTTCGGGTAATTCCGTTTTCTGAAGTCGACTTGTTTTCTTTGTTAGACATATTCTTAGGGGTAATTTATTTATTAATTATTAATTTGATGCTCGTCGCTTCATCACCCGAGGTGATCTGTGCGATGTATACACCTGTTTTGATGTTTGAAACATCTACCGTAGCTACAGCTCCATCTTGACTCAATTCCTGAGCAATCACTTGCTTACCTAGAAGATCAAATAATCTTATTTGGGATGCAACATCATTGAGACCTGATATGCTAAGCGTGTTTGAATCGCTTTGGTAAACGGATACATCAAGATCTTGAGAGATGATCTCATTACTTAAGGTTTGAGTCGTCGCGTGTAAATAGAATCTACCGAAACCTGTCATATCACCTGCAGCGGTAAAATCAAAACTATTTCCATTTCCTAGCAAGTTGAAGGTTCCATTAGCTCTGTCTTCCAGATAAACATTTGTATTAATAGGCAAACCATTAACATCTGCCACGATACTTACCATTTGACCTGCTGCTGCCGTTACACCTACTGGAATAATCATCGCATCAAGATTAGTATCAGGTAATGCTTGAATTGCAAAATTGGTATCTTGATAAGAACCATCTACAAGGGCGGTGTAAATCTCAAGACTTGCGACTTGACCACCAAATGTAGCTACGTCAAATCTTGGATCAAGACCTAAAGTCTTACCATTAATAAAGTTAACTTTGGTACTGCGAGCTTCGTTGCCAACAGACATTACCAATTGGATAGATGAGTTATTAGACGGTGTACTGTAAAAAGTTAGACCAGTCTGGTGACTCAACATATTTTCATTAAAGTCAACCGACTCTGACGCACCCGCTGAGCTCAAGAAAAATCCTTGACCAGGGTGGATGAATCCAATAGTCAGCGGTAGATATGAACTACCGTTCCATACGTAAACCGCTTCTCTTACATCTTCTAAAGCTGCTGCATTAGTGCTCAACGTTAAGAAATCATCTATTGAAAGATAAGCAGCAAATGGATTACCTACTAGGTTAAAGCTGTTGTCCTCTTCTGGGAAATTAGCACTTTCCGTAATTGGAACAGCTAGATCTGTCGTTAACAAACTTCCGGTAAGAGCGATGTCTCCCGCCGCGTTAGTAAGGACACTGTAACCGATAGTGTTAGCAAAAGTTTCAGGAACACCATCTTGAGCATAAACCCAGTCGCCATCTCCATCTGTAGTATTGATGTAGGTACTAACACCTCTATTAGAACCGGTTCCAGATGCTATATTGTTTGCAGTTATCCATGCTGAGTCATAATCCTCTCCAGACACCGGTGTACCGATCAAGTGCCAGTTAGTATCTGGAATAGCGATGTTATAAGTCACTTCTCCTGTTGAAGCCCCATTTAAGATTAAGCTACCACCACCATTTATAATAAGTGATGCAGCTCCTTCAACAGTTAAATCGTTACCTACACCTCCAGTTGTTGATGAGATAATTGGGTAGTTACCTAAGCCGTTAGGAATTATAATATCATCAATAGACCTCGGAGCTATTCCGTTTACCCAGTTACTACCCGTCGCCCAGTCAGTATCTGTAGCACCCGTCCATGTATTAGGATCTGTAAGGCTTGAACCATCTGTGTTATCAGAACCAGGAGAAAAATCTATAGGATTAGTGGTAATAGTGCTGTGATCTACAAATGCACCCGTAAAGTCTGGATCTCTGGCAATAGATTGATTATTACCTGCGCTTCCATATGTCTCTACTACTAATGCAGTACCACTTCCATCAGCAATGGTTATGGTATCACCACTATTATTAAGTCCTAAGGTACCAGCTACCTGAACCAATCCAGGTACACCCGTAAAATCCTCAACATTTCCACCACCGAAAACCACAATGGCTTGTTGAGCAAGCAAGACAGTACCTGATGGAAATGTATGTCTTACTCCGAAACCATCTGACAAGGTATAATTAGACATATCAATAGCTGAAGAAGAGTTATTGAAAATCTCAATAAACTCATCATCTGAAGTATCAGCAACTCCATCTCCATTTGCATCACCCGTTGTTCCATCGGGATCTGCTAGGATTTCGTTGATTACTAGTGGTGCCGTTTCATCATCGAATATAGTCAGAGTATGGGTGTCTGGGGATACAGTAGCTCCGGTAGATGTTGTTTCGGTCAAGGTAATTTCAATCGTTTCATCTTCAAAACCAGCATCTGGATTGATATCAAATGTTATATTTTGAGTACCATTCCCTGTAAAACTCAAACTTGTAGTGTTAAGAGTGTAATCAGCCATCTCAGCAGTTCCGCCTGTGACGGAAACGCTTAAATCAACTTGACTCCCTCCATAATTAGACAATGTAACAGGTATAATTGAAGAGGTAAAGGTTAAGTTAGTTTCATTTTCTGAACTCGCAGTATTGTCAAAACCTACTGACGGCGGCAATGCACCGGCCCCTTGAGTAATTACTATATTATCAATATAAATCCCCTCGTCACTAGAAGTCAAATTTTCAAATGAAAGAACAATATCTAATGTTGAATTCCCTGACAATGGAATGGCTGAAGTTGTAAAGGTTGCAAAGTTTGAATCTGTAACTGAACAGCCATGCTGTGTACCAGTAGTTAAGGCTGGTAAAACTAACCCTGCACCACATTCTCCATCACCATCAAAATCTGTATCAAGAGCAGCAGGACCATTATTTGCATCCCCAGACCCCTGATGCATTTGAACTGACATCAAATTCTGAGCGGAACCGCTATCTAGAGAATATGTAATATTTAATTCATCGGTACTGTCCCAATCTTGGAAGTGGTGCGCTAACATGTCTATCGAAAACGTGAAAGACGTGGAGCCAGTTACATCAATTTGATCTAAAGTAATTGATCCAGGAGTAACGTTAGTATCCTCCACAGCCCAAATAAAGGTACTGTTTCCTCCTAGGTTACCACCAGATTCAGCTGATGCATCGATTCTATTAAACACATCAATAAAACTTGAACCTTCTGTTGCGGTAGAAGAATATCCTTCTCCATCCGTCTCGAAATCGATGGTCGTCGTTTGCCCACTCACCAGCCCTGCACATAAAAATGCGCTCAGTAAGAAAGCTAAATTGTAAATTTTTTTCATCATAAAATATTTATCGCAACAAAGATAAAATTCCTATTCACTTATTCAGGGCATTTCAGAATTGTTTACGATTAGTTAAACTAGACTGAGGTTTTACTTGCTTTAATCAATGATTTATTGTCCTTGTGAAACCAGAATTACGATAGTTTCCCTTTAGCTGAAACAAATCCTTGCTGTATCTTCACGCTCTATGAAAAAAAATCTTGATTTTCTCGGACGATCGGGAATTACTTTGAGACGACGGATGCGATCCACCACTACGTGGGGACGCTTGGCGAGCGTCCTTGTTATTATATGCAGCGTAAATATCGCAATCGCACAGGAAAACCGCTTGGCTCCGCAGCAACCTAACACTTCAGAAATCTACCAAAAAATCAAAAAATTGGGATTCCTGGGTTCTGCGTTGTATCTCGCGGCACATCCAGACGATGAAAATACGCGACTGATCTCCTGGCTGGCAAATGATAAACAAGCGCGTACGGCATATCTTTCACTCACTCGTGGCGACGGTGGTCAGAACTTGATCGGGCCTGAATTGCGCGAGCAGCTGGGAATGATACGTTCCCAAGAATTACTAGAAGCACGTAACCTAGACGGTGGAAACCAGTTTTTCACTCGGGCTAATGATTTTGGGTATTCCAAGCATCCCGATGAAACGCTGGAGATTTGGAACGAAGAAGAGGTATTGAAAGATGTTGTGCGCATCATCAGGAAATTCAAGCCCGATGTGATTATTAATCGCTTCAACCACCGTACGGCAGGAACCACCCACGGTCATCACACCAGCAGCGCGATGCTTGGGATGGAAGCTTACGACCTTGCTGATGATTCCGCTTTTTTACCAGAAGTTGAGTCCTACAAACCCGAGCGCATCTTTTTTAATACCAGCTGGTGGTTTTATGGGAGTCGTGACGCTTTCGCGAAAGCGGACAAAACAAATCTCCTAGAAATCGAAGCAGGCAGTTACTACCTGGCAAAAGGCTTGTCCAATAACGAGATCGCTGCCTTGAGCCGCAGCCAGCATAAGTCACAGGGATTTGGTAGCAGCGGAAGTCGTGACAGACAAACCGAATACCTAGAATATTTAAAAGGCTCCTTTCCTGAGGATAAAAGTGATATTTTTTCTGGAATCAACACCACTTGGACTCGGGTTAAAGGTGGCAGTCCTATCCAAACGCAACTCAACCAGATCATCGCCGATTACGACTTTAAGAAACCAACGAAAAGTTTAAATCAACTGGCGAAGCTGCACAACGCAATCTCAAAATTGGATGATGGACATTGGAAAGATATCAAGATTAAGGAACTGGAAGAACTGATGTTAGATATAACAGGTTTTTACGCTCAGGCAAGCGTACGGGAAACCTACACGACTGGCGGTGAGCACTTACAAGTCAATCTTGAAACTACCAACCGATCGGATGAAAAACTACAGATTGAAATTACCAAATCTGACAACTTACAACTTACAACTAATAGCTTCAAAATCCCGGCATATCAGGGCGTGAACACTCAAGCGACCCTTACCATTCCAGAAGATGCGCCCTACTCTACTCCTTATTATTTGGAAAAGGAAGGATCAATGGGTATGTATAAGGTGGACGATCCAGAGCTGATCGGTTTGCCAGAGGACAAAGCGGCCTTCCAAGTTCCTATTACTGTAACCGTCGCTGGAATCGAAATCAAAAAAATGCTGCCCATCATTCACAAAAGCACTGATCCGGTGCGTGGCGAGGTGCTGGAACCGCTTCACATCGTTCCGGCGCTGAGTGTCAAAGTTGAGGAACCGGTCTATATTTTTCAGAGTGGCGAGAGCAAAAAAGTCAATCTGGTTGTTAAAGCATTTGCTGATGTACAAAACATCAGCCCATCCATCAAGCTGCCAGCCAGTTGGGATCCTGGGATGCGCACCATGCAAGTTTTTGATATGAAAAAGGGAGAACAGCGCAGTTTTACCTTTACCGTCACCGCTCCGAGTAATCAGTCTGAGGGAACGCTGGAGGCGTCGATCAATGCAAATGGTAAAACCTATAATAAGGAGGTTATCCAGATCAGCTACGATCACATTCCCGATCAACAACTAGTGCGCGATGCAACTGCCAAAATCGTAAATCCAAACCTGACCAATAATGCTACCACCATTGCCTACATCAACGGTGCGGGCGATGCGATACCAGCAGCGCTTGAAGCTATGGGAAGTACGGTGTTCACCTACGATCCTGCAAACGTACCTGCTGACCTCAGTAAATATGACGTGATCGTTACAGGCATACGCGCCTACAACGTAGCTGAACAGGACATGACCAATCTGCAATCCCGACTAGCGGACTTTGTTAGAAACGGCGGTACCCTCGTGCAGCAATACAATACCAGTAGAGGATTGAACGATGTGGCGATGGGGCCTTTGGAGATCTCGCTTTCGCGAAAGCGTACTACCGATGAAAACGCAACAATCACTTTTCTCAATCCAGAGCATCCCGTATTAAATTATCCGAACAAAATCACACAAGCCGATTTTGAGGGCTGGGTGCAGGAACGCGGGCTGTATTTTCCAGAAGCCTGGGATGAAGGCTTTACTCCTATTCTGGGAATGGCAGATGCGGGTGAGGAAATGACGCGTGGGAGTTTGCTGGTGGCACCTTATGGCAAGGGGCATGTGGTATATACTGGACTGAGCTTTTTCAGGGAATTGCCAGCGGGAGTTGCTGGTGCGTATCGTCTTTTTGCCAACATCATCAATCTGGACACCCAGAAAGAACTTAAAACCGAAAGCGATGCCCGAGACTAAAAAATGGCGGCCGTTTTACATTGCTGTATTGGTCGCAAATGTGGTTTATGCCATTTTGTTTTACATCATAAGTCGTGTTTATGGACAGTAAGATGGTGTTTACCGGGTCTGACATAAGAACGCTTCGCTGAAGGACGTAAGACAAAAGAAAAAGAGGCAAGAATCAAGAGGCAAGAGCAATTTGGAGCTTGGAGCTTGGTCCCGATAGCTATCGGGATTGAAATTTGAAATTTGGGATTTAAGATTTGAAAATTATTTTTTACATATTAAATAGCATTGCGGACGCCCTTTGTCCTGCCCTTCGGCTCGCTTCGACTCCGCTCAGCGACCACCGCTCAGGAACTACGGACATTTGTGCCATCCTCTGTTGTACTCGTCGGTGGCAAAAAGGGAAAAATACTTTTTAAACGATTTCGATGGATTCAACTAATTGGTTTTTAGAAAGTGTGGGAGCGCTCACTCGTGTGGACTGGTTCATCCTCTTCTCTACCCTCGCGGGAATCGTCTTATACGGCGTTTACAAAACCCGTGGTAAGCAAAGCAGCGAAGAATACATCAAGGGCGGCGACAGTAAGTGGCTCACGGTGGGACTGAGTGTGATGGCGACGCAAGCGAGCGCGATCACGTTTTTGAGCACGCCGGGACAAGCCTATACCGATGGGATGGAATTTGTGCAGCTGTACTTTGGGCTGCCCATCGCGGTGATCATCATTTGCGTGACCTTTATCCCGATCTACCACAAGCTCAAAGTGTACACGGCCTATGAGTTTTTGGAAAAGCGGTTTGATTTAAAAACGCGGTCGCTGGCCTCTGGACTGTTTTTGGTTCAACGTGGCTTGGCAGCAGGGATCACGATCTACGCACCGGCAATCATTTTGAGTGCAGTGCTGGACTGGGAACTGCGCTACCTGAACATATTGATCGGTATCCTCGTGATCATATACACCGTGAGCGGCGGCACCAAAGCCGTGAGCGTGACCCAAAAACAACAAATGGTCGTGATCATGGCGGGAATGGTGACCGCTTTTGTGCTGATCGTGAATGCGCTGCCCGATAATGTGACCTTTGGCAATGCACTGACCATGGCGGGCGATGCCGATAAGATGCAAGTGCTGGATTTTGACTTTGCGCTGGACGATCGCTACAATGTGTGGAGCGCGCTATTTGGCGCGACCTTTTTGATGCTAAGCTATTTTGGCACCGATCAGTCGCAGGTACAGCGCTACCTCTCGGGCAGCAGCGTGCGGGAGATGCGCATGGGGCTGCTTTTCAACGGGCTGTTCAAGGTGCCCATGCAGTTCTTCATTCTGCTCGTGGGCGTGATGGTCTTTGTGTTCTACCAGTTCAACAGCACTCCGCTCAATTTCAATCCGGCGGGAGAGACGGCGGTTTTGGAAAGTGAGTACGCAGACGATTATCAAGAATTGCAGGACAGCCACGAGACTATTTTGCAGGAAAAACAACTGGTTCAAAAACAATATGCAGGTGCATTGGCAAGTGGTGGAGCAACGGCAAACTATTCGCAAGAATTATCCCGCTTGCGCGAAAGCGAGGAAAACAACCGGCAACGTGCCCGAGACCTCATCGAGAAAGCCGATGAAGCCGTGGAGACCAATGACAAGGATTATGTCTTTATCCACTACATCCTGAACCATTTACCGAAAGGACTGGTAGGCTTGTTGCTCGCCGTGATCCTGTGTGCTGCGATGAGCAGCACCGCCAGCGAACTCAACGCCCTCTCCTCTACCACGACCATAGATATTTACAAACGTTACCAGTCCCGTGAACGGGACGACGATCACTACGTGAACGCCAGCAAGTGGTTCACGCTAGCCTGGGGAGTGCTCGCGATCCTGTTTGCCAGTTTTGTTTCGCTCTTTGACAACCTGATCCAGCTGGTCAATTTCATTGGCTCCATTTTTTACGGGACAATTTTGGGGATTTTCCTGGTCGCCTTTTACTTTAAAAAAGTGCAAGGCAAAGCCATTTTTACCGCTGCCATCATCTCCCAAACCATCGTCATCATTTGCGCCGTGCTGCACGAGTTTGTGGACGGCGTGACGGTGCTGCCATTTTTATGGTTGAATCCGCTGGGGGCTGTTTTGACGGTGGTTTTGGGATATTTACTTAATAATGGTAATCGAATTCAATTGAATAATGATAATTAAACTTGATCATTTAGATTAAAATCTATCCTTCCTAAATAAAACATAGTAATTACTTCCTTCGTTGTATTTATAAAATTCTCGTGCGGCTGCGTCTTGTTCTTCGAAGGATTTAAGATCCATACCTACACAAAACCCTCTAGAATAATGATAAGTAAGTATCTCTTTGTCAATAGCGGTTAAATCTTCAACGAGTTCATAGCAATTTGAGAAAACAGAATCACACCCTAATTCAGACGATTTATTTAAAAATCCCAAATTGATAACAAAGCCTCTAATAAGGTCGGCAAGAATCGCATTTTTATCAGTATAAAATTCTGGAATCAATTTTAGATTCACTTTATCTATATCACTGCCTGTCCAATAAGTACGATAGTTTATTCTTCGCTTGTAATTATTTTTAAGGCGCCCTTCATATTCAAAATCACCATCAAAGTAGATTACAAAATTAGATTTTTCTAGATTATTAGTTGTTTTAATATTTAAGTTAGGGATTTCATTCAGATTAAGCCTGATAAACTTTTTTAATTTTCGCTTATAGTAATTTGAAACCGACTCACCGAAATAAATAATGATATCATCACTCCAGAATCTATGTCGAGGTTCATTTTTATCAACTGACCTATAAGCAATAGATTTGTAGATATCTAAAAAAGTGGTGTCTTTTAGGATATACCTAACTTTATTTAATTTCAACGAATCTTTACCAAAGTTCCGCTTGTAAGGAACTACGGTATCACCTTTTACAATTTTATACCTTAAGTGGTCAAGTGAAATGGTATCACTAACCTTTTCTCTGAAAGTCTTTAAAGACATAAAATAATCCTCTCCGTATTGGTTTGGATTCTGAGCACGGATATCATTTGACAACCACGTCAAAAAAGCTATAATAAAAAGCCCTCTCATTTTAATATTTCTTCCAAAATAATTCATACAAATCATAAGTATTTACTCTATAATCAGTTAAATGATCATAATGGACTTGAAGCAATAGCCTATCGTAATCATTCAGATCAGCATCTCGCTCAGATTTTCGGTAAAGTAAGCTTTCCCTTGAGATTTCATCTCTCCCAATAAAATAACCTAAGCTTGCGTAAAGAGTTCTTCTTAAACTACGTTTTATCTCTTGAGAATTATTTGTTCTATCTAAATCTATTTTAATAAAGCCATGATCAATTTCAGAATCTACTCTGTATAATGAATAAGTGGTATAGTAGAATAAAATTTTTTGTTTTGGAAAATCGTTTAAATTCTTTAGCAAATCTGAGCTGAAAGTCACTTTATGGTTTAAAATCATTAAATTACTTCCTTCTTTCGTATCGCTAAAATTAATCTGAACAGTTTCTGTGGCATTTATGCTATCAACAAATGACTTCAAATCTTCAATAATTTCTTCGTCAAAATCATCAGACAAATGGATTACAATGGGCTTCTTCCACCAAGCTAACCTAGATTTTTTACTAATGGTAGTCATATAGAAATAATCTGCCATAATTTCTTTATTTGTTATCTTAGGAGAGAGTTCCACTGGAGTATCTATCTCTGGTGTTTGATCAACAAGAGTATCATTATCTAAAATAACAATTCTCCTTCCTATAAAACTTTCACCCTGAAAATTATCGATCGTTACAAGGTCCATTCGATTGTAGGGAGTCTGACCTTTTACAAAAGCCCCACTCAATAAAAATAACATTAGAATCTTCGTAAGCATAATTTAGAAATAAGTGAATTAATAGTCATCATGAGATTTTTTGAAATTCTGAAATAATTCAAGGACTCGTTGATTTTTAAAATTGATTTTGATTGATATTGCGAACTCTGAAAATACTAATATTCCAAAAGATTTGGTAGTTAACGGTAAATATAAATGAATTTTAGTTCGTATTTTATTTAATGACTATTGAGATTCAACGGCTGTGGTGATTAACAGTCACCCTTTGACAGCCTACGTTTAAACTAAGGGTTCGTCTCAGGGCTCGGTTTTGTATCTGACCTGAGGTTTTAGGGACTGGAAGCCTATGTTTTAGATCGTGCAAGAGGGCGCTTCGACTCACCCTTTGATTCCGCTCAGGGACCGTCTCAGCAACCTTATAGACATCGCGATAGAGGGCATTTCGGCTCCGCTCAATGACCTTACTGGAATCCAGATTGAAAAGATAGTGATTTTGAAGCTCTGTGAATTAGAATTTATCGAATTGAAAGGTGACTGAGCGGAGCCGAAGTCCCGGTTTAACTATCTTCACACTATGACATGTCACGTTTACATCCTAGAATGCGGTAATGGTACCTACTACACAGGAAGTACAAAAGAGCTGGAAGTTAGGTTGCAGCAACACATAAATGGACTCGGTTCAAATCACACTAAAAAGCATGGAGTGCGCGAATTGGTTTATCTGGAAGAATTCACCAGAATTGATCATGCTTTTGAGCGAGAAAAACAGATTCAAGGCTGGAGACGCGAAAAGAAAGAAGCCTTGATTGAAGGGAATGCGCATAAACTACATGAGCTGGCGAAATGTTTGAATGAAACCATGCATAGGAATTTTATTAAAAAAGAATTGTCATAGAAGGCACTTCGGCTCCGCTCAGCGACCTCAATAATTCCTCGATAAAAAAGTGACTGAGCGGAGCCGAAGTCACCGCGAATAAATTAGGATGCAAGGTGACTGAGCGGAGCCGAAGTCCCGGATTGAATCGAGACAGAGGGCATTTCAATTCCGTCACGTAGACCTTTAGACTATTAAAACATGAATAAAAACCACTTTAAAACAATCCGCTTTTACGTTCTCGGTATTTCATGCATCCTTGCCTATTTCTATCTAGAAAATGCTTCCTTGATTCCAGACCTGATTGAAACAACCAGCAAAGGTAGATACTCAGGCTTTCCAACATTTTTTATCACTGGTATGATTAAATATGGGTTGCTGGTTTATGGGGTTCTGAGTATTGTGGTGTTGACGCTTTTGTTGGTGAGGCGCAGGAATTAAACACATCATGCAAACAACCCCTTGATCCCCCTCAAGGGGGAAGTTTGAAACCTAAAATTGTCTGATGCATTTTGAAATCGTGATCAATAGCCCCTTCCCAGGGGGTTGGGGGTGTTCTATAATGCATTTAAAGATCGAGACATTTTAATGAGGCTCTGAATCCCTCCTAAAGTCGGGTTCAGAGTGACACTAAGATTTTAGATACAGACGAGAAAGCCCCCTCGAGGGGGTTTGGGGGGGGGTCGCAGTCTCACTTCAAAATTGAGTCACAAAAACGAAGACTCTGAATAGCTAGTTACTCACTTTCAGAGTGACAGACATAGATCTAAAGGCTGAAATTCTCGATGTCATACTGGGTCAATTTTTATTCTTGTCATTCTGAACGGAGCCGGACGACGATTCAGAATCTTTGAGATACGCGCGCAGACGCTTTTGAAATCATGATAGATTTATAGAGACTCTGAATCCCTCCTAAAGTCGGTTTCAGAGTGACAATAAGATTTTAGATTCAGATCAAAAGCCCCCTCCGAGGGGGTTGTGGGTGTTACTGAACCATTTATAAAACCCCTACCTTTACCCCATGACAACATCCCCACTCTCCCCAAAATCAGCAATTTAGATTCAGAAACCAGCAAGCGAAGTCTTTGAGGCAATCGTCGATCCTGAAAAAATGAAGAATTACTTTATCGCTCATGGAACGGGCAGACTGGAAATGGGAAGAGAGCTAAAATGGAAATTCCCAGAGTCGCCAGATTACTATCCTATCAGTAAGGTCAAGATTGAGCATCACAAATTCATCTTCATTGTTTGGATCCAGGCACGATTGTGGATATCACGCTAGAATCACAACTGGACGAGAGCACGGTCGTGGGAGTCATCGATAAGAGTTACAAAGAGAGGAATGATGATACCATCGCCTGAACCATAGAAAATGCGAGTGGCTGGGTAAATTATCGCTGCATTTGAAGAGGCAGAACTTACTGTGATCAGCGAGCAGAAATGGTAATGTCAACGCGCGAGAATATGTGACCACCGTGGTTGAACAAATAGAAAGTCTTGTCTCAAACGGAGTTCCTGCAAATCATATAACTGTGGCCGGAACTTCAAAAGGTGGATACATCGCTCAGTATGTGAGCACTTTGGCAAATCGGCCTGACCTCAATTTTGTCTTGATCGCTAGTTATCATGAATCAGATTTACAGAATATTCCTGAGATGAACTTTTGTGGCAACAGTCTCAATATTTATGAAAGCTCTGATCCTGATGGCGCTTTCGCGAAAGCGAGATTACAAAACACCACCTGCGAGATCAAATATTTCAAAGAAATTAAAATTCATACAGGGCTAGGCCACGGTTTCTTGTTCCGAGCTATGGATGAATGGATCACGCCAACCGTCGCTTGGGCAAAAGGGGATTATAATAATCCCTAATTAGCTGACCCCAGATTCATAGGATCATGAAAATGATCTTGATTGATTATTTAGCACATCTTTAGGTAAGTTCAACATAATCGTAACAGTGAATCTTTCTAAATCATTACATCTTTGAGGAAAAGAAAATTATGAAGAATCAAGAACTAATTGACGCACTTACTCAATGTATTACGCATTGCAATAACTGTGCTCAGGCATGCTTAGGGGAGGAAAATGTTAAAATGATGGCAAATTGCATAAAGACAGATATCGCATGTGCAGAAGTTTGTAGTACAGCATTAAAATTAGTGACTTTTGACTCTCAGTTCACAAAGTCTTATCTAAAAGTTTGTGCAGAAACATGCAACGCTTGTGCTGATGAATGCTCCAAACACGATCACCAACACTGCCAAGACTGCGCAGAAGCTTGTAGAAAATGTGCTGCACTTTGCGAAGAATTCGCTAAATAATACAGTGAGTTTTATTCAGTGATTTAGTTAATTAAAACCGCTAACCATCTGTGGCTTTCTAAAACTATTGCGAATTTTTTGGTAAATATGAACTAAACGTGGTTTTCGATTAAAAACAGAATTTAATATTGAAAATAACAAAATGAGTAGTAAGAAAGAGACTTTCGCCAAATTTGGGATATTCACAAAGGGAGCTGTCTATTTACTAGTGGGCGGTTTGACCGCTTACTCAGCTTTTCAAAGCGATGGAGGTGCTACAGGTAGCAACGACGCACTCCAATACATTTCTAGTCAGCCTTTTGGTCAGATAATTCTAGGACTCATGACCTTAGGAATATTTGCCTTTGCCGCTTGGCGGGTTTATTTAGCTATCAAAAATCCTGAGGGGCGCGGTGAGAGTGATAAAAAGAGTACCGTACGCAGAATAGCTTATGCAGTGAGCGCTCTTGGTTATTCTACACTAGGAATTTATGGAGTAAATCTACTCCTGAATGTTGGTGGGAGTAGCGGTGGGGGCAGCTGGCTAGGTTCTCTCATGCAAAATGACTGGGGTAAATACGTAGTTGTTTTTATAGCCTTATGTTTAGCAGGTAAAGCCATCTACGAATTTTACAGAGCTTTCTCAGGCAAATTCAAGGATAAAGTTCAGAATGCTGAATTAGACCGTAAAGCTCAGGAATTTCTAGTCAAAGCTGGAAAATGGGGTTTCACCGCGAGAGGAGTTGTCATAGGTGTATTGGCATTTTTGTTTGCCAAAGCCGCCATGTCCTCAAACGCAAGCAAAGCTGCGGGTGGTACAAAGAACGCCCTGCAATTCATCAGTCAAGAAGGTGGTACTATTGTTATGGGAATTGTTGCAGCTGGACTTACACTTTACGGTGTTTACTTGCTAGCAAGTTCCAGATATAGAAATATGCCTATACAGTAGAAAAATTAAAGATCTAAATAAAAAAGCGATCTCAGGGTCGCTTTTTCTATGCGATATCATATTCTGGGTATTCCTGACGCAGGTATGTCTCAGCGTGTTTAGGAATTTCAACCGTTATCACATATAGAACTAAGCACATTAGAACGAACACAAAACAAATTGCTGCTAGAAAATAAGGGTTCCAGTCAGATAGGTTGCCATCATCGATATGGATGAATATCTGGATGAAATGAAACGGTAGCCATATCGCTCCCACCGTATTCCCTTGATTGCGTATCATTTCTTCAAGCATCCAGGTCTTCTCCTTATCTGATTCTCGTTTTTTACGTGCACGACAGGCGCTTCTCGCAGACCAAATAAAATACACCACTAAAAGAATCGCCATAACGGTAAGCACCGGCAGTGATCTTAGATTTAAAATTTGGATGAGATAAAATAAGGCAGCGGTGACTGATAATGCGAAAACACACTTAGGCAACGTGAGATACTCCTTCAAATGTTGCCAAATGAATTTCATGTATTTCTTACTTAGCGCTTTCTGCCGCTGTTCTACGATTTCAGTAAAACCAAAAACACCAAACTTCTTAAACTCCTTTTGCAACGCCTTATCAAAACTGCGATTAGGATGCTCCTGCCACTGTTGCTCAATTCCTAGCGCAAGGTGGTCCACAAGCTCCGTTTGCAGATCATAATGTTCTACGTAATGCTTGCGCGTGAACACATATAATTTTTCTATTTGCTCGTCGCTTATTTCCATCAATAGCTCAATTTAGGGTTGATGACCAGTTGCATGTCTTGAATATACTGTTTCAAGTCTTCCAGCATATTAACAGTTTCCTTCTCACCGCTTTCAGTCAGTTTATAATACTTACGTATACGATTATTCACTTTCTCTGCTTCAACCGTGAGGTAACCCTGAGCTTGCAGCTTGTGCAGCGCAGGGTACAAAGCTCCTTCTTTAATCTGGAGACTGTCCTTAGTAACCTCCCTTACCTTCTGGGTAATCTCATAACCATACATCCTTCCCTCCCGCTCCAGCAACTGCATAATGATGGTGGCAAGACTGCCTCGATATAAATTTGCTGTAGACATACCTAAGTTTCTTAGGTGTAAATATACTTAAGAACTTTAGGTATGCAAAGTTTCTATTCTTAGAATCATGGTTAGATGTTGCACGCTTTCGCGAAAGCGTAACTTTCAACCCAGCTCTCATATTCAAATTAGCAATTGAAACATTTAAAGGTTTAGATTTGAAGCTGTTATACTAACTATCAGTTAAACCAGCTAATATATATATCGAGTAAGGATCACCTAAAGAGAATCAACCTACTGATCACAAGCACATAGTTCCAAATTTTCGAAAAAATGCGCATGCCGTAAAAGCTATTTAGAGTAATACTCACAGGGCTAAAATTCTGATAGTGGTTTTCTGGATCATCATCATTGCATCTATGGTGGGGATCGCGCTGGACTTTTTTGAACTGGATTTACTAGAACGCATAGACCAAGGAACCTGTTTTACCATGGAAGAAGCTGAGGACATTGATTCTAGACAGTTCCTCGCTGGCAAAATAAGTTTTGTAATAAGAATTATTTTAATTATTGTATATATAAATTGGTTCAGAAGCGCTTATAATAACATCATCAGGCTAGGTCATAATGCCGATTATCCTGAATCTATCGCAGCGTGGAGCTGGTTTGTTCCCATCATGAATCTATTTGCCTGTAAAAATCATGACCGAAATTAATAGCGGGCTGCAAAATCAACTACAAAAAATGAATGTCGTTTTAAATAATAATGGCATTAGTTTGATTATAGGCTTATGGTGGGCCATTCATATTATCAATAATATATACGCCACAATAGTCAATAGGATAAGCCTCAGTGCAGAAACAGCTTCTGAAATGATGGTCGGTACTCAAAACAGTATCTATTCTGAAATTCTGACTGTTGTTGAGGCATTGCTCGTTATATTTATGGTATATAAAATATCGAGCATGCAAACCAGACTAGAGAGGGAGCACGGAAAAGCGGGTGGATCCGTATTTAATCCATAGCTGATTATGCTCCAAAATACCTCCCATTAATCAATTCGATCAGCTCATCAGCACAGGTAGTTTCGTAAGCTTTTTTTCTATATTTATGGATGCTCTGAACTCCTCTGATCATATTTGTGGTGAAAAGCTCATCGGCGCGTTGTAATTCAAAAGGTGTGATTGTTGTTTCTTCCACCTTATAATTAAGCATCATTTTGAGTTGTGACAATACCTGCTCACGCATGATACCATTGAGACAACCGTCTGACAAAGGAGGGGTTTTAATCGTATCACCAGATCGTAAAAACAAATTCCCTGAAATGGATTCTACCACCATTTTCTTTTCATTGATCAGCAACATGTCCTGATAGTCATTTTCTTGAGCGTATATACCTGCAAGGATATTAACCATTTTCTGAGCGGTTTTCAAATTGCCTAACATCCCAGAAACGACATGATGATCTTTGAATAACTCTACTTCCCTGGAGGAAGGATTCTGATATTTACCATCTATCTCAGAAGACTCTATAGCGAATTCTACATTTCGATCTTGAGGTGTGTAAAATCCGCCAGGTTTGCGCCATACAGTGAATCGTACTCGTGCGTGACCTTGAGTAAAATTGTTTTTAGCTAATAAATTTGTTATCTCTTCCTCAATAAACTCTGGTGTAAATGACTGCGGAATCTCCATACGCAAGATACGCATGCTTGCCATAAGCCTGAAGTAATGCGCTTCAAACAACAATGGCTTACCCTCATAACAACGTAGGGTTTCAAAAACACCATCGCCATAATACGTTCCACGATTATTAAATGGTATCTGTGCTTGTTGCTGGTCTACTATGGAACCATTGAGATTGATCATAAAAAAAGCCCTAATTCAATTAGGGCTCAAAATTAATGGTTAGAGAGAGGATTACCTTGAACCTAACACCTTTTTAAGGCTTGAGATCTGATTTTCCCAAAACAATTTTTGCTCTTCCACCTCATCTTCATCATCACCAAAATCTTCAATCATGAGCGACACATCTTTAGTAATCTCATCTACTTGTATGCGTAACTCAAAATATTTCTTAGTCCCCTCATCATAATCCCATTGAAAACGGGCGCGCTCTTCACTGACTCTTTTTACAATTTTTGCTTTCTCTTCTTGTCCATCCCAGATGAATCTAAAGTACTCTCCTCTACTGTTCACATTATCTGCAAACCACTCAGACATGCCTGAAGGAGTTGCCAGGTATTGATATAATAATTTAGGAGACACTTGTATGGGAAACTCCAGGGTAAACTTCATAGGATCTTGCATGGCAGATTAGTTTGCTGGCAATATAGGGCATTTAGTCACTATGTCAAAAAATAAAAATGCTGTAGATTTAATATAGAAAGTTTTGGTAGCTAAAACAGAATAATTGTATCTTTGCAGCCGCTTTAAGCAATGGCGTGGTAGCTCAGCTGGTTAGAGCGCAGCACTCATAATGCTGAGGTCGGCGGATCGTGCCCGCCCCACGCTACAAAAGACTCATCTTCTACAAGATGGGTCTTTTTATTTTATTCCAATTCTCGACACAAATCGTCTTCGATAGACTCAGACTGACGCCACAACAGATTTATTCTGTCATTCTGAACGGAACAGTGCGATGTCCCGTACAGATGTCAGGATAGAATCTCATGGTCAGTATTCGAGGAGCTTTTTGAATCGAGACATTCTTAATGAGACTCTGAATCCCTCCTAAAGTCGGTTTCAGAGTGAAACTAAGATTTTAGATACAGACCAAAAAGCCCCCTCGAGGGGGTTTGGGGGTGTTACAACAAGTTAATTGAAATTCAAACATCCTCAATAAGAACTCATTGCAAGACGACTCTTTTCTTCTCGATACAATCCCGATTACTCAACCTGACAGCTGATTGAATCATGACAGCCTACCTCCTACCACGACGGCGTTTCTTTTTACGCCAAGGCGCATTTTTCTGCCAGTCGCCTGCCATGATACAACCATAAGGCATGACTTCATCCAGCACTTCACCTAGATTGTAATCTTTCATTTGTTTACGTACGGCCGCAGCATTTTTGTAGGCACTCGGCAACTCAGAAATGTCGATTTCGTTACTGTAAAAACGCACATCCAAACCAGCCGTTTCCTCAGCAAAAATGGCGTCATTGCTTCGTTCTGCCAAGTTGCGTTTATGCTGGGAGCGGCTCATATTTCTTCCCGCACCATGAGGCGCAAAACCTAGGTTGCTATCTGTGGTAGCTCCTGAAACAATCAGCACCGGCTCTGCCATGTTTAAAGGAATTAACCGTGGTCCTGTGATGTCTGGCATAAATTTAGGATCTAATGGCGTGGCTCCTTTTGCATGGTAAAATATGTCTTCATCCTTGAACACAAAATTATGCTCATTCCAAAACCGGTTCTCTAAGGTTACACCAGCCTTTTCAGCTACTGATTCATGGATTTTCTCATGGTTGAGCCTGGTCCAAGCTCTTATGGTTTGCAAAGCGTCCCAGTACTCTTTTCCCTCATCGGTATCAAAAGGAATCCATGCATTTTGCTTTAAAGTCTCAGGAGACAACAATTTTCTAAAACGTTCTGCGGCATCCATTCCTTTTTTGAATAATCTCGCTCCAGGTCCTCGCGAACCGTGGTGTGTGATCATCATGGTATTACCGGTAGCGGCAGATTTACCCACAAACAAGAAATGGTTACCGTCACCTTGCGTACCCAGATGCTCTTGAGCAATGGAAAGCGATTTATCGTCGTTCAAAAACCAATTGGCTTTAAAACGCTCCACTAAATCCACGGGAGGTTTGAATTGTTTCCCTCTGGGTCGCCC
Organism: Nonlabens spongiae; assembly: GCF_002117125.1. Lineage (NCBI taxonomy): Bacteria > Pseudomonadati > Bacteroidota > Flavobacteriia > Flavobacteriales > Flavobacteriaceae > Nonlabens > Nonlabens spongiae. The sequence goes on from NZ_CP019344.1 coordinate 963,698, forward strand.
ACCAGGACCAAAATGAGTACTCGCTTGGGCAGCATCCAAAATAGTTTTAGGATCTGCATCGCCAAAATCGCTCAACATCACCGAGCAACAGATATCGGCACTGTGCATACCGGGATGAATGGCGTTTTTTGCGGCAACGACCCCACCCACGGGAATCGTTCCCACTGGACCCGCTGGGCAGGCGTCTGGCATCACGGCGCCACTCACCACAGTAGGTGTACGCATCACAGCTGCCATGGTGCGGCTTACCGACTCCACATTTTCAGCTTCGAGTTCGTTTTCTGCAGCGATATTCAGACTGAATGAAACAGGTTCCTTATGCAAGGGCTTAGGAGGTGGTAATCTAAATTGCTCTAGATAGTCCATCATCGCCGCCTCGTCGAGACGGTTTATATTGATATGATCTATGGCCTCTCTGTACCATTTTCCTGGCGGGAATCCCAGTTCCCTGATGTCTTTTCCTGTAACTTTACGATTCATAATAAAAAATTTAAAAACTGCGCCGCCTCTCGATTGTGTTTTGACAAACCGCGGCGCAGTTACCACATCAGGAGCCTAACCTCAATGCTCCGTCGTTTTGTTTGCCGACGGTACAAATATGCCCATATTACTGCGCAATCTTTTTGCGTAGTTGTATTTTTGATGATTTAGACTGTTAGTTTCTCGCTTTCGCGATCCCGATAGCTATCGGGACGAAATACGTAAAACATTCACAGAAAATATAAGCCAATGGCTCTTAATAAGAACGCCCTCATACGATATAAAACGATTGACAAATGCCTACAGAATCAGGCAAGGCACTGGTCGCTTGAAGATTTGATTGAGGCTTGTAGTGATGCGTTATATGAATTTGAGGGAAAGGATGTGAATATAAGCAAGCGCACGGTTCAGCTGGATTTGCAAATGATGCGTGGGGATAAATTAGGCTACAATGCGCTTATAGAAGTTTACGACCGTAAGTTCTACCGCTATGCCGATCCCGATTATTCCATCACGCAAATACCACTTACAGAAAACGACATGAATGTACTTTCTGAAACGATGGATATGTTGCGGCAGTTTCAGGATTTCAGTTTGTTTTCTGAGTTTAGAGGAATCTTTAATAAGCTGGAAGACCAGATTTATACAGAGCGGCATCACAAACCCTCTGTCATACATCTGGATCGCAATGCAGATTTGAAAGGAATTGACTTGCTGGATGAGCTGTATCAGGCAATTTTAAAAGAAGTTGTGCTAGAAGTGATGTATCAATCTTTTAACGCGATGGTACCTAGTGAGACAACTTTTCATCCCTATTTCTTGAAAGAGTATAACAATAGGTGGTTCCTAGTGGGCAGGCGATCTGATCATGAGCGCATTCTCACCTTTGCCTTAGATCGCATCATGGGCATTGATTATAATTTTACAGAGACCTACATCCCCTGCCCCATCAATGCCGACGATTATTATAAAAACACCATAGGCGTCACGGTGCTGGATAATCGTTTTCTAAAAAATATCAAATTCAAAGTAGATCGTAAAAACGCCCCTTACGTTCTCACTAAACCCTTTCATGCTTCTCAAAAACTCATTGAAAAACATGAGGACGGCTCCATGACTTTTGGCATGAAAGTGCATACCAATTATGAGCTGGAGCGTCTGCTATTGGGATTTGGCAAATCGCTGGAAGTGTTATCACCACGACAGTTGCGTCGTAAGTTTTCTAGACTATTTGAAGAGGCCTACACTTTATATAAGTAACAACTTATTTTGTGAGAATTGTCTTAGGCAATATTGAAAAATTACCCACCATTAGGTATTTTCTCTAGTGCCAGCCACTTCTAGATTTGTAACAATTAGAACAGCGAAACTAAAACGGCTTCCAATTAACCCTGATTGGTAAAATAATCAACTTAACTACCTAATCTTTCTGGCGATCAGCGCTTATTTTTGACTTTAAAAACATGAAGTTATTTATTCAAGCGCTGATCGCTTTTACCATCAGTTATAGCTGCGTTGCTGAAGATTGGGGGAAAACGGGTCACAGGACCACAGCAGCTATCGCAACCCAGCACCTCACTAAAAAGGTAAAACGTAACATTTCAAAACTTCTGGACGGAGCTTCCCTAGCCACAGTATCCACCTTTGCAGACGAGATCAAGAGCGATTCAAAATACAGAAGTCTGGGTCCCACGCATTATGTGAACATTCCTTTTGAAAAGACTTATGACTCCCATCCCAAAAGTGAAAAAGGTGACATTATTGTAGCGATAGATAAAGCAATCGCCATTTTAAAATCAAAAACCACTAGTAATGAGGAAAAAGCATTTCAGCTGAAGATGCTGGTTCACTATATAGGTGACCTGCACCAGCCTTTGCATGTGGGTTTAAAAGTAGATAAAGGCGGTAATGATTTTCAGGTGCGTTGGTTCAATAAAGGTACTAACCTACATTCTGTCTGGGACACAAAAATGATCGAGAGTTACGGTATGAGTTACTCAGAACTGGCAGTGAATATGGTTCCGCTTTCGCGAAAGCGGTACAAGCAAATAGCTGCGGGCACCCACCGTGACTGGTTAAAAGACAGCCGAGAGCAAGTATAAGATGATCTATGCAAATGTGGAGAAAGGCGACAATTTAGGTTATCGCTACATGTACGATTACACCGATCTTATGAAAGAGCAATTGCAAAAAGGTGGCGTGCGGCTCGCTGCGTTGCTTAATGATATTTTTGGGTGATATTGGATTTGACCAAAAATAAATTTAATAATAGAAGTTTACCCAATCTGTACCATTGAAATAAACGTATCCCACTTTAAGTGAATCTGAGGGGTTAGTATTGAAAACCAGTAAGGATAAAGCAGGATCTAAAATTGTCACCCGATCTGAGCATCCCAGCAATGCCACTCTTGGAATAAGTACGCCTCTATCACTTGAATTGATATGTAAAACCGCACTATCATCTGGAGTGTCGGTGTTGATTCCAACTCCAGTATGCGAAGCTATGCTGTTTATGAAAGAAATAGAAATTGTTTTATCCATACTTGTTTCTGCTTTTCCATCGCCATCGATGTCTATAACTGCTGTAACTTTTACTACGGTCATCACCTTGCTGAACAATGATGAAGTAAATGAACCGTTTTTATCGGTTTTTCCAGAAATGTTAGTTAAAGTGGCTTTATTTCCATTCGCAACAAGCTTCACGGTAATACCAGACAGTGGTACGCCTCGGTAATTAAATAAGGATACTCCTACTTTACCTTCATGACCTAAGATATCCCCCACTGAACTAATAGCAATGAATTGTGACAAATCCAAATCAGGTGTCGAATCAAAATTTTTCGAATTGGCAACAAGGTTTGTTGTAAATAAAATACAGATACATGCTGCAATCAGGGATTTATAATATATAGTTGTTTTCATGTGTTAGTGCGTTTTAACGAGTTTTATTTATACAGTCTTCTAGCTTTCTTTGAGAGATGTTTTAGGTTTAACTAAGCATTACAGTGCACAGACATTTTCCCAAGATGATCCATTCCAAAAAACAAAACCTGGACTAAGTCCGCCAGAAGTAGAAGTATTATAAACGAGTAATGATATTGCTGGTGTAGCAATTGTAGTCGTATCTGTGGTTCCGGTAAGTGCTACTCTAGGTATAAGAACACCTTTATCTGTACCTGCGACTTCAAATATGGAAGAAGGATCAGGAGTTTCAGTACCAATCCCCACCATGCCTTCAACTGCAAAATTGTTCACATTATCAGTTACTCTAACTGCAGTAGGAGAGCCTAAGGGCACCATGGCATCTGGAGTACCATCGTTGTCACTATCATACATAGCTGTGAACTGTGATATCCCTATGCTGTTACCAATAACAACACTCTCGTATATCCCAGAAGCGTTTGTTGTACCAGAGGGAGAGATGATAGTCGTAAATGAAGCTCCAGAAGTGGTTACAAAAATGACGTCTGTAGCTGAAAGAGGAGTCTCATCAGCATCAATCAGACTAATTCTTAGTGTAGCTGTATCCCCATTGATATCTGCTAATGAATCTGGTGCAGATAGTTTAAACATGTCTTCATTTTCAGTCTCGTCACAAAGATTGAATACAACGACATCAAGAAATTGTTCTGCAGTATTTGAATTTGAATCTGTTCCTGTTACTATTACGCTATAAAGGTTATTTCCATCAGCATCTTGAGGATTATCAAAATCTCTAGGCACCATACTGACCACACCATCATTTGAATTTATTGAAAATAAAGCAGCATCGGGACCTGAAAGACTGTATGTAACTGCTCCTGCGGGACTTCCAGTAAGGGTTGCAGCAGGGCTCGTATAAGTGTCGTATTCATTAACCCCTTGGTTTCCGTAGCTATCTACACTAAAAGGTGATATAAAGGCATTGTTAGCTAAGCAAACTGATTGAGAAATAGCTAAGAAAAATATTAACGCATAAATTGAGTGATTAGATTTCATATTCATAGAGTATCGTGTAATATTATTTTTCTTTGTTTAAGGGTTCAACTGAGTTATATGTTATTGCCTTGGTTATTGCCCTTGAGCATCTCTTATTAAACATATACTCTTCCATTCTGTACCGTCGAAGAATACAAATCCTTCTGAAAGTGAATTTGTCCCATTTGTATTATATACTAGTAATGAATTTACGGGTCTAGGAATCGTGGCTGTGTCTGAACTGCTTAACAATGCTACTTTAGGCACCAGTAGACCTTTATCTTCACTGTACACTTCTAGGACACTGGAGGGATGAGGAAAATTAGTGGCAATACCTACCTCACCCACTGTTTCGCGGTCATCTATGTTTGTTAAAAATCTCACCATGGTTGGATTCCCTAGTTCAACATCAGTATCAGGTGCACCTGTTGTACTCGCATAACGAGCCGAATATGTGGCAACACCCGCTAGAGTACTTGTTACTGTTGTTGAGAAATGACCGAATGCATCAGTTACTCCCGTTGAATTAGATATTATCCCAGGACCACTTTCTTTAAATAATATTACTTGTACACCAGATCTAGGCGTATTAGTTTCATCCACAATTTCAACTTGAAGAGTTCCCGTATCACCATTAATATCTCCGATAGGATCTGTTGCACGAAGTTTATTCATCAAAGCGAGTTCTTCCTCTTCACAATCATTATTTACAATTACTGTGAACTCATCACTTACATCTCCGCCTAAACTGGTCGTGCCAGTTAAAATCAAATCGTAAAAATTATCTGTATCCGAATCGACAGGATTTTCAAAATCCCTAGGAACCATACTTACTACGCCGGTACTAGAGTTGATGGTAAAAAGGGCGGCATCATCACCAGAAAGGCTGTAAGTTATCGTTCCGCCCGGTGAATTGGTTAACGTAGGTTGAACGGAAGTAAAAGAGTTATTTTCCATTACGGTTTGAGTAGGCATGAATATGGTGGGAACAGATCCATTTATATTTCTACAGACATCACCTGTAATTTCTTGTGGTGCAGTACAATTTCCAAAAGCTTCACAAGCTTTAGATACATTTCCTACCTCCGTTCCATTGAAGTTTTGATATACATTAGCCTTTGCAGCAGGTGTGGCGCCGGGACGATATTCTATATCTAAATTTGGTCCGATTACGCCACTGTTTATACTAGGTCTTCTATCCCATTTAATATAACCCAATTTATTAGAATCAGAAGGACCCTCTATCTGACCGAAAGTACCTTGGACTGAATTAGTTAAAATTGCTAGTCCTTCGTTATAAAATACGTTCTGATTATTACCGAAATTGAGTGTTCCCCCAATTTCCATTGTGGCATAATTTTCAAAACGTGCACCCCCATTACCAAAATCAACGTTTCCATTTAAAGTTCTAAAAATTCCAGTATTATAAATTGCACCACCGTTTAAGTTAAAGCCTACTTGAGTATTGATTATATTACAGTTGGAGAAAGTACCCTGAGAGCTGTTATTAAAACTTTGTCCGATATTGATTATTCCAAAATTTCTAAAACTCGTTATCCCTGAGATATTTATATTACCATTAATATCAAATTCGTCATAGTTGAATATTGTATTAGTTGAATTGCCATTTTGAAAACCAAGTACAGTAACTTGAATTAAACCGTTATTAATAAAAGTATTGGTTGTCCCATTAAAAGTGATGTTGTTATTCCCATTAGAACCTGCTCTTACAATCCCATTATTCCCTATTATCATTTCAACTCCAGCATTGAACTGAGGCGATTGGCCAAAAATCAGAGTTCCTTCTACATTAAAATTTATATCACCTGATGAATTGATATTGTTTTGAATAGTCAGAGTAACATTAGGTGCGACGCAAACGCTGGTGTTGTTTTGAAAGGTAACATCACTCACAGTAGAATTTGAAGTAATACAATATGTTTGATTTGATTGAAAGGTGAAATTCCCAGAAATTGAACCTGAAAAATCACAACTAGAGCATGGAGCAATTATAGATTCATAACGATCTTTACTTTTGATTTGAATTAAAGAGTCTGAAATTTCAGAATAGTTAACTTCATAAACAGAAATCGCTCTATTTTCAGAAAAAGAGTTAAATTTTTCATCTTTAATTATTCGATTCATTAATGTCTTATCTGATTTTATCAAGGAACTAGAGTCTTCAGACCAGGAAAAATGACTATAATCTAAGGTTATGTTGAAAGCATTTATCACTATGAATATCATCCATAAGATTTCATAAAAGATAATATTTAAAAATGTTAAATTTAGCTTCATAAGCAACTTGATTTACACGATTAACTACAGTTTCAAACGATTAAACACAATTGAAATTTTTTCTTTAATAAACTTATTTTCTAATAGTTAAACCTGTCTCATTTTGCTTTAAATCTAGAAACATGACCTAAAAAAATGTAATTTCTTGAATTAAAACTTTTGTTAAATAAAGCTAAAAATCATATTTATAGATGATTATCGGTTTTTAATTACATTATAATCATTTAAATGCTTAATTCATTGAGAAAATGATATTAACATTTTTTTTTCAGTGTTGTTAATCGATTTTTGCCGATGAAATGAAAACTCTTAATCTTCATTAAATGAGGATAAAAATTATAAAACCTATCATTAAGTAGGTTAATTCTCACATTTAAAGGTGGTATTTCTTACAGTAGTAGAATTAAATGCATTGATTTCTAGCAAATCGAAGTGCTAAACATTCGGAAGATTACACTTAAATCTTACGTCCTACATATGATGTTTAGATAAACCCTAACGTTTGAAAAAATTAAAAAAGTTTGGAATTGGTTTTCTGATCTGCATCATCACAGCAGAACTATTCCTTCACTTTTTATGCCCAGGGACATTGTAGAAATCAACAATCCGGTGATCCTTTTAATGACCAAAGGTCGCTGGTCACCAGAACCGACACCGGCCCGCAATGAAGATTTTGAATATTATGAATTAATGGCTCATGAAGAGGTTTCTATCCAATTGATGCAAAAGCCACTAAAAATAACTAGGGTACAGTACTCTTTCTGCAGGGTCTACGAGCCGGAAAGGAACATATTACCGAGAAAATGAAATGGGTTCATGACTTAGGATTTAACACTGTAGCCATGAATTTGAGAGCGCATAGATCCAGCAACGGTGATTTCTGCACGTTTGGTGCAAAAGAGAAATTTGATGTGCAAAAAGTCACACAAAAACTGCTTCAATCAGGTCATCAAAATATCGGCGTTTGGGGACAATCGGTGGTGCGATTGGTCTGCAAATCACGGTCATAGATAATAACATCCAATATAGAATAATTGACAGTACCTTCACCAATTTCAGAACTATTACTCACGACTACGCCGTTTACTATATATGACTACAAGTCCCTAATTCTATGGACTACCTGATTGAACATCTGGTGAAATTGCAGATTTTGATCCTCAGATTGCAGCTCCTATAAATTTTGCACAGGAGTTACATCAAGATGTTCTCATCGTACATGGAGATCAGGATCGACCTATTAGTATAGATTACCGTCGGACAAATTCTGAAGCGATTTCAAGTGAATCCAAATCGTTCATTAAAATTGATGGCGCTAATCACCTCAACGTTTGACAAGTGGGCGGTGCTACCTATTCAGATAAAGACAATTCCTTCTTGAATCGCAAGTCTCTCGAGAACCTTGTAATAATTAATTACTTCTTCTCAAAATCCAGACTAAGGCTGTTTACGCAATGTCTGATTCCAGTATTTGTAGGTCCGTCGTTAAAGACATGGCCTAGATGGCTGCCACAATTGGCGCACAAGATCTCTGTGCGGATCATGCCGTGCGTCGTGTCTCTTTTACGTTCTATAGCGCCCTCGATTTCATCGTCAAAAGAAGGCCAGCCGCAGCCCGAATCAAATTTAGCTTCTGATTTGTATAATGGATTCCCACAGGCGGCACAACTGTATACGCCGTCTTCATAATGGGTGTTGTATTCACCGGTGAAAGGACGTTCCGTACCTTTTTCACGTAAAATATGGTATTGCTCTGGTGTGAGCTTCTTTTTGTATTCTTCTTCTGTCATTGCAAACCTGATAATGAATTAGCTTCTTGATAACTACGCTTTCGCGAAAGCGTAACACCATAAATATAGTTGCAAGATCAGTTGCCACCTTACCCGATAACAAAAGATTATCACGAGTTTAAAAGTCCTCTAATACCTAAAATGAAAACGGCTCAAGAATCTTAAAACTTGATCCTTGAGCCGCTTCTTACGAAAGGGAACGTTTTATTTCACGTTCATCAATTCTACGTCAAAAACGAGTGTCGCGTTAGGTGGTATAACCCCACCTGCTCCAGCTGATCCATAAGCCAAATGCGGTGGGATTACGAGACGTGCTTTATCCCCTACCTTCAGCAAAGCAATACCTTCATCCCAGCCTGAGATAACCTGACCCATTCCTAACGGAAAATCGATAGGCTGGTTGCGACTGTAGGAAGAGTCAAATACTTTCCCATCAGCCAGCATTCCTTTATAGTGTACGGAAACCGTTTTGCCTTTTTCTGCAAGAGTTCCATCGCCTTTATTGATGATTTTGTATCTCAAACCACTATCAGTTTTATCAAAGCCTTTTGCGATCTCGTCCAGTTGTTGTTCTTGTTGTTTACGGGCCTGTTCTTCTCTTTGTTTAGCTGCTCCTTCAAAAGCTCTGAACGACTCCACGGCATTGAACAACTCAGCTTCAGAACCCTTACGGATGATCTCAACATGTTTGATCTCATCACCTTGAGTGATACTATCCACGACATCCTGACCTTCTTCAACTTTTCCAAAAACAGTATGTTTCCCATCCAACCAGTCTGTTGCGATGTGTGTGATGAAAAATTGGGAACCATTTGTTCCAGGCCCTGCATTTGCCATGCTTAAGACTCCAGGTCCATCATGCTTGAGATCCTCATGAAACTCATCGTCAAATTTGTAACCTGGTCCACCAGAACCAGTTCCTTGTGGATCACCTCCCTGAATCATAAAGTCTGGAATGACTCGGTGGAATTTAAGGCCATCATAGTAAGGCGTTCCTTGAGGTTTTGCATCGTTCTCGAGGTTTCCTTCTGCGAGGGCGACAAAATTCCCTACCGTTCCTGGAGTTTTATCGTAGTGAAGTTGTAAAAGAATATCCCCTTTTGAGGTTTCTAGCTTAGCGTATAATCCGTCTTGCATGGTTACATTTTTAAGGTTGCAAAGATAAGATATTGATTGAGGCCAAGTGTCTCAAAGAAATGATAAGAGCCCCAGACGAAAAAAATAAGGATGGTGATCTGTTTCAGCTTGGATCATAAAAAAAGGGCAGAATCTCTTCTACCCTTTTACTCATACTGTATAAAATCTTACACATGCAACGCCCGATCTTCTGTCGCAGCGAGAGCGGCTTCTTTTACCGCCTCAGCATAAGTAGGGTGTGCGTGTGACATGCGTGCGATATCCTCTGCACTGGCACGGTATTCCATAGCTGTTACCGCTTCAGCAATCAAGTCGGCTACGCGAGCTCCTATCATGTGGACACCTAGAACTTCATCGGTTTCTTTATCGGCGAGGATTTTAACCAAACCATCGATATCTCCTGATGCTCTGGATCGACCTAAAGCCCGCATAGGGAACTGACCACTTTTATAATTTACACCAGCTTCTTTTAATTCCTCCTCGGTTTTACCTACGCTGGCAACTTCTGGCCAAGTGTAAATCACATTAGGAATCAGATTATAATTGATGTGTGGTTTTTGACCTGCAATAGTTTCAGCGACAAAAACGCCTTCTTCCTCTGCTTTGTGAGCCAACATGATTCCTCTTACCACATCTCCTATGGCGTAGATGTTTGGAATATTTGTTTGCTGGTGTTCATTTACGTCAATCTGACCTTTCTCATTGACTTTTACTCCGGCGGCAGCTGCATTTAATTTATCAGTATATGGTCTACGACCCACACTTACTAATACGTAATCTCCTTCAAAAGTGACTTCTTCGTCTTTTTTGTTTTTGGCAGTTACCGTAACCGTATCGCCATCACGTTCTACTTTGTTGACCGCATGTGATAAATGGAACTTCACACCTTGTTTTTTCAGGACTTTCATTAATTCCTTAGAAAGGACCTTGTCCATTCCCGGAGTAATGCGGTCCATATACTCGATCACGGTTACCTCGGCTCCTAGTCTTCGGTACACCTGACCCAATTCAAGACCTATCACGCCTCCACCTATAACGATCATGTGCTTGGGAATCTCTTTGAGTTTAAGAGCTTCTGTACTGGTAATGATACGTTCTTTGTCTAATTTTATAAAAGGCAGCGTTGCCGGTTTAGAACCTGTGGCAATAATGGTCTTCTTTGCCTCGATTGTTTCCTCTTTATCTCCCACAATTTTGATGTGTGTCGCATCTACAAAAGAACCCATCCCTGTGTAGACATCGATGTTGTTCTTTTTCATCAAAAAAGCTACACCATCGCAAGTTTGATCCACCACCTTTTTCTTGCGCGCAATCATTTGCTCAAAATTGATCTTTATATCACTAGGAATTTCTATACCGTGTTCTTCAAAATGTTTAACGGCATCATGATAATGATGCGATGAATCCAGTAGTGCTTTTGACGGAATACAACCTACGTTGAGACAAGTACCGCCCAGCGTATCGTACTTTTCAATTATTGCAGTTTTCATACCTAGTTGTGCACAGCGTATCGCTGCCACGTAGCCTCCTGGACCAGAACCTATAACGGCCACATCATATGTACTCATAAGAGTGTTTTTATCGTTTGTTTATTGATTTTCAAAGGTAATAAATAGCGTTAACCTACGGAACTTGTATTACAAGATTGAATAGTGAAATTGAAAGTTCAACATACAGAAATAATATTTTTTTGAACAAGACTTCAGAGTTATGAGTTATGACTCATGTACGTTGTACGTCCCTGATATAGGTCGAAATTAGAAAACAGGTTTTTGTTGATCAGTCCAACCAATTAGATCACATATCTTAACGATTAATTTTTTAAGTCTAATCATCTTAAGACACTAAATAAACTTGACCTTAGACTTAGACTTAGACTTAGACTTAGACTTAATTTTATCTAAGTGGCATTAGTACTATTCTTCAACTTTTTAGACATATCATTTTTTTGAAATGGCCTAATGATCAGACGTGCGGCGCGGTCAAAATTGAAGTAATTGTAGATCCAATTCAGAAAAACCACCAGCCTGTTGCGCACTCCTACCAAGAAATACAAGTGAACCACTAGCCAAGTAAACCAAGCCAGGAAACCGCCGAGTGTTATTCCCTTTACATCGGCTACCGCTTTGTTACGGCCTATAGTGGCCATGCTGCCCTTATCAAAATAGGAAAAGGGCTTTATATCCTTGCCATTTTCCAGTCGCTCGAGATTCTTGACCAGTAATTTCCCTTGCTGGATTGCCGGTTGAGCGACCATGGGATGGCCTTTAGGGTAATCATCTGTTTTCATCAGGGCGATGTCCCCCACCGCAAAAATGTTATCGTAATCTTTTACTCTATTGAAGTGATCAACATAAAAACGCTGCGAACGCTCGTCTATACTTCCCTCCTTCAAACCTGAAAGTGGGTTACCCGTTACTCCAGCACTCCAGATAAAGGTATGGGCGGTGAGTTCTAAATCTTTGTTTGTCGATATGGTCAGATCTTCATAATTCTTGACCAAGGTGTTTAGATGCAGCGTTACACCGAGCTTTTTCAAGTATTTTTCAGCTTTTTGAGAAGCTTTTTTACTCATGCTGGAAAGCACACGATCCTCACCATCTAATAGATGAATCTCCATAAAATCAGGATTCAGATCTGGGTAATCGCTGGGCAGTACTCCTTTTTTGAATTCGGCGAAAGCACCAGAAAGTTCAACGCCTGTAGGTCCAGCTCCCGAGATCACGATGCGCATGAGCTCTTTTTGCTCTTCAGGATCGTTTGTAAGCGTTGCCTTTTCTAGATTTTGCAACATAAAACTACGTATGTTGAGCGCTTGGGGAACTGTTTTCATTTGGAGCGATGCTTCCTTAATCTGCTCGTTCCCAAAGTAATTAGTCCGGCTACCCGTAGCAATTACTAGATAATCAAACTTGACTTCTCCTTTATCTGTTTGCAAGGTGTTCATCACTGGCTCAACAGACTCCACCTCTGCCATACGGAAAAAGAAATTGTTCTTCTTTTCATTCAGTCCTCGCAGCGGGAATGCGATACTGTCAGGTTCTAATCCACTGGTGGCAACCTGATACATTAAGGGTTGAAAATTGTGATAATTGTGACGGTCTATAAGTACGACCTGAAACTTTTTTTTGGTCAGCTTTCGCGAAAGCGTAACTCCTCCAAAACCACCTCCTACGATAACGACTCTAGGCAATGGTGAGTCAGGAATGTTCATAACTGCGGCATTTGTACAAAGATAAATCCTGAAATAGACTGAACGTAGGTGCTTAACATAGTCTTAGGCTTGAAAACAAGAGTCGGTTTTTAGAAATTAAAATAGGTTTGTAACAAAGTCCATTATTGAGCTACTAATCGTTCATAACCAAAAAACGTGAGCAAGAACCAAGAGCAGGAATTTGTGAGATTACTGGAAGAAAACCAGAACATCGTGCACAAGATCTGCCGTTTGTACACTAACGATCAAGATGCGCACAACGATCTCTTTCAAGAGGTTACGGTGCAGCTGTGGAAGGCTTACCCCAAGTTCAGAGGTGATTCAAAGTTCTCCACCTGGATGTACAGGGTTGCGCTCAACACGGCGATCACACTGTACAGAAAGGGAAAGCGAAGGGTTCAAACCCAAGCTTATGATAGTGTAGAGTTTAAAATTGAACTGAAGGAAGAAGATGACGAGATGATGGAGCAGCTTACCCTACTCTACGGCGCTATCAAACAACTCAATGATATTGAAAAGGCTCTGGTCTTTCTTTATCTAGAGGATAAAAATTACAAAGAAATAAGTGCGACACTAGGAATAAGCGAGGTAAATGCACGGGTGAAGATGAATCGCATCAAAACCAAATTAACGAATATTATAAATCCATAGAAGATGGATCAATTAGATATTTTAAAATCAAAATGGCAGGCGCAAGATGCAAGCTTGCCGCGATACAGTAGTGAGAAGATTAAGGGTCTACTGCACCATAAGTCGAGTAGCATTGTAAAGTGGTTATTGTTTATAGCCATAGGTGAGTTTGCATTCTTTTGTTTTTTAGGAATTATGAGCACAAGTCTGTATGATGATATAGATTTTGTTGAAATTTTTGGAAGTTGGTATATATATGGTACAAGTGCATTTCACTATATCATCATACTTTTTTTATATATCAATTTTTTAAAAATTATAAAAATATAAGGGTCGACCAACCTAGTCGTAAACTAATGAAAAATATTCTTAAGACTAGGCGTACCATGAAATACTATATATGGTACAATTTGGCTTATATAATGGTTGTGGGAATGTGGGGAGGCTGGATTGCTTTAGACAATGATCCACAAACCATCGCGTTAAAGGAAATGCTTGCTCATGACCGTGGTGAGCTGCTCGTAAATATGATGGTCATGGGATTCTTTTTCGTAATTTTTGCAATCATGAGTCTCATTTTATATCTATTTTACCTATTGATTTACGGTATTCTTTTAAAGAAATTAAAACGCAATTATTACGAGTTGAAGAAGATTGAGATATAATTTCTTGTGAAATTCTAAAAACAAAAAATCCAGCTCTACCGAGCTGGATTTAAATCATCGATTTTATCTTTCTACTTAAAGGAGGTCACACCATACTTGGCGGCTTCTTTTCTAGCATCAGCAGCGAGAGCTTGTAAATTTTGAATACGTGTATCTGGGTGTGGGTGCGTGCTGAAAAATTCAGGTGGCGCTTGACCACCGCTGTTTGCTTTCATGCGCTCCCAGAGCTGGGCTGCCTCGTCCGGATTATATCCCGCGATTGCCATAAGATATATACCTATAGTATCCGCTTCATTTTCATGACTTCTAGAGAAAGGCAACATACCACCCAGCTGTGAACCTAATCCATAAGCTTGATTGATAATCTGCTGGGTATCCTGTCCTGCTCCAGCAAGTTGACCTCCTACCGCGGTGGCCGCTGCTCCTACAGCTTGCAGCTGACCAGCACTCATGCGTTGCGCACCGTGATCTGCAAGCGCGTGCGCTACCTCGTGCCCCATTACTACCGCTACACCTGTTTCATCTTGACAAATGGGTAAAATCCCAGTATAAAAAACGATTTTACCTCCTGGCATACACCATGCGTTTACCGTTTCATCTTGAACGAGATTATATTCCCATTTATATCCATTAAGATAACCTTCCTCGCCTAGCGCATTTAACCAGCGCTCGGCAGCAGTTTTTATTTTTTGCCCTACTCTTTTGATCATTTCAGATTCTGCGGTTCCTGTGATCACCTTGTTTTCAGTAAGGAATTGATCGTATTGCGCATAAGCTGTTGGGAATATCTGACTGTTTGATACAAAGTTCAACGTTTTTTTACCCGTAAAAACATTGGTTTTACAAGAGGCGGCAAAAACGATTAATGCCAGTATGAGTACGCGGTTTACGTTTTTCATTGAGTTACTTTTTGATAAGTTCTTGAATTTTTTTGATGTCGATCCCATGGTGCGATTCTGTGTGAATCACCTGTTCATTATCAATCACGATAACTTGGGGCGACTGGTGCTGGACGCTAAGCTTCTCAGCTACAGCGTTGCTCACGTCTCGATTTGCGATAAGGTCTAAAAGGTAATACACTGCCTGATCCATACCTGAGGTATAGTTATTCTCAAATTGATTGAGCGCCATGCGGCTTATTCCGCAACGTGTGCTGTGCTTAAAGATCACCTTAGGCTTAAGTTTGCTGTTCTTGATCAAATTATCTAACTGATCTATGGAGTCTAAGTGCTCCCATTCAATCCCTTTGATTTCCTCTTTAGCGATATCTCGTTGGGACTTGAAAATTTTATTTATAATACCCATAATCTTATTTTTAGTGACCAAAATAACTTTAGCCTGGCGCTATGAAGATTGATCTCGACTACTTAATGTTGTTCCGCTTTCGCGAAAGCGAGACCGCATCAATCTTAACGCAATATCAAAAATATATTTATTGCAGCAATAACTGTGATAACAAAATGATAAACCGTCAAGGTGTCATAAAAATTTCTCAATTATACTGACTTAATGTCAAAAATTGACACGGCACATCATTTGACTTAACGGAAGAAAAAAAGAAATATGAATCCCAATAAACTCACTATAAAATCACAGGAAGCTCTGCAGTTTGCGCAGCAACTTACCCAGGAAAATGGTCAGCAACAAATTGAAAATGCACATCTTTTCAAGGGTATCGCTCAGGCAGATCAGAACGTGCTTCCGTTTGTGTTTAAAAAATTGAACGTTAACCTCGATTTAGTAAATCAATTGATCGATAGTCAGATCAACTCATTTCCTAAAGTCGATGGTGGTGACCTCACTCTTTCCAGAGAAACCGGTCGGGTGCTCAACGCAGCAACCTCGCTAGCCAATAAAATGGGTGATGAATATGTAAGTATTGAACATTTGCTCATTTCAATTTTTGATGGAAAGTCTAAAACCGCCCAGATTTTAAAAGATCAAGGCATCACTAAGAAAAACCTGGAAGCGGCGATTGAAGAACTGCGCCAAGGCAATAATGTGACTTCTCAAAGTGCAGAGGATACTTATAATGCTTTGGGCAAATACGCAAAAAACCTCAACCAGCTTGCTGATCAGGGAAAACTAGATCCCGTTATAGGTCGTGATGAAGAGATACGCAGAATATTGCAGATCCTCTCGCGTAGAACCAAAAATAATCCCATGCTCGTGGGAGAACCTGGTGTAGGTAAAACCGCTATCGCAGAAGGTCTCGCCCACCGTATTGTAGGCGGAGACGTACCAGAAAATCTTAAAAACAAGCAGATTTTTTCCCTAGACATGGGAGCGTTGATTGCTGGTGCTAAGTATAAAGGTGAATTTGAAGAGCGATTGAAATCAGTGGTAAAAGAAGTGACTACCAGTGCTGGTGATATCGTTCTCTTTATCGATGAGATCCACACGCTTGTAGGTGCTGGAGGTGGCGAGGGCGCCATGGATGCGGCAAATATTTTAAAGCCTGCGCTGGCCCGTGGTGAATTACGTGCGATAGGCGCTACGACACTCGATGAATATCAAAAATACTTTGAGAAGGATAAAGCGCTAGAGCGCCGTTTCCAGAAGGTCATCGTTGATGAACCAGATACGGAAAGTGCGATCTCCATACTGCGTGGTATTAAAGATAAGTATGAAACTCACCATAAAGTGCAGATTAAAGATGATGCTATCATAGGAGCTGTTGAATTATCACAGCGCTACATCACAAACCGATTCTTACCTGATAAAGCGATCGATTTGATGGACGAGGCTGCATCTAAATTGCGTATGGAGATCAATTCAAAGCCAGAAGAACTCGATGTTTTGGATCGCAAGATCATGCAACTTGAAATTGAGATCGAGGCGATCAAAAGAGAAAACGATGAGGTAAAACTCAAGAATTTAAGGTCAGAGCTGGCTAACCTCAAAGAAACTCGTAATGAGCTCAATGCACAGTGGGAGAATGAAAAATCTGTTGTGGATAGCATTCAATCGTTGAAATCTGATATTGAGAACTACCGCCTGGAAGCAGAACGCGCTGAGCGAGAAGGTGACTACGGTAAAGTAGCAGAATTGCGTTACGGTAAAATCAAGGAGGCTCAAGATGAACTGGCAAAACTTCAAGCTCAAAATGAAGCTGCCGATGAAACCAAAGCCTTGATCCAAGAAGAAGTAACCTATGACGATATCGCAGAGGTTGTCGCAAAATGGACCGGTATACCCGTAACTAAAATGCTTCAAAGCGAGCGAGAAAAACTCTTGCGCCTAGAAGAAGAATTGGGCAATCGAGTCGTAGGCCAGAAAGAAGCGATTGAAGCTGTGAGTGATGCCGTGCGACGCAGCCGCGCAGGTCTTCAAGATCAGAACAAACCTGTGGGATCTTTTTTATTCCTAGGTACAACTGGAGTCGGTAAAACTGAACTTGCTAAAGCGCTCGCAGAGTTCCTTTTCAACGATGAAGCCTCGATGACGCGCATCGATATGAGTGAGTATCAAGAGCGACACAGCGTGAGCCGTCTGGTAGGTGCTCCTCCAGGATATGTAGGGTATGATGAAGGTGGACAGCTTACTGAAGCAGTACGCAGAAAACCTTACAGCGTAGTCTTGCTGGATGAGATTGAAAAAGCACATCCCGACACTTTCAACATCTTGTTGCAGGTACTTGATGAGGGTAGATTGACCGATAACAAAGGGCGTGTAGCTGACTTCAAGAACGCGATCATAATTATGACGTCAAACATGGGAGCTGAAATCATACAGCAGAAGTTTGAGAATTTCAATGGTGATTCTGCGAGTCTGGATAGTTTGATTGACACAACCAAGATGGAAGTCGTGGGTGCGTTAAAACAGCGCGTGCGACCAGAGTTTATCAACCGTATCGATGACATCGTGATGTTCACACCGCTTTCTAACGATGAGATAAAAGAAATCGTGGAACTGCAACTGCGCAACGTGACTAAGATGTTGTCTAAACAAGGTATCACCATAGACGCGACTGAAGACGCAATTGATCTACTTGCTAAATTGGGCTATGAACCGCAATACGGAGCACGCCCTGTGAAGCGAGTGATTCAGCGTGAGATTTTGAACAAGCTTTCTAAGGAGATTTTGGCAAATACTATTTCTACCGAGAGTATTGTTTTGATCGATGCCTTTGAAGACAATTTGGTTTTCAGAAACGAGACGATTGATGTAGATGTGGAGTAGATTGAAATAGATCTCGCTTTCGCGAAAGCGTAACTATAAAAAAGCCCGTTGAACTTTTGCTCAACGGGCTTTCTACTATCAACTTAACTTAACTATTCAACAATCAATTTCAATGCGTGAGTCTGACCCTCAGATTGAAGATTCACGATGTAAATACCACTAGTGATATTGTTGAGACTCATTCTATTGAGACCAGAACTAAGCTCACCATTTGATATCGTTTTACCAGACATGTCAGAAATCATATAGGTAACATTATTATTTATGTTTTCTGGGATCTCTATCGTAAAGTTTGCACCTCTAGCTGGATTAGGAAACAACTTTATTTGATCCAATCCATTTGCGATGTCATCGAGACTCAAGGTCATTTGAGCCTCATAAGCACCGGCATCACGAGCTGCTCCGAAGACGGGTTGACCACGCTGATCTGTAAAGGTATCGTTAGGATCACCTATATCTTGAGCTTCAGAACCTTGTGTCAAGGCGTGAGTTTCAAGACCACCTCCATTATCCTGAAGAGGTCCAAAAGCTGCATCTCTAGGATTTGCAGTAGTACCCACTAAGTCAGAACTTACTTCAGCAAATGCATCAGAATCGTCTACTTGGATTAAGTTAAATCCGTTTGAGCTGATCGATCCGGCAACATCGCCATTTGTAGCTCCAGTGTTTAAACCAACGGCAGTATTCTTGAGAGTGAAAGTTCCAGCAGCATTTGCAAGTCCTCCACCATCACCAGTAGCTGAATTTGCACCTACAGTAATCGCATTTGTATTTACACTTGTACCGTTGTTATAGATACCACCACCCATCATAGCAGCGGTATTAGAAGAAATTGTGCTCGTTCCAACAATTAAGGTACCGGTCTCATTAGAAATACCGCCTCCATTTGAACCGGATGCTTCATTCCTAGAAATGGTTGAGTCATAGATTTCAATATCTCCACCGTTGTTAAAGACACCTCCACCACCATTGTCCATCCCTGAACCATTAGCAATGTTACTATCAATTTGTGCATCAGAAACGATCATGATACCTGACCCATTCCAAAGTCCACCACCTTCACTGGCAGCAACGTTATTATTTACTGTACCACCAGAAATATCTACTGAACTATCACCTGAAACGTGGATACCACCACCATTACCTGGAGCAGCCATACCAGTTACAACACCGGTTTCATTTCCATTAAGAACCACATTTGTAAGCGTAAGTGGAGCACTATTGTTTACTTCTATACCACCACCAGCACGATTAGACGAGTTATCGGTTACAGAGGAATCAGAAACATCCACAGATCCACCCTCAGAAAGAATACCTCCTCCTGTGCTGGTACTTCCAGTAGCTGTATTATTAGTTATAACCGAATTGCTATTTACAACGAGTGATCCTCCATTATTGAAGATTCCACCACCACCTACGTCACCAGGATTAGTTGATCCTGGAGTTGATTCTCCGATTGCAGTATTCCCATCCAGAGTTACTCCTGAGACTGTCATTACTCCAGAACCATTCCATAGCCCACCACCTTCTCTACCAGCGGCATTTCCATTTACGGTCCCACCAGTGATTGAAAGGTCCTGGGGTCCAGTAATGTGGATTGCCCCACCATTACCTGGACTCGCAGCAGCATCTAGATCTCCATTTGCATCGACACCTGCACGGTTGTCATTTAGGCTTGAATCATCTATGGTAACTACTCCTGCATTTGAACCAGACGCAATTTCAATTGCACCACCGGCCCTGTTAGCGACATTTCCAGTAAGCGTTACACCATCCATGTCCAAACTACCATCAGCACCTATCAAGATTCCACCACCAGAGCCAGAAGTTCCATCAGCTACGTTGTTAGTGATTTGAGTACCTGCGCCTATGATTAAGGATCCAGTTGGTAACTGGAAAATTCCACCACCACCATTGTCAGCAGCATCACCACTAGCGATATTAGCATCTATGATAGTACCTGTAACCGTCATGGTACCTGTATTGTTCCACAAACCACCACCAGTTAAGGCTGCGGTGTTTCCGCTTACGGATCCATTGGTAATACTCACATCTTGTACACCTGTGACATGAAGTCCACCTCCACTTCCTGGAGCAGCTGCCATGGTCACACCGTTAGCGTCAGTACCCGCAAAATTGTTGTTTAGCGCAACGTCATCTAGAGTAACAGACGTGCCAGTACCAGCAGTAACTTCTATACCGCCACCAGCTCTATTTGCAGAATTTCCTGAAATAGTTGCTCCATCGATGTCTAAGTTACCTTCAACCACTAATATTCCACCACCAGAACCTGATGTACCAGCAGCTATGTTATTTGAAATTGTGGTACCTGTTGCAACGACTAGCGATCCACCAGGTAATTGGAAAATTCCTCCACCACCGTTAGCAGCGGCATCACCACTTGCGATGTTTCCATCGATCACGGTACCTGTAACGGTCATGGTTCCAGTGTGGTTCCACAATCCACCACCTGTGAAAGCAGCTGAATTACCATTAACAGTACCACCTGTAATCGTTAAATCTTGAGTTCCTGATACGTGAAGTCCACCTCCACTACCCGGATTTGCTGAAGCAACGACACCGTTAACATCTGTTCCAGCAAAGTTTCCGTTTAATGTAGTAGCAGAAATGCTCACCGTAGAACTTCCATCTCCAGTAATTTCAATACCACCACCAGCTCTATTTGCAGAATTACCGGTAATTGTAGCACCATCTACACTTAGATTTGCGCCATCTGCGAGGATTCCCCCTCCAGAACCTGAAGTACCGTCAGCAACATTATTATTGATTTGAGTTCCTGCCTCTATTACTATCGAACCACCCGGAATTCCAAAAATTGCACCACCTCCATTATTTGCATCATCACCACTTGCAGTGTTATTGTTCAAAATGGTTCCTGTAACAGTCATAGTTCCAGCTCCATTCCACAGAGCTCCACCTTCACTTGCTGCCGTATTGGAATTTGCAACACCTCGTAAAACGGTCACATCACCATTTCCTGAAATGTGTAAACCTCCACCATTTCCTGGTGCGTTCATTCCAGTAACGGCTCCAGCTGTATTGCTGTTCAATGTTACATCTGTCAGAATCACCGCTCCACCGCTATTACTTTCAATACCTCCACCAGCTCTATTTGTAGAGTTGCTGTTGATCGTTGTTCCAGTTGCGGTAAGTGTACCACCACCATTCATCAGGATACCACCACCTGTAGCAGTAGCACCCGTTGCGTTATTAGCATTAATTTGAACTGTTCCAGTAATGGTAATATCTCCACCTTCACTGAAAACACCTCCACCACCTGCTTCGCCAGGATTCATGGCTGTTCCTGGCGCAGTACCCAATGCAGTGTTAGCATTAACCTGCAGGGTTCCGGCCAACGTCATAAGTCCACTTCCGTTCCAAAGTCCACCACCTTCATTAGCAGCTTGGTTTGAATTTGCTTGACCATTTGTAATGGTTACGTCCTGAGGACCTGTTATGTGGAGTCCACCACCATTTCCAGGTGCAGCAGAGACAGCAATACTCCCTGATCCATCTACACCAGTTCTATTGCTGTTTAGCATAGTATCGTCTATGGTTACTGAACCAGCATTAGTACCTGAAGAAATTTCGATACCTCCACCGGCACGATTTGAAACGTTTCCTATGATTGATGCTCCGTCAATGTCTAAACTACCGTCAGCACCAACTAAGATACCTCCTCCAGAACCAGAAGTTCCGTTAGCAATATTGTTTAAAATTTGAGTTCCAGAACCTACAACTAGAGAACCATTAGCGAGTTGAAAGATTCCTCCTCCACCATTAGTAGCGGCATCTCCGCTTGCGGTATTTCCATCAATTGTAGTTCCCGTAACCGTCATGATTCCAGTATTATTCCATAGCGCACCACCTGATAGTGCTGCCGTGTTAGAATTGATGGTTCCACCGTTTATAGTAAGGTCTTGAGCACCCGTAACGTGGATACCTCCACCACTACCAGGGTTCGCACTCATAGTAATTCCGTTTACGTCTGTTCCGGCAAAGTTGGAATTCATCGTTACATTAATAATGGTAACAGTAGTTGAGTTATCTCCTACCACCTCGATCGCACCACCTGCTCTGTTTGCAGAGTTAGCATTGAGGGTTGAGGCATCAACAGTTAGGTTTGCTCCATCTGCTAATATACCACCACCGGATCCAGAAGTTCCAGCAGCGACATTGTTTAAGATTTGAGTACCATTTTGAATGATAATAGTTCCTCCCGGAATACCAAAAATGGCTCCACCACCATTATCCGCGTCGTCACCGCTAGCAGTATTTCCATCTAAAGTTGAACTGGTAACAGTAAGTGTTCCAGCACCATTCCACAATCCTCCACCTTCACTCGCAGCAGTATTTCCATTTATTACACTGTTTGTGATATTGACAGTACTATTTCCAGAAACATGTAGCGCACCTCCATTTCCAGGAGCACCAGTTCCAGTTGCAACACCCGTTACGTTATTGCTTAGATTGCTATCATTAATTGTTAAGGTAGCGCCGCCATTGATTTCGATCCCACCACCTGCACGATTAGATTCGTTTGCTGTTATTATTACATCGGTAATTGATAAGGATCCACCAGCTGAAAGAATTCCTCCTCCTGTTGATTGAGCTCCTGTAGCTTGATTGCTATTAATAGTAACATTAGGATTAATGGTAACACTACCACCTTCATTATAAATACCTCCACCTCCAGCAGCTCCAGGTGTAATCGCATCGTTACCTGAAGCAATATTGTCTTCAATTAAGGTGATGTTAGGCGTAGTTCCATTTATTGTCATTATTCCGCTACCATTCCATAATGCACCGCCCTCATTTGAAGCTGTATTATCCGTAAAGGTAGAACTTGTAATAGTCGAGTTTCCATCACCTGTAAGATGGATGGCACCACCGTTTCCAGGGTTGGAACCTGCACTATTGTTTGTAAAAGTAGATCCAGAAATAATAAGATCACCTACTATACCTGAATTGTCTTCTATCGCTCCTCCTGCTCTTTGTGATGTGTTTGCATCAAAGTCACAGTTTGTAATATTAATTGTACCACTATTAGAATTCATGATAGCACCACCGTTTCCAGAAGTACCATTAGCAACGTTATTATTAAAAGTAGTATTCGTTATACTAACAATTGCACCATCGTTGAAGATTGCCCCACCTCCATCAGTAGCGGCGCTACCAGTTGCGGTATTATTGGAAAAAGATGAATCAGTCATGTTCAGCGTTGTAGTAAAGCCTGAAACTATAACAGCTCCACCCTGTGAAGCTGAACCATTGACTAAATCAACATTATTTATGGTAATCGTACCCGCAAGAGTACTCGTCAAATCAAAGATGCGATTCCCAGAAGTACCTGCAATTTCAGTATTCATACCGTTGTTGCTTCCACTGATTGTTAGGGAACCTACCAGTCCAGCATCAATATCGATTGCACCATTAGTGACTTGAACTTGTTGACCAGCGATACTTGAGTCAAAGGTGATGGTATCACCGTTTGAGGCGTTTGCTATAACGACACGCAGGGAACCTGGTGTGCCATCATCGGCCGTGGTTGTAACTACTTGCCCAAAAGACCAGCCTGAAATGCTGATCACTAATGCGAGCAGTAGCGATTGAGTAATGTTTTTCATTTATTAAAGTTTAAATTATTCTGCTGAACGTTTCAACAATTGTTTAAATCTATAAGCTTTGAAAATGCGGCAGTTCTAATTTTAATTATTCTTATAATTAATTTCACATTTTTTTTGGATTTGCAAAGAATTAAGTATTCCGCTCACTTTGTATGATTTAGACAATGCCGTCTTCTGGCTCACTTTCACCATAGTTGTTAGAA
The DNA here is from genome assembly GCF_002117125.1 of Nonlabens spongiae. Lineage (NCBI taxonomy): Bacteria > Pseudomonadati > Bacteroidota > Flavobacteriia > Flavobacteriales > Flavobacteriaceae > Nonlabens > Nonlabens spongiae. The sequence goes on from NZ_CP019344.1 coordinate 987,902, forward strand.
TCAAGTTAAATAAATTATTTATCGATTAAGCGCAGAAATTAATTTTTCAAACAATTGATACCTTATAATTAGAAAAAAATCTTTTTTGAAGTTACGCTTTCGCGAAAGCGAGATAAAAATATTACACCCTTTTTAAGAAAGAGATTTGATTAATACAGATATATCCTTATTTTGCTGTATTATTTTTTACGACATGCAAATAAAAAGACTATTCGATTTCCCATATTACCAATTGGAAAAATTTCCAAGACCTGATGCCCTTGTGACAAAAAAGAACGGTCAGTGGGAACAAACCTCCACCCAATCTTTTATAGATCAGGCCTGTGAGATTTCTAGAGGCTTGATGAAACTTGGAATTAAGAAAGATGACAAGGTTGCCGTTATATCTTCCACAAACCGTACTGAATGGAACATAATGGACATAGGTATCATGCAAACCGGAGCGCAAAATGTGCCTATTTATCCTACCATTTCTGAGGAGGATTATGCTTACGTGATGAACCACAGTGAATCGAAGTATGTTTTTGTGAGCGATCAAGAGGTTTATGACAAGGTCATGAGTATTAAATCTCAGGTATCCTCTTTAATTGAAGTCTACTCTTTTAATGACATAAACGGCTGCGCCAGCTGGGAAGAGGTTAAGAAAATGGGGCAAGACGATGAATATCAAGAGCAACTGGAGACCTCAATGAATTCCATAGGCGAGGATGACCTCGCAACCCTTATTTACACTTCTGGAACGACCGGTCGCCCAAAAGGTGTGATGCTGTCTCATAAGAATATAGCTAGCAACGCAATCCATTCAGAGACTCGATTACCTGTTGAACAAGGCGGCGGCAAAGCTCTAAGTTTTCTACCCGTTTGTCACATATATGAACGTATGTTGCAATACCTATATATATATACGGGTACTGGAATCTATTTTGCTGAATCTCTTGAAACCATCTCAGAAAACTTGAAGGAAGTAAAACCTGAAGTTATGAGTGCTGTACCTAGACTACTGGAAAAGGTATATGACAAAATCATTGCCAAGGGCGCAGATTTGACCGGAATTAAAAAGAAACTGTTCTTCTGGGCGGTGGAATTGGGTCTGGAGTGGGAACCTTACAGTGCAAATGGCTGGTGGTACGAGAAAAAATTAGGAATCGCCCGCAAGATCATTTTCTCAAAATGGCAAGAAGCACTGGGTGGTAATCTCAAGGCGATTGCTAGTGGTAGTGCGGCTTTACAACCACGACTCGCTCGTGTCTTCAATGCAGCTGGCGTTCCCGTGATGGAAGGTTATGGTCTTACCGAGACGAGCCCGGTAATATCTGTGAATGATATGAGAAACAAAGGTTTCAAAATCGGCTCTGTAGGTAAGCCTTTACCAGAAACTGACGTGCGCATAGCTGAAGACGGAGAGATTATTATCAATGGCCCGCAGCGCATGATAGGTTACTACAAGGATCCCGTTAAAACCGCTGAAGCCATTGACGAGAAAGGTTACTTCCATACTGGAGATATCGGTGAGATAGATAGTGATGGATTTTTACGCATAACAGATCGTAAAAAAGAGATGTTTAAAACCTCTGGTGGTAAATACGTAGCCCCTCAAATTATAGAGAACACCATGAAACAGTCTCGATTTATCGAGCAAATCATGGTCATAGGAGAAGGCGAGAAAATGCCGGCAGCCCTTATCCAGCCCAATTTTGAATTTTTAAAAGAATGGGCAGAACGTAAAGGGATAAAATACAGTGATATTAAAGATCTATGTTCTCAAGAGAAGGTAATCAATAGATATGAGCAAGAGATCAATGAGCATAATGAAAAATTTGGGAAGTGGGAACGAGTAAAAACGTTCAGATTGACTCCAGAAGAATGGACTATAGATGCAGAATTGCTCACACCTACCATGAAACTGAAAAGGCGCAATATCAAGGCTCATTACAAGCATTTGTATGATGAAATCTATGGTGCAAAGCTTTAATTCTTCATCGACTCAAACAAGGGATAATTGTACGCGATTTTAGACATTGAAGGTACTGGAGGCAAGTATAATGAAGAAGGTATTACAGAAATTGCCATCTATCAATTTGATGGTCATGAAGTTACTGACAAATTTTCTAGTCTTGTAAATCCTGAGAGGAGAATTGATCCTTATGTAACAAAACTCACGGGAATCAATAATAAGATGCTGGCCAAAGCTCCTAAGTTTTATGAGCTTGCAAAGCGGATCATTGAAATCACAGAAGATTGTGTCATAGTTGCGCATAATACGGATTTTGATTTGCGCATCCTGCAATTAGAATTTGACCGACTGGGCTATGAATATAATCGCACTACTCTATGTACGGTTGAACTATCCCAAAAACTGTTACCAGACCAAGAAAGCTATAGTTTAGGCAAATTAGTGCGTAGTCTTGGAATTCCTATAACTGATAGGCATCGAGCAACGGGAGATGCAACCGCAACCTTAAGATTATTTCAACTTTTGCTCAATAAGGATACTGATCAGAGCATTATTCAAGAGACACTCAAGAAAAAAGTACGCAAAAGACTCCCCAAAAATCTCAAGGAGTTACTTGACACCGTTCCCTCAGTAACCGGAACCTACTCGTTTTACGATATGGAACAAGAGTTGATATTTCTCGGTAAGGGCAAAAATGTTAAAAGCCAAGTCAACAGACATTTTACAAAGCCTACTCGACTCAATAAATTGCTTGTAAAAAATGTGGTAGATATCACTACAGAAAATACTGGCAATAATCTCATTGCGGCAATAAAAGAAAATGAAACCATCAAAAAACTCCAGCCTAAGTTTAATAAAAAAAGAAGAAAAATCTTCAGTCATGAGCTCGTACTGGATGAGGGCGACGATGGTTACATCTATTGTAAGATCCAGAAACATACTGGCAGAAGCTCCTATTTTCTTACTTTCAGTAACCGCCAGTCAGGCATGAATTTTCTTGAGAGAATATTTTCTAGAGATAATCTAGACTTGCACTTCTCAAATCACGATGATTATAATAATTCTCACGCTCCCAAGAACTATATGTCTGCCGATAAGCATAACGAGCTGGTCATGAACTTAATGAGCGAGGTGAGTCTCAAAAACAAAACAGGAATCATAAAAACCCGTGGTAGAGAGCCAGCTGAGCGCGCTATATTATGGGTGGATAAAGGTCACGTTAAAGGTTATGGTTATAGCACGCTTAAGATTCAAAGCACAGATCCTAACATACTTGAAAAAATTGTCACGGACCTAAATCATCCTCAAGATGCAAGACATATAAGCGAGCAGTTTTTGAGAACCCACAGAGGTTATAAAGTTGAGGAATTAAATTGAGATATCGCTTTCGCGAAAGCGAACCCGTCAAGAACATTATCCAAATCATTAGATCACCATAATATTCATGCAACAAAGCGGAACTTTATACCTAATACCAGTTACACTAGGGGACGTTAATCACCTCGAGGTGCTTCCCATGTCGGTCAGAAAAGCGGTGGAGCAAATTTCTACTTACATCGTGGAAAACGAGAAAACGGCGCGAAGGTTTATTAAAAAAGTCGTTCCCAGCAAATCGCAGCCATCTCTAAACTTTAATGTTCTCAATAAATTTACCGATCCAGCTGAATTACCGAGTTTCCTGCTGAAATGCCAAGAGGGAGAAGATATAGGACTCATGAGTGAAGCCGGTGTACCTGGAGTCGCTGATCCAGGGGCCGATGTTGTTGCTTTGGCGCACAAAATGGGAATAAGTGTCAAGCCACTTGTGGGCCCAAGTAGTATATTACTTGCCGTTATGGCTAGTGGCATGAACGGCCAGAGTTTTGCTTTTAATGGGTATCTACCTATAGATAAGCCCGAGCGTAAGAGAAAGCTCAAAGAGTTTGAACAGCTTTCATCAAAATTTAATCAAACCCAGGTTTTTATTGAAACTCCTTATCGTAACAATAAGTTGTTTGATGAAATCGTGTCCAGTTTGAGGAAGGATACGCTATTGGGAATAGCCTGTGACTTGACGCTACCTACTGAATACATCAGGACATTGGCCATAAGCAGTTGGATTAAAGAAAAAGTCGATCTTCGCAAGCGACCAGCTATCTTCTTGATACATACGGGTTATTGACAAAATTCTTGAGATTTCTCTGCTTAACTTTTTATTACCAAATCCTTTTATAAGTTAAAAAATCGTTATTTTACGCGCTTAAATCCTAAGCGATGAAAAAACTTTATCCCCTATTATTTATCATATTCTTACCGGCTGTAACATTGGCTCAAGGAGAAGCCGCCTGGTGGTTTTTTGGAGAAAATGCAGTGGCTGATTTTAACGGTGGTGCTCCGATATCTAATCAAACAGGAAGTCTTAATACTTTAGAAGGTTGCTCTTCTATATCTGATTCATGTGGTAATCTACTTTTCTACAGTGATGGAGAAACCGTTTATGATAGCTCTGGCGGAATTATGCAGGGTGGAACAGGACTTTCTGGTAATCCCAGTGCGGCTCAATCAGGTATCATTGTTCCAGATTTAAGGACTCCTAACCTTTACTACATCTTTACAATCTCAGGAGGAGAACGAGTAAGGTATTCACTAGTCGACATTAATGCAAACGGTGGATTAGGCGCGGTACTCAGAACAAATATACCTTTATCAAGTTCTACATCTCATGAGAAAGTAACCGCTGTCCTACATGCTGATGGGGATAAGTTTTGGGTGATGACTTACAACAATAATCAATATAGGGCTTACATAGCAGCAGCAGGAGGAATTCAGGCAGGCTCAGAAGTAATTTCAAATATCAATTCTTCACTTACTGACGCTAGAGGAAGTTTGAAATTTAGTCCAGATGGGACTAAAGTTGCTAATACCTCTGTGGGTGATGGCGCTGTCGTTGCTGATTTTGATAGCTCAACCGGGATAGTATCAAATCAAAGAGTGCTAGATCTAGGAAGGTATTCTAGTGCTTATGGCGTAGAGTTCAGTCCAGAATCCAATGTCCTTTACGTTGATGCGAATGAAAGTTCTGCTGGTAATACCTGTACAGTCAGTGGTGAGAGAGCGGTCTTAATGTATGACATGACCGTTCCCAATGGAAACAACAATCCTACCACCTTATTCACTCAGGCCAGTGAATCTCGTGGAGCATTACAACTAGGTATTGATCAAAAAGTTTATGTGGCTAGATCTTGTCAACCCTTTTTAGGCGCAATTAGCAACCCCAATGATATTGGATTGGCTACATATGATGATCAGGCGTTAAGATTGAGAACGCCTTCAGTTAGTCGAGAAGGATTACCTCCTTTCATTACTTCATTTTTTAATCCAGCATTTTATGTTAATGGAGTGGATCCAACGAACCCAAACTTCAATAACAGTTTAGACATCTGTGAGAATTCAACGGTGACATTTGAATCCATTAATAGCGATTACTGTACTAATCCTGCTCCCACTTTCTTTTGGGATTTTGGAGATGGTAATACTAGTAATCAGGAAAATCCTACGCACACATATACTGCTCCAGGCACTTATACAGTTATATTTTCTGTAACAAATTTCAATTTTACCAAAACAGTAGAAGCAACAATAACTGTAAGAGACACATCATTTATCGCAAATGCTGTAGGTGATGTTTTTGTATTTGACAGTAATAATGATGGTAGTGAACCCAAAGACCTCTCTGTAAATGAGACTCCTCTTATTCTGGGAAGTCAGGACCCAAACATCTTTGAAGTCACCTATCACCTTACACAAAATGAAGCAGAAGCCGGTACTGCTGCACAATCGCAGCCACAAACTTTTGCCTTAGGACGTACTGAAGTGTGGGCTCGTGTGACAAATACTAACTTACCTGCTGATTCCCAATGTTATGCGGTGACTAGCTTTGATGTTATCGTTTCTCCTTTTACTGGAGCTCAACAACCTGATGACCTCATTATTTGTGATGATAATAATGATGGTTTCAATGAATTTGATTTAACGCAAACAATTAATCAAGTAACTGGTGGTGCAGGGGCACTTTTCAACGTGACCTTTCATGAAACGGAAACTCAGGCTCAGAATGGAGGAGCACAAATTCCAAACCCTGCTGACTACGATAATCAAGTAGCTTATAACGATCGTGTTTACATAAGAATGGAGGATACACAAACTCCTCCACAACCTACTACTACCACTTTTGTTGACCTTATTGTTGCTGACACTCCAGTTGCAAATGCTGTGATGGATATGAGATACTGTGATACGGATAACGATAATTCAGAACCCGTAGATCTTGATGCTGATTTTACAGGCCAGGTTCTTAACGGTCAGACTAATCCAGATTACAGAGTTACTTATCATCTAACACAATTACAAGCTGATGAAGATACGGATGCACTCAACACTCCTTTTGATCTTACTACTACAACCACAATTTATGTAAGAATCGATAATGACACCCAGAACATTTGTGCTGACACCTCTCAAAGTTTTACTCTTTTCCTAGATAGAATACCTACTGCAAATACAGTAGCAGAATATAGGCTGTGCGATGACCTTTCCAATAATGGAGCGGAAAGTTTTGATTTATTCTCTAGAAATGGTGAAGTGCTGGGCAGCAATCAAGCCGCTACTGATTTTGATATTGAATATTTTACTTCACAATCAGATGCAGATCTGGGTTCACTGAATGGTGCCATTCCTCTAGCTCAAAACTATAGCAGTGCGGGTCAAACAGTCTTTGTACGAATTGAAAATGTACTCAATAGAAATTGTTACGATACCACTTCATTTGATCTAATTGTGGATGACAGACCTTTTGCTGTAGCTCCCACCACTGATCTTGAACTCTGTGATGACGCAAATGATGGCGTTGAGGCAATAAACCTTTCCAATTATGACACACAGGTTCTAGGAGGACAGACTAATCCAAATTTTGATGTCAGCTACCACGCTACACAAGCAGAAGCAGATGCTGGATCCCCAGAGCTTTCTCAGCCATATGATATTGTTCTAGGTAGCAACACGATTTTTGCAAGAGTTGAAAATTCAGAGAATACAAGTTGTCCAGATACTGTTGAGTTTACGATAAATTTGAGTGCTCAAGCTATAGCTAATTCGGTGAACGATTATCGTATCTGTGATTTAAATGGAGATGATGTAGAAATTTTTACTTTGAGCTCCAGAAATCCAGAAATTCTAGGCTCTAATCAAAACGCCAATCAATTTAACATAGAATATTTTGCTGATGAAGCTGATGCTAGGTTGGGGACTTTGGGAGGCGCAACTGCCTTACCTGATAATTATCTAAGTGCCACGACAACCATTTTTGCTCGTATTGAAAATGTAGATAATCGCAACTGTGCTGCAGATCCTATTGCTATAAATCTATTTGTGGATGAAATACCAGAAATTCAACCTATAGCTACAGTTCAGGACTGTGACGATGATGGTGTTAAAGATGTAGATCTATCTTCTTATAATTCTCAGATTTTAGCAGATCCTTCTAACCCTGATTTTGATGTGACGTATCACGCTAATCAGAATGATGCGAACACGGGTGATAGCCCTCTATCCAGCCCTTATCAAATAACTCCATCAACTCCTACCATTTATGCTAGAGTCTTTAATATCAACAACCCACAGGGCTGTGCAGAAACAACTTCATTTAACATCGAGATCAGCCAGCGTCCAGTTGCAAATACTGTACAAGACTATGTAGAGTGCGATGACCTTGATAACAATCTTGAAAAAGAAATTGATTTAAGCCAGTTTTATACTGAAATATTAGGTGATCAAAATCCAGCGGATTATGATATCTCTTTTTATGCATCTTCTGATGATGCTCAAAATTCAGATGACTCCTTACCAGTATTGTATAACGTAGGGGAAAATGGTAGTCCAGAAACAATCTTTGTCAGAATAGAAGCGGTAACCTTCAGCGACTGCGCTGCTTTCACCGATTTCGAAATCACAATAACTCCACGACCAGAAGCTTTTCCAGCTCCCGATATGACTTTCTGTGATAATGAGCCATTTGATCGTTCAGAGTCATTCAATTTGGGGGATCAAGATTCTGCTATTCTATTTGGTCAGGATAATCAATTATTTAATGTGTCGTACCATGCATCACAGAGTGACGCAAATACTGGTGCTGATCCATTACCTAAACAAGATTATTTTAACACCAGACCTAATCAGATCATCTATGCTCGTATAGAAAATGCAGCTTATCCAGAGTTGTGTCCAGATTTTACTGAGTTCACCCTAACCGTTTTTAACCGCCCTGAAATTAGAGACCAAGGACCAATCGTGATATGTGCTGGAGTTCCAGAAACAATAGATGCAGGACCAGGTTATGCTTCTTATGAATGGTCTACTGGTGAAACGACCAGAACGATAGATGTCGTTGAGGGTGGTCAATATACGGTTACAGTATTTAATGATGATGGTTGTGAAAGTACCGCAACCATAAGAGTACGTGAATCTGATATTGCTACAATTACAGAGGTGATCGTGGAACAATTTGAGGTGAAAAGAAATAAGATTAAAGTAATTGCAGAAGGACCGGGTAGCTATATCTATTCTCTTGACGATTTTGTGTACCAGAGCGAGCCATTATTTGATGACTTGAGACCTGGTTTCTATGAAGTCTATGTAAGAGATGAGAACGGTTGTGGAACCGTTTCAGAAGAGGTAGTTATCATAGGTGGGCCAGCATTCTTTACTCCTAATCAAGATGGTTACAATGATACCTGGCAGATCATTGCCGGTGAAACGGTCCCAGATGCTCGTGTAAGTATCTTTGATAGATACGGTAAACTCATAACGAGTATAGCAGCTGGTAGTCAAGGTTGGGATGGAACTTTCAATGGCACTCCCCTACCTTCTACAGATTACTGGTACACTGTAGAACTTGAAGATGGTAGAAGTTTTAAAGGCCACTTTGCCTTGAAGCGATAAAGTCTTAGCCACGCAAAAACAAAAAAGCTGTTCTGAAATTCAGAACAGCTTTTTTTATTGGATCTATTTTGTAGTCTCACTTAGCGTTTACCATCCATTGTACTCCGTATTGATCGGTGCAACGCCCGTATTTTGCACCCCAAGACATCTCTTGCCATGGTGTATGAACGCTACCACTAGCTGATAATTTTTCAAAAGTTGCTTTACCTTCATCATCGCTATTGCAGTCTATACTCATGCACACTTTGTTTCCCTCATTGAGTGGTGTATCTGGTGAGGCATCATAAGCCATAAACTCAAACCCCTTTCCAGCGAGCTCGGCGTGTTGCCATTTTTTTCTGTAATCTGCTGGAATATCGATTTTCTGATCTTCATAGGTTTGAACATTTTTGATCTCCCCACCAAAGATTCCCTTGTAAAAATTAAGCGCCTGTTCACAGTCACCTCTGAATGATAGATAAGATTGAATTTTCATAGTATTTGATTTTTATTCTAAGATACACGCTCTATAAGATTATTTTCTTAAAATAGTGTGTATTGAAACGATGTTAACAGCTATAAGATACTAGTAATAATGAATAGGGTTACGCTTTCGCGAAAGCGGAATTATCAAAATCCTAATTCTTAAATACAATCATAATATCCTTTATCCAGCTACCGAGCTTAAGTTTCAGTACGTAGGAAAATGAAAAGTCACAGACCAGTCTAGCCTGCGACCTTTAAAAAAATCTTTGCGATTTATCAAATCAGATAATGATGAATTTTAGCAACATTTACTGTGCAACCAGATCATAGTTTCTGGATTTGGATTTGATAAACTCTTGAGTCTGGGTAATCCAGTCTCTTTTTAAATCCAGCTCTATGTCAACAGATATTCCCCTTTCTTCATACTCTAGCAAGTAAGAATAATCCATATCAGTTTTCATGAAGTAAAACAAACCAGACGCTGATACTGCTGCGTTACCATAATTACTGCCGTAAGCACAAGCTCCCCAAGAGTCACGCCCCAAAAGGGTTACGTTATCAAATTTTGTCAAGTAGTCTGCCGTGATCTCTGCGTTGCTGGCTGAGTTTTTATTAAGAAGTACAAATACCTGATTCTTCTTAGCAAATTTACGGATGAGCTTTTTCCAAGGCTTGGCCACCTTATCTGCTCCTCCAATGTTATTGCGTAGATCCACGATCAAATTTTCACTGTCTATTTTTCCTTTCACCTCATCGTAAAGCGCTCGAGACTCTGAAACATTATCAGACATTCTAGAAAAACTCCCAAGTCTCAAGTAACCGGTCTCACTATCAAGCTTTTCATAGCTGAATGTAGCAGCGTCAGAACCAACTTGGTCAAAATGATCAGGAGTTTCTAATTTTTTGAAGTTTGAGATAAAGAATCGTCCGTTTTCAAAGACTTCATTTCTCAATGCATACCAGACCTTGTGATCTGGATGAGCTAGGATAAGTTGGTAACGATTGGCTTCAATACGATCAAAGTAAGCATACACCATCCCCTTTTCCCAAACCGGAGACTCTGAGTCTAAAACGATCGCTTGGTAGGAGCCTGCATCTATCTCCGTAACTGCAACCGTTACTATTTGATTAGAATAAACACCTTGCGCGCTAGATTGATCAACCGCTTGAGCAAATGTTTTTAAAGAATCAATATTTACATCAAGTCTGGGAAGCGATTTGAAATATAAAGAGGCTTTTAAAAGCTTTAAATTTTCAGGATCTGTAAGCTTCTGACTTTTTTCTATATCAAAACCTTTCATCCTTAGTGAGGCATGTTCATCTTTTATCTGAGCTGCGAGCTGCGAGATTATTTGTAGACACTCTATAGAGCTTTCGGATCCAGAGATTTCACTTTTCAGGTTATGAAACAAATTCTGGTAGGCTAGCTTATCCTTTTTATTAAACTGATCTTTGAATGAGATTAAGTTTTGAGATTCTTGGTAATAAAAATCAAGCTCAGCCTTGCAATCGCAAGCAACTTTTTGAGCGTTTACTAATGATAGGTTTAAAATGAAAAATAATGCGGTGTAGATGAATGTAGTTCTCATGGGTTTCGTTTTTAATGACACCCCAAAAATGAAACTGCACCCTTCATCTCAAAGATTGAAATCTATGAAACGGGAAATTGTATCGATGAAATTGGTTTTAAAATAATAAACCCACCAGCTCAATCCAGCTGATGGGCATTTATATTGACAAGTTATAAAATTTATTTAAACCTCTTCAAAGTCTCCTTAGTAAACTCGCTTAATACTAATCTGCCTGAAATCTTAGCTCTCTCGGCCAGCAACTCATCCCAATTTTCACAACCAGTCCAGAACATTTTCTTCATTTCTTTCATGGCCTCGGGATTGTATTGCGTTAATGCTTTCGCGAAAGCGGAAACATGTTCATCCATCGCCTCAGTACTCTCAAAAATCTCTGCAAACAATCCGTTTTGATGCGCCCACTCAGCAGGGTAGAATTCATTTGCATTTATGGCGATCTGGCTCATGCCACTCAATCCCAATTTGCGCTCAACTGCCGGCCCCACTACAAACGGCCCAATCCCTATATTGAGCTCACTTAGTTTGATGGCTGCAAATTTTGTGGCAAAGCAATAATCTGTTGCACTGGCAACTCCTACTCCACCTCCTACAGTTTTTCCTTGTACGCGACCTATGATGAACTTAGGACACTTGCGCATCGCATTGATCACATTTGCAAAACCAGAGAAAAAAACCTCACCGGTTTTCTCGTCATCTATGGCGATCAATTCCTTAAAACTTGCACCTGCGCAAAATGTGCGATCCCCACCAGATTTTAGGATAATTACTTTACAACCGTCATCGTTGCCTGCCTTTTTGATCGCATTAGCTAGATCTGAAAGTACATTTCCTGGCAGGGAATTGTGTGCTGGATGAAAAAACTCTATGGTGGTTACCGCTTCTTGTGTTGTAGATTTTACGTAGGGTGCCGTCATTTATGTTAGATTTTATTATGCTCTGCAAGAAACAAAAAAGCCCGATCATTTAAAAACGATCGGGCTACTTATAAAGCTAACTTTCTTAATTTACATTTTTGACTTTGGCATTGCCTCGCTGCTGTCTAGCATGGCAAAAAATTTATCAAGATTAGGCATAATGATGATCTGAGTTCTTCTGTTCTTTGCACGGTTGTCATTAGTATCATTTGCAACTATAGGATCATAGCTACCGCGACCGGCAATGATCAACTGCTCAGATGGAATACCAAATTTTTCTTCCAGCCTACGTACAATGGCCGCACTTCTCTCCGTACTTAGATCCCAGTTATCTTTTACATAACTACCTTCCTTTACGGTACGATCATCAGTATGTCCTACGATCATAACTTCCATGGAAGGCTCTGTCTTTACCACCTTTGCAATACGTTCAAGAATAGCATCAGCATCTTTACCTACTCGGTAACTACTGTCTTTGAATAACATATCATCGTCCAGCGTCATCATAACAACCGTACGATCTACGTTAACATTCATTCCCTCAGCGTCTTCCATACCTCCTACTCTTTGTGAAATGTTATAAGAGATCGCTACATCTAGAGAATCTTTAAGCGTTTCTGCTCCCGCAAGTCTGGATGCTGGGACATTCTTAAGCGTCTCACGCATCGTTCTCTTGTTCTTTTCAGACATGACCAGGTCACCATCTTCTGTGCTGACCATCATACCGTCTTTATCTGACTGTAGTGAAGCGATTTTAGTATTATATCGTTCTACACGCATGTTGATCTCATTCATTTGAGATTCCAGTTGCTCCTTCTCCATACGAGTTTTTTGAAGCGTAGAAACCGTGTTATCATACTTGGTTTCTAATTCAGTGTACTTCTTTTTTGATACGCAGCTACCGGCTAATAGACCTGCTGCAATCACTATTGACAAAACTTTTGTTTTCATAATGTTTATCATTTGAGATATAGCAAATCAACGGATATGTTTGGTTCAAGTATGCTACAAAAAACGTGTCATTTTGTTAAACGATGTTAAGCTGAGAATGATCGCGTTGAATTTCAATCATATAGAAAGAGTTAAATATTTTACTCCTATTGTAGCTTTTAGTATTTCCATAAGAAATGAGGTCTTATCATTTACAGAATGTTCTAAGATTCCTAAATATAGTACCTAAAGCTATCAAATAGTAATATCAACTTTTTAATGAGCTAACAGACTGAGATAGGTTTGATATTAACTTCTATCCACAAAAAAGCCACGACCTCTTGAGTAAAAAAGATCGTGGCAATTTTTATGAAAAAATTTCTTACTGAAATTATTATTCAGAAAGTGTGACCGTGCGAGTTACTTGATTAAAAGGTCCTTCAATGGTATTGCCGTCTGCATCTATGAGCTCTAGCATAATTTTCACCTCACCCATTTCAAGCCCATTGATTACATGTGGGGCCCACTCGGTAATCATAAATTCCTCACCGTTGATGGTTGCTCGTACTTTATTACCGTTCTCAGATAGCGTGGTATTCAAAACGAAAAAATCCAATAACAAGTTCTCCGTATCCTTTCCTTTATACTCTCCTTTAGGACGGCTGTAGATTAAAGTTGGTGCCTCCATATCATACTTAGATTGTTGATCTACGCTATTCCCAACCGTAATTTTTTTGACCACCATTGAGTTGTCGTTTTTGACAGACTCGTGATAAGAACGACTCAGGAATGCAACTAGGTGGTGGGTCCCATCTGGTATCGCTTTCGCGAAAGCGGACTCATAATGAGCACTATACGGTTGATTATTCAAAATGAAATGAATGTGCTGGCCTTTACCTGAATTTGCCAAACTTTCTGTGTTAGGACTGTCAGTTTGAGCGGTCAACTCATAGTTCTGAACATTGAAATTGAATTTAACCTCACCAGAAGGCAATTTAACCGAGGTATCTGGAGCAGTAAGCTCTAGACTGGCTGTTTCATAAGCTGGAGAATCAGTCAGTTTTGACAAAGTAATGGAACTTGAAGTTTCCTCTTCCATCATTACCTCTTCTTCGGTCATGTCCTTCTCATCTGCTTCATTTGCTTTATCGTTATTCTTACAAGAGAAAAATAACAATGAACAAATTGCCATTGTTAATAGACTTTTTGATGTAGTTTTCATAGTAATTTTTTTTGTTGTATCAAAACTAATGGTAATCCCAAAGTTGAGAAAGCGTTTAATAATTTCTTACAATTCTTAAGGCTCAACCCATTCCGAGTGCAATCAAAAAAACCAGCACAAGGCTGGTTTCACAATTCTCAGAAACAAATAATCCCCTATAGATTAAAACTTGATTTCTTACGAATTACTAATTAGGTTGTTTAACTGAAAGATTTTCTCATCATTCTTAAATTGACCTCCATAAAAAACGGTTACCGTTGAAGAGGTATCATCTTTCACCCCTCTTGATGAAACACAAAGGTGTTTTGCATCTATGATAACGGCGACATCTTCTGTTCCCAGTAATTTCTGTAAGTCCACTCCTATCTGGTTTGTTAATCGCTCTTGAACCTGAGGGCGTTTTGCATAATATTGCACTATACGATTAAGTTTTGATAGCCCGATCACCTTCCCTGATGATATGTAAGCGACGTGCGCCTTTCCTATTATCGGAACAAAGTGATGCTCACAATTTGAATAGAACGTAATATTCTTTTCAACCAGCATCTGATTGTATTGATATTTATTCTCAAAAAGAGCAATTTTAGGTTTGTTTGCTGGGTTAAGTCCCGAGAAAATTTCCTCGACGTACATTTTTGCCACACGTGATGGAGTACCCTTAAGAGAGTCATCAGTCAGGTCAAGACCTAAAATATCCATGATCTCTGCAAAATGCTCTGCAATTTTCTGTTTCTTTTGTTCGTCAGATAATTTAAAAGCATCTACTTTCATGGGAGTTTCAAGACCTGTGAAAAGGTGGTCATCTCCTATTTCTTCATCGCTAAGATTAGAGATTACGTTGTTCTCGTTTAGATACTCTTCAAGAGCAATTACATTTTCTTTCATATGATTTAATTCCAATGAAGTGGAAGTCCACTCCCAGTCCAATTAAATTTTTTTCTAAAAATAGTTTTTTGTTCAACTTATTTTGTTAAGTATTAAACAAATTACTTTTCCTTAGACGTAATTACATCTTTTTACTTTCTTGCATTGCTCGATTTTCAAAAGAAATACTTTAAAATCCAAAACATCATATGATATTTCGGATTTAGCTTTTAAAGTAGGATTAGAATCTGGATTAATCAGTTTTTAGAAAGTCGCACTTACGCGAGCTCTTAAGAAAAACGGTGTTCCCGGTGTGAAATGAATCTCCTCAACCGGCTGAGCTTCGTTTCTTAGACGGCTTTCAGTGGCAAATTGTGTTTCCTTCCACTCTACATCAAATAAATTTTCTACGATAAGACCAAAAGTGTAGTTCTTATAGGTATAATTGATATTTGCATCAGTGACAAAATATCCTTCGGCTACAATAGAGTTATCTTCATTTGCAGGTCGATCTCCTAAAAAGCGGTAATTGATACCTCCTGAGAAATTATTGAAGTTTTGAACATTCACACCACCCGTCACTGTAAAGTCTGGAGCAAGTGGAATCAAATCCTCCCCATCTGGCTCATCGATCGCTCTGGCATATGTATAGGTCGCATCTCCATAAAAGTATAACCAAGGTAAAGGCTCATACCTAAGACCTAAGTCGACTCCTGTCCTTCTCGTTTTACCACTAGGCTCTACAATCCCAGCATCACCTACATAAACAAATTCTTGCTCTAAGAATAAGTACCACAAAGCAGCATTAAAAACGAGCTTATCTGTAACCTTAAAAACAGATCCCAAATCAGCACCATAAGCGGAAGGCAAAATATCCTTGCCCTGATTAGCTACTACCACTCTGGTATCATTTGAATGAAAACCTATACCGGTTTTAGCAAAAAGCTGAAGCCGGTCTGTGGGAGTATAAATCAAATTAAGCTTAGGACTGAAGGTAAATTTATCTTCACTTAAAGTCTCATATTCCTCTACAAGGTTGTCTACATAGTCAAATTTGAAATAGTCCAAACGCAATCCTGAATTCAGCTTAAAGTCTCCAAATTCAAATTCTGTATTTACGAAACTGTAGAAATTAGTTTCATCTACATCTCCAAATGCGAGACGCTCAAGCAGTTCTTTGCGGTTTGCGGTGCGGCTCAACTGAATATCGTCTACGTTATCGTAGCGCAATCCTATACCTGCATCATAAGCAAAACCTGTATTCCCATTATAAAATTTATCACTCAAGACGGTTTGAAAACCGTAAGTATTGCGATCTTCAAATTGTCTAATTTGATCTCCATTAATCGGATCTTCTAGGAAAAAGGTAAAGTTTGAGAATAGCTCAAAATCATACTGAGAGTAAAACGCCCGTGATGTGAGCTTTTGAGAATCGGTTAGAAAGCGTTCATGTTCAATGAGGACATTGGTCCGGCTGGTCTGTCCGCCTTCTGTGTCATCTATTGCACCAAATCGTGATATCAAACCTTGATCTACAGCCCTTTGAGGAATTTGTCCTGAAGCATCCCATTTACTGGTAAATCGAAATAGCGTCAAGGTAAGCTCTTCGTCCTTTCTTATTTTATAGTTGTATTTTCCTAAAATATTGAATCGGTTGAAGTTCTGTGAAGATTCAAATGGACCATCTGTTATGTAATAAGAAGTGGCAACATAGGCACTACTCTTTTGCGTATCTAACAATTTGAATTGCCCTACGGTTCGGAAACTGTCAAATCCACCATACTCAAGCGATACACTGTTCTGATTGATTCTTTTACTAGTTCTGAAACCTACATAACCTGCAGTATTAAAATTACCTTGATTAGTATAATATGGCCCTTTACCAAATTCAATCGCTTCTATAGTTTCAGGTATTACAAAGTGCAGATCTGAATAACCTTGACCATGTGCGTGTGATACCTGATTCACTGGAATACCGTCTACATTGATTGCTACATCAGTACCGTGATCCACGTCGAAGCCTCTCAGGAAAATTTGTTCTGCTTTACCACCGCCGGCGTGCTGACCTATAAAAAGGCCTGGAACTCTCCTTAAAATCTCTTGTGATGACCGTACCGGATTATTCTGAACATCAATTGCCACAATCTTTTCTAAGGTGTTCAAGTCCTTATTGATCTGGATCTCAGTTAATGATATGTCTGAACGTATCAGAACAACACTGAGCTGTCCGTTAATATTTTGTGAGTTGACGACTACAGTTTTTGTCTCGTAGCCTATATAGGAAAATATAAGTTGATCGCCCGTTTGAATGTCACTGAACGTAAAGCCACCATTTGAATTTGTAGATGTTGCCATTTCAGTTCGAGAATTTTTCACGCTAACATCTTGAAGCGGGACGCCACCGGCATAGACCACGCCTTCTATATTTTGAGATGAACCTAGTAAAGGTAGAAGTGTAAATAGTAAGTATAAATAATATTTCATTTTATAATTGTTGGAATCGATAACTTAGAACTTCGTGCAGATAGTAGTTGCATGAAAGAACTAAACCCATCGATTTGAGTATAAGGGAGAAAATGCCATTCTTGAGAACCAAGAAGCATTTGAAAAAGCAACTTTTGCAGTCGCTATTGGTTAGGCAAGGTGTTTGGGCGGCGGAGCCGGAGTACTCTCAAAGAAAACATTCCAAGAATCAAAATACCAGAAATGATGTGAATGGTTATAAGAAGGAATAAATAAACTAGGGTACTCTTGAGCTACAAGAACTTTTACGTTCTTGCTTATTTTAATGATTAATTGAGAATCATCTTCATGATCATTACCATCAAAAAGCTTTTTAATGAACGACAATACACCATGATCGTGTTCACAATTGCTATGAGAAATCAGTAATCTCCTTCCCATGCTTGAACCAGTGGAAAAATCATGATTATGCGAGTCGTCTGAAACCGTTAGAGAATGTGACCATACATGCAGACCATCAATTACTGAAGTGCTGATAGTTGCCATAAAACAGCACATAGCAAGTAAAATCGTAAAAATCCTCGTTATATTGAGCAACAGTTCAAATTTGTTTTGATTACTTATAGGTACGCAAGATAGGCCTCTATGGTTTGACAGATGATTTAAAGTAGTCCAAACTGCTCAAAATGGTGATTCATGTGCTTGCGCTTAATTGAATAGCTCTCATTTATACTTAAATTCTCAAAATAGCAAAATATGTTGCTTATAGTAAGTAATATAGTTTTTTTACTATCTGCATTTTAAATATTATTTTTAGTAAATTGATTTTCTAAAATATTTTGATTCAATTGGATATAGGTCGAAATTATGTAAGACAGTATTTCAAATTTGGAATTTTTAATATCATAACTATGAAAGTAATTAGTAATCAAAATTTTAGCATGTTAGATCTCAGAATAGCAATTGCACTTTTTGCTACAATTTTGTTTTGGGCTTTAACCTACATTCCATATTTAGTACAAGGATCTTACGTAAGCATAATTTTGCAACTTCTTTGGATACCGGCATTGATATATCCCCTTTTCTCGTTCATCTACTTTTTAGTCCAATGGATTAAGAAGAGTATGAATTTTAGTGAACCACATCTATATTTCGCTGTGCTATCCTCTAGTACTTATTTTCTAGCTTTCGGCGAGAAGTTATTTTAGCCAATTAAAATGGATCTGGTATAGGTTAATATCAATTGAAACTAGATAGGAATTTGTAGATTCAGCTATTAATGTGGCCATTATTTTTAATTAACCCAAACTGCTCAAAATGGTGATTCACGTGCTTGCGCTCGAGTAAATACCACTCATATTTATTTAATTCACCAAAAACAGCATTTTTAGTTGTTGCTTTTGGCTTCTTCTTGAAGAAATCCAGATAGTTTTGTCTTGATTCGAGCAATTTTTTAATCGCGGTATCCACATCAGGATGCTGCAATTCTTCCAGTTCACCGTCTTCTCTCATGAGCGGCATGCGGTGATTTTGGGGCATTTTATCATAATTCCACAAAGTTGCAGCAGTCTTTTCTAGGTACTTTTCTGGAGTAGCGATTTCAAAGTTTTGAATCTCTCCAGATGCAATTCGGTAGCCTTGCTCGAGGTGCTCGATCATGTGTTGCAAGGTCATTTTGCCCCATTTGGGTTTGATATTTTCAGGAGCTTTCCCTTCGGCTCCGCTCAGGGCACGCGCGAAAGCGGACTTA
Organism: Nonlabens spongiae; assembly: GCF_002117125.1. Taxonomy (NCBI): domain Bacteria; kingdom Pseudomonadati; phylum Bacteroidota; class Flavobacteriia; order Flavobacteriales; family Flavobacteriaceae; genus Nonlabens; species Nonlabens spongiae. The sequence continues at coordinate 1,007,028 of NZ_CP019344.1, forward strand.
ATTAAATCTTCATCGATCTCGACAAAGGTTTGCTGTTTCTTCTCTACCATCGTTAGTATGGTCGCTACGGCAACAAGGGACTCTGCCTCTTCATCTGTCTTGTCATTTTCATAGTCCACAGGTTCTGCATCAAAAACCTCCACATACCATTTCACAATACCCGATGGATGCTCGCGACCGGACACGTCACGCTCTCTTTTTTCTTTACAAGTTAGTCGCACGTAGATTGTGTCATTGTGGTACAATGGACGTAAGAATCTAATATCTTCCAAACCATAATTTGCAGACACCGGTCCCTTGTTAGGATACACAAAAAGTCCAGCAGCAGCACTGATGATAAAGTAACCGTGAGCGGTTCTTTTCTTAAAAATACTACCATCAAGACTGGTGATATCAGTATGTGCGTAGAAATGGTCCCAAGTCAGATTTGCAAAATTCTGTATATCGGTATCGGTCAGAGTGCGCTTGTGGGTTTGCAAACTCATTCCCGGTTTGATATCCTCATAATGATAAGCAAATGGGTGTTTTTCAGCTTCTTTATAGTCGCCATTCGGCTGGTAAATACCTGTCACTTCAGTTAGAGTCGTAGGACTACCCTGCACGGCACAGCGTTGCATGAAATGTTTGATTCCTCGCAAACCTCCCATTTCCTCTCCTCCACCGGCACGTCCCGGACCACCGTGAACCAGTAATGGTAAAGGTGAGCCATGACCAGTGGATTGTTTGGCACTGTCTCTATTTAGGACTAAGATACGTCCATGGTGTGAAGCGGCTTCTATAGTGTACGCTTTCGCGAAAGCGTCATCTCCAGTTACCACACTGCTAACTAACGAGCCTTTACCCATTTGAGCCAACTCGATCGCCTCGTCAATGCCTTTGTACGGCATGATCGTACTCACCGGACCAAAAGCCTCTATTTCATGAGCACCCAAGTTCTTGAACGGCTCATCCTCCCGCATTAAGATCGGCGAAACGAAAGCACCTTTTTGCGCATCGGCCCCAATGACTTCTACCTCATCAAGATTACCGTAAACGATTTGAGCAGTCTGAGCAATTTTATTTATCTGATCTTTTAAGGTCTCTCGCTGATCTGTATTAATCATAGCACCCATGCGGGTTTCTTTGAGCCTTGGGTCTCCTATAACGGTGCGCTCGAGTTGCTTACCGAGGGCGATTTGCACCTCTTCAACAAGGTTCTCCGGCACAATTACCCTACGTATGGCGGTACACTTCTGACCACATTTTACGGTCATTTCCTTGCGAACTTCTTTTATAAATAGATCGAATTCTGGTGTACCTGGCACGGCATCATCACCCAGCACACATGCATTCAAGCTATCTGCTTCCATCGTGAATGGGACACTTTCTTGAAGAAGTCTAGGATGATTTTTGAGTTTACGACCGGTTGCCGCACTACCTGTAAAAGTTACTACGTCTTGAGATTCAACGGTATCCAGAATATTTGTTGTCAATCCTGATAATAGCTGTAAACTACCTTCAGGCAAAATACCACTGCTGATAATTTCACGAACAACCGCCTCAGTCAAAAAGGCTGTTTGAGGTGCTGGAAGTACTACGGCGGGCATACCTGCCATCCAATTTACCGCACATTTTTCCAACATTCCCCAAACCGGGAAATTAAACGCGTTTATGTGTACAGCCACACCTTTTTTAGGAACAAGTAAGTGATGTGCCATAAAGCGGCCTCCTCGTGATAGATCAATAGGGTCACCTTCTACCGCATAAGACTGATCTGGAAAAAGCTTTCTCAAGCTAGCATTTGCAAAAAGATTTCCAAAACCACCCTCGATATCGATCCAGCTATCGACTCTCGTCGCGCCAGTTTTATAAGATATTTCATAAAAATGCTCTTTCCTTTTTGTGAGATAAAGAGCTAGTTTTTTAATCATATTCCCTCGTTGCTGGAAGGTCATATCTCTCAACACCTTCCCATGGTCACGCCCATATTGCAAGGTCGTAGCGATATCTAAGCCTGATGTACTAGTTGCACCAATGATTTCACCAGTTACGGCATCAAACATATTTCTGGTTTCAGAGTTATCACCGGTTTGCCAGTTTCCTTGAATGTAAGAGGGAAGAATCATAAGAAATGTAATAGAAGCGTAAAGTTAAGGCAGCTGGAAGGATTTAATCTTTCGTTACGGAAGCTTGTTGAACGGAATGAATCAAAGTACCATCATCACCCATTCCTTCAATTATGAACCACATGGTATCCTGACCCACATAGGGCATTGTAAACTCAGCTTTGCCATTTTCAATCTTCAATTTACCCTGCCAATCTATTACGCCAAGTTTTTTGAAGAAGTTTGAACTGTAATCGAAATAAGTAGGTGTGTAGAATTTTGCTGGCATTTCAAAAGTCAATGGAACAATATAATCTGTAAAAAACTTAGAGCTTTTAGAGTAAGGAGATAAGTTTGGATCAAAATAAATTTTAATAATTGGAACTCCAGATTTCCCAAAAACTGATGTAGATCCCGATAAGTCCAATTCAATGTAATCTATGATAGACATGTCAAATCCCTGCAAATTTTCGCCCGAGATTGGCATTTGATCATTCAAAACAAATACAGCTTCATTCGGTTGATTATTTGAGTCTGTTAAACGCGCACTTGGATAAAAGAATCTTAATGTTCCATTTGAACGATTAATCCTAAAATTCTTATTTCTCAAATACTGTTCAATATTAATATATCTCATTCTATCGGCATCGTTGAAAAACTCGATCCTTCCCCTTGCACTGTTTCTGATCCTTTGATTTCGGTCTTCGTTTACTTCAGCTTCCACAATCACCGTGCTCAATGTCTCTGTTTCATCAAACAATTCTAATTGCACAGATTTCAATTCATCAGGTATCTTAAAGCTTAAATTCTCACGGATATTGTCAAAAAAAGGAAATTTAGATGGATTGAATTGCGGATAAATTTTTGCAGGTTTAGATTTTCCCCTTTTATTCTGAGCACTCAATTTAAGTGATTCGCCAGTTGTAGGAAAATAACCATTAAATGAAAACTTCTTTTGCTCATTATCAAGGGTTATAATTTTACTGTCTGTAAATCTTCCTGGTAATAGTAAAAAATCACTTTTGGATTTTGATTTCAAATTGGCAGTGACCATTATTCCGTCCTCCCAATTATATCTTAATGTATCAACCGGGCCAAATGTATTATTCCAGTCATGCATAGTCCATCCCTGAGTCAGTAATAAATTATCCAATGCAACTTCTACAGCGCGATCGTTTTTTTCAAAATATTGACTGGGGTCTTGAATGTTTCCTTTCAAATAAGTTGACAAGTAAAAATCACTAACAATATGATTCTGTGGTAATGCTTTTGATTGTCCTGGTAACACTGAAACACTAGAAGATGCTTTTGAAATCCCCTTAAAGTCCAGATTGATATGTAAGCTATCAAGTTGACGGGAAAGGAAAACTTTTGGTTCCTTATTTATATTTAATCCTTCCCTTTTAAAATAAAGTCGATCGCCTAAGTGAAGCCCTCTATGTGTGAAATATGAAATTTGATTCATACCCGCAGTCAAACTATCCCTTTTAATGGCCAGTAAATTTTCGTGATTTTTGAGGCTCACTTTAAATACTTTGATATTTTTATGATCATTGATCGCAACGACAAATTCTTCACCACTCCTATCCTCGAGAGTTTCGTTGTTTGTTTTTAGGTTGATGTACACTTTAGAATGCGACTCTGCAACAGCTACACTAACTCCTTTATCCTCTATATTGAGTCCCGACTTTACAACTTCCTGTTCTGATAGCTCAACTAAGAATTTATAATCTGATTCAGCATCTGGTAATAGCATAAAACTACCTATACCGTTATCATCGAGTTGAAAAACTGATATTTCTTCTCCATTTTTAAAGACTTTTCCACTGGCAGCAATTCCATTTCCATATTGGTCCTTTAAAATCGCTCCCATCTTTACAAATACACCATCGACGGCATGTCCACCTTCTGGCAGAATGGATAATGTAAAAGTCCTTTCTTCGCTTTCATAAAGTTCATCCATGTTTACGGAAGGATCTAGAATACGCAGCGGCTCTTGCGCATATAAAGGTTGGTCAAAATTTCGCATCCAGTTGGTAAACGCCTTTATGGAATAATCTCCAGCTGGAGTTGAACCATTAGTCTCAAACACATGAGTAGCTACGCCATTTTCTACCAGTAAAAGTTTTTCATCAACCACCTCATAACTATCGTCTAGAAGCTGGACATAAAGGTTTCTGGTTGCAAGTGAGGGTTGTTTAGTACGCTGATCTATCACATAGGCCGTATATCCTATATCCTCTCCTTTTACATAAATAGATTTATTCAGGTGGAGATGAATGTTTTCTTCAGGTATTTGACTTCTTTCATTGAAATTGTTGATCAAGCTGTCCACTTGATTTTGACCCGAACCAAAAACTGGAATCAACAAGATAAATAATAAAACTTGGTAGGTTTTCATGATTGGTATTTTTTTTGAAAAATAAGAGAATTAATTTTTACTTTTTTCCATCACTAATGGTACCGCGACTTACATAAAGTGCCCATCCAGCATAACCTTAGAAATTTTATTCTCACCAAAGTGATAGGGTATCGCCGCCAGACTTTCAATATCTTCAAATAACAATAGATCCGCTCTTTTGCCTACTTGAATACTACCGACTTTACTGCCAAGCTTAAGAGCGTGAGCGGCGTTGATGCTTAAGGCGTTTAATGCCTGACTGGGCGTCATTCTCATTTTGATACAAGCAAGAGCAAACACAAAATTCAAATTACCACTGGGCGTGCTGCCTGGATTATAATCACTGGCTAGTGATACAGCAACATCATTTTCCATCATTTTTTTCATGGGTGCATAATCCAATCCAAGAAAAAAACTACAGCTAGGCAATGCAGTTGCAATTGTAGGTGAGCTTTTTAAATTACCTAGATCTTCATCTGTCATTACCTCAAGGTGATCCACACTTACCGCTCCGGCACGCACGGCAGCTTGAACAGCTCCTAAGCTATTGAACTGATTCACATGCAGTTTGGGTTGCAAGCCATACTTTTTACCAGCCACTATCAAACGTCGCATCTCGTCAACTGTGAAGTAATTTTTTTCGCAAAAAACATCAATAAAGTCGGCGAGTTCTTCCTTGCTTATTCTAGGGAGCATTTCATTGATTATTAAATCAATATACCCATTTCTATCATTCTTAAATTCAGTTGGGATGGCGTGAGCTGCTAGAAAGGTCGCCTTTATAATCATCTTTGCTCCCCCTACAAATTCATGATTTTTTAATCGTTTGATCACACGTAGCATTTTCAATTCACTAGCGACATCCAGTCCATACCCACTTTTTATTTCTATAGTGGTCGTCCCTGTCTTCAAAACGGTTTCTAGCCGTTTGAGTGAATTTTTAAAAAGCTCATCTTCATCCATGTCACGCAACCTAGAAGCGCTATTGAGTATACCACCTCCTCGTGCTGCAATTTCCTCATAACTCAATCCATTGATACGATCCTCAAACTCACTTTCCCGAGTTGCAGCAAATACCAGATGTGTATGTGAATCTACATAACCCGGTAAGATGATGCTGTTGCTACAGTCTATAACTTCCTCTGCTGGATGTTTGGGGAAATCGTCCATGCTCCCAAAGTCAGCTATTCTCCCCTCTTCTATGTATAAAAATGCATTTTTGATACTTGGAACTTCATCCATAGCAGTCCCTCGCAAGGCAGGTGTGTCATTCAATCTTACTTGAAATAATTCTTTGATATTAGTGAGTAGAGTAGACATAAATCAAAATTTCTCTGCAATTTAAGCAATGTAAATGTTGTAATCATAACTCCTCTCTACAACCACTCGACCTTGCAACTTGTTTTTTGCATAACCTTAAAGTAGGATAGTAAGGTTGTGTTAATCTCGCTTTCGCGAAAGCGAGAAACTCCTCAAATACCCTACTTTTAAAACAAAAACATGAAAAAGTTAAGGTTTAAGAACGGTGATCAGTTAGATGCCATAGGTTTAGGTACCTGGAAATCAGAAAAAGGAGCTGTGGGAGAAGCCGTCAAAATAGCTTTACATAATAACTACAGACATATTGATTGTGCTGCAACCTATGGAAATGAAGCAGAGATAGGTCAGGCATTTAATGAGGTATTCAGCAATGGAGAAATTAAGCGTGAAGATGTTTGGATCACCAGTAAATTATGGAATAATGCTCATTTACCTAAGGATGTAGAACCTGCACTGGATCAAACGCTTAGCGATCTTCAATTAGATTATCTGGATTTATACCTCATTCACTGGCCTGTTGCCTTTAAACCTGAGACTCCTAACCCGAGCGGTCCAGAAGATTATTTGTCACCTGAGGAAGCTCCTATTATTGACACCTGGAATGAACTTATCCGGTTAAAGAAAGAAGGTAAGATAAAACACATAGGAGTTTCTAATTTTAGCATCGAGAAGCTTAAAGATCTCATTTCAAAGACAGACGAAACTCCCGAAATGAATCAAGTAGAGTTGCACCCATTGCTTCAGCAAAACGATCTATTTGAATTCTGCTCTAAAAATGGCATCAATATGACGGCATATTCTCCATTAGGAAGCGGTGATCGCTCTGACGGTATGAAACAAAAAGATGAACCTAATATGTTTGAACTTGAAACCATCAAGTCCATAGCTCAAAAGCATAATTGTACTGAAGGCCAGGTTCTTATCAACTGGAGTGCTCAACGAGGTACTGCTGTGATTCCTAAATCAACAAATGAGGGACGCATAAAAGAAAATATTGCAGCAGCCGCAGTAAACTTTGATGAGCAAGATTTGAAAGACCTTGCGGCTCTCGACAGGCATTATCGCTATGTAACGGGTAAATTCTTTGAAGTTCCAGAAAAAGGTTATAAGAACATCTATGATGAATAACCGAGCCTGAATCTCGCATGAATGCTAAAAATACCTAACAGTGGGTATTTTTTTTTTCAAAAACAGAATCATCTTTACACTGGATTTGATGTTAGATCCTTGCATGTTTAGGTGTAGAATCTCTAAAATAATTTAGAGTAGATAGAAAAGATTTAGGGGACTATTTCTATCGATGAAAAAACCGCTCAGCTGAGCGGTTTTTTAATGTGATAATGTATTATTTAGCAATGTTTACCGCCCGTGTCTCGCGTATGACCGTAACTTTAACCTGCCCTGGATAAGTCATGTCAGTCTGAATCTTTTGCGAGATTTCAAATGAGAGTTGAGCTGCTTTCTCGTCGTTGATACGCTCACTCTCGACCATTACTCTTAATTCTCTACCAGCTTGAATTGCATAAGCTTTTTCAACCCCTTTAAATCCAAATGCTATATCCTCAAGGTCTTTAAGTCTTTGTATATAAGAATCCAGAACCTGTCTCCTTGCACCAGGTCGTGCACCACTGATGGCATCACATACCTGGACAACTGGTGAGAGCAATGAAGTCATCTCGATCTCATCATGGTGCGCTCCTATTGCGTTGCAAACTTCAGGTTTCTCGCCGTGCTTTTCAGCGAGTTTCATACCTAGTATCGCGTGTGGGGTTTCATCTTCTGTTTCTGGAACTTTTCCTATGTCATGGAGTAATCCGGCTCTTTTTGCTAGTTTAGGATTGATGCCTAATTCTGCTGCCATGGTTCCACAAAGCTTAGCCACTTCTCTACTGTGCTGTAATAGATTCTGTCCATAACTTGATCTGTACTTCATGCGGCCCACCATTTTGAGTAGCTCTGGGTGTAGACCATGAATTCCAAGATCAATTACCGTGCGTTTACCTACCTCGATGATTTCCTGATCGATTTGTTTACGTGTCTTACGCACGACTTCCTCGATACGTGCTGGGTGTATACGGCCATCTGTTACTAGTTTGTGTAGTGACAAACGGGCGACCTCTCTTCTAACGGAGTCAAAACAACTCAGGATAATGGCATCTGGAGTGTCATCTACTATTATCTCAACTCCTGTTGCCGCCTCAAGAGCGCGAATATTCCGGCCTTCTCTACCGATAATACGGCCCTTAACATCATCACTTTCCAAATTAAAGACAGAAACACAGTTTTCTACTGCTTCCTCTGTACCTATGCGCTGAATGGTATTTATAATTACTTTACGAGCTTCTTGCTGAGCCGTGAGTTTTGCCTCTTCGATTGTATTTTGAATAATGCTCATCGCCTCGGTCTTGGCTTGATCTTTCAAGGATTCTACCAGTTGGGCTTTTGCCTCTTCTCCTGATAGACCGCTTGCTACCTCAAGTTTTTTAACCTGCTCAGCGTGCATTTTTTCTATCTCCTCTTCACGTTTGAAGATGGCGTTGCGCTTCTCTTCAGCTTCCTTGAGCTGGCTTTCTAATTTTTGGTTGAGCTTTTTATTAGTGGCAAGCTCACTCGTTACTTTGGACTCCTTGTCTTTGGTTCTTCTTTCAGAGTCGGCTACTTTCTTTTCACGTGCCATGACCTCTTTCTCGTGTTTAGCTTTGAGATCCATGAATTTTTGCTTGCCACGCTCTAGTTTTTGTTTGCTGATTTGTTCACCTTTTGCAGCAGCATCTTTTTCAATCTTTTCTGCCTTTTGGGCAGCTTTGTCTGTAAGAGATTGTGCCTCTCTACGAGCATCTGCCACCAGCTGGGATGCTTTTCCCTTTTCTACGATGCTTTTAGCGATAAAAAAGCCTATTACGAGCCCTAGAATGAGGGCGATGGCAATAAAAATATAATGTTGTACTTCCATGAATTTATGATATAAAAAAGCCTGTACAAGTTTGGGTTTTGTATGAACTCCTTAAATAAAGTTTAAGGCTAACTGGCTGATCAAGGATCCGGTTCAAGACCGGCTTGCTTTTACAACCACGACTCACCTTTTTTAAAGAATTACGTGTTGAGTTCACCAAAAAATGAAACAAGTACAGGCAGTAACTATTTATGTTTAAAGAACGTTACGACAGCTCATCAGATAGAAGCTCGTTAAGCAATTCCAGCTGCTTAGAAGCTTCCTCTACATCTGCATGACTGTCTATGGTAACCTGCTCAGCGCGTGCTGCAAACTGCAACGCACACATAGCAAGAACATCTTGCTTATCCCTCACCGCATAGCTTTGCTCCAGCTGCTTAACCATCTTCTCGATGCTTTTTGCCGCCTTGCGCAACCCTTCTTCCCTCGCGGGATCTATTGTGAGTGGGTACACACGGTCTGCCACAGGTATTTTGACTTTAAGTTTATCCATGGCACTATGTAAGCTGTGCAATGCACGCGTCTATTTCTTTGACGAGGGCATTTATTTTGAGCTTGGTTTTTGTTTTATATTCGTCACTACCCAGCATAGCATTTGCAGTTTTCAGCGCTACAATTCGTTCTTCACCATCCTTTACACGCCTTAAAAGAAGTTCATTTTCTTCTTTTACTAGCTTGAGCTCCTCTTCTTTTTGCTCTATGGCCTGGGCCAGTTTACGATTCCTTTCGATCAAATTATTGATCTTGAGACGTATGGAAGCAATTTGAGTGGTTAGAGTAGCCATATACTGCCAGTTATACTGTAATTACAAATCTAGGATTACCTAGCGAGATTTCAAATATTATTGGAACAAACTTTGAACTGGGTTTTGGGTTCACCGCTCTTGCGATATATTTATGCCATGATTAGATCCAGCTACCTTCTTATAATATTATCATTTTTAAGTTTTCGCTATAGCGAAAGCCAAAACAACATCATCATTGATGATTATTTTATCAACCCGTTAGAAATTGACTTAAAGCTAAGTGGAAATTTTGGGGAGTTACGCTCCAATCATTTCCACTCGGGTCTAGATATTAAAACAAATCAAAGAACTGGTGCTCGTGTGGTTGCCGTTGCAAATGGCTATGTAAGTCGCATCAAAATAGAACGCTATGGGTATGGAAAAGCGCTCTACATTACGCACCCAAATGGTTATACCAGCGTTTATGGCCACTTAGAGAAGTTTGCGCCTCGTATTGAGAAATATGTCAAGAATAAACAGTACGTTAAAGAATCTTATGAAATTCAACTTTTTCCAGGAGACCTAGAGTTGCGCATAGATCAAGGAGAACTCATTGCCTACAGTGGAAACTCAGGAGGCAGCGGTGGACCACACCTCCATTTTGAAATAAGAGATAGTGCAGCGCGTCCCATGAATCCCATGATGATGGGCATTGAAATAGCCGATACTAAAAAACCTTTAGTCAGAAATGGAATGGTCTACCCTATCGATCGCAATGCAATCATCAATGGCGAGAACAAACCCATGCCGGTACGATTAGTACAGCAAAGCGATGGTACTTTCAAAGCTCCATCTTTTAGAGCTCACGGTAATATAGGTATAGGTATCAATACAGTGGATCAACAAAATGGCAGCAACAATAAAAATGGCGTTTTTAAAATTTCTACCTATTTAAATGGCAGCAAAAATTTTGAGATTGAATTTGATAAATACACTTTCGCCGAATCCAAAAGACTCAATCAACTTATAGACTATGGCTTTTTCAAAAAGAACAAAAGCCGTATCATGAGACTCTATATTCCAGACAACAGTCCATTGAGTCTCTATCAAAATACAGTCAATGATGGAGTCCTACAACTTGTTCAGCCAGAAATGAACCATCATTTCAAAGCAGAGATCATGGATTTTAAGGGAAACACTTCTGAGGTTGTCTTTAATATTGAAAATGACTATCCTCCTAATGAACTAGTGGTAGAAGATGAAAGTGATCTAACTTATATTCATAAAGGAACTACATTCAGAGAGCAATATGGTAATTTTCACTTGACGATTCCCAGTGGAGCCTTGTACGATGATGAATTACTTGCTATACAACAACATCTGGATACCTTGAAAGTTCATGAAGATGAGATACCACTTCACAAGAACATTATCATTGAATACAACTTAGATAGCAAGCAAGGCGATAACCTTGACCAATATTTTATAGGCAGCGTGGCTTCATGGGGTAAAGTATATCCGATCAAAACATCTAGAAAAGGAAACAGATTAAGAGCCAGCAGCAGATATTTTGGAACTTTTGCCGTTTCCAAGGATACAGATGTGCCTAGCATTACCCCTATCAATTTTAGAGATAAGCAATGGATCTCAAAAAACCAGACTCTTAAAATAAAAATTGATGATGCTACTAGCGGCGTAGATGGTTATCGTGCGACAGTCAATGGTAAATTCATTCTTATGGAATACGACTACAAAACTGATCTGCTGGTGTACGATTTTGATGACGGTGTCGTTAATGAAAAAGAAAATCACCTTAAACTAATTGTGACGGACGAGGTAGGAAATAGCAATACCTTTGAAGCCGTTTTTTATCGAAAGCCTCTAAACCCATAATTTGAAACAGCTTCATACTATTCTTCTGCTAATTTTTAGCTCAGGTCTTCTTGCTCAAAACGCAGTCATACAAGGAATTATACTCGATGCAAATCAAGAACCTATTGAGAACATAAATGTTTCACTCGTCGGATCAGAAAAAGGTACATCAACAGACTCAACTGGCTTCTACCGACTCTTAATTCCAGCTGATACCGAAGTTGATATCAAGTTTTATTCTTTAACTCACAATACGTATATCCTCAAGAATATTATCGTAGAAGCAGGAGCTCCTTTTGAATTCAATCCCATCTTGGAGCTAAAAGTGACCGAAATAGAGACAGTGATCATTACTCGAGTTTCTGAGCAAGAATTTGAAGGAGTCACCACTATTGAACCAAAACTTCTCTCTCGCATACCTGGCGTCCAGGCTGGAGTTGAAAATTTAATTAAATCACTTCCTGGAGTAAGCAACAATAATGAATTGAGTACTCAGTATAACGTACGTGGCGGAAACTTTGATGAAAACCTCGTCTACATCAATGAGATCGAAGTTTACCGACCTTTTCTTGTAAGAAGTGGTCAGCAAGAAGGATTGAGTATTTTAAATAGCGATCTGGTACGCAGTGTAGATTTCAGTGCGGGAGGTTTTCAGGCCCAGTATGGGGATAAATTGAGCTCAGTGCTGGATATTAAATACAGACGTCCTAAATCTTTCGGAGCAGGAGTTGATGCTAGTTTTTTAGGCGTAAATAGCTATGTCGAAGGTAAAAAAGATGACTTTACAGGAATTCTGGGATTGCGTTATCGCGACAATAGTCTATTTGTAAGTTCTAGGGAAACTGAGGCTATTGCCGTACCTCGATTCTTTGACGCGCAGACCTATTTGACATATCAATTCAATTCAAGGTTTGAATTAGGCTTTTTGGGAAACATAGCTATTAATAGTTACGAGTTCCAGCCGCTTAACTCTCAGACTAATTTTGGAACCGTTCAAGATGCCCAGGCTCTTATCATCAATTATGATGGTCGTGAAGACGATCAGTACGAAACCTATTTCGGTGCTTTAAAAGCCAGTTATGATGTAAATGATGACCTCAATTTGCGATTTATTTCCAGTATCTACCATACGCAGGAACAGGAGCACTTTGATATTTTGGCACGCTATCGCATCGGTCGGCCTAATACAGATATAGGTGGTGATAATCTGGGAGAAGTAGATTTTACAACCGCTATTGGCTCTGAACTGGATCATGGGCGCAATGATCTGGATGCATTGATCGTAAATCTACAGCATAGAGGAACAGTAAAGATCGATAGTGAAAAGAAAGACAAAGATTTACTGGAATGGGGTGTAAAATTTACCAAAGAAGACATTAGAGATCGAGTCAGGGAATATACTGTCATTGACAGTGCCGGATTTAGCGTGCGCCCTCCTCTTTCTGAGTTTACAAATCGCGAACCTTATTTTTCATTTGAGGCACCGCTAGAACCATTTCTAAATGTAAGAGCAAACAATGATGTCAACACGACTCGTTATCAAGCTTTTCTACAATATAGCAGTCGAGGTTATCTAGGCGATCACGAGATTTTCTGGAATGTAGGAGCTCGTAGTCATACCTGGACCGTGGCTGGAAATGATTTTGAGGACACAACTCAAACTGTAGTCTCAGGAAGATCTCAGGCTGCCATCAAACCCGACTGGCAAAATACTGATATGCTCTTCAGACTTTCTGGAGGATTGTATTACCAGCCTCCATTTTATCGTGAATTGAGAAACTTTCAAGGGGAAGTCGTTCCTGATGTCAAGGCTCAGAAATCCATCCACATCGTCGCAGGAAACGACTGGAGCTTCAACTGGACGAGCAAAGAGGGCGAGAAACGTCCCTTCAAACTAACAACAGAAGTCTATTATAAGGACCTGGATGATGTCAACACCTACACGGTAGAAAATGTACGCATACGCTACCGAGCAGATAATGTTTCCCGAGCTTATGCCTATGGAGCTGATGTAAGATTGAACGGTGAGTTCATTCAAGGAACTGAAAGCTGGATCAGTTTAGGGTATTTAAAAACCGAAGAAAACATCAATGATCGCGGTTACATCTCCAGACCTACAGACCAGCGTCTGAAGGTGGCTTTCTTGTTTCAAGACTATGTTCCGCGCCTGCCGAACTTGAAGGCTTATCTGAATATGGTTTATCAGACAGGCTTGCCGGGCGGCTCCCCCAGTTATGCAGATCCTTATGATTTTCAATTCCGTCTCAAGGATTACTTCAGGGCAGATCTAGGGATTCAATATGTCTTTGTCGATGATAAAATTAGACCTCCCGAGGGCAGCTGGTTGGGCAAATTCAGAGAATTATCTCTGGGTGCACAGATTTTCAATATCTTCAATTATGAAAACAACATCAGTAATCTTTGGGTAAGAGATGTTGCCAGTGGTTCACAACTGGCCGTTCCCGTAAGATTGACACCACGGGTGTTCAATTTGAGATTGATCGCAAGGATGTAGGAGCGAGATTCTATTACCTTGGGAAGAGCTTCAAGTATAGATGATATTTTGAATTGTCCCGCTTTCGCGAAAGCGAGAGCACCTTACACAGTAACGGGATTCAAGCTATCTATATATTCCTTAAGTACATTTACCACGTAGTCTAACTCTTCCTTAGTATTGAAGATCGAAAAACTGAATCTCAGACTGGGCTTGTTGAGATCCTCATCAGGAAGAATGCTCGTCAGCACGTGCGAACCTTTTTGAGAACCGCTCTGGCAGGCGCTCCCTTTAGAACAAGCAATACCTTTTAAATCCATGGTAAACAATAACATCGCAGCTTTGTCGGCTGGACAGGGAAGACACACGTTGAGCAATGTGTAGGTACTTTTCACATGATCCCCACAGCTGCCATTGAATTTTACACCTGGAATTTTTTCGGACAATTCTGTTTTGAAATAATCTTTCAAATCTAAAACATAGGCACGGTCCTGATCTAGATTCTCATAAGCCATGTTCAGCGCAAGATCCATGCCTGCGATATTGTGTACGCTTTCAGTTCCAGCGCGGATACCGCGTTCTTGAGAACCTCCCAAAATCAAAGGTTTAAGGCCGGTTCCTTTACGTATAAATGCAAACCCCACACCTTTGGGACCATGAAATTTATGGGCACTCACGGCCGTAAAATCTATAGGAAGCTTAGAAAGTTCCATCTCATAATGGCCTATGGACTGTACGCAATCTGAATGAAATAGAGCGTCGTACTTTTTACAAAGCTCGCCCACAGTCTTTACATCTAGCTTGTTGCCTATCTCATTGTTGATATGCATAAGAGAAACCAGCGTTTTACCGCTTCCACTCTCAAGTAATTCTTCCAGATGTCTCATGTCAACACTCCCACATTCTTTGAGTCTGACGTGATCCACTTCTACTCCATATTTTTCCTTGCAATGATCAATAATGTAAAGAACAGCGTGGTGTTCAATAGAAGAACTGATGATGCGCGTAACACCTAGATCTCTCACACAACTATGAATGGCTAGATTATCTGCCTCAGTTCCTCCTGAAGTAAAAATGATTTCCGCAGCTGTGACATTAAGGTGTTTAGCAATATTTTTACGAGCATTCTCGATGATAGATTTTGCACTGCGGCCGTAGCTGTGCGTGGAACTGGGGTTACCATATTGCTCTTTCATGACTTGGGTCATGTGATCGATGACTTCCGGTCGCATTTGGGTGGTTGCGGCACTATCTAGATATACTTGTCTCATGAGAGCAAAGGTAAAATTTTTAGAATTATTTAGTAAAAGGATTGCAAGCGATAAAACAGTATTTTTGAAGTATGAGAAAGATTTGTTTTTTACTTTTAGCCAGCCTACTAGTTGCCTGTGATGACGGCGATATTATCACGGAAGAATTTGATTTTGAAAATACGGCGATTAACATACGTGAGCCACTGGATCCTGAAAACTCAGGGAGGGTAATATTTTTCAAGAATAAAACAGATACACGAGAAGCCCTGATCCTATCATTTGACATAAATGATGATTTCCTCACTGATGATGGATCAGGAGCGATCGAACTTAGAGGAACAAATATTCTTGAATACCGCAGATTTAATGTCGCGCCGGAAGATGAGTATTTTCGCCAATTAGTACCTCCAGTTGAGCCGAGAGTTGAAGAAGTTTTTACCGCTACTGCTGGAACAATTAATTTTACTACCACCATAATTGAAGATGATAGAGATGGTGTTCCTTTTGAACTAGAGATAAATGGAGATACTGATGGGGATGGTGTACCCAACTATCTTGATCTGGACGATGATGGTGACAATGTTCCTACCGCTGATGAAGTTCCCGATTTGAACGAAGATCAAACCGACTTTGTCGAGGTAACTGATACCGATGGCGACAACAAATTGAATTATTTAGACGAAGACGATGATGACGATCTTGTTAAAACACGGCAAGAAACACTTGATGGAGATATAAACCCAGCAAACGACCTTCAAGATGGAGTCCCTAATTATCTCAACGAGGCTGTAAGCGAGGCCGCCTCGCCGCGTATAGAAGATGATGCCAGAATTCCACACACATTTGTGCGTCGTTACGAAATTACAATTACGATAATTGATCTCGTATTATCAAATGGTAGTGAAGAGTTCATATTTGAATCTTTTGACTTTGGCACCTACGCTCAAGAAAACCTGTTGACCATTCAATTTAACTGAACTTATAAAAAACCACCTCAGTTGCTCCGTAACCAAAACGCTTATAATCAGCATCGTGGTAATTGATACTAGTCTTACCATTTAGGAAATGATGCAATTCTTTTTTAAGTTTTCCCTTTCCTACTCCGTGTATGAGGATTACTTTTTTAATTCGTTTTGACTCAGCTTCTTCGAGGGCAGATTTGGCTCGATCAAGTTGCGCGACTACCTTTTCATGATTAGTCATGTTTGAAGTATGGGAAACCACTTCGTGCAAATGTAAATCTACAACCATCTCATCAATATTGGTCAGGCCTTTTGGACTGCTTGCCGGTTCAGTGGATTGATCTTGTATAGGTGTTTCAAATTCAAAATCGCCTGACAAAATAAGCTGACTCGCCGGTCTGGTATGTTCAAATCCATGCTCGCAAATGAAGGTTATCTGTTTCGCTTTCGCGAAAGCGAAATTCCCACATAGATCTTCATCGATCACACAAACCAGATCACCTGGTTTGAGCTGGTCAATCTTGATCATCGAGGTGATCATCTTTATGCTGACTCCAGTACACTGAAGCACGGTAAGCCCCTAACATTAACAAAATAATTCCACCTACCTGAATTATCACATTTTCATCACCTGAAATCAAGTGGTATGCAAGCATGGAAGATCCTATGATAATCAAGATAGTATTTAGGAACTGAGGGTTTTTCATGAGATTTCAATGTAGTTAATCGAAAGTCTTTTGTTTAAGGCAAAATTAGAAGATAATATAAGAGGAAAAAGATTAATATTTTTTATTTTTGTTTTTTAAGAGAAAAAACACTATGAAGAACTTTATTCTTTTGATTACCGCAGTTTTATGTTCGCAAATAGCGGCTGCTCAACTTTATGCGGAAAACAATAGCTATATCTTCAGCAAGGGATCAGATATTTTTGTACGTGAGAAAGTGAGATTACGCAACGGTAGTTTTCTTTACCTAAGAGGTGAATCGCAGCTCCTTCAAAAAGATGATGTCGACAATGAAGGCTCAGGCTTACTTTCAGTTTACCAAGAGGGAACCACAAATCAATTTACTTACAACTACTGGTCATCACCGGTAAGTAACGCTGATACGGGTCTCGATGGTAATGTAGGTTTCTCAAGAACAGTAATCAAATATCCTATAACTGGAGGAGTAGTTGATGAATTTTCTAGAAACGCTGGTGATCCCGTTTTTCTCAATGCTCCTAATTATAATGGAATAACGGATGATGGAACTGCATCGATACCGCTCAGAATCGCTGGTTATTGGCTTTGGAATTTTGACAGTAGTGGTAATGCAGATACTGGATATGCTGGCTGGATCCCGTTTCAAGATGACTCAACCGTGCTTGAGCCAGGTTACGGATTTACTATGAAAGGTACTAGGACTAGAAATACTGGAAACACTCCTAACAGAAGAACTTTTAATGGGACCGTGGGACAGCGATATGATTTTAGAGGTCGTGCAAATAACGGTACCATTACGATGGGTGTAGGTAATGATAATGCAACTTTGATAGGTAATCCATACCCAAGTGCCATAGATCTCAAAAGGTTTCTTGAGGTAAATGCTGAGCACCAAGATGGCGGTGGAAACGATGTATTAATTAATCCTGAAATAAGATATTGGGAATCGGTAGAAGAGACTTCACATTATCTTATTGATTATCTAGGTGGATACGGTGTTTATTCTCCGCAAGGTTTTGAGGTGGGCAGCAATGACGGCTACGCAACCGAAGGTACCTACATTGAGCCTATTTTTAGGAGAACTGATAATGATGGTAATATATTAACATCAACGGCTCAAACTGGTGGTGGATCTACTGATGGTGCTAGAAGATATGCCGCAGTAGGTCAAGGCTTTTTTGTTTGTAGAACAAATACTGCCGTACCGGCGACTGAAAACTCTTTTGAAGCCACGCCTACTCCATTTATTACAGACGGTGTCGTGATAGGTACTGATAATGGAAGTAATATTCTAGGTTCTATAATTTCTTTTACCAATGAAATGAGACAATGGAGAAAAGAAAATGGTAGTACATCAATTTTTAAAAGAAACCCTGGAGCGACCTCGAGCAACTCTAGCTCTAGTGGTACGGTTAGCATGACTTTAAACGTGGTGCATCGTGGAGAATATGTGAGACCACTCAAAATGGTTTTCCACCCTAGTACTTCTCAGGACTATGATCATGCATGGGAAGTTCCTGTCAATAATAGACTAGAAAATGATGCTTATGTTGACATAGAAGGTGGAGAATACATTCTTTCAACACAAAACTTTGATGTTAACATGCGTATTCCAATTGGTCTTGAGGTTCAACACGATAATGATCAAGCTAGGCTGGTAGAATTTGAAGTTCCTGAGGAATTGAGACAGAACTTTGATCCAGCAGAAATATATCTTTACGATGGCCTATCTGGAATTTACCATGATATCAAGAATAGAAATCAATTCATTTTAGTTCAACCGGGTCACTATACTGATCGTTTTGAAATAACATTTACTGACGCTACCCTTAGCAATCCAGATTATGATTTCTCTGGTGTTGAAATATTTCAAAATAATAACATACAAAAACTTACTGTGCTTAATCCAGACATGCTAGATGTTAAAGATATTACTTTATATGACCTTGCAGGTAGAATGGTAATCCGTTTGGATGATTTAGCTACAGAAGCAAGTTACACTTTGGGTACAGATACTTTTTCTACTGGAATTTATATCGCGAAGGTTACAACTAAGGATGACCTAGAGAAAACTACTAAAGTTAGTATTTCAAACTAAGTTGACATAAGCTTATGAATGAAAGCTGGATGCTTCCTTGCGTCAGCAAAAAAATAACTGGAATGGACTGTCCTGGATGTGGTATCCAGCGGTCCATTTCTTTTTTGCTTAAAGGTGAACTCGTAGATTCTTTTTTAATGTACCCTGGCCTATTGCCTATTGCAACCTTATTTACTTTTTTGGTTGTAGATTTTTTCTTTACTATCAAACACTCAGAAAAAATCAAATTATTCTTAACCTTTTTTACTTTAGGGACAGTTGTGGTAAGCTATATTATCAAAATGGTTTTTTTGTATCTCTAGAGAATTGGATCAGTTTCTCTCGCTCATCGCCATTTCAAGCTTTAATTCTTTTCGGTAGGCACTAGCCGTTTTTCCAGTTATTTGTTTGAATACCTTGTTGAAATGAGAGAAGTTGTTAAAACCTGATTCAAAAGATACATCTGCGATACTGGAATTACTCTCAGAAAGTAATTTAGTTGCATGTACTACACGATATTCATTAACCATTTGCGTGAATGTTTTACCTGAAACTTTTTTAAAATAACGGCAAAATGCGGGTACTGTCATATTAACTTCTTCGGCTATAGATTCTAAAGCAATAGGTTTTTTGAAGTTCCTGTTGATATATTTATACGTATTTTCAATACGCGAATTGTCTTGGACATCAGATTGAAAGGTGAAGCGAGAGGCATTCAATACCGTATAGTCAGTTGTTATGCTCAACTCATAAAGAATCTCTAGTAATAAATTCAGCCTGTAAAATCCAGCTACGGTAGCCAGCTTATGGATGCGAGCACCCAAAGTATTTTTAGTCTCCTTGTGAAAGATGAGACCATTTTTGGCTCGTTCAAACAACATTTGAATGCCGTTCAGCTCTGGTACTTTTGCGATTTCGTTACCTAAAAACTCGGGATGAAATTGAACCAAGAGTTCAGATCCATGATTGGGACGGTCAGTAAAGCCTATATGAGGAAGCATGGATCCTATTAATAGCAGCTGACTATTATGATAATAGGACATGTGATTCCCCACATGACGTTTACCACTACCGTCATCTACATAAACTAATTCGACCTCTGGATGATAATGCCAAAAAGGCTTCATCGTTCCTCGTTCCTCTCTTTTGTGTTCAACATAAATCGAGCTACCTATTTCAGGATGAATTTTCTCATATACTGGCTCTTTCATAACATGATTTATGTGATTTCAAAGATAGTAAAAAAGCTAATTTTCAACCAAATTAACACGAAAACGTTAGAGTAAGGTATTATACAATCAATTTAGCATATAAATTGATCAATTTGCTTGTTTTCAACACATGTAAACCAGATTATGTTTGTATTGTAATATTTTAAAAAACATGATTATGAAAAAGCAAGTTTTAAATTACGTTATCATTCTAATCGCAACTCTTAGCACATCTTTCAGCGTTGCAAATTCAGGATTACCTTCGTCAGGTATCACTACTATTGAATTTGAAAATGTACACGCTGGTGAAATACTCAGTATGTACACACAAAGCTATGAGCTCGTATATTCTGAATCGGTAACGGAAAATGGATTGTTCCGCAAAAATTACGATATGAGTCTCCTCCCTGATGGAAATTACATAATCGTATTGGAAAAAACTGAAAAGCTAGAGACTCAAACATTTACCATTCAAAACGGTATTGCTGTAAATCTATCTGAAAAATCATCGTTTAAAAGCCTACAGCTCATTTGATCAACAATAAACTGTATGTGAGTCTGTATACAATACATAATTCTAGTTTAAGTATAAAGTTGTAATTCAACGGTGAGATGATACATAATTCTACCGCACAAGGTAAAGGGTATTTATGAAGTAGTCATGAGATCACACGGTAAGGTGTTCAAATCTAATATCGAGATTTAAAGTCAAACTTGCAGAACTCCCATATTGAACTTTTTCTCTATGGGCGCATGATCTGCAGCCTCAATACCCATGGAAATCCATTTGCGGGTATCACGAGGATCAATGATCGCATCAGTCCAAAGACGGCTAGCGGCGTAGTAAGGTGAAACCTGCTCGTCGTAGCGGTCCTTTGTTTTTGTAAATAATTCTTCCTCTTCCTCTTTAGTTAGTTTTTCACCATTCTTCTCCAGCGAAGCCTTTTCAATTTGCATAAGAACTTTTGCCGCACTGTTGCCAGACATCACCGCGAGTTCTGCACTGGGCCAGGCAACAATAAGACGTGGATCGTAAGCCTTACCACACATTGCATAATTACCTGCTCCGTAACTATTACCTACGACCACAGTAAATTTGGGTACCACACTATTGGAAACGGCGTTGACCATTTTGGCGCCGTCTTTAATGATTCCGCCATGTTCAGATTTACTACCTACCATAAATCCAGTAACATCTTGAAGAAAGACTAAGGGTATCTTTTTCTGATTGCAATTGGCAATAAAACGAGTCGCCTTGTCTGCACTATCGCTGTAGATCACACCGCCAAATTGCATTTCGCCTTTCTTTGTTTTAACAATCTTGCGTTGGTTTGCCACAATGCCTACTGCCCAACCATCGATACGCGCATAACCGGTCACAATGGTTTGCCCATAGCCATCTTTATAGGCTTCAAAAGAATCGACATCAACCAGCCGATCTATGATTTCCATCATGTCATACTGTGCGTTTCTTTCTCTGGGAAGTACTCCAAAGAGTTCTTCGGGATCTTTTGCCGGCTTTTGAGCGTCTTTCCTGTTGAACCCTGCACTTTCTGCAGCGCCTATTTTATCAAAGATATTCTTGATTGTATCCAAGGCGTCCTTATCATCCTCGGCTTTATAGTCTGTAACGCCGCTGATTTCGCAATGCGTGGTCGCACCGCCCAGCGTCTCGTTATCGATACTCTCTCCTATCGCAGCTTTAACCAGATAACTACCTGCAAGAAAAATACTTCCCGTTTTATTGACGATAAGCGCCTCATCGCTCATAATGGGTAAATAGGCACCTCCTGCTACACAACTACCCATCACGGCACTGATCTGCGTGATTCCCATACTACTCATGACCGCATTATTCCTAAAAATGCGACCGAAATGCTCCTTGTCTGGGAAAATTTCATCTTGCATAGGCAGGTAAACGCCGGCACTATCTACTAGATAAATTATAGGCAGCTTATTTTCAATAGAGATCTCTTGAGCTCTAAGGTTTTTCTTTCCCGTAATGGGAAACCAGGCCCCAGCTTTTACCGTCGCGTCATTTGCGACTACGATCACCTGCTGACCTTGAACGTAACCTATTTTAACCACTACTCCACCACTGGGACAGCCACCGTGCTCCTCATACATTCCCAGACCGGCAAACGCCCCTATTTCAATGGATTCAGAATCCTTATCCAGCAAATAATCTATTCGCTCTCGAGCGGTCATCTTTCCCTTAGCATGATGTTTTTCGATACGTTTTTTACCACCGCCTTCAGCAACTTTTGCAATTTTCTTGCGCAACTCAGACAGCTGTAATTTATTATGATCTTCGTTTTTATTGAAGTTTAAATCCATTCAAATAGGTTTGTTCGTGTTCAAAAATACAACGTTTGCGTGGAAAGATAGCCTAGATAAAGTCCTTAAGTTACTTCA
This sequence comes from Nonlabens spongiae, assembly GCF_002117125.1. Taxonomy (NCBI): domain Bacteria; kingdom Pseudomonadati; phylum Bacteroidota; class Flavobacteriia; order Flavobacteriales; family Flavobacteriaceae; genus Nonlabens; species Nonlabens spongiae. The sequence continues at coordinate 1,029,499 of NZ_CP019344.1, forward strand.
GATTTAGAAAGGGATTTTGAAGGTTTCCGCTTTCGCGAAAGCGGGATAATTCAATCACCATCCATATATAGACGTCCTGTCTAACCACAGCATATAAACCTTACCTTTGCACCTTATTAAATTACATGACATTTAAACAATTAGGGCTAGTTGAGCCCATCTTACGTGCCTTGGAAGATCAAGGTTACGAACAACCCACCCCCATTCAAGAACAAGCAATACCTATATTACTAAGAGGAAAGGATTTACTGGGCTGCGCTCAGACCGGTACTGGAAAAACCGCGGCATTTTCTATCCCGATCGTGCAAGATTTATATCAAAAACCACATTCCAAGGGTAAAAGAGCCATTAAAACGCTGGTGGTAACTCCTACTCGAGAGCTGGCCATTCAAATAGGCGAAAACTTCACCGCATATTCTAAATATACCAAAATCAAAAACACGGTAATTTTTGGTGGTGTGAAGCAAACCAGTCAAGTGTATGCATTGCATCAAGGTGTGGATGTTCTCGTGGCAACGCCGGGTAGATTGCTGGATCTGATCAATCAGAAATACATCTCGCTCTCAAACATCGAGCATTTTGTGCTGGACGAAGCAGATCAAATGCTGGACATGGGCTTTATACACGATATCAAGAAGCTGTTGAAATTGCTGCCTGCTAAGCGTCAATCCTTGTTTTTTAGTGCAACGATGCCTAAAGCGATCGTAGAATTGTCGAATCAGATTTTGGGTAATCCAGAGCGTGTCACGATCGCACCAGAAAAAACTACAGCTGAAAAAGTAGAACAACGCATCTACCACGTCAACAAAAAAAATAAAACCGACTTACTGATCTCCTTGTTGAACAACGAGCTGGACCAGGCAACTCTTGTTTTTTCAAGAACCAAACACGGTGCTAACAAAATTGTTAAACAGCTGGATAAAGCTGGTATCAAAAGTGCGGCGATTCATGGTAACAAATCTCAAGCTGCCAGACAGCGTGCTTTAGGCGCCTTTAAGGAAGGTAAACTCAAAGCACTCATAGCTACGGATATTGCTGCTCGTGGTATTGACATAGATGAGTTGAGCTACGTGGTGAATTATGATTTGCCCAATGTTCCTGAGAGTTATGTACACCGCATAGGGCGTACGGGTCGCGCAGGAGCTAGTGGTCTGGCCGTCAGCTTTTGTATGCTGGAGGAACGACCTTATCTCAAAGACATTGAAAAATTGATCAAAACCTCTATTCCAGTTGTTGAGGATCATGAATTTGAGTTTAAAATGGAAGATGCTGCTGAGCCTAGCCATAAAAAACAGAATAAAAGACCACGCCCTAAAAACAATAGGAATAGTCAGAAGTCGAATTCTAATCGGAATAATAGGTCCCGTAATAGACGAAGATCCCGTAACAGTCACTCATAATTCTTATGAGCTAGTTCATTGAATATCAAAAAATATAACCATGAAGGTTAGGTTTATCATTTTATTATTTGTGCTAACGAGCGGCGTTTTGTTAGCTCAAGACACTGATAAGATTAAAGACTTGGCTCCATTTGTAGGACACTGGATAGGAACTTCTACAGGTTTCAAGGATTCAAAAATTACCAGAAGTGAGCCAGCGTTTGAGAAAATAGCAATGGGTCTTGATGGCAATATCTTAGAGATTGATCTCTATTCTGAATCTTTAAGGTTGCATACCATTATCTACTACAATGCAGAGGAGGACATTTACAAATATAACCCCTTTTATAAAAAGGGCTCGGCCAGTTACCCGGCAAAATTTGAAAACGGGAAGCTAGTGGTAACACCCACGCCTGAAAAGCGGTTCATCTTTGAAATAATGCGTGATGGTCGTTTCAGAGAGTACGGAGAGCAAAAGAAGAATGGCGTTTGGGAAAAGTATTTTGAAGATATTTTTACTCGAGTTGACTAACAAAAAAAAGGCTGCCAAATGGCAGCCTTTCAATATTACAGCAAAGAAGCCTTATTGTCCCTGACCTAGCGAGTATCCTCGCTCGCCGTCAAAGGTGTAAAGGTTTTCTGTTTTTATAACATCTACTCCTGCATCATGCAAACGAGTCAACAAGTCTATGATAGATTGATTAGTTACAGAAGTTCCATCTTTTGCTTCAAAACGGCATCTCCAGTGATCTGTCCAGAAAGTTTCATCAAATCCATTAGGATAAACTTTCACTCCTCTGTTTGTGATCATTTGAAGTGCGATATCACCATTGCAAGTCTCAAGTAAGCCTCCTAGCTCGTCGGCAGTTTTGTCGGCGCAATCTACAAACGCATCCACTCCTCTAAGTTCTTTTTTAGCTGGTGCAGGTCGCTCGTACTTTTTGATTTGAATCACATCGTGCTTTGCGCTGTCCTCAGTTACAAAGTGAGTGGGTGTTTTACCCAATCGTTCGATAACTGCATCGGCAAATTCCATAGTATTGACTTTGCGCTTGCTTGTTTTCTCATCATAAATGTCAGCGGTATGAATTCCTTCTTCTATGACACAGCTCCATGCATTTTTGATGGTGGCAGCCTCATGGTGCATTCCTAAATGATTCAACATCATCAATGCACCTCTTAAGATCCCTGAAGGATTGGCTATTTTCTTACCAGCAATATCAGGAGCAGAGCCATGAATGGCTTCAAACATCGAACATTCCATCCCTATATTTGCTGAACCTGCGAGACCAACAGAACCAGAAATCTCAGCGGTGATATCAGATACAATATCTCCATATAGGTTAGGCGTTACCACTACGTCAAACTCTTCTGGATCGTTAGCTAATTTAGCCGTTCCTATATCAATGATCCAGTTGTTTGACTCGATATCTGGGTACTCAGCCGCGATCTCATCAAAAACTTTATGGAAAAGACCATCAGTCAATTTCATGATGTTGTCCTTAACCATACAAGTCACTTTTTTGCGATTGTAGGCGCGGGCATATTCAAATGCGTATCTGATAATTTTTTCAGATCCAGGTCTCGTGATCAACTTCAAACATTGAAAAACTTCTTGAGTTTGCCTATGTTCAATCCCAGCGTAAAGGTCTTCTTCATTTTCACGCACGATCACTACATCCATATCTGGATGTTTTGTAGCGATGTATGGGTGAAAGCTGTTACAAGGTCTCACGTTTGCAAAAAGGCCTAAAGTCTTTCTAAGGGTAACGTTCAAGCTTTTGTAACCTTTACCTCTAGGGGTAGTAATAGGAGCTTTGAGGAAAATTTTGTTACGCCTGATAGTATCCCAAGCTTCTGATGATATTCCAGTCGTGTTTCCAGAAAGATAGACCTTCTCTCCTATTTCAACTTCTTCATACTCAAGTGGAACTTTAGCGGCGTTAAGAATCTTAAGAGTGGCATCCATAATTTCTGGACCTATTCCATCTCCTTTTGCGATCGTTACTTTTCTCATGTAGTTTTTTGTATTTCCACAAAGAAACGATTCTCAACCTATAACTTTAAATTTATTAAACTAATGTTTTCCATAAGATCCATTTATAAATCAGCCTTGAACCGCAATCGTTTTAGTAATAATGGGGATTACGGGAAGGTGCAGGACAGTTGGTAACTGAAGTGCTGTTCACTGCTTTAGGTAAAAAATAACAGAAATACCGTGGTTTGATTTCAATTTTTCCCGTCTAAAAACGGTACAAACCTGAACTCACCAAAAGTTTTTTTACTGAATTCAGTTTCAGATCTACGGATGAACAGCGTCATAATTTGCGGATCTTCACCTATGGGAATCACAAGTCTTCCACCTATCTTGAGCTGTCCTAAAAGAGCTTGAGGTAACTCTGCCGCGCCACAAGTGACTATAATTCCGTCAAACGGTGCATGCTCCGGCATCCCTAAATAGCCGTCACCGAAATTAAATCGCGTGGGTCGGTATCCCATTTTACGAAATAACTTTGAGGTCTTTTTAAACAGCTCGTTTTGTCGTTCAACGGTGTAGACTTTGGCTTTCATTTCAAGCAAGACGGCACATTGATAACCACTTCCAGTACCTATTTCCAGTATTTTATCACCAGGATTCAAATGGAGTAATTCGCTCTGAAAAGCAACGGTGTAAGGATGCGAGATGGTTTGATCAGCGCCTATGGGAAATGCTTTATTCATGTAAGCATGCTCCATAAAAGAGCTGTCTAGAAACAAATGTCTCGGGACTTTATTAATCGCCTCCAGCACTGCCTCATCAGTTATTCCCTTTTCTCTCATGAGTTCCTTGAGAAGCCGGCGTTTACCTTTATGAATGAAATTATCCTCCATGAGGTCAAAAATATTGCCTGACTTCTTGATAAAAACGCATTCTCGCATGCTTTTTCTTAACAAATTACCACCATGCTCGCCTATGACGCATATGATCTATTTGCTATTTTTACGAAAATTGTAGATTATGCTGAAAGCGGGAGTGCTGGGTGCGGGTCATCTGGGCAGGATCCACCTGAGATTGTTGAACGAGAGCGAGCGTTATGAGCTTGTGGGATTTTATGATGCAGATCCTCAACATGCAAAACAAATTGAAAAGGAGTACGGCTATACCTATTTCAGCGATGTAGATAAGCTTATCGCAGCCTGCGACATGATCGATGTGGTCACCCCTACTTCCTACCACCATGAGAGTGGCGTAAAAGTTCTAGATGCCGGCAAGCACCTATTTATTGAAAAACCCATCACGGTAACTGTAGAGGAGGCGCAGGAATTGATCTCGCTTTCGCGAAAGCGGAATCTCAAAGGACAAGTAGGACAAGTCGAGCGATTCAATCCAGCTTTTAAAGCCGTAAGTTCCCGCATAGATCAGCCCATGTTCATAGAAACGCACCGCCTGGCAGAGTTCAACCCGCGTGGAACGGACGTAAGCGTGGTACTGGATCTCATGATCCACGATATCGATGCGATTCTAAGTGTCGTGGACAGTAAGGTAAAACATGTGAGTTCCAGCGGAGTCGCCGTAATCTCAAACACGCCAGACATTGCTAACGCTCGTATTGAATTTGAAAACGGCTGTGTGGCAAACTTGACCGCGAGTCGCATAAGTCTGAAAAAAATGCGTAAGGCGCGCTTCTTCCAGCGAGATGCCTACATATCAGTTGATTTTCTAACCAAGGCCGTAGAAGTGGTACGCATGAAAGATGCACCAGAAGATCGTGGTGATTTTGACATGATTCTTAAAAATGCTGAAGGCGTAGAGAAACAGATCTATTTTGACAATCCTAAGATTGAAGAAAACAACGCCATTTTAGATGAGCTAGAAACCTTTGCCGATGCGATCGAAAACGACACCGAGCCTGTGGTAAGTCTAGAAGATGGTACAGCAGCACTCGATGTTGCCCTACAGATTATCAAAAACTTTAAAGAACTTTAATCGCTTTTCAAAGCGTAAAATCCATATAAATTTAATGAAAAACGTAACCGTAATAGGCGCAGGAACCATGGGTAATGGTATTGCGCATACTTTTGCACAATCAGGATTCAACGTATCACTGGTAGATATTTCACAACCCGCACTTGATAAGGGGCTTTCTACCATAGCAAAAAATTTAGATCGCATGATCGCCCGTGAGAAAATCACGGAAGCCGACAAAAAATCTACTTTAGATAACATCACCACTTTTACAGAACTTGAAGAAGGTGTAAAAAACGCTGAACTTGTGGTAGAAGCAGCAACTGAAAATGTAGATCTAAAAATAAAGATTTTCGGTCAGATGGATGCACTGGCTCCTCAAGATTGTATTCTAGCGACTAACACCTCATCCATTTCCATTACTCAGATAGCTGCACAAACCACAAGACCTGAGAAGGTAATCGGGATGCACTTTATGAATCCTGTACCCATCATGAAACTGGTCGAAATAATTAGAGGTTATTCCACCAGCGATGAAGTGACTAACACGATCATGGAATTGTCTAAAACTCTTGGTAAAACACCTACTGAGGTGAACGACTATCCTGGTTTTGTGGCTAATCGTATTTTGATGCCTATGATCAATGAAGCGATTGAAACGCTGTACAATGGTGTTGCGGGAGTACAAGAAATCGACACGGTAATGAAATTAGGTATGGCGCATCCCATGGGACCTCTGCAACTTGCTGACTTTATAGGGCTAGACGTTTGCTTGAGTATTCTCGAAGTGATGTACGACGGTTTCAAAAACCCAAAATATGCTCCGTGCCCACTATTAGTCAATATGGTAATGGCTGGCAAGCGCGGTGTAAAATCTGGTGAAGGTTTTTACGACTACTCAGAAAGCCGCAAAGCCGAGCACGTGAGTAAGAGTTTTGCTTAAACTAAATCATCAATCAACCACATCATGTCAAGACTATATATTTCTTTACTTATAATACCTATGATCTCGATCTTGGGTTGTCAGGATTTTACACCAAAATCTAAGACACCCAAGGTCGAGTTTGTCAATAAGACTGCCTTTGAGAAGAAAGCAAAAGAGATAGTAGCGTTTGAAGATTTAGGTATATCTTATTTGGGAATCGGTCACAAAGTCGACTCATTTGCTTACAAACCAAATTTCATCCTAAGAAAACCTGAAATCGATTATGATGATTCTTTGCAGGTTCAAGGAGTTTTGGATAAGCTTGAAATTCTTATCGATGCAGAAGTTAAAAATCTTTCAGATTTCCAAGGCGTACAGATAACCTTTGAAAAGCAAACGGAAGTTTCTCCAGATTTTATTAAGGAAAAAAATTTGATCTATAATCTTTATTAGATGAAGAACTTCAGAACCAGTTATTTTACAGCTCTTATCCTTCTACTTTTCTCAAGCTGTGAAAGAAACGGAAATACCAATGATGACTCAAAGTATTTCTTCAATGATCAGAGCTTAGTTGACTATATAGAACGTGAAATCAATCAGGTGGTTTCCTTTGACAATTTAAACTTTGGCTATTCTATCAGAGGCGGTAGGTTTACTGACAAAGAAGGCGTTACTTGTACTATAGAAAATGCAGAAGTCATACCTGCAACAGATTCCCTCTACCGTATCAAAGCTGACAAAATTGCTAAGATCCTTAGAGAACAGACTCCGGTAACGGAACATTACCATGGTTTTGATATTATTTTCACCGCTCAAGACTCGATCAATCCATCGACAAGAATCGAGAGTATCTTGACATTTAAGTACAATTCGAGATCTAAGTAGGAATAATGATCAAGATAGTTCTCTACAACCCATAATGCTTTTTCAACATCTTCTCATAGCGCTTTTCTGGAAGTATTTTCTTTAAAACGATGCTGAATTTCTGTAGGAAAGATCCCACCTTATAATGAATACCTGGATTTTTTTCTTTTAAAATTTCAGCGATTTTCTCGGCAACTTCTTTTGGGTCATTGCCGTCGTCCACGTGCTCGTCGATAAGTTTTAAGGTGTGGGCGTAACCTTTAGCGTAATCTCCATTTTCATTAACGGGAGCGTGAAATCGTCCAGCGGCAATATTAGTCGCAAAATCGCCAGGAGCCACATTGCTGAAATGAATATTAAGGTGAGCACATTCCATGCGGTAGGCTTCGGTGGCAATTTCAAGAGCGCCTTTGCTGGCGCTGTAGATCCCGCGATAGGGTAATCCCATATATCCAGCGATGCTGGTAATATTAACCACTCTTCCTGATTTGCGTTTGCGCATGTGAGGCAGTACGGCCTGTAAAACCCTGAGTGGTCCGTAAAAATTGGTATTCATCGCGTTTTCCACTTCGCTCAGCGGTGTTTCTTCCATGGGACCGGTGATGCCTACACCTGCGTTATTAATCAGGACATCGATCTGATTTTCTCTCTCTATGATGTAACCTACCGCCTTATTGATGGAATCCTGATCCTGAACGTCCAGTGCAACCATTTGAAATGGCAAACATGATTCGGGTTTGGGATTTCGGCTGGTACCGTAGACGGTGTAGTTTTTTTCTGAGAGATGGAGCGCGATGGCTTTTCCTATGCCTGAAGATGCTCCTGTAATAAGCACGACTTTTTTCATGGATCGCTGATTTTTAAGTAGTTAGCTTTCGCGAAAGCGCACAAAAAAAGGCAAGCTACCTACATCACACCGCTACGACCGCTTACCCTTGCTGCGTTCCCGCCCTGGGGGAGTTCAGCAGGAGCTGGTTGTGTAGGACTTGCCCGGTGCAAATATAGGCTCTTGTTTAAGCTACGCAAAGCTTTTAAGGCGTAATTTTTCTACCTATCTTTCGCCCTGTTAATTAAGAACAATGCATTTGAAAAAAGCCGTCCTACTGCTGGTTCCCGTCTTGATTTTAACGGCCTGCAGAACTGAAGAAGAGCTGTTTACAAAAAATTTTTCTGTGACCGTAGAAAACTCTAAATCCAGTTGGAAAACGGGTGACGAGATCAAACTTAGTGTCAGTGAGGAAGAAAATATGGATGTGGATAGCGTGATATGGAAGCAAAATGCACGTAGAATCGAGGGGGCTGATGGTATGACGCTTTCGCGAAAGCTAACAGAAAACGATCCACTGGGCTACCTCACCTACTCTGCTCATATTTATAAGGACGGTCGTGAGGCAGTAGCGCGTGCTGCGGTAAAAAGATTGAATCCGCAAAAGCCGAAAATCTATAAATACCGTGTTAAGAATACGTATCCTCATGATGTAGCAAGTTATACTCAAGGCTTGGAGTTTTATGGTGACTCTTTATATGAGAGTACCGGTCAGTTTAACGAAAGTGACCTACGCATCACAAATGTGGAAACGGGAGAAACGATCAAGAAAATAGACCTACCCAGCAGTCAGTTTGCTGAGGGCATGACGATCATGAATGACAAGATTTATCAGCTTACCTGGCAAAGCGAGATCGGTTACATCTATGACCTTGGCCTGAATAAAGTAGGCGAATTTGCTTATAACGAGAGTAAAGAAGGCTGGGGACTGACTAATGATGGGGAGAAACTCTACAAAAGCGACGGTTCTGATAAAATATGGATCATAGATCCCGAGACCTTTAAAGAAGAGGGGTACATTCAAGTGGTTTCTAATAAAGAAGTCTACAAAAAAATAAACGAGCTTGAATTTATAGATGGTAAGATTTACGCAAATGTCTATCAGCAAAATGTGATCTTCATCATTGATCCCAAAACTGGAGGTATTGAAGCTGCGATTGACTTGCGTACCTTAAAAGAAGAAATTCCCAACTATAGTAGCAATGACAACGTACTTAACGGTATCGCTTACGATAAGAAAAACGATCGTCTTTTTGTGACGGGTAAGCGCTGGGAGAAGATGTTTGAGATTGAGGTGTTGAAATAATGCTTATCGCTTTGAGCTTTGCGCGTAGCGCATTTTGATTTTTCAAGAATAAGCTGAATCCGAGATTTGCATGAAGGAGAATTCTAAATCTGTTATCGTATTCTTAAGTGCCTTGTCTTTAGCAATTTTAATACCTGTCATTTTTGTCGCATTTAACTTTGGTTCTAATTTATGCAGTCAAACTGCGATTCAGGAATTTCACTCTCCTAACCATTTGCATAAAATAGTCCTAAGCCAGATGAATTGCGGAACCACAACGGATTTTACAACAGAAATCCATATTTTAGAAAGCGATGAAATTATAGAAAATGAAGAGATACTTTTTCAAGCTTTTTCCGACAATCTAGTAGCTCAATTTGAAGGAGTAATAGACATAGAGGTTGAGTGGTTAACTGATGAAAAAATTATTATCAAATTTGACAAAAAAGCTAGAAATTTTGAACTTGATAAGTCTTTAGACGGTTTTAAAATTAAGTACCAACGATTTTAGAGACTAAAAACAAACGGCAGATCTATAAAAATTCATGAGTAAAAACGAGCTACCTGTTTTCAAACAAACTTTTGATGTCCAGCCAGAACACATCGATGACCTAAATCATGTCAACAATGTGATTTATGTGCAATGGGTGAATGATATTGCTGTGGCGCATTGGAAAGAGGTTGCCACAGAACACTTGTTAGACACCTATAATTGGTTTTTAATCAAGCACACGATTGAATATAAAAGCGCTGCTGTTCTGGGCGACTCGATCCATGTGAGTACTTATGTAGGTCGAGCAACAAATGTGCGGTACGAGCGTTTTGTAGAAATTAGGAATGCTAAGACTGACGAATTATTAGTCAAAAGCACCTCAGACTGGTGTGCGGTAGATCAGAACGGTAAACCGCAACGCATTACTGATGAGTTGAGAAGGGTCTTTGAAGTGGATTAGGAGTTAGGAGTTAGGAGTTAGGAGTTAGGAGTTAAGAGTTAAGAGTTAAGAGTTAAGAGTTAAGAGTTAAGAGTTAAGAGTTAAGAAAAATCGCGTTTTTCTATTTGATGTCGAAATTCGCCAAATAAATTTTAGAGCCTGGCACTTGGTCCCGATAGCTATCGGGATTGGAACTTGGAACTTAATATCAAGCATTAAATGCTTAAGTTATAATGAAGAACTTATTTACGGTCGTAGTCATAATTATCGGAGTCATTTTGATCTCCTCATGTCGTAACGACTTTGATTTTGAATCAAGCACAGGGTCTTTGGAGTTTTCTCAAGACACGGTTTTTTTAGATACGGTTTTTAGTACAATCGGTAGTAGTACTCGAACTTTTAAAGTGTATAACCGTAGCGATGAAAATATTGTCATACCTACCGTAGGTCTGCGCGAGGGTATCGATTCTAAATACCGTTTATCAGTCGATGGCGTACCAGGAAAGGTTTTTGAAGATGTGGAATTGTTAGCTCAAGACTCTATGTTCATTCAAGTAGAAACTACAGTGGACATCACGGAAGTCAGCAACGGATCCGAATTTCTCTATGAAGATCAGATTGATTTTGATAGCGGTTCTAACTTACAGACCGTCGAATTAGTAACTCTTATTCAGGATGCTATTTTTCTATTTCCCGAACTAGAAGATGATGGTACAATCGCATGCATTCCTATAGGTACAGATCCCGAGGGCAATGAGATCTGCATCGAAGGCTTTGTACTCGATCCAAGTGAACTGCACTTTACCAATGAAAAACCCTACGTGATTTATGGTTTTGCCTTCGTTCCCAATGATCAAGTGATGACCGTGGATGCCGGCGCACGATTACATTTCCATAACAATAGTGGTATTATAGTAACCAATGAAGCCAGTATCCAAATAAACGGCGCTCTCTCCGCAACGGAGGAAATGGAAAACCAAGTCATTTTTGAAGGCGATCGCCTAGAACCACTTTATAGCGAAGTTGCGGGCCAATGGTCCACAATATGGTTAACTGCTGGGAGTAAGAACAATATTTTCAATTACACGACTATTAAAAACTCCAGCGTGGGTCTTTTAGTAGATAGTTTGAATACAAATTCAAATGGCGCCACTGTTCAAATCAATAACAGCCAAATCTTAAACTGTAGTAACAATGGAATACTCGCCACTACAGGGGAAATCGATGCAGAAAACCTAATCATAGGAAATACAGGACAGTCCTCTTTCGTAGGCCGTTTGGGTGGAAGTTATAATTTCAACAATTGTACGTTTGCTAATTACTGGAACAGCAGCTTTAGACAAGATCCTGTTGTTCTTCTTTCAAATGCTATCCCAAATGTCGCAGATCTTAGTGAAGATCTCATTCAAGCCAATTTCACCAATTCCATCATTTATGGGAATCGAGATATCGAGATTGCTTTATTAGACGATGAAACTTCAGCTTTCAATTTTAGTTTTTCAAATTCACTCCTGAGATTAAACGATCGGTTCAACGAATTGAGCGATCTACCAGCTTACGATTTTCAAAATACCAACTTATATAATCAAGTGATCTTTAACCAAGATCCGGCGTTTAAGAATGTGGATTTAAATCAATATCAGATCGATAATTCCAGTGCAGCAAATGCTCTAGCTAACCCTTTAACAGCAACGCAGCAAGATATTTCAGGAAATGATCGTAATGCTACCGCACCTGATGCTGGTGCCTATGAAAGTGAAGATTTGAGCGAGGACTAATCACATGCGCAACTCAACATCTACTACCCCAGTTCAGCAAAAGGTAAAACTCATTATTTACTGAAATAATTAGGGAAACCCTAGATTGAGATTTCTATTTTTGATGTCGACTAACAACCCTAGTATTTTATGGCTTCAAGTTTTTTTGCACTTTTTGACGACATTTCTGTTTTGATGGACGATGTAGCTTCCATGAGTAAGGTGGCTACAAAAAAAACTGCCGGAATCCTAGCCGATGATCTTGCCGTGAATGCAGATAAAGCCTCAGGATTTGTGTCAAAACGAGAGCTGCCCGTATTGTGGAAAATTGCAAAAGGCTCCTTACTCAATAAAGCCATCATTCTCCCCATAACTTTTTTACTGAGTGCATTTCTACCCGTGGCGATAATAGTCATTTTAGTAATTGGTGGAATCTATTTGGCATTTGAAGGGGCTGAGAAAATCTGGGAATACCTTTTCAAAAAGAAAGAGAACAAACAAGAAGTAAAACACGTTAAACTAACTCCTGAAGAGGTTTTAGAGCAAGAGAAAGAAAAAATTAAATCGGCTATTCTAGTAGATTTTATTTTGTCAGTGGAGATTGTAATCATTGCGCTGGGCACCGTTTTAGAAGAACCGTTGGAAGTGCAAATTGCGGTCACCACGGTTGTTGCTTTGCTAGCGACAGTGGGCGTTTATGGTATTGTTGCGCTTCTCGTGCGTATGGATGATGCTGGATTGCGACTCATCGCAGCCGCCGATGGTAAGGAAACTTTAGGCAGTAAAATAGGTCAGGGAATGGTGTTTGTCTTGCCTTGGATTGTAAAAGGACTGGCTATTTTAGGAACGCTCGCCATGATTCTTGTCGCTGGTGGTATTTTTGTCCACAACATTCATTTTTTTGAGGAGATCAATCCTGGGATGCCTTCTATGCTCTGGGAATTTCTAGTGGGTCTGGTTGTGGGATTAATCGCTTTTCTCCTTTTTAGTTTAGTAATGAAGTTGCTGGGTAAGAAGCATTAATACACTCTCAATTTTACTTGTTGTTTTTGTTTTTTCGCTTTCGCGAAAGCGAGACAACTACTTTCCACATTTCAATTAATCTAACGCGAGAGTTTGACCTACCTCAAAACGACTTACCAAACGTAAACATGAGCGGCACCGCTACGCCATCATTCTGATTGAAGATATTTCCATTAGAATAGTGAATGATCTTGAGTTCAAAATTATAACTATGATCCTTCCCAAAATAGGCTCCTACGCCCATAAAATCTTGGTAGGTAAACTCTGGACCGGTTTCAAAACCATCAATATTTTCTTTGCTTATGAAAGTAGGACCGATCAGTGAGTAATTGGCGTACATGGCAAATTGCTTTTCTCGCCAAAAGTAAAAGTCAATCTGCGGATAAATACTCAAAGCAAAAACCCAATCCTTATCCCCACTGCTTTCAAAAGCAGTGGCACTTGCTCCCCAACCCAATGCCAAAATCTTGCGCCCTTTATAAACGGTGCGGTGATAATTCAAATGAACAGTGTTACTAGCCTTCACATCTCCATACCAAAAAACAGGCACTCCAAGATTTTCAAAATTCCCTACCCTAGACTGGAAGGAGAAAAATTTGTTTGCAAAATACCCTATAAAATCATTGCTGTAACCCAGTTGCACAGTGTTTTTTGGGAAGAACACATCACTCGTTTCATGATATTCTTTGGGCACCAATTCTGATAAATTATACTGAAAACCAGCGGTAAACTGACTTATGGATCCTTGACTATCGTTATGCTTGGGGATGTACATCGCCTGTGCAGTCAAATCCCATCTGTTGTTCAATTTGTATTTCAAGCCGCCTACGGCCATTAAACTGAAATATTCTTCATCTTCAACTCCCCTATTCTGGCCCAGTAAAAATCCCTTTCTCGTTACGCGTGCCGGACCGGCCTCTGTATATAAGCTCCATTTATCGTTCAGGGCAAATTGCCTACTCAGTGTTAGAAACCAAGAATTCAAAAAGACACTTTTGGTCAAATTGGTACCGTTGACTTTATCAAATTCAAACCAAATTGCTGGACGCATGACACCGTACTGAATCGCCCAGTTCTCATTAAACTTATACCCGAGCATCAGTCGGCCAGAGAAAGGATTTTTTTTGTAGCCACTTGTGGTAAAACCCTCATTCAGAAGACTTTCATCGTAGGGATAATTTAAATAGCCCAGATTAACCTGAATGAACGTATTTCCTAGAAAAGGATAATCTTTTTTCTGATCCTCAGAGTCCTGACTGAATACCAGTAGTGGTACTAAAAAGACAATAAAAATGAAAACGTTTCTATGCATTATCTAACTTATGGCGAGCAAGATAATTAGAAAGCGGGTGTTCCTCCTATTTTGATTATTTTGCCCGCTTAATATTTTAATTAAGAACCGTTGAGCCGATATCATTTAGCAGTAATTGTTTTGTTTTTTTCGCTGTTTACCACGGCACAACCTGACCTAAATGATGTATTTCATGATTTCTTAATCATTCTGGATCGCTATAATGAACCAGCTGCTGAGGCCAGTACCCAGCAAACAGGTGCCGGTTATTACACTACAGCAAAAAGTCTTAAGAAATTTGAGTTTGCGGCCAGTATTGGTATCAGTGGTTTGCCCTTTCCTAATTCTAAACAATTTTTTGATGTACGAGAAGACGAGTTTCTGAATTTTACGATCAGGGATGCAGATCGCGCGAGCGTCCCCACCGCGTTGGGAGGTGAGAAACGTGTGTTTTTTGATTTTGAAATCGAGGGTGACGATTATGAATTTCAGGCATTGCCAGGTTTGGGAACTGATTTTTTTGCATTTCCCTACGTTCAGGGGCAGCTCGGTTTATGGAAAGAAACGGAGTTTATTATACGTTATGGACCACAAATCACGATTGAAAGTTCTGATTACGCTTTATACGGCGCAGGTTTAAAGCACAATTTGAGCCAGTATTTTCAAAAAGAAAATCGCAAATGGGAAGTAGCCTTTCTGACTAATATCAACTGGAGTGATTTCAATCTCAGGTACAAGCCTCTAGCGCTGGAGCCTGCGAGTGGCGATCCTGCCATTGCTGTTTTGGACGGTACACTCATCGATTTTTACTCTTTAAATGCAGGACTCATCGCAAGTCGTGACTGGAATTCATGGACGGTTTCTGGCGGTTTGATCTATACAAACAGCTGGATCGATTACCGACTCACGGGCGAGAAAAGTCAGTTTTTAGACATTTTCAACCAGGTTCTCGTCGCATTGAGCGAGCGCAAGACCAGCTTCAGGGCAGATCTGGGTGGGGCTTATAATTGGAGCGATTGGACGCTAGCGACGCAAGTGAGTTATTCCCAGTTTTTGAACTTCAACATTCAAGGGGTTTATCAGATTTTTTGATTGGTTGAATCATTGAGTTTCTACCGTTGCTTATTTGTTACGAATAGTTCTTAGTGGTTTACGCTTTCGCGAAAGCGGAATTATAAAATTAATCTTCAAAACTTCATTATTTAAGTCTTTTTGAAGCATTCTAAAGTGCGCTACAAATTGTGCCATAACTTAAAGAGTAGTAACTTTACTTTTCATGACTGAGGCTGAAATCAAAGAGGAGAACAAGTTAATTGCCAGAGGGTATAAAGACTTACTGGCAGTGAGTTACCAGACACTAACTGACGAGGATAAGAAACTCATACGTAAGGCGTTTGACATTGCCGTTGAAGCTCATGCGCCCCAAAGAAGAAAAAGTGGCGAGGCTTATATCTTTCACCCCATAGCCGTAGCAAAAATCGTGGCCAATGAAATAGGTCTGGACGCCACCGCAATCGCCGCCGCCCTACTCCACGACGTCGTCGAGGATACCGAGTACACTCTTGCTGATATTGAACAAATATTCAACGAGACCATTGCCCGAATCGTAGATGGGCTCACAAAAATTGCCCACCTTAAAAAAGATGCAGACATCTCCTCGCAAGCAGAGAATTTCAGAAAGATGTTGCTCACGCTTAATGATGACATAAGAGTAATCATTATCAAGATTGCAGACCGTTTGCACAACATGCAAACCATGGACAGCATGCCTGCGCACAAACAGGTAAAAATCGCCAGTGAGACGCTGTACATTTATGCGCCCATCGCTCACCGTTTGGGACTTTATAATATCAAGGTAGAGCTTGAGGATCTTGGCCTCAAATACACGGAGCCGGAGGTTTTCAATGACATCCAGCAATCCATTAAAGAAAGTAAAGAGGAACAGAAAGAATACATCGAGAATTTCAAAGCGGTTCTTGAAGATTCCTTACAGAAAGAAGGATTGCAATACACCATTTCTGGTAGACACAAGTCCGTTTACTCCATACGCAGGAAGATCCTCAAGCAAAACGTGGATTTTGATGAAGTGTACGACAAGTTTGCCGTACGTATCGTATTTAGGAGCGATCGAGCCAATGAGAAGTTTCTAGCCTGGAAAATCTACAGTATCGTAACCGATCACTTTAGGCCTAATCCCATTAGATTGCGCGACTGGATCAGCTCACCCAAAAGTACTGGTTACGAAGCCCTCCATATCACTGTTATGGGGCCCGATGGAAAATGGGTAGAAGTACAGATACGCAGTGAGCGCATGCATGAAATCGCAGAAAAAGGTTATGCTGCGCACTATAAGTATAAACAAGACGACAAAAAAGAAGATGGCCTAGAACAATGGCTGGGCAAGCTACAAGAAGCTCTTGAAAACCCTGATGTCAATGCTGTAGATTTTGTAGAACAATTCAAACTCAACCTTTACAGCAAAGAAATCTTTGTATTCACGCCACAAGGAGATCTGAAGTCATTGCCCAAAGGTGCTACTCCACTCGATTTTGCTTTTGCCATCCACACAGAAGTAGGAATGCATACCAGAGGAGCTCGAGTCAATGGTAAACTCGTGCCACTATCTCACGAACTCAAAAGTGGTGATCAAGTAGACATTATCACTTCAGAAAATCAGCGGCCTACTAAGAACTGGCTGGATTATGCGCAAACGGCTAGAGCGCGTTCCAAAATTAAAAGTGCGCTCAAACAAGATCAAAAAGAAATTGCAGAGGAAGGTAAAGCCGTCCTTGCCCGAAAATTGCGCGCCCAGAAAATCAGTCTTGACGAGAAAAGTGTGAACCAGATGGTGAACTACTTCAAGTTGAAAACCAGTCATGACCTTTTTTACCGAGTAGGCACAGGAAATATTGATAATAAGGCGATCAAGGATTTTGCGAGCAGTCGCAGCAACGCACTCTACAGCTTCATCAAAAACAAAATACGTAAGCCAAAGGAAAATCCAGATCTTTACAAAGAAGAGCTGACTCAGAATTATGATGAGTTGGTTTTTGGTAGGGAGATGGTGAAGCTGGATTATACGCTATCAAAATGCTGCAATCCGATTCCCGGCGATCCAGTATTTGGATTCACAACTGTAAGTGAGGGAATTAAAGTTCATAAAAACAACTGCCCAAACGCTATCAGCCTTCAAAGTAAATTTGCCTACCGCATCATCACGGCAAAGTGGATCGATTCCTCACAACAAGAACACAAAGCAGAGCTCAAACTTACAGGAATTGATAGAATGGGACTTGTTCAAGAAGTTACTCTCCTGATTTCTGAAAGCATGCACGTGAATATTAAGAATATCAATTTTGGGAGTGACGATGGCGTTTTTAATGGTAAAATCACTGTGGTAGTACCTAATATAGGCATGCTCAATAAACTCATTGAAAAACTGAAAAAGATCAACGGTATCGATAAGGTATCCAGACATTAAGATATTATGGAACAAATCAAACCCCATCTCGATAAAGAACAACAGATCGTTAAAGATGTTTTTACACAATTCTTAAACGATAACAAGCACCGTAAAACTCCTGAACGCTATGCCATTCTCAAGGAGATTTATAGCAGTGGTGAACACTTTGACATTGAGTCGCTTTATGGAAAGATGAAAGATCAAAATTATCGGGTAAGTCGTGCCACGCTTTACAATACTATTGAGTTGCTTATGGAATGTAAATTGGTACGCAAACACCAGTTTGGCGGGAATCAAAGCTACTACGAGCAATCCTATTTTGACCGCCAGCATGACCACCTTATACTTACAGATACAAACGAAGTAGTTGAGTTTTGTGACCCACGATTAGAGAATATTAAAAAGACTATAGAAGAAGTCTTTGATGTGACTATTACCAATCATTCTTTATACTTTTACGGCACTAAAAACATACCAGAAAAAAGCAACTAATGGCTGTAGATCTACTGCTCGGACTTCAATGGGGAGACGAGGGAAAAGGAAAGATTGTTGACGTACTCACCTCAAATTACGATATCATAGCGAGATTTCAGGGTGGGCCCAATGCTGGACACACACTGGAATTTGACGGGATAAAGCACGTATTGCGAACCATCCCAAGTGGTATTTTTCATGAAGACAGCATAAACATTATCGGTAATGGTGTGGTGATCGACCCAGTGGTTTTTGTTCAAGAACTAGATGGATTGGATCAATTTGATATCGATTACAAGAAAAATTTGAAGCTTTCGCGAAAAGCGCACCTCATACTGCCCACACACAGGCTGCTTGATGCAGCTAGCGAGACCTCAAAAGGAAAAGCTAAGATAGGCTCGACCCTTAAAGGAATAGGTCCTACCTATATGGACAAAACCGGTCGTAATGGGATACGCCTAGGTGATCTGGAAATGAAGGGCTGGAAGGACAAGTACAGGGCATTGGCTAACAAGCACGAAGCGCTGATCAGTTTTCACGATGTGGATATTCAGTACAATCTTCCTGAACTTGAAGAAGAGTTTTTTGCAGCAGTAGAACGTTTAAAAGAATTAGACTTTATCGATTCTGAAGAATTTCTACAAAAAGCTCAAAAAAATGGTAAAACCATACTTGCTGAGGGCGCTCAAGGAAGTTTGCTCGACATCGATTTTGGAACTTATCCATTTGTGACGTCAAGTAACACTACTGCAGCTGGTGCCTGTACTGGTTTGGGAGTTTCTCCACGACAGATCGGTGAGGTTTTTGGAATTTTCAAAGCCTACACCACACGAGTGGGTAGTGGCCCCTTCCCTACGGAACTTTTTGACGAAGTAGGCGGCAAAATGGCTAAAGTAGGTCATGAATTTGGCGCGGTAACGGGTCGTCCCAGACGTTGCGGCTGGCTGGATCTCGTTGCTTTGAAATATACCTGTCAGGTAAACGGAGTTTCCCAACTCATGATGATGAAGGGAGACGTGCTTTCAGGATTTGATGAGTTGAAAGTATGTACTGCCTACAAATACAACGGTGAAGAAATATACCACCTGCCCTACAACATTGAATCGGACAAGTTGGAGCCTGTCTACACCACCTTACCATGTTGGAAAGAGGACTTGACCCAAATGCAATCTGCAGATCAGTTTCCAAAAGAGTTGAATAATTACATAGACTTCCTTGAAAAAGAATTGGAAATCCCGATCAAGGTGGTAAGCGTAGGACCTGATCGTAAGCAGACTATTCACAGATAAATGCATCTATCGAATAACAATAATTCTCGCATCCTAAGATTACTAGCAATTAATGTGATTGAATGCCCTTAGTAAAACCTTTTAAAGCTACCCGAGCAACCTCAGACAAGGCTGCGCATCTCATATCGCGCACCTATCAAGACTATGATAAAAAGGAATTAAAGGCTCAGCTTAAGTACAATCCTTATAGTTTCTTGCAGATTCTAAATCCTGGATACAAATACAATCAGGAGATTTCTGGAGAAGAGCGTTTTAACCTCGTTCGCAATCGGTTTTTGGAATTTAAGGAGGAGGGATATTTAACGGAAGACGAGAATTCCTGTTTCTACATTTATGAAAACATAGATCCTCATCATACCTATACTGGGATCATTGCTTCCATGAGCACTGAAGATTATGAGAACAACATAATCAAAAAACATGAAGACACCTTGCATAATAAAGAGGTGTTGTTCAAAGATTATTTAAAAACCGTTGGTTTCAATGCAGAACCCGTTTTATTGACTTATCCTGACCAGTCAGAAATTGATGACATCATCAACCAAATCAAAACGACCGAACCGACCTATGATTTTTCTACTACAGATCATAATAGGCACAAAATCTGGTCAGTAAGCGATAATGCTGTAATTTCAGGGTTGCAGGCTCAATTTGAGCAAATGCCGCATCTTTACATTGCAGACGGACACCACAGATCGGCTAGTTCTGCGCTGCTTGCTGAGGAAATGGGTGCTGAAAAACAGAGCTACAATTATTTTATGAGCTTTCTGATTCCCGAGAGTCAGCTCAATATCTACGAGTTCAACAGAGGAATCATAGACCTCAACGGTCTTTCTAAGGAAGAATTTCTGATTAAGCTCGATCAGTATTTCAGAATACAAAACCGCGGCATGGAGTTGTATCAACCTTCAAAAAAGCACCATTTTTCCATGTATCTGGATGGAGATTTCTACAGCTTGTATTTGCGCAAAGATCTGATTACCATTGAAACGGCTCTCGACGATCTTGATTCTCAAATGTTATACGACCTGATCTTGAAACCTATTCTGGGAATTGAAGACCTACGCACTGACGACCGACTCATTTACAGTTACGGGAAGCACGACATGTTGAAAGTCAAAAAGAAAGTGGATCAAGGCCTGTTTGCCGTAGGCTTCGGTATGTTTCCTGCGACCGTGGAGCAAATTAAGTCCATCGCTGATGCTGATTTGAGAATGCCTCCCAAAAGTACCTTTGTAAGGCCCAAGCTTCCCAGCGGACTTCTAATCTATGAATTTTAGTTATGAGTGATATAGTAACTTCTTTATCTCGCTTTCGCGAAAGCGTACCTGAAAACGTCACCCTCGTAGCCGTAAGTAAAACAAAACCCAATGAGGATTTGCAAGAGGCTTATGAGGCTGGACAACGGGATTTTGGAGAAAACAAGATTCAAGAAATGACTCAAAAATGGGAAGACCTACCTGATGACATTAGATGGCATATGATAGGTCACACCCAGCGCAATAAGGTAAAATATATGGCGCCTTACGTACATCTCGTGCACGGCGTGGATTCCCCTCGATTGCTCAAGGAGATTAATAAGCAAGCCAAAAAGAACGAGCGCGTAATCGATTGCCTGCTACAAATTCACATAGCGCGAGAGCAAAGTAAATTTGGTTTTGATGAAGATGAATTAAAAGAATTCCTCAAATCTGACGCTTTCAAGGATTTACAAAACGTGCGCATTAAAGGTCTTATGGGAATGGCCACCTTTACTGATAATAAAGATCAGGTAAGAGAAGAGTTCAGAGGCCTTAAAAACTTCTATGAGACCTTGAAAAAAGACATCATCGAGCCACCTCATGAATTTGACACGCTCAGTATGGGAATGACTGGCGACTACAAAATTGCCATAGAAGAAGGTTCAAATATGATCAGGATAGGAAGCGCGATTTTTGGCGCAAGGAATTAATTATCTGATCGCGCTGCTGACGTTATAATCAGCAAATTTCTTCATGTAGTATTTAACCGAGGATCCGTATGCATCTCTGCTGGACAACCTACCGTTACTATTGAAAAAACGCTTGACGCCGCCAGGACCTGAAAGGTGGGCAGCAGCGAGAATTCCGCTTTCGGTCACCTTTATACCTCCTACCACCTTTCCATCATATTTCTCAATGTAAGATTTGAGATAATCGTGGTTGTAGTTCAAGTACTGATTAAAAACTCTTTCTTGAACACTAGGTGTATTAAGGAATAGAGAAGTGTTATAGACACCAAAATGCCTCAAAGTCACCGACCCGAACTGGTATTTTCCCAAATAGCCTAAGCTGTTCACCTGCTGGTAGCGACCCAGCGATTCCTTTCTGGCGAGAGCTTCCTTAAAAGCTATGTAACCTTTTGAAGGAATAAGGGGTGCCGAGTGATTGTAAAACTGGAAAGATGATGGATCGTAATCATCGCCCGCGTCATCAACATTAAAAAGCGGTCCTGAAAAATCAGGCTCAAAATCGTCTGCAAAAACCTTTGATTTGCCGAAGTTCTCAGATGAGTCTATTGACACATTTGACATTCCAAGGATGGAAAGACCTATCACGACAGGATAGATGAAGAAGATACTTAGTTGTGATCTCATAAGTGTTTTTTTCGAAAGCTGCTGTCACCCTTTCTAAAAAGCCGCGCAAAGATACTTCTACATTCTAATCGCAAAACAGTTTAATGTTAAATAACGTTATCTAAGACTAAACACTCAAATTTATGTGCTTGTAATCACTTGATTAACAATATGTTTGAGCACTATGATAGAATCAATCTAAAAAGAGGGAGATAGTTAATATTATCATAATTTTGGCTTTATTTTAGTCTTAAAGTAATCCATAATAGTCTGAATAACAAGTTAATGAAAACGTTGTAGTGTCAGATTTTTGAATTCGGGCAGTTCGACTTGAGAATTTGAGATGGAGTTACAGGGTGATGAGATGGTTTTTACGCTTTCGCGAAAGCGTATTAATGAACTATCTCTACTTATACTATAAGCAAGAAACTTTTGTATGAAATCAATCCTATCTATAGCGCCCTGTTTCACCTTTACTTTTGATCCCAATTAGTATCTTCACGCTTTAATTGAAGAACTATGGCAGGCGAAAGCTTATTGAACGACAAATCACTCGAATTTTTAGAAAAGTATCTAAACACTTCCTCCCCTACCGGTTATGAATGGAACGGTCAGAAGGTGTGGATGGATTATTTAAAACCTTACGTGGACACATTTATCACAGATAACTACGGTACCGCGGTAGGCGTTATCAATCCAGATGCAAAATTCAAGGTGGTCATAGAAGGACATGCTGATGAAATCTCGTGGTACGTGAATTATATTACCGATGATGGATTGATCTACGTGGTGCGTAACGGTGGCTCTGATCACCAGATTGCTCCCTCTAAGAAAGTAAATATCCACACTAAAAACGGAATTGTAACTGGAGTTTTTGGCTGGCCAGCAATCCATACCCGCGACAAATCTGATGAGAAATCTCCTAAATTGGATAATATTTTTATCGATGTGGGCGCAGAAGATAAAGCAGGTGTTGAAGCGCTAGGAGTTCATGTAGGTTGTGTGATCACTTACCCAGACGAATTCTTCGTATTGAATGAAAATAAATTTGTCTGCCGTGCGCTAGACAACCGCATGGGAGGCTTTATGATCGCAGAAGTTGCGAGACTCCTGAAAGAAAATGGTAAGGAATTGGATTTTGGACTGTACGTGACTAACAGCGTCCAGGAAGAAATAGGATTGCGCGGTGCAGAAATGATAACCCAAACCATCAAACCTAATGTCGCTATCGTGACTGATGTGACCCACGACACGACGACTCCTATGATCGATAAAAAGAAAGAAGGAGATGCTGCTATAGGAAAAGGACCCGTGGTCGCTTATGCCCCAGCAGTTCAGAATAGACTGCGCAATTTAATTCTTGACACGGCAGAGGAAAAAGAAATTCCATTTCAGAGAAGAGCCACTTCCAGATCTACTGGAACCGATACCGATGCATTTGCCTACTCAAATGGTGGCGTACCGAGTGCTTTGATTTCGTTACCATTAAGATATATGCACACCACAGTTGAGATGGTTCATCGCGATGACGTGGAAAACGTCATACGCATGATATATGAGTCTTTGCTCAAAATCAATAATGATCACAACTTCTCTTATTTTGAGGGGGATCAGGATCGGTTGATTTAATTAGTTTACTAATCTTACGGCCTCTACATTGATTTAAAAAATTGACATAGAGGTCTTTTTTTAGTTTGTTTTGAAAATAGATGATCGCATTCTTTATGAGGACAACCATCTTATCGCAGTTAATAAACTCTCAGGAGAGTTAACACAAGGCGATAAGACTGGTGATACTACATTGCCTGATCTCGTTAAAGATTACATTGCTCGTAAATACAATAAACCAGGAGCTGTTTATTTGGGTGTGATTCACAGATTAGATCGACCTACCAGCGGTACGGTGATTTTTGCACGTACTTCAAAAGCTCTTCCACGCATGAATAAGCTCTTCAATCAGCGAGAGACTGATAAAACCTATTGGACGATTGTTGAGGGAAAACCCGCTCAAAAACAAGCCCGATTAGAACATTACTTGGTCCGTAACCCCAAGCAAAACAAAAGCTACTCACACGATCACGAAGTGCCTCATTCAAAGAAAGCAATTCTTACTTATCAAACCCTGCTGGAGCTAGATCACTATACGCTTCTGGAAATCCATTTAGAAACAGGCAGACATCATCAGATCAGAAGCCAACTCCATAAAATAGGATGTTCCATCAAAGGGGATTTGAAATACGGCGCAAAGCGAAGTAACAAAGATGGCAGCATACATCTGCACTCCAGATCGTTGAGCTTTATCCATCCCGTCAAAAAAGAACCCGTTCACATCATTGCACCACCTAATCAACAGGATAGCTTGTGGCGGACTGTTTCGGAAAATCGAAAATAGTAAGCGGGCCGGCTCTTCGACTCCGCTCAGACTAACAATTGAGAACAGAAAGCCTCCTCCGAGGGGGTTGGGGGTGTTTAATTCCCCTATTTAAAATCGAGATCGAAAAGCCAATTCCCCTACCCTAAAGGGTGTGGCTTTTCCAATTACATTTTTATTTCGAATTAGTGGAAACTCTGCCCTTCAGGGTTAGGGAAAAGGCTTCGGTAAAAAGATTTATGATGTCATGCTGAGTCTGTCGAAGCATATCTTAAATTACCTTAAAATGGTGGCTGAGGCTCTCGAAGTCCGGAATTCAAAATCCGAATCAAACTGCAAACTGACCACTTTAAGCGCCCTTCGAGTACTATGCCCTCAGGGCTCGGCTTTTAATAGTATAACCGAGGGCTGAGGCTCTCGAAGCCCGAAATACGAATTCCAACTGCAACTGACTACTGCCACTCTAAGCGCCCTTCCATCGCTACATCCTCATGGCTCGGAATCTGAAATTTAAATGAGGACTGAGGCTCTCGAAGCCCGAAAATGCGAGTTTCAGCGACAACCGCCTACTGCCTAATGCCTATAGCTTACTGCCTACTAAACCTCCGCATCCATCAAATCGGTAGCGATGTGGTAGCGAGGATCCTCTACACTGGTCTCAATAATGGTTTCAAACTCGGGATTGCGGCGCATGAGCAGCTCCTTACATTCCGGACTTAGATGGGTCAATTTGATCTGTTTCCCTTGATCGAGGTATTTATTGGCCACATTTCTTAAAGCTTCGATTCCGCTATGGTCTTGTACCCTACTTTCCATAAAATCGATCTCGATCTTTTCTGGATCTTCCTTGGGATCGAACTTGGCGTTAAAATCTGTTACTGACCCAAAGAATAATGGTCCCCAAATTTCATAGACTTTGGTTCCATCTTCCTTGATCTTTTTTCGTGCGCGGATGCGTTTTGCATTCTGCCATGCAAAAACTAACGCACTCATAATCACCCCTACGATTACCGCAATAGCGAGATCCTTCCAAACCGTAATCGCACTTACCGCGATAAGAACGAGAAGATCTGCCAGCGGAATTTTATTGATAATCCTGAAACTACTCCAAGCAAAAGTTCCGATCACGACCATAAACATGACTCCTACAAGCGCTGCGATGGGAATTTGTTCAATAATCGGTGCTCCAAATAAGATAAACATCAATAATGCAACGGCAGCAACCACGCCAGAAAGCCTTCCTCGACCACCTGAATTTACATTGATGATGGACTGACCGATCATGGCACAGCCTCCCATTCCACCGAAGAGCCCATTCACAATATTTGCCGATCCTTGCGCGACGCATTCACGGTTACCACTACCTCTAGTTTCCGTTAACTCATCTACAAGATTTAAGGTCATCAATGATTCCACAAGACCTACAGCGGCAAGTGATAAAGCTGTAACCAGAACAAGCCCCCAGTTTCCAGCCATGGTATCAAACAGCGTAAAAATTTGAAATTGGAATTCTGGTAAAGATCCTTGAAGACCTGAACCACCACCGTCTCTAATAAAACTACCTACGGTTGCAACGTCGACTTTGAACAGAATAGTAATAGCTGCAACTACTACAATTCCCGTAAGAGCCGCTGGGACTGCTTTTGTCAACTTGGGTAAAAAATACATTATGGCCATGGTAAGCGCAACCAGTCCCAGCATGATATAAAGTGGTGTGCCTTCTAACCATGTTTTGGCATCGCCTTCACCAGTCGTGAAGAAATCAAGCTGCGCGAGAAAAATCACGATCGCCAGACCGTTTACAAATCCCATCATCACGGGATGCGGAATCAATCTTACAAACTTCCCAAGCTTGAAAACTCCTGCCGAGATCTGTATAGCACCAACGATTAGCAGAGTGATAAAAAGCCACTGCAGTCCCAGATTTTCCATGGGCTGGGCGAGTTCCATTCCTACCTCATTTCCTTTATTGATCAGGTTGATCATTACTACGGCCATAGCTCCCGTTGCACCAGAAATCATTCCCGGTCGTCCACCAAATAATGAAGTAATTAATCCCATCATAAAGGCTCCGTAAAGTCCTATCATGGGATCAACACCTGCAAAAAACGCAAATGCAACCGCTTCGGGAACAAGCGCTAGTGCTACTGTAAGTCCAGAAAGAATGTCATTTTTTGGATTGCCTACAAAATTGTTGAAAAGCTTAACCATAGCCTTGAAATTAAGCGCGCAAAAGTACTCATTAAATCGTAATTAATGAGCTCATAAGACTCTTAGACAATAGTAGCACTTCTCCAGAGCGACTCTAACCCAAGTAAAATAATTTGAGCTTAGGCTTAATTAGTTCTTATGCATAAAAGACTGCTTGGCACGCAGCTCAGCCTCGGTCTCAACGATATCTTCATCAGGCACACAGCAATCTACTGGGCAAACCGCAGCACATTGAGGCTCTTCATGAAAACCTACACACTCGGTACACTTATCAGGTACGATGTAGTAAAACTCATCACTCACCGGTTCTTGAGTCTCATTGGCATCCACTTCTTTACCGCTGGGGAGCACGACATTGCCATCCAGATCGGTACCATCGGCGTAACGCCAGTCGTCTGCGGCTTCATAAATGGCCGTGTTGGGACATTCTGGTTCACAGGCTCCACAATTGATACACTCGTCTGTAATGATGATTGCCATGGGTTTGGTACTTTTGCGCAAAAATAGGTTCTGGTGGGTAAAATCTCAATTAATAGCACGTTAAATGGTCGTATTTCCGCTTTCGCGAAAGCGGGATCTCTTCTCACCTCCTACCTCAACGGCAAACTAGGAGAAAGTCAAGAAGCCCACTGGGAAGAAAGGATCGACACCGCCCTACAAACAGCCGAGGCCAAAAACCCCTGGTTCACGCAAGAAAATCTCGAGTACTGCCTGCAACAATGGAGCGAGGCACTGCAACAAGAAAAGCTGAAAGCCTGGCTGACTCCTTATCATTTACAGAATATATCACCAAAAACCATCGCAATCGTCGCTGCCGGAAATATACCCCTCGTGGGGTTGCACGACGTGATGACGGTGATCCTGACCGGGCACCGTGCGCTGATTAAAGTATCTGGAAATGATGACGTTTTGCTGCCACTTATACTGGACATCGCTACACATTTCCTTCCTGAGCTCGCAGATTCTTATGTTTTCACAAAGGAAAAATTAGAGGATTACGATGCGGTCATCGCTACAGGAAGCGACAACACGGCAAGGTATTTTGAGTACTATTTTGGTAATAAGCCACATATTATACGCAAGAACCGCAACAGTATAGCGGTACTCACAGGTGAAGAGAGTATTGAGGACATGATAGCTCTAAGTGAGGATGTTTTCAGGTATTTTGGACTGGGTTGCAGGAGCGTTAGCCACTTAAAAGTTCCACGTGGTTACAACTTTGATCGCTTCTTCAACGGTATGTATTCTAAACGCGATCTTATCAATAACCGGAAGTACCTCAACAACTACGATTACAACAAAGCGGTGTACTTGATGAGCGAGTTTGATTGTCTGGATAATGAATTTTTGATCATTAAACAAGAAGAAAACAGCTACACCTCTCCTATCGCGTCCTTAGGCTATTCCTATTATGACGATCTAGGTGAAATCGCCTCTGAAATCTCTAGTAATCAGGAAGAACTGCAATGTGTGGTAAGCTCTGCCGAGACTCGGGATAAAATAGGACTGGAAAGTTTGAAAGCTCCTCAATTTGTAGATTTTGGCATGACGCAACAGCCCCAACTCAGCGATTATGCTGATGGTGTGGATACAGTTGATTTTTTGATAGGATTATCCTAGAGTAAATTTCTAGTTAGCGCTGAACATTCTTTGTCCTGCGGACATTTCCACTTCGTCTCCGCTCAGCTCGACGCCTAAAGGGAAATTGATATCAAGTCCTATTCCCTTGAAGGAAGGGTTAGAGATGGGTGTTCACTCATACGTGTTACACCCTTTGTCCTGCGGACATTTCCCTCAAGGGAAATTTTATGTTATAGCTCCCTTCCCTCGAGGGAAGGGCTGGGGATGGGTGTTCTACGTCGCTCTCAACTCATCTATCCTACATTTTAAATCATCGAGAACCTTAAAGGGTTGATTTAAAACATCATCATTACTGAATCTCATGAATCGAACTCCTAACTTTTCTATTCTACCCTGTCTAGTTGCATCTTCTAAAAATTGATGGTCGTGATATTTACCATCAATCTCAATCGCTAGACCTACTTCCTTAATATAAAAATCAACGACATAATCCAAAATGGGCATCTGTCGTCGTAAAACTATATTCAAATCACTTGATTTCACAAGGTTCCAAAACTTTATTTCCGCTTTAGTCGGATTTTTTCTAAGCCTTCTGGATAAATCTCTAGCGGCAGGTGAATATGGTAGAATATGGTGGTTGCGCATGTCAAGTCAAATATAATTGCTCGTAATCAATTTGTGAGAAAGAACGCTCCCTTCCCTTGAGAGAAGGGCTGGGGTTGGGTGTTCTCTCATAGATGTTGCACCCTTTGCCTATCGGCATTTCTACTTCAACACCGCTCAGAGCGACGCCTCAAGGGAAATTTTATGTTATAGCTCCCTTCTCTTGAGGGAAGGGCTGGGGTTGGGTGTAAACACGAGAATATCTCCTAGCATTAATATTTAGACTAAAATTTAATCGGATTTCCCATTTTGCTTTTGCATTTTTGTAGTTCACTTTTTAAAACTACACGATGCTCAAGTACAATTTTAGCGCCGGACCTTGCGTCCTTCCACAAGAAGTTTTTAAAAAAGCGGCAGATGCTGTTTTGGATTTTAACGACCTCAGTATTCTTGAGATCTCGCACCGAAGCAAGGATTTTGTGCAGGTGATGGAACAAGCGCAATCTTTAGCTTTCGAGCATCTGGGATTACAGGATAAAGGCTATAAAGCTTTGTTTTTAGGTGGAGGTGCCAGCATGCAATTCTTGATGTGTGCCTATAATCTACTTGAAAATAAAGCTGCTTACCTCAATACGGGAACCTGGAGTGCCAAAGCGATCAAAGAGGCAAAAATGTTTGGCGAAGTGATCGAAGTCGCCTCTTCTAAAGACAGTAACTACAATCACATTCCCAAAAGCTACAGCGTCCCGAGTGATGTTGATTATTTCCACTTCCAGACGAACAATACGATCTTTGGAACACAACTTCAGGAAACACCTAGCGTAGAAGTACCAATCGTTTGTGATATGAGTAGTGATATTTTCTCTAGACAGCGAGATTTTGACAAGTACGATTTGATCTATGCCGGTGCACAGAAAAATATGGGTCCTGCCGGTGCGACGCTTGTTGTAGTAAAAGAAGAAATTTTAGGCAAAGTCTCTCGTAGCATTCCTTCTATGCTCGATTATAAAGTGCATATTTCTAAAGACAGTATGTTCAACACGCCGCCCGTATTCCCTATTTATGTGAGTATGCTGACCATGCAATGGCTTAAAGACAATGGCGGAATTTCATGGATCGAAGAATTGAATAATAAAAAAGCTGGATTGATTTACAATGAAATTGACCGCAATCCGCTGTTTGAAGGTTTTGTGACTGATAAAGCTGATCGTTCTAAAATGAACGCCACTTTTGTATTAAAAGATGAAGCTCACAAAGACGCCTTTGACCAGCTTTGGAAAGATGCTGGAATCAACGGCCTTAACGGTCATCGTTCGGTAGGCGGTTATCGTGCCAGTATGTATAACGCTCTAAGTGTCGAAGCTGTGGAAACTCTGGTGAGTGTGATGCAGGAGTTGGAGAGGAAGGGATAGAGTAATGAGAACCTACCTCTATTTCATACTTACTTTAGCTTCTTTTTTTGGAATTGGGCAAACTGAGAGTTCATTCTTAGATTTTGAGATTCAAAACATTGAAGTTTCCAGGGACTCTATTCAACCCATCTTATCGCGTGAAGTGATCTATGTCGCCATGAAAAATGAAATCCAAATTTGGGTGCCGGGTGCTGAAAAAGTTGATGTTAAAAATAAAGAGGTTAAAAAAATCGATGGTCACGGCACTTTTACGATTAGAGTGATAAGTCCTCGACAACAGATTTTAAATCTAGAAATTGAAGCTGTCTTTCCTGATGGATCAAAAAGTGAATATGAAGTTCCACTTAGGATAAAAACACTTGGCAAACCCTATGTAGAAATCAACGGTTTCAACGGCAGCCAGACGTTGAGTGTAAATGAGCTTCAAAACGCAGAGATTACAGTAAGCATAAAAGATCCTTACTTTGATAGCAGGTTTAGCGTTGAAAGATTTATTATCATAATAGATGATAAACCTTACCGAATTGAAGGTAATCAAATAACAGAACAAGTTTTTAAAGTAATTAAATCATCAATAAGTAAGGAATATTTGTTTACCAACGTAGCATACTCATTATTAAATTCCGAAATGTACGTTTGTAAAGTTCATCCCCTCAAAGTACGAATCGAGAATGAATAATAATTCTTATTCTATTCTAATAAGACTTGTAGTATGCCCACCATCCATCTCGAGACTATCATAAAGGCGGATATCGAAATCGTCTTTGATCTCTCTCGCAGCATCGACCTCCATACGGTCTCTGCTGGTCAAACTGGTGAGACTGCGATTGCGGGCAAAACGAGTGGGTTGATAGGTTTAAACGAGAGCGTGACTTGGCGTGCGAGACATTTTGGTATTAATCAAACGCTTACCTCTAAAATCACTGCATACGATAGACCATTATATTTTGTAGACGAAATGGTAAACGGCGCCTTCAAATCTTTTAAACACGAGCATCATCTCAGACGCTCACCACAAGGCACGCTTATGACTGATTGTTTTCAGTATCAGTCGCCTTTCGGAATTCTGGGAAATCTTGCCGATTTCCTTTTTCTCAAAAAATACATGAAAAACTTCCTGACGGAGCGCAACCAAGTCCTCAAACAATATGCAGAATCGGGAGTTGGTAAGAATCTACTTTCTCAAAATACTGATTCTTGATTAGGTCTTCTGCCTATTTCTAGGTTTATCTGTGCTGCATTTGATGTAATTTTTTTCATACAACAGCTTTTAATGTTCTCGCTTTTATGTTCTAGCTTTCGCGAAAGCGAAACAATAATCAACCTCATTGCTAATCAAAGAAACGATTACGTTTATCAAGAGCATAAAATGAGAAAACAGCGTTAAAGTATCTCTAACATAGCGTTTCTTTAATAAGCTCTAAATCATTATGAATTAACTTTCTGTCTCCATATAAAAACTAGACTGAAATGGCACACCACGTAAAAATTCTCAACATAGCAAACGTAACTCATGACGTAAAACGAATTACGGTTCAAAAACCCAAAGATTATCATTTTATACCAGGTCAAGCCACGGAAGTTGCTGTAGATAAAGACGGTTATCGCGATAAAAAACGTCCGTTTACCTTTACTTCCCTACCCAGCAACCACCATCTAGAATTTACCATTAAGATTTATCCTGACCACAATGGTGTGACTGATGAGATAGGAATGCTTGAGGAAGGCGACGGTTTGATCTTAGATGATGCCTGGGGAGCGATTGAGTATAAAGGACCAGGAACATTTATAGCCGGTGGCGCTGGAGTGACTCCATTTATTTCCATTCTTAACCACCTACGCGCTGACCAGCAAATCAATGGCAACCGATTGATATTTTCTAACAAGACCAGCGATGATGTGATTTTGGAGAAAAGCTTCCGCCAGATGCTGGGCGAGAATTTTGTATCAACTCTGACTCAGGAGCAGAAAGAAGGTCATGAGCAAAGGCGCATAGACAAAGAATTTTTGAAAAATCATATCTCTGACTTCTCTCAAAACTTCTATGTGTGTGGTCCAGATGCCATGGTGGAGGATATCAACAAACAACTAGAAGAGCTGGGAGCCAATGCGGATGCACTGGTTTTTGAAGAGTAATACCGAGTGTACTTGAACTTCAAGTCATCAAAATATAATTAATTCTTAATTTAGGACGCTTAACAATTTATGCTTTTAAATGGATAATTATGTCTTGATGACTATTCTTTGTTTGCTCGGAATAGCGCTCCTCTATCTAGGTTTTCATTTGCGTTCCAAAACAAAAAAGATGGAAACTTACGGGAGACGTGTTACCGCAAAAATTGTAAAACACGTAGAAAAGGTGAGCAGAGATACTGAGGGAATGTCAACAACCTATTACTATCCAATCATTGAGTTTAAGGGCAGTGAGGGCAGATTAATTCAACAGGAGCTTAAACTTGGAACAACTATCAAATCTCGCAAAAAGACGATGAATATCATTTATTTACTCGAAGATGAAGAGTACGAGATTTTGATCGATAATGCATTTTTGAAGCATTGGTTACCAAATATTCTTATGTGTTTAGGATTAACTCTCATTATAGTAGGTCTGGTGATGACACTTCCTGATTTTTTCAATCGGACTTGAATCCTTAATGGAATCAATATTTATCAAGAGCTTCAAAGCAAAGAGCTCTTTCTTATAGGATTTAAACTAAATTTGCCCCTTAAAAAATCCGCAACTCCATGTCAGATGAAATGAAACCCTGTCCAAAGTGTAATTCGCCTTACGGTTATTCTCTTGGCAATGAAATCTATGCCTGCCCAGAATGCTATCACGAGTGGAATCCCAACCAGAAAATAGAAGTTGAAACGCCCAAAATATTGGACTCCAACGGTAATGAGTTGAGTGACGGTGATGCAGTGATCGTCATAAAAGATCTACCGGTCAAGGGTGCTCCAAAACCCGTTAAAGCAGGGACAAAGGTCAAAAACATTCGCCTCACTGATGGCGATCACAACATCGATTGCAAGATCGATGGTTTTGGCGCGATGAGCTTAAAATCTGAGTTTGTGAGGAAGGCATAGTCAGTTGATCTTGATTATTGTAGGCTATTTAGAGCTAAAGAGCTATTAATAAGTTGCCGAAATAATTTCATATATTTTCAGACATTAATTATCAATATTTGTTCATTCAATAAGTCTGAATTAAATCATTAATGCTCAGAACTAAAATTAGCTGCTTATGACCCGTGATATCAAACTATTTCTGCTAGTTGTAATTTTCTTAAATATCCTAAATGCACAGAGGTATTACGACCAGCAAACTGGAGAAGAATATGAAATAACGCAGCAGACAGATCAGAAAATCATCCATGCTTTTTTGAAAGAAAATAAAGCTAAAGCCATAGAATTTAATCCAGACAGGAATTCTAACTATCCTCTCCGAATTAAAAACCGTAGAGGTAATTGGGTCCTTTACGACTCGCGACAAGAAAGCTTCATCTTCAAGGAAGAAGGAAAAAGATATAGCTTTGAGTTTCCTGACTCACATTTAAGCATTAATGACCTCGCCATCGCTCACAGAAAAAAGAAGAAGTATTTAGTGAACTTAATGGAAGAGGAAATATTTGATAAAATCAGTTTTGATCAATTTAAGCCTATTGTTGCGATGGATACTCTTCACCGTTATAATGAACAAGATGAGTTGGAGCCCATGATTTCAAGCCATATAACTTCCATTGCTATTCAAAGCAATGAAAAATGGGGCTTGGTGGAGCTGTCTGGTGAGGTGTATTTAAGTAGAAACTATTTATATGACTTTCCAGAAGATATTCCCGCCGCTACTGGTTTTCAGGGATTTCAGCTCGAGATGATGGAAAATTTGAGGAAAGATCGTAATTTAGATCAGCTCGTTGAATTAGATGATAATGGTTACCATTTTAAAGGCCGAAAGAGAAAAAGTAAACTCTGGGGAGTATACTCGGGTGAAGGTGTTGCTCGCAACGACATTCCTGCAGAATACGAGAAAATCGTGTATCACAATGGATCCAGTGAACTCTATGAAGTTTGGAAGGATGGTAAGGTAGGTTATTATAATAGGATGCACGAGTTGGTCTTTGAACCTGAATTTGAAGACTTAGTATTATTCAACCTTGATTATACGTACGGCTGCGCCCTAAAGAAAGATGGTAAATGGCAACTTTATTATGTGGACGCTCCAAAAAAGATGGTAGAAGGACAAGCTGAAACTTTAGAAGGGTTGCGGGAATTGTGGTTGAATAGATAAACCTTTTTCATACAATGGACTTTTCTATAGCAACGATGGATTTTGGCGCGATGAGCTTAAAATCTGAGTCTGTGAGGAAGGTTTAAGTCTATTTTCAACAAATGACAGAATTCCATTTTAAGCTATTCATATAGTTACTCGTATTACTTTAATTAACCGTGTCGCTTTCGCGAAAGCGGGATAGAATCAACAAGATTAACCCAATTTAAGACCTCAAAGTCTTATAAAAATGAGAAAACGTATTAGCGGAAGGCTAAAGCCCTAGCCCGTGGCATAGTTATGGTTTAATTTTAAGCGATAATCAAAAATTACCATTATGAGGTCTTCACTTCTATTTATACTGGGCTTAGCGTTTTTAACCGCTTCTTGCCAAAACACAACTACAAACAAAACCACTGAAGAGCGCTCCTACCCTATCGAAAAATCTGAGGAGGAATGGAAAAAACAACTGACCAGCAATCAATATGACGTGCTGCGCAGAGAAGGAACCGAGCGCCCATTTGCAAACGAATACTGGGACAATAAGAAAAAAGGAATCTATTACTCTGCCGCGACCGGACAGCCGCTTTTCAGTTCAGAGCATAAATTCAAATCAGGCACGGGATGGCCTAGTTTCTATAAGCCGATCAGCGAAGATGCTGTTCTAGAATTCAGTGATAGAAAGCTGGGGTATGTACGCACAGAGATAGTGGACAGCGGTAGCGGCTCGCATTTGGGACATGTTTTTAACGACGGTCCTGAACCTACCGGACTGAGATATTGCATGAACTCGGCAGCGCTGATTTTTGTTGCCGAAGGCGAGGAACTACCAGAGATCGTAAAAGAGTGGCAAAAAAACCATGAGGATAAGTTGTAATCGACACCGATGCAACGGGTCTTTTATCGAAAAATCCTTCAAATGATTCATCTTAAATGACTTAACCGATTAAATTAGGTCATTTATAAACAGATCAAATGAAATTTATAACCATGAAGCATGCCTTTGTATGGATTACTGCCATGCTTTTTTCATGTCTATTGAGCGGTCAGATTAGCTCGCAATGGTCAGTTGGCGAAATTGAACAAGCTAATACTGCTATGAATGTGACCTATCTCGATCCCATTGAAAAAGAAACCATCACGACAATAAACTTAGCGAGACTGTTCCCGCAAAAATTTGTCGAGTATGAGCTCAAAAATTTTAATGGAACAAGGAAGTATGGCGATTATTTAAGAAGTTCTTCCTACAAAAAATCCCTCATGCAGTACTTGAAGACTGTGAAGCCCTTGCCTGCTCTACAGCCTAATGCAGCAATGGCAAGCAATGCGAGCTGCTTTGCCATTGAGCTGGGACAGTCGGGACGTACGGGTCACAAACGCACGAGTTGTGAAAAAATCGCTTATGCAGAGTGTATTTCCTACGGTATGACTACCGGTAAAGAAGTAGCCATGCAATTATTGATAGATCATGACGTGCCTTCCCTGGGCCACAGAAAAATATGTTTCAATTCTCGTTACTCAAAAATAGGTGTGGGACACTTGAGTCATAAAAAATGGGGTCAATGCACAGTTCTAGAACTCATCTAGCAGACACTAATTCTAAAGTTTTATAATGCTGTCAGTAACCCCAGAGTCAATTGCTGCATTTGAGCGTTTACAGTCATGATTTTTAGGGTGTATCTTATTTACTTTGTTAGCGCTTAAATCTTTGCTATAAAACGTATTCTATTTTCACTGGTTTTGCTCGTTATGGGTACATTAGGTTTTGCTCAAACTGATTTTATCCTAAAGCCTACACAAAGCATGTTGATGACAGGCAAAAGGCCTGGTCAGGATGCAACGATCAATCCATTTGAAGGCGAAGAATGTTTTGCCTTGGTTGAAAATATAGGAGAACGTAGTTTTTCTGTACGTATCCAGTTCAAGGACGAGATCGTTGAAGAGGTCACGGTAAAAAAGGGAGAGACCAAGAGTCTCAAATTGAAAAAAGACTATCAGCTTTATTTAGATCCCAACGCACAAGGTGTAGCAAAAGCTCGCGTGGATTATAGGAAACCACCCAGAGCTAGCATCAATAGATATTAGCTATACAATTTTTAAAGACAATATTAAAATGCACGTCTTGACGATGTGCGTTTTTTTTGCAAATCATTCCAACTTAATCTTAAATTCAGCAACAAGCTCCTGAAACAGACTTTTTCGATTGTCAGATCCGGACTGCCATATGACGATGGCTACGTTTCCCGTCTGGTCAAGGAGTAAAAATGAAATTAAAAAAATTGGTGGTGGCAATGGCTTGTTGGACTGGAAGCAAGCCTGATATGGTTTGTCCCATTTCAACAATGCCACATAGCTGGATCGTGCCTAAAATTAATAAGGAATTTGCTTGGTTTTAAACTCAGTTCTTTGTTAGGCAACGTTTTTATTTTCGTATTTTTTTATTCCGTCCAATTCCGCTTTTTTTTCATCACGCTCTTCTTCGATGTCATAATCATTTTGAAGTCCAAGCCAGAATTTCGCAGAATTCCCAAAATATTTACTCAAACGTAGAGCAGTATCCGCCGTTATTCTACGTCTACCTTTTATTATTTCCGAAATCCTAGTTTGCGGTATTTTTAAATCTTTAGAAAGTCTATAAGCTGAAATTTCAAGTGGCTCAAGAAATTCAAAATTCAAAACTTCTCCTGGATGTACATTTGCTAATTTTTCCATTTCTTTTGTTTTTTAATGATAGTCAATTATTTCAACTTCTCTTGCGTTTCCGTTTTCCCATTGAAATATTATCCGCCATTGTTTGTTAATTCTAATACTATAAAAATCGTTTAGTTTTCCAGTCAGTTTTTCTAGTCGGTTAGAAGGAGGAATTCTTAAATCTGCAATATCTTGTGAGTTGTTAAGCATTCTCAATTTTCTCCGTCCAACATTCTGAATTTCAATCGGCATTTTTTTAACTCGGATACCGTTCCATATTTTTTTGGTTTCTTTTGAACCAAACGATATTATCATAATAATTTTTTACGTTACTAACGTCAAAGGTAAGTAGAAAATTTGTTTTGTGTAAATGTTGCCTAACGGTCTCGTATAACCGTCAGTTACGGGATTAAAGTTAATAATTTTCGGTTTAGGACTGACGTTAGCAATTCCGAGTGGATTCGGACGTAGTCGAATCCGCCGTAATTGCGGTTATACATTGTTGTAACACGTTATTTTTCAAAATCCGATTTGTTTTTTAGTATAAAAGCTATTAGTAATTCCGTCAAATCATCATTGTATTCGTAAAATTCCGAATCACATTTATTCCAGTTCTCTTCAGCTTTTTCTTCAATTAGCTCCAATTTATTTTGTCTTTCAGCTCTATCTTTTGGTACAGTTCCGTTTTCAAATTCCGAATTTGCTTTTTTAACTATTTCCGCTGTTTTATTTGCTCCAATTTTAGTCAGAGCATCAATGGTTTCATTGGCATAATTTCCGCTCGAGTTGAAGTAAAATTGATTAAATCCGCCATTATTAATTTCACGTTCTAAATTTTCAACAATCAACAAGACTATTTGTGATTCGTTCAGTCGGTCAATCTTTTCTCCAAATTCACATTTTTTGTTCAGATATGAGTCAATTTCGGTTACAATCATATCTCGTCTTTCCATTTTCAGAACTTTGTCCAAATCAAATTCAGTTTGCGAACTTGCATTGGCTGAAAATATTGATGCTATGAATATTAAAAGTTTTTTCAAAGGTTGGTTTTAATGTGTTACAACGTGTTTGTGTATGGTTAGTTGCGTGGT
This sequence comes from Nonlabens spongiae, assembly GCF_002117125.1. Classification (NCBI taxonomy): domain Bacteria; kingdom Pseudomonadati; phylum Bacteroidota; class Flavobacteriia; order Flavobacteriales; family Flavobacteriaceae; genus Nonlabens; species Nonlabens spongiae. The sequence goes on from NZ_CP019344.1 coordinate 1,067,773, forward strand.
TAAGCAACTAAATTAGCAAACTTTTACGAACCCGAGAAAATTCCGCAGGAATTTTCGCAAGTAAGCACTTAAAAAGCAATTAATTATACACGATGTTGTAAACAGTTTTTTATCCATCGTAACCAAACCATTGATTAAAGCATTTAACTTTTTTTGTGTCAATTTCCTCGAATTTGTTCTCGACTAAATTCACTTTCCAAACTTTTAAAATATGGTCATTGTCAAAAAACTCTTTGTCTTGGTCATTTACAATTCCAAATATAAATTTTTCATTAGGATTTTCAGTCAATTCGCAGTCTGTAGGTTCAGAGAATAATTTTGATTTGTCGGTAATAAGTTGAACTTCATCAAGTATTTTAAAATTCACTTTAGAAGAATTATCTCGTATAATTTGTTCCAAAACAAGAACTTGTAAACTGTCTTTTTGAATATAAGAAAGAGATTTTTCAGTTCCGTCCAGAACCATTCCAACTATTTCTGTAAATCCATTATATTTATCCAAATCTGTAATTTTTCGGTAGACCGAATTTTCAGGGTTGGTTCTTGGCTTTAGATTGTCAGAGTCGGACTCCGCTGTTGAAACTTCGTTTTCAAGTTCAATTTTGGAATCAGTTTTTATATCCGATGTTTTCTTTCCTTTTTGACAACTAAATGTCAAAGTCAAAACTAGAATTATTATGCTTTTCTCGATTTTCATAAATTGTTTACAACGGTCTCGGCTATGAGTAGTTGCGTGGGTTAGCACTTAACTTTGTAAGTACGCACCAAACTGAAAATCCGCAAGGATTTTCAGAAGTAGGCGAGAACAAGCAATTACTTATAGCCATCTTAAGTTTGATTTCAGTTAATTTTATTAGATAAACCAGAAAGAACAAAAGAGAGGATTAAGGTCAATATAGCCAGAGGAACTTTAGATTCCGTCAACATTGATGATCACCTCTCTTTTCCACTTTTAGTTCGTTCAGTTCTGTGAGACCTTTGGATCTCGTTTTTAAGTTGTTGAAGCCTAGGTGGATCGTTCTTTCCCAATTAAATATCTATGGATAAATATAGTAAAATCCACGGTGTGGATATCAGTAAGGATTTCTTTGATGTAATTGACGATCTGGGCAACCACTACCAGTTTGACAACAGCCTGAATGGTTTCAGGAAGTACCTCAAGACATTGGACGCTGAGAGCCTTGTTGTCATGGAGGCGACGGGCTATTACCACTATCTGCTGGCTCAGTTCCTGCACGACTCTGACATCGCCGTCTCGGTAGTCAATCCATTGTCGGTAAAGCGTTTTCTGCAGATGAAGCTTACCAAGGTAAAGACCGACAAGAGCGATGCAATGGGCATCAGGGACTATGCAATGGTCAATGAGGTTCCGCTCTACGATGGCAAGGGAGCCGTACAGGCGGAATGTCTACAATTGCTGGCCCTGATGGACATCTACCTCAAACAGCGCACTCAGGTCAAAAACAAGATCCACGGAGAGAAGGTACTGGGCACGCCTTCAAAAGCGGTGTTTGGTTCCTTAAAAAGAACCTTGAAGATGCTGGACAGGGAACTGGTCTCGCTCAACGAGCGCCTATTGTCGCTGGTCAAGCAGGATCAACAGGTACAGCTTACCAATCTTAAGAGCATACCTGGTCTGGGCGATAGGACATCTGCGCTGTTGATCGTACTCACAGAGGGCTTTACCAAGTTTGACAACGCCTCACAGCTGCGTAACTATGCCGGCATCACACCCACGATAAGGCGGTCTGGCAGCAGCATAAGGGGTAGGAGCAGAATAAGCAAGGTGGGCAACCGAAAGCTTCGTAACCACTTGTTTTTGTGCGCTTTCTCTGCAAGTAGACACAACAAGGCATGTAGGGAGCTCTACGAACGTATCACGGCCAAGGGCAAGAGCAAGAAGTTGGCACTTATCGCCGTATCCAACAAACTATTGAAACAGGCATTTGCCATTGCAAAATCCGGCCTGCCCTATGACGATGGCTACGTTTCCCGTCTGGTCAAGGAGTAGAAATGAAGTTAAAAAATACTGGTGGTGTTGATGGCTTGTTGGACTGGAGGCAAACCTGATAGGGTTTGTCCCATTTCAACAATGCCACGTAGCCGGATCGTGCCTAAAATTAACGAGTAATTTGCTTGGTTTTAAACTCAGTTCTTTGTTGTGTGCAGTATTTTATTCAGTTTTTGTTATTTCACTTTTATATACAAAATCATTATCAATGTCGAATTTTGATTCCTGCGTATATTTATTTCCATTAACATTTGTGATTTTCACAATCAAATCAGGTGTCGGCTTATCTTTTGGTCTAGATTTCCAAAACGCTTCATTTCCGTCTAAAAATTTCAGTCGATAACTACAATCGTCAATCCAGATTATTTTCAGCGTTATTTTCTTTTCTCCATATTGTTCAGTTTGAATAGAGTCATTTCTTTGAATTTTAGCTTTTAAAATTCCGTTTTCAATATTCTGAAATTCACCTATTTTAAATTTATCACAATTTTCTTGCGAGTAAGAAAGTCCGCAAACCAAAATTGAAATCGATAGTGAGATTATTCTTTTCATAAGTTTTGTTTTCATATTGCACACAACGGTTTTGTGTATGATTAGTGGCGTGTTCCAAGCACGAAATATAGTAAATAAGCACCAAATAGAAAATCCGCGAGGATTTTCGTAAGTAGGCGAGAACCAGCCATTAATTATACACGGTGTTGTACCACGTACTTTTTATTCAGTTCGTTCTATAAATTCAGAAAAAGTCAAAATTTTGGTATTCTCAATCTTTTCTAAAATCAATAAGTCCTTATCTCCAGTAATTAAATAATTTGCTTTCGAATCAACTGATAAGTTTAGTAAAAAGTTATCCTTTTCATCACGACAGATTTTTATGTCAGACGTAACTTTTACTAATTTTCCAAATTGGTCAAAATACTCAAGAAATTTTTCAATATCTTTCTTTGAGAAATACTTTTTAAACTTCGGTCGGCTTACAACATCAATAAATTCTTCCAATAATTCGTTGGAAAAAATCAATATGACTTTTTTGTTTTCAATCAATTTATCGATTTGACTGAATTTTTTGGAAATCAGAAAGCTAATCCAAAGATTTGTATCAAGGATTATTTTCTTATTTTTCATATCGTGATTTTCTCACTTGCTCAACTTCTTTTGTTATTTCATCTAATGAAATTTCGTCATTAGATTTCGCTCTTATTTTTTTAAGCAAAGAAGAGAAGTCCGACTTATATTTTTCTTTATTAATCTTAATCAAGTTTAAATCCGCCAAATCTTTTAGCAGTTTTTTCGCTTTTGGGTTTATTATGTCAATTCGGATTGTTTCCATTTCTTTAATTTTCTATAAATCTACTGAATTATATTCAAATCCTGAATTTTTTCAGTATGTGGTACAACGGTCTCGTATAACCGTCAGTTACGGGATTAAAGTTAATGATTTTCGGTTTAGCACTGACGTTAGCAATTCCGAGTGGATTCGGACGTAGTCGAATCCGCCGTAATTGCGGTTATACATTGTTGTGTGCTGGCTTTTTTATTCCATAATGTTCTAACCAATTCAGCGATTTAGTCAGATTATGTTTATTAAATTCTAAATGTATTACTCGTCTTTTCTTTCCGTTTGTTGTTCTGTTCGAAGCGTGTAAAGTCAAAGGTTTCATTAACATTGCTCCGCCTTTTTCGACTTCACAGATAAATTCATTTTCTAAATTCCAATCTTTGATTCAGCTCGAATTATTCCTTTGAGATGCGATTTAGGAATTACTTTTAAAGCTCCGTTATTTTTGTCCGTTTTGTCTAAATGAATTCGGATTGTTATCGTGTCTTCCAAAACCTCAATTGGTGGTTGAACTCCGTATTGACCTTTTTTAAAAGTCCAATTTGTATAATTTTCCAATTCCGTTTTTTGGTCAACCGAAATGCTCAAATCTTGATGATAAGCAACAAACCAATTCGATTCGCTTGGTTTGTCAAAATAGATTGCTTTGGTCAGAAAATATTCAGATTCGGAAAGTTCGGAAATTAATTCAATCAGCTTTTCGTTAAACAGCAACTCACTCAATTCAGGTACATTTTTGATTAATTGTCTAATCGCAAATAAATCCTTTGTTTTCATAAACGAATTTCCGTCCTGTTCAGCATTTTCTATACAAGCTAAAATTCCATTTATTTCTTTGTCCAAATACAAGTCAGCTAAAACGGAAAAACCATTTTCTTCAAGTTCTATTTTGTTCTTTTCGTAGTTCATTTTTCAGCTTGCACACAACGGTCTCGTATAACCGTCAGTTACGGGTTAATATGCGTTAATTTTCGGTTAAGCACTGGCGTTAGCAATTCCGAGTGGATTCGGACGTAGTCGAATCCGCCGTAATTGCGGTTATACATTGTTGTACACCGTTTTTTATTATTTGTCAAAGCCATTAAATTCCATTCTTTTCATTGTCGGACAATGATTAACCACAATATTAAATTCAGACACTTTTTCTTTTGGTGTCACGTACCATTCGCCAAAACTATAAGTTAGCAAATAGACATTTTCAAATTCGGTTGGTTTTATGGTCAGTTCAGTTTTTTCAGTTTCCGTTTTTTGTGGAACAGTTCTTAATTCCAATGAGATTTCATTTTCCGTTATTTTCCTCAAATCAGATATCAAGTCAGCATCAGGTTCCAATTGATAAAAGAAGAGAACCGAACTCTCATTTATCTCAAAAGCAGTTTTGTTTCCATCACAAGGTTCATAAATCACAAACTCATTGTTTAATTTCTTTAAACTTATCCAATGTTTTGGGAATTGTTTTAAGTCAATCTTTATTGGTTTGTGTTTTTTTGAAATTTCCTTTTCGTGATAAGCAATTGCGTCATTATCCAATCGGTTTGGTTTCCAATTAACCAGTTTTTCAAAATTTTCTGAATTCCGAGTTGTGTCGATAAATAACTGATGTTTGGAAAGGTCAAGATTTTTCGGATTGTTCTTTTCCAAAATCGTGTCCAAGTCAACTTTCCAAGCAGGAATTTCAGTCGGTTTATTTTCCGCTTTTTCTGGTTTAGTTTTCTCTTTACAAGAAACCAAAATTCCAAATATTAATGCTATGTAGATTGCTTTTCTCAAATGGTGTACAACGGTCTCGGCTATGAGTAGTTGCGTGGTTTAGCACTTAACTTTGCAAGTACACACCAAACTGAAAATCCGCGAGGATTTTCAGAAGTAGGCGAGAACAAGCAATTACTTATAGCCATCTTAAGTTTGATTTCAGTTAATTTTATTAGATAAACCAGAAAGAACAAAAGAGAGGATTAAGGTCAATATAGCCAGAGGAACTTTAGATTCCGTCAACATTGATGATCACCTCTCTTTTCCACTTTTAGTTCGTTCAGTTCTGTGAGACCTTTGGATCTCGTTTTTAAGTTGTTGAAGCCTAGGTGGATCGTTCTTTCCCAATTAAATATCTATGGATAAATATAGTAAAATCCACGGTGTGGATATCAGTAAGGATTTCTTTGATGTAATTGACGATCTGGGCAACCACTACCAGTTTGACAACAGCCTGAATGGTTTCAGGAAGTACCTCAAGACATTGGACGCTGAGAGCCTTGTTGTCATGGAGGCGACGGGCTATTACCACTATCTGCTGGCTCAGTTCCTGCACGACTCTGACATCGCCGTCTCGGTAGTCAATCCATTGTCGGTAAAGCGTTTTCTGCAGATGAAGCTTACCAAGGTAAAGACCGACAAGAGCGATGCAATGGGCATCAGGGACTATGCAATGGTCAATGAGGTTCCGCTCTACGATGGCAAGGGAGCCGTACAGGCGGAATGTCTACAATTGCTGGCCCTGATGGACATCTACCTCAAACAGCGCACTCAGGTCAAAAACAAGATCCACGGAGAGAAGGTACTGGGCACGCCTTCAAAAGCGGTGTTTGGTTCCTTAAAAAGAACCTTGAAGATGCTGGACAGGGAACTGGTCTCGCTCAACGAGCGCCTATTGTCGCTGGTCAAGCAGGATCAACAGGTACAGCTTACCAATCTTAAGAGCATACCTGGTCTGGGCGATAGGACATCTGCGCTGTTGATCGTACTCACAGAGGGCTTTACCAAGTTTGACAACGCCTCACAGCTGCGTAACTATGCCGGCATCACACCCACGATAAGGCGGTCTGGCAGCAGCATAAGGGGTAGGAGCAGAATAAGCAAGGTGGGCAACCGAAAGCTTCGTAACCACTTGTTTTTGTGCGCTTTCTCTGCAAGTAGACACAACAAGGCATGTAGGGAGCTCTACGAACGTATCACGGCCAAGGGCAAGAGCAAGAAGTTGGCACTTATCGCCGTATCCAACAAACTATTGAAACAGGCATTTGCCATTGCAAAATCCGGCCTGCCCTATGACGATGGCTACGTTTCCCGTCTGGTCAAGGAGTAGAAATGAAGTTAAAAAATACTGGTGGTGTTGATGGCTTGTTGGACTGGAGGCAAACCTGATAGGGTTTGTCCCATTTCAACAATGCCACGTAGCCGGATCGTGCCTAAAATTAACGAGTAATTTGCTTGGTTTTAAACTCAGTTCTTTGTTGGCAATAGTGTTTTTTAATAAATTAATAATCTAATGTCTAAATTTTTGTCAAAAGTCATAAAGGTTTTTAATTCTAAATTTAAATTAATTAAATCCTTTTCTGCTTCGAGAAGTTCTTTAATTAATTCATTTTCAGATTGGTCAATTATTTCAACTTCGTAGCCTTTATTACTCGTTAAAGACAACTTTCCATTCAGTTCTGGAATTTTCTCATTATCTGAGCTAATTTTAAAATCAATCGTTCTTTTTTTACTTGATGTATTAGTTGAATTGACTTCTGATATTGTTATTTTTCCCTCAATTAGTCCAAACCAATTTTCAAGTATATCTTTTATCGTTTTATATTTTTGTCTTTCCTCTAATTGCCATAATAATTCTTGATAAAGGTTTTTTAATAGTTCAAAAAAGTCTTTATTGAAATTAGAACTTACAATTCTTAAAAACTCCTTTTCTTGGTCATATAAAAAATTCGGTGAATACTTTTCTATGGTTTTTAAAATCGAACTGTCTTTAATTTCAGAGCCTTCGTGAATTATTTTATTTCTTATGGATTGAATATCTTTTAGTTTGGATATATACTTTTCAAATGGTTCAATTGGTATATCTATAACCAATTCTAGATAATTAAATGATGATAGTAGATAATCTCTCTGACTAAAATGTGAAAGCTTTATTTTTTTTTGCAAATGTTTGCGAAGACAACTCACATATTTTACTTAAGAAATTTTCATTTAATGAGTAAAGTCCAATTAAGGTAGACTTACTAAAAAGGTCTAAAAAATCTGAATATTTAGCTTTTATCTCTTCAATATCCTCTTGTTTTTTGTGTGCTAAATAGTCTATTCCTGAAATATGAGTAGCGTAAGCAATGTTGTTTTGGTCGTTAGGGTCACTATCTCCAATTGTTTCATCGTATTTTTGTTGAGCACTTTTTTCCGATTTTTTATACCGTTCAGTTAAAGCGTCTAATTCTTCTTGCCAACTTTTTAAATAATTTTTAATTGTACTCGAATGTTGTTTTTCAAATAACTCAAGCTGTTCATCTATTGCTATAAATGATTTCTCGAGTTGTTCAATCTTCCGTTGATTGTTCAAGAAGTGAAATGTAATTTGAAATGGTGTCATTGAGTTTTTTTAGACATTATTGCCAACGTGTTTGGCTATGGTTTTGTTGCGTGAAAATCCGCGAGGATTTTCCCCCGTAAACCGAAGATAGCAAATTTGCGAGGACTTTCCAGTAGGAAAGTCAGAAGCAATGAACTATAGCCGGCTTAAGTTTGATTTCAGTTAATTTTATTAGATAAACCAGAAAGAACAAAAGAGAGGATTAAGGTCAATATAGCCAGAGGAACTTTAGATTCCGTCAACATTGATGATCACCTCTCTTTTCCACTTTTAGTTCGTTCAGTTCTGTGAGACCTTTGGATCTCGTTTTTAAGTTGTTGAAGCCTAGGTGGATCGTTCTTTCCCAATTAAATATCTATGGATAAATATAGTAAAATCCACGGTGTGGATATCAGTAAGGATTTCTTTGATGTAATTGACGATCTGGGCAACCACTACCAGTTTGACAACAGCCTGAATGGTTTCAGGAAGTACCTCAAGACATTGGACGCTGAGAGCCTTGTTGTCATGGAGGCGACGGGCTATTACCACTATCTGCTGGCTCAGTTCCTGCACGACTCTGACATCGCCGTCTCGGTAGTCAATCCATTGTCGGTAAAGCGTTTTCTGCAGATGAAGCTTACCAAGGTAAAGACCGACAAGAGCGATGCAATGGGCATCAGGGACTATGCAATGGTCAATGAGGTTCCGCTCTACGATGGCAAGGGAGCCGTACAGGCGGAATGTCTACAATTGCTGGCCCTGATGGACATCTACCTCAAACAGCGCACTCAGGTCAAAAACAAGATCCACGGAGAGAAGGTACTGGGCACGCCTTCAAAAGCGGTGTTTGGTTCCTTAAAAAGAACCTTGAAGATGCTGGACAGGGAACTGGTCTCGCTCAACGAGCGCCTATTGTCGCTGGTCAAGCAGGATCAACAGGTACAGCTTACCAATCTTAAGAGCATACCTGGTCTGGGCGATAGGACATCTGCGCTGTTGATCGTACTCACAGAGGGCTTTACCAAGTTTGACAACGCCTCACAGCTGCGTAACTATGCCGGCATCACACCCACGATAAGGCGGTCTGGCAGCAGCATAAGGGGTAGGAGCAGAATAAGCAAGGTGGGCAACCGAAAGCTTCGTAACCACTTGTTTTTGTGCGCTTTCTCTGCAAGTAGACACAACAAGGCATGTAGGGAGCTCTACGAACGTATCACGGCCAAGGGCAAGAGCAAGAAGTTGGCACTTATCGCCGTATCCAACAAACTATTGAAACAGGCATTTGCCATTGCAAAATCCGGCCTGCCCTATGACGATGGCTACGTTTCCCGTCTGGTCAAGGAGTAGAAATGAAGTTAAAAAATACTGGTGGTGTTGATGGCTTGTTGGACTGGAGGCAAACCTGATAGGGTTTGTCCCATTTCAACAATGCCACGTAGCCGGATCGTGCCTAAAATTAACGAGTAATTTGCTTGGTTTTAAACTCAGTTCTTTGTTGTGCAACGTACTTATTTTTCCGTATCTATTAACCAAGCGTTTTTGTATTCCGTTGCTTTAGTTAATTCTTGTTTTAATTTTTCTCGGTTTAAATCCAATTCGGAATATTCTGCTCTTTCATAGAGTAGGTTGTATGCCGATTGATGAAGTCCGTATTTTTTTAATTTATAAAAGTCCGCTTTTGCTTTTTCCGAATTCAGATTGTCGTTATCAAACTCAATTTTTAATAAATCAACCAAAGTGTCATTTACAAACTTATTTTGGTTATTAAGTCGTTTTTTGTCCGATTTCATAGAGTTAAATTCTCGGATTATTTGATAAACGATTGAGTCGTTATTCTCCGCTTTTCTGCGGTTCCAAAATTCAGTGTAATACTTGGTTTGTATTTCGGGATTGTTGTAAGTCAATTGCAAACTGTCAATTAGATTCTCAAAATTCCGCTTTATATAAATTCCTTCGATAAGGAAATGACTTTCGCTTTTTGAAATCAGATTCTCAAGTTTTCCATATCCAAACTTTTTAAACGATTCGTGAACCATTTTTAGTTTTCGGGTTTTCTAATCCAAGAGTTTCTTGTCCAATCTCCATTTCTCAAATCGAAAAATGAAATTTGATTTTCTGCATAAAATTCCAATTCAGATTTCTTGTGCTTTTTACAAGACAGAAATAGAAAAATCAAAAGTGAAATTGTTAGCAGTTTGTTCATTTTGGGTATGTTGCACAACGGTTAGTATATGAAAAGTAGGCGATTACGAAGCACCAAATTTTCGGTTAAGTACAAAGTTTGATACGAGCCAAAAGCCTTGAATTTACTGCTATTTCGCCTATTTTTTATATACATTGTTACCTGCTGTGTTTTCTTATTTCGTCATAGTTTTGAAGTGTCAAAGTACTCTTTTGCAAAGTCCGAAATGCATTTATGCCGTTCTGTAATTTCCGTTTCTGTCCATTGCTTTTTTTCTCTGATTTCGGTGTAGCTGGATAAAGCAGTGTCCTGAAACAATTCACTTTTCTTGTCAAACGATTTGTTGCCAAACTTACTGTTTTGGCTCTGTGTCAATAAAGCCAAGTTGCCTGCAAGTTGTAAAAAGTTCTTTCGAAAATCTTCGCTGTATTTTTCGTCTGTTGGGTTCTGTGGCTTGATATGTTCAATTGTGTAGCTATTGTAAAGGTCTTTGTCCAACAATGCACCTGAACGATTTTTAAGTCTTAAACTATTCTCATATTGCCACAATACAAACTTGATTGTATTTCGGTTGTAATGCCATTTCTCGTTGTCAAAATAGTTTGTAATTATGTTCTTAAATCTGTCTCCGTCATTCCAATACCACTTAAATCCTGTTTCAGTTACGTTCTTAATGTCTTGATATAGATTGTCAATGTTGTAGGTAACTTTTGGGTTGAAATATTGCTTTGAATAATTGGGCAAATAGTCTGTACGATAGTCGCCAAGTTTGAGTTTGAAGCAAAGCACTTCTAATAATTTTAAAATCTTTTTGAAGGTATCGCCTGTTACTTCTCCTTTGTAGAAAATTGTCAGCAAAACAAGTTTCCAATTTGCTTCATTGCCAACAAAAAACAGATTTGTAATTTCTGATTGATTTTTATTACTCACAATGCTTTTGGCACTATGGGTTAGTTCAACGAAATTTTCAAAGAACAGCTTTATCCATTGTGTTTTATTTTCTTCTTTATTTAGTTTTTCCTTTATTGCTTCAATATTACCGCCAATGTTGAAAAACAAATTGCAGTAGTTGTCTAAAAGTTCGTTTTCTGTGAAGTAGCCTTCAACGGCTTCAATGTATCTATATGTTTTGGAAATAATGCTTTGAATTTCAGCAATATCATTGTTTGCTTGCTCGTTGTTGGTGCTTTGAATGTAAATCTGGTGCATTAAATATGCTTTGATTACTTCAAATCTTGAAAGCTCTTTTCCACGGTTATTTTGATATTCAAAAACTTGTGTCGCTTCAACTTTGTTGGTAATAAAAAATGTGCTTATTACAGCATTTTCTAATGTTTGTTGAATTAAGTCTAAGCTCTCGTTTTCAAGTTTACTCAACTCATTTTCAAAGAAGTTAAATGCTTCAATAATTCTCTTTTGCGAAATAGTTTCAGTATCGTCAATTGCTGATACCAAATGTTTTTGAGTAACTTTTTTGAAAATTACTTGGTCGTCATCAATAGTTTTAAAAACGTCTGTCAAATACGTTTCTCTAATACTGTCAACGTTTTGGTCTTTTGTGATTTTGATTTTTGCGATTGCTGAAAGAAAAAGTATTGTTGTTGTTAGCCTTTGCTGACCGTCAATTATAAAAAGTGTGTTTCCATCCTTTTCAAAAAGGAATTGTCCCAAATAGTATTTTTTTCCTTTCTGCTCCAATAGGTCGTCAAGAAATTGTGAGCATTGTTTATCTCCCCAACTATATGCACGTTGATATGCTGGTATTCTTACATTTTTAGAATTAATAAAAAGTTGCTGAATGTTTTCAGCAACCTTATTTTCATTCAATGTTTTTGTCAGATTGCTCATTATGCACATCTTGTGTTTTGGTGTTTACATTTTTCATCATAAGTCTTTATCCAAGAACCTTCATCACATACAAAGAAGTTTGAGCCTATTCCAACTACAGTTTTTCCTGAGGAAGACATAGTTGAAATATGTTTTCCTTTTTCGTCATAAGTCTTAATCCAACTTCCATCTGTTTTTACGTCTGATAATGCCATTTTCTATTATTTAAATGATTTTGCCTACTCTATTCGGTTTTCGGCTTTCCCGTTTATTCTGCAAATGTCGAAAGTCAGTCCGCCAAAATATGTCGTTGTTGTTTTGCACGGTCTTCTTTTTTACATAGCAGGTAACGGTCTTGTATAACAATCAGTTGCGGGTTGTTTAGAAACTAAGATAGCTAAAATTACCGACTTTTATGCTTGCGCGGTTGTGTCCGTAGGACACAAAGCCGCAATTGTTGTTATACGGTGTTAGGCACAGTTATTTGCCCTTTATTTCATCGAACGTATTTAATAGAGGAGTCCAATGAATTAACTTTCTTAATTTCTTATTAGATATATCGATTGTATCATCTATCATAATAAGAAGTATCAGTAAAATATCTGTTGCAACAGCATAAATTTCTGATTCATTTACTGAATTAAAAACTTTAATAAATTCCTTCAAATATGTATTAAAAGATTTTTTATTCTTATCTATGAAAGCATCTAAATCTTGAATATTTTTCAATTTTGATTGATTTAATGTCTCTATCAATCTAGAATAAAAAATTTGAAAACGTTCTTGTTCTTCTAATTCAAATCTAGGCTCGTCTAAAAAACCCAAACTCTCAGCAACACTTACAATATCTTTAATTTTTGTATTATCGCTTAGATACGAATGAAGAGAAATATTATTGAATTCAATGTTTAAATCTCCCTTTTCAATAGAATCTTCAATTTCAAAATTTAACTTTTGAGTTTCGTTTTTTATTGACAAGAATTGCTCATCTGCAAGTTCCAATAAAGCACTTAATCTGTATATTTTTCTTTTTAATGAGCTCGGTATTTCGCCTTTAGTTTTATATCTAAGTTTGTGGTCAATCGCTGCCCAAGAATGTTGTAGAATTGTTCTTATTTGAATTTCGGCGTTTAATGTTTTAAATTTTTTCCACTCAGAAAGCTTATCTCGTTTTTTTCCAATTTTTAATATATAATGAAGTGATTGATATCCAAACTTGTCTGGAGTATTAATTTTTGTTTTATCTACACTTTTCTCATTGTCAATTTTAAATTCTGCTTCAATGAGTTCCGCTATTTTGTAGATGTCTTCAGTATAATATGTTACTATTCTTATTCCACATAGATCAGTTATATCCTTTATTGGGTCAGTGTAATTTTTGTCTGGACGATTGATTTTTTCTTTAAAACTACTTGTTGATTTAGTTCTGCTCTCTATTGAAACTATATCTACCCGTTGTGCTAGTTAAAATTAAAAAACAGATTAAAAAAAGACCGTGCATTTTGTTGATATTCAGTATATTAATGGTTCCTAATCTGTAATTCTGATACCATGCACGATCTACCTGCAATGTACAAAAAACACCTTTCCTACCTCATTGATCTCTACCAAACCGTCACGGTGGACGGAAACTTCATCAAGCGACCGGTCAACACGAAAATGAATGACCTGGAGGTCATGGCACTCGCCATTACCGGAGAGGCGGCCTCGATCCCCAGCGAGAACCTATTGTTTGCCAAGATAAAGAAGCACTTTCGCGAGGACTTTCCCATGCTGGTCGACCGCACCAGGTTCAACCGGCGCAGGCGCTCGCTCGAGCCACGCTTCAAGGAGTCCGCGGGACTCTTGGGCGACCGTATGGATGATGGCAGATCTGCCCTTCTGGTGGACTCGATGCCCTGTCCCATCGTGCACAACGCCAGGGAGCACCGCATGAAGATCTGTATGGAAGATCTGGGCACGGCTCCGAGAAAGGGCTACTCGGCGGTTGACCGCCGCTACTACATTGGATACAAGCTCCACCTGCTCATGAGTACGCAGGGCATCTTCCATGACATGGCAGTGACCCCAGCAAACGTACACGACATAAAGTTCCTGAAGGAAAGGCAGTACGACGGTAGCGAGGAGAGGCAGATCATCGGCGATCGAGGCTATATATCCAGGGAGCTCCAGGCAGATCTGTTCACAAGCTACGGTATAGAACTTCTCACCCCACCCAGGAAAAACCAGCTGGTCAAAAGCGCATTCTCGCCCGAGAGGAGAAAGAACCGTAAGTTTATAGAGACAAGGTTTTCACAGTTATGCTCCCAGTTCTCCATCAAGATCAACCTGGCAAAGAGCTTCAAGGGCTTCCTGACAAGGGTCTCAAGCAAACTGGCCGCAGTTGCCATGCTGCAGATGTTCAATAGGGAAAACAACAGACCAATAAATAGGATCAGGCATGCATGGAACTACTAGCACAACGGGTTATATCTATTTGAGCTTCCTTAATAATCTCTTCAATTAAACTCGTTAGCTTACTTTCGAAATTCTCGTAAAGCGGTCTTATTAAACTATATTCATTTATAATATCACTCATTTTCTTCTAATTGTGCCTAACGGTCGCGGCTATGAGTAGTTGCGTGATTTAGCGATTAACTTTGAAAGTACACACCAAACTGAAAATCCGCGAGGATTTTCAGAAGTAGGCGAGAACAAGCAATTACTTATAGCCATTGTTGTGGTGCGTTATTATATTTTTAGTTCTTCAATTCGTTCTAATATTCTTTCTTTATCAAAATCAATTTTATTCTTTTCATAGAAGACAATTAGATTGTAATGAAAGAAATTAAAGTGATATTCTTCAATTAATGTATCTAAAATTTTCAGAAACTCTTTTTTATCTTCTTCATTAAGCTGATTGTATACTTTAGTCATTAACCAATTATTCATCATACTTATGAACTCCTTGTCGAATAAATAAGCTAAAACTTTATGTTTACTCGAAGTTTCAAATAGCTTAAAATCTTGATTTAATATTCTTCGTAGAACAGAATGTTCTTTGAATGAGATTCGTTTATCTTTCCACTCAATATATTTTTTAATTCCTCGATTAATATTTTCTTTATTCTTTTTGTCTCCTAAAAGTTCAAAAATTTCAAATGCCCAATATTGATTAAATTTTTCTGGATTATCAAAATATTCAACTTTTCCTGTATTTATATTTAAACCTATTTTTGATAATAATTTAGATGCTTCATAAACTAAATATTGTGCGTCTTCTTTTGTTTTTGTGTAGAATAATTGGTCGTCCGCATATCTTAAATATTTAGCATCCAATTCATCACATTTTTTCTTAATTTCTTTGTCAAAATCTTGAAGATAAAAATTAGCTAAAAGTCTTGAACTATCACTAATTTCATCTTGAGGTAATCCGACTGACTTCTTTGAATAGCCTTGAAATTTTTTGTTCCAATTACTCAAAAAATGAGTTAATAAATCAATGTAAAACAATTTGTTGCGTGGTGAAGCTAAATATAACTTCTTACCTAATAAATCGATACTCACATTGTCATAAAAATTAGCAATGTCTAATTTAACCACAATTTTATGTTCGTCCGAATTATTGTTTGTAAACGCTTTTTTTTGAAAGTCAGACCAATTTTCTGTCCATAAAAATGGGTTGTAACTATTTGAAGGTGCAGAATCTAATAGTTCTAATTCATCTCCTTCTTCTTTAAATCTAATTTGATTCCCCAAACGCCAACCTCCGTAAGTTCCTTCAACATAATTTCCTGCTATTTCATCCTCTAAAATTTTAGTGCAGAAATAAAAAAGAAAATAGTCTTTTGGGTGAAAAGTTGGTGTAATTCTCGCTACATAATTGGCTTTATTAATAATTATGTAATCTCTTGGTGTGGATGGGTGATATTTAAATTCCGTAATCTCTCTGTGAAGATTTTCGGCAATTTCATTTCTTACAATTGGACTTGAATGAGGAATTATACTTTCGTTTAATTTTTTGAAAAACTTTTTGGAAAGAAATTTTTAAAAGATTCAATATCTATCATTCAGGTCGTTTTTTTTTAATGCACCACAACGGTCTCGGCTATGAGTAGTTGCGTGGGTTAGTACATAACTTTGCAAGTACACACCAAGCTGAAAATCCGCGAGGATTTTCAGAAGTAGGCGAGAACAAGCAATTACTTATAGCCATTGTTGTGCATAGTGCTTTATTTTCCCATTTTAGAGATTGCATTAATAATTTTTTCAAATCCGCTTACTGAAAGTTCTTCAGTCTCTTTGTCATTGCCTAATACGTTTGATTTGTCATTGCCAAAGTATTTTTCTACGAGTTTGGATTTTATTTCCTGTTTTTTTGTTTCGTCCAACATCTCGATGAAAGTATCGACCGATGCTAATTCCAATTCAGCTGTTCGATTTAAGGTTTCAAGTTTTCTGTGTTTACTTGATTCTTTAGCTGCATATGTCGCTGGATAAGACAAAGCTGCTGCTGCAACTAAACGAATAATTGATTTAGTCCAATTAAAACCGTCTGAACTTAAATCAATTATTGTCCAAACAAGAAGTCCTGAAAAAACAGCCATAAATCCAACAGCAATCCACCTCCATAAATTAGCTGTGCTTTTGTGTTCGTTTGCGATTATTTGATAGTTACCTGTTACACCTACGTTACCAATCACATTGACGATTTTCTTCGCATCTTCAAGTTTCTGTTCTAAACTTTCAACAAGTGAAGATGTGTCCGTGTCAATCGTGCTTTTTAATTCATCAATTTCTTCTCTAAACTCTTCTTTAGCATCGTCAATTTCTGACCTATATGTTTTTTTGTCATTTTGAAATTCTTGATTGTGTTGAGACTTCAAATTGTCAAAATTCGTTTGAAATGTTGAAGTTAAATTTTGAATTTCGTTTTCCTTTGTTTCGAGAAGTTCAAGTATTCGTTGTAGTTCAGTTTCTTTATTATCAAGGTCAGTTTTGAAATCTTCTAATTCAGATTTTAGTTCAGAGTTCTCTTTTTCTAAATTTTTATACTTGCCTTTTGCTGTTTTTTCAAAATTTGCAACTTTTCTCGAAAAATTGAAGTCAGTTTTGGAATATGGAATTGGAAAATTCTTTACTCTATTGATTGCTGTATTAAAACTATTAATAGCATTTGTAATGTGTCCAATGTTATTGTTTCCTAAATAAGAATTTATATTACTGACTCCTGTTTGCAATTCGTTGGATGCAGCATCTATGTCTTTTTTCTGAACTAATTCTGGTAAGATTAGTTTTACTCTTTGGTTTATAAAATCGAAAACAGTTTGAAAGAAAGATAAGTTCTCTAAATCAATTTTTTCTTTAGCCTCGTCATTTGACAATATTTCTTCAAGTGAATTTAATCTGTCAAAAATTGGATGTTCTTCAAATTCTTCTGCTTTCATTTTTTTGTTTTCGCATTATGCACAACGGTCTTGTATATGAAAAGTAGCAGATTTTACACACTAACTTTTCGGTTTGGTACTGACGTTAAATTTATAAAAATCACTTTAGATTAAGCACTTAAACCGCTATTTTTTATATACGTTGTTACCCACTGGCTTTATTCCGTTCAGCTTGGTTTTCAGCGTTGGCAAAGACATACTCTTTTGCAATTTTGGGCTTGAGTGTTGGTTGGTGCGAATTGCAAATGTGTATGGCTTTTAGCGTTGGCTTTTTAACAACAACTTTTATTTTCTTGAATTGGTGGACAAGCAACTGTTCCGTATGAGCAATAAACACAGCAATCTCCTTCTTTTGGTTTCAAAACCGTTTTACAGTTCTCGCATTCGTAGAAAAATTGACAAGCGTTTGTTGGCATATCTTCTACTTTTTTATGTCCGCAATTAGGACAAGTGATTTCTGATTTTAATTTGACTTCCATTAGTTTTCTTTTTTATCGGTTACTTTATAACCTGTTGAGTTTATTGCATTCTCGATTTCTGTTTCGTTGGTTTTGGTTTTGTCAAATTCAACGATTGCATTTCCATTTTCGTAAGACGCTTTTGAGTTCACAATTCCGTTGAGCTTATTTACTTCGTGATTTACGTGTTCTTCGCAACTCGCACAAGTCATTCCGCTTATTTTAAATTCAGTCGTTTTAATGTCCGATTTGTCAACTACGATTATTTGTTTGTCTGTATTTGGGTAAAATATTCCTGAATAGTATGGAAAAGCCAACATTACAATTGCAAATACAGTTACGATTCCTAAAAACTTTTTTGATTGAATAAATTTTGGTTTTTCGTCCGTCTCACATTCGCAGTCAATTTCTTTTTGAGGTTTTAGTTTTTGATACCAAGCAAAACCAAGAACTAAAATTGTCAGTCCGATTAAATAAGGTCTAAAAGGTTCAATCCAAGAAAATGCAGAAGCAATTCCGCTTGTTCCTGCGATTAGAGCCAAAACTGGTGTAATACAACACAAGGAAGCTGTAATTGCAGTTAACAAACCTGCACCAATTAATTTGTTTTCACTTTTCATATCGTTTCTAAAATTTTGTTTTTATCAAGTATCTCAAAAAACGGATTTAGTAATTTTTCATATTCAGTCGTAAGTGAGTAAAAAATCGTTTGAGCATCTCTTTCTGTTTCTAATAGATTTCGGTCTTTCATTTTCCTTAAATGTTGAGAAATAGCTGAAATGTTCATTCCGAGAATGTCGCTCAAATCACAAACACAAAGTCTTTTTTCCTCAAAGAGTAGGTAGAGTATTTTCAGTCGAACGCTATTTCCGACCAATGAAAGTCCGTTTGCCAAATAGTCGAACGATTCGTTTAATTCCGAAACTGTGTCTTTGCAACGGTTTATTTGTTCAATATCGGCTTGTTGTCTTATGCAAGAATTATTTTCCATATAACAAAGTTACGTATATTTCTTATTTAAGCAAATACTTAAATACATAAATTTCAAGCATTGGGAAAATTTTAGCTCTTTTGGTTATTATAGCGTTGGATTTGTGTGTCGGAAAAAAACGAAAGTGCTAAAATGTGCGGTTGGTTTTCAGCTTGTGGGTAACGGTCGTGGCTATGAGTAGTGCGGGTGCAAAAACGCACTTTCCTTTCGGTTGGGTACAGAGCCAAAACCTTGTTTTCTGGTTTTTTATCTTATTATTTCAAAAAGCCAAAACAAGGTTTTGGCGGTCATTGCAAATTAGCAATTTCTTATGGGTTAAGCACCTAATCCCGTATTACTTATAGCCGTTGTTGTGCGCTGGCTTTCCGCGCTCTAATTCATTTCTCACTCTTTTTTCGAGTTCATTTTGTTTAAATTCAAACCATTTTTGTCTAAAATCAGAATGGTCAATTTTACGCTTAAAATTCTGAAATGGCTTTTTGTTCGCTAAGAGGTTTTCCAATTCTGACCTTAGATTTTGGTCAGATATCTGCTTCACAAAAAGTTCCATTATTTTGAACGACTCAAAACTTTCTAATGTCTCAATTTTTATAAAATCAGCTTTATGATTTTCCACTTTTTCTAAACTGTCACTAAAAGCTTCTTTAAAATCTTCCTCGTCCGCAAATTGTGAAAAACTCGGAATTGCAATTATTTCATCAGTTTTGAAATTGTAATAACAATCAAATCCGCAATCTAATTCTTGCGCTATTTCTTTAATGATATTTTGTTTAAAATTATCCAAAAAAACAAGCGTGTTTATCTTCTTTTATAATTTCTATGATTTTATCTAAATAAGTAGAATTTGGAAACGGTTCGTAAATCTCCCAATTTCCACTTGCTCTCATCCAATATAAATTCCATTCCTTTCTTGATTTGTAGTATCGGATTTTGGCAAAGTCAAATTGTTGTTTCTTTTTTGCGTCTTGCCAATCTGGTCGAATTTCAAACAGGATTACAACTTTTCCGTCATACGAATATCCAATATCAACTTGTTCTCTAATTTCAGGATTTTCGGGACGTAATGATTCCACGTATTCCTTAATTGTAGATTCATTTATGTCAATAGTTGTGTTTTTCATTTAGTTACGAATTTTTTCAGCTTGCGCACAACGGTCTTGTATAACAATCAGTTGCGGATTGATTAAAAACTAAGATAGCTAAAATTACCGACTTTTATGCTTGCGCGGTTGTGTCCGCAGGACACAAAGCCGCAATTGTTGTTATACGGTGTTGGTAGCAGTTGTTGTTCTTTATTGGTTTATTCGTTTTCTAATTCCGAAACTAAATTCTTTATGTCAACACGATAAAAGTCTTCTCGTCCATTGTCTAATGAATAAAATTTAACTACAAGTTTTGCATACAAATCAATTGTAAAAATCAATTTCATTCGTGCTTTTCTAGCAGGTAATTTTGGTAAACCTCTAATAATAACTCCTCCAATTTGTCCATTCGCTCCTTTATTTGGCATTCTTTTGTTTTCGTTCGCTAACTCTTTGTCTCCGTAATAAATTATACTTTTGCAAGAAACTTGATTATCAGCACTAGTAAAAACTTCTCGTGTTATTTTAACAGGCAATAAAGTGCCTTTTTCTACTCCAACCAAATATTGATTATCTTTCAGTCCAGCTCCAATTGAACATTTCAATTTTCGTTTAGCGTATAGTTCAAGTTTTATAGCTTCTTTTTGAACTTTTATATTTTCAGGTGATATTTTAAATGCTTCTTGGACGATTTCAGGTCTGTTTGTAGCTTTTGCTTCATAAATAATATCATTTGCAAGATATTCTCTAGAATTTAACCCGTTAAACTCGTCAATCTCGAATTTGGTCAATTTCTTTACTTCATTAACTAATTCAAGTCCACTTTTTAAAGAATCAAATTCTTTTCTAAATGCACTAATTGTCTCGTTTTCTTGTTTTATTAAAAGAATATTTTCGTTGTTTTTGCTTTCAGCAAAATATGTCCAATTATAAGAACCATTAATTAAAACTGTATTGTCAATCACACAGAACTTGTTATGCATTGGATTGTCAGAGTCGGAAAAATAAAGTTCTCCACCTAAATCAATAAATTTTTGAAAATTTAAACCATTTTCTCTATTATTTATAAAGTCATTATGTACAATTAATGAAACCTTTATTCCATTTTCTTTTTTTTCACAGAGCTTGTCAAAAAGTTCGTGATTTGTAAACCAATAAATAGCAACTACAATTTCTTTTTCCGCTTGATTCAATTCGGATAAGATTTGTGCTCTAATGTTATGAAAAAACGGATTTATCAAATTTTATGGATTTTTGTTTCAATTGCTACCAACGGTCTCGTATAACCGTCAGTTACGGATTTAAAGTTAATAATTTTCGGTTAAGCACTGACGTTAGAAATTCCGAGTGGATTCGGACGTAGTCGAATCCGCCGTAATTGCGGTTATACATTGTTGTAACACGTTTTTTTAGTATAATTTTTCACTTATTTTCATTACTTGTAAACTGTCATTTTGTTTATCCATAAAAAAAGCGGAAGGTCCGAGTGGATTCGCAATAGCTAAAATTCCATAATCTTTATTAAACATTACTGGACTCATTCCGTCAATAATCGGCTCTTTCATTTCGTACATATCAAACCAAATTTCAGAGTTCGAATTACTCCGAATAGTTTTGCTTTCATACTTTACGTAATCAGTTAAGTTAAATTGAATTTCTTGATTTTTGGTCAAGTAACTTACTCTTAAATTCCGAGTCGAATCTGTCGTACTTTTATATTCATATTTGATTATCGAATCACGAACGGTTTTTATGAGTAAATATTCCGTTCGAAGTTTCAGATTGTCATTAGATGTTATTCCGTATAAATATCTCGATTCCGTAAAAATTGATTTTGTGTCGGTAGGTATTTCAGCGTATCTTTTTTGAACATAAAAGAATAAATAAATCGCATAAGCTAAAGCCGAAACTATAACTATAGCAAATACGAAAATTAATATGTCTTTAGTTTTTCTCAAATGTGTTACAACTAGTGTATATCCGCAATATACCTTTTTTACCCATAAACACCCCCACAATTACACTAATTCATTCATAATCAGCAATATATTCGGTTTCAAATATTTATAAACGATCATCAAATGCTTAACAAGCATTTGTCCTTAAATAATAAATTACTGATTACTAAATATTTACAATTGATGACGTACTAGTAAAAATAGCATTTATACCATCTAAAAATGAGCTTGTCACCACGATCTCCCATCAAGAACATCACCCCTTACCCACTCCATTTTAACACTTAAAAAAGTATCTTTGCGAGCATCAACAAAAAAGCCTACTTGATGATCACTTTCTACGGAATTCCCAGCCAAAAAGTCTACGCTGTTCAGACCTCAAAACAACTATCTGAGGAGGACAACAAAAAACTGGAATGGCTCTTCGGTGGGAGCTCAAGACTGGATCAGGATAACATTTCAGGCTTTTTTACCGGCCCTCGAGCGACGACCATTACACCGTGGTCCACAAATGCCGTAGAGATCACTCAAAACATGCAAATCGCAGGCATTTCCCGCATCGAGGAATTTCACGCCTGTGAAGAAAATACGGACTTTGATAAGATGTTGCTGCAAAAGTTCGATGGAATTGATCAGCAACAATTTGACATCAATGTGGAGGCAGAAGGTGTCCTTGAGATCGACGACATTGCGGCTTACAACATGCAAGAAGGCCTCGCATTAATCGATGATGAAATCGATTACCTCATCGCTCTTTCTGAAAAGTTGGGCAGAAAACTCACCGACTCAGAAGTATTCGGGTTTTCTCAAGTCAATTCAGAGCATTGCCGTCACAAAATCTTCAACGGAACTTTTGTAATCGATGGCGAGGAAAAACCTACTTCCCTTTTCAAGTTGATCAAGGAGACCAGCAAGCAGAATCCTAACGAGATCGTCAGTGCTTATTCTGATAACGTAGCGTTTATCAACGGTCCAGAATCAGAACAATTTGCTCCAGCCACACCAGAAAAACCAGATTATTACCAGACGAGTCTGTTTGATTCTGTCATCTCGCTAAAAGCAGAAACCCACAATTTTCCCACGACCGTGGAGCCTTTTAACGGCGCTGCAACGGGATCAGGTGGTGAGATCAGGGACCGCCTCGCCGGTGGTCAGGGTTCGCTCCCACTCGCTGGAACAGCGGTTTACATGACCAGCTACTCGCGACTTGCTGAAAATCGCCCATGGGAAAACGGTTTCAAAGAGCGCGACTGGTTGTACCAGACGCCCATGGACATCTTGATCAAAGCTTCAAACGGCGCCAGCGACTTCGGGAATAAATTCGGCCAGCCTTTGATTACAGGTTCTGTACTCACATTTGAACATGATGAGGAAATAGAAAGGTCCCTGAGCGGAGCCGAAGGGCCGCTCAATGACCACGGAGCCGAAGGGCCGACAAATCCGGCACCTCGCAAACTAGGCTACGACAAAGTCATCATGCAAGCCGGCGGTGTAGGCTACGGTAAAAAATCACAGGCGCTTAAGAAAACACCAGCGCCAGGAGATGACATCATCGTTATGGGTGGTGACAACTACCGCATAGGAATGGGCGGCGCTGCCGTAAGTAGCGCAGATACAGGTTCAATGGACAGCGGTATCGAGCTGAACGCGGTACAACGCTCTAACCCAGAGATGCAAAAACGTGCCTCAAACGCCATACGCGGTCTTGTGGAAAGCGATGAAAACCCCATCAAATCCATTCACGACCACGGCGCTGGTGGCCACCTCAACTGCCTGTCAGAATTGGTTGAAGAAACGGGTGGTGTCATCGATGTAGAAAAATTACCGGTGGGCGACCCTACGCTTTCGCGAAAGGAGCTCATCGGAAACGAGTCCCAAGAACGCATGGGGCTGGTGATGGAAGAAAAAGATACTCCCATTTTGGAGCAAATCGCTGCTCGTGAGCGCGCGCCTTTGTATAAAGTGGGTAAAGTGACTGGAGACAACAAATTTGTCTTTAGCGAAAAAGACGGTCGCAGCCCCATGGATCTGGCGCTGGAATATATGTTCGGTTCTAGTCCTAAAACGGTGATGAACGATGCGAGTATCGATCGCAAATACAAAGACGTCAGCTATGAGAACGATAAACTGGATGAATATCTAGAGAACGTTTTAAAACTGGAAGCGGTGGCTTGCAAGGACTGGTTGACTAACAAAGTAGACCGTTGTGTTACCGGTCGGGTGGCTAAACAACAAACTTGTGGCGAGTTGCAGTTACCGCTTAACAACGTGGCGGTCATGGCGATGGATTACAAGGGAAAGAACGGCGTAGCGACTACCTTGGGACACGCACCGGTGGCTGCCTTGATCGACCCGGCGGCCGGATCCCGCAATGCGATTGCAGAGGCCTTGACCAACTTGATTTTTGCGCCGCTGGAAAAAGGATTGAAGGGTGTGAGTTTGAGTGCCAACTGGATGTGGCCCTGCAACAATCCTGGTGAGGATGCCCGTCTCTACACGGCCGTTGAAGCGGTGAGCAAATTTGCTATCGACCTCGGCATCAATATTCCTACCGGTAAGGACAGCCTGAGCATGAAGCAAAAATATCCAGACATGGACGTGCTTGCTCCGGGAACGGTGATCATCAGTACCGTGGGTTCTTGCGACGACATCACAAAGGTGGTCGAGCCTGTCCTGCAGCCTAACACAAACGCTCCCATCTATTACATCAATCTCAGTGGTTCCGCCCCTGAATTGGGTGGTTCCAGTTTAGCCCAAACTATGAACGCTGTGGGTGCAACATGTCCAGATGTTGTTGATGTTTCCGCTTTCGCGAAAGCGTACCAAATCATACAGAGTCTCGTAAAAGAAGAAAAAATACTCGCAGGTCACGACATCTCGAGCGGTGGCTTGATTACAACCCTTCTCGAAATGTGCTTCCCGAGTCAAAACGTCGGGATGAAAATCTCGATTCAGGAATGTGGAGAAGATCGTATCAAAACCCTTTTTGCCGAAAACGCGGGTCTCGTCCTCCAACTTACTGATGATGAAGCGGCAGAAGCTCTAGAGGGAATCGGTTTACCAGTTTACAAATTGGGATACGCAACTACAGGTTCAGAACTTGATGTCGATGGGCACAAAATAGATATTGCCCAAGCCAGAGACACCTGGTATGAGACCTCGCACCTACTCGATCGCCAGCAGTCCAAAAAAGGCATGGCCGACGAGCGCGCTAAAAATTACAAGCAACAGCCGCTGCGTTTTGAATTTCCACAGCATTTTGATGGAAAATTACCAGAAAACCCAGCAAAAAAACCGATTGCCGCGGTAATACGTGAAAAAGGAAGCAACAGCGAGCGCGAGATGGCACGAGCCATGCATCTTGCTGGTTTCCAAGTTCGTGACGTGCACATGACCGATCTGATCTCAGGTCGTGAAACCTTGGAAGATGTGCAGTTCATCGCAGCCGTAGGTGGTTTCTCAAACAGCGATGTTTTGGGAAGTGCCAAAGGCTGGGCAGGAGCGTTTCTGTACAATGATAAAGCTAATATAGCGCTGAAGAATTTCTTTGATCGAGAAGACACTTTGAGTCTTGGAGTCTGTAACGGTTGCCAACTTTTCGTCGAATTGGGATTGATCAATCCAGATCACGATCAAAAGCCAAAAATGCTTCATAACGAATCGGGTAAATTTGAGTGCCAGTTTACCAGCGTAAGCATAGAAGAAAACAATAGCGTGATGTTGAAGTCGCTCGCTGGATCGACTTTGGGAATATGGGCGGCTCATGGCGAAGGTAAATTTGAGCTACCGTTAGAGCGATCTCAATATAAAATTCCTGCAACATACGCTTACGATGGCTATCCCGCAAACCCAAATAGATCTGATTATAATGCTGCCATGCTTTGCAGTGATGATGGCCGCCACTTGGTCATGATGCCGCATCTCGAGCGCAGCACTTTCCCATGGAATTGGGCGCATTATCCTAAAGATAGAAAGGGAGATAAAGTCACTCCTTGGTTGGAAGCTTTTGTGAATGCGAGGAAGTGGGTAGAAGAGCAGTAATCAAAATCAGAGGATCCATGATTGAACTCAAAAAATTAAATATTACGAACGACCCTTCTTTTTTAAGTGACAAATCTGGTCTGGATCGTTTTGGTGAGGCTTTATTGAGTGATATTCAATACGATGTTTCAAAGAATAAAAGAAACGTTTTTAAACGTATCGATAGGGCAATTAAGAAATATCCCAACGTTCCCCAGTTCAAAAATGCCCTGATGTCCTATTACATGATCAACGACGATCATGAAAAAGGGTATAAATACAACAGATACATCTTAAAAAAGCACCCAGACTATCCTTACGCAACCATTAATCTTGCGGCGGAGTATGTTCAAACTGGTGATCTGGATGAAGCTTTGGACGTTTTGGGATCTGATTTCTCAATCGCAAAGATATTTCCAGAAAGAACTGTTTTTCATGAAGATGAGGTTTTTGCCTTTTATCACGTGGTCGCTTGCTATTTTTTAGCACAAAATGATCCGGGTAAGGCAGAGGATATTTTGGATAACCTGAAAGAAATCAATGGTCAGCATTTTAAATTGGAAATTCTAGAAGAACAAATTTTCAGGACTACGATGATGATGGCGGTAGATAGAAATATTTTAGATTCTGATTTATCTGATGATTTTGAAGGAAACTATACCGGTGAGGATCCTGATTATATTCCCGTATATCACAATAAAGAGTTTGAGGAACATATTTATCAAAACGATATCGATGCGTATTTGCCTGTCGTGAATATGATCAATGACAATGATTTTGAATCTAGCGACCTTATTCTCCCGCTTCAACATGCTGTTAAAAAATACCCGCAATTTTCAGAAGCCTTTTCATCTGACAGATTGGGTCAAGAACACATCAATTTTCATATTCACGCCATAATTTGTCTTTGTTACTATAAAGTACCTCTTGCTTTAAAGCACCTATTAGAATTTATTGATCAAGATTCTGGTTTCTATGAATTTTACATAGGAGATCTAGGAGAAGATATTATCGTACCCGCAATCGTTAAACAAACTCAAGAGTTGGATGAGCTAGCGGAATTTACTTGTAATGAAGGTGTCTATACCTACAGCAGAGCTCTAGCGGGTTCTGCACTTGTAAATGCCCCTATTTACGGAGATTTTTCAATGAAAACCGTGGAATCCTCCGTCGCAAAGGTGCTGGATTTTTATATTTCAATTGAGGAGGCTGAAATTGTAGATAGGGACTTTTTGGGGCTTTTTGTGTCTAATCTAGTGGATGTTAATTTAAAATCTAGGCTTGATAAGATTAAGAAATTATACGATCAAGGAAAAGTAAGTAAAGGGATCGCGGGAACCTATCAAGAAGTCGAGGAGGATACGAATTATGGAACGAGCCAGAACTATCATAAACCTCTGCCTAATAGTCTAGAGGAATTCTATAAATCCATTAACAAGAAATGGAATTGGTAAAAAAGTTTGCTTGAGATAATGTTTGTAAATTAACAAAGATTCAGAAAAGTATAAGTTAAATGGACAATGAGCTCATTTTTCAGATCGTCAATACCGCCGTGCTACCCATGTGGCTCATGCTTTTGCTAGCACCCAATAACAAAGTCACAAAATGGCTGATCAAAATGCCATTGGTGCCTGTAAGTCTTGCGGTTTGTTACGTGATTTTAGTCATTCCGGGACTCTCTCAAGCAAATCCAGAAGATTTCCAAACGCTAAAAGGCTTAACGAAACTATTTGCTACAGAAGATGCGGTATTGGCCGGCTGGATTCATTACTTGGTTTTTGATCTTGCCGTAGGCATGTGGCTTGTCGTTCAAAACAGAACGGTAAAACTTCATAAATGGCTGATGTTTCCCATTCTCTTATTGACCTTCATGATGGGCCCTGCGGGATTTTTACTGTTTCATATAATCAAATGGATTCGTTATCAGGTTAATAAAAGCAGAAATTGAGGGTAAAGATTCAAGAGATAAGAATCAAGAGACAAGAGGAAAAAAGCTCCAAATGAAATTCCAAACTCCAAATTCCAAGTTCCAAACTTCAAATTGCAATCGGATTGACTTGATTTGCGATATTCTGAGTACTCTTTCCCGCGGTCGCTGAGAGGTGGTCACTGAGCGGAGTCGAAGCAAGTCAAAGCGAAAGCAGAAATAATTAGATAAGCCAAACCGCATCTCGCATCACCTCATCCCTAATGCCAAATGCCAAAATCTTACAAACGGATGCTATCCGCCGCTCACAAACTCTAAACTCCTATTTAAATTCTGAACTCTGAATTCATAACTCTAAATTTCCACAAACGAACTTCAAGTACTGCGCCCTTAGTCCTCGCATTTGCTCATTCAAAAGATAATTCTGAATTCTGAACTCTTAACTCATAAGTCTCCATTCTTCACCTTCTCTGCAATATCCTTATCAAACTTGATAAACATGTGTGCCCAGATGGATTTAGATACTGCACCTATATAGGGGAAAGTCAAAATTAAAGTACCCAAAATGGCTAGAAAGATGATTAGAGGATCATCGATAAGGTCAAAGATGGCTAAGATTACAAAAACCGCAACAGCGACCGCAACTCCCACTCCATAAGAAACATACATTGAACCTGTGTAGAAACTAGGCTCTATATGATATTTCAGCCCACATTTTGGACAATGCTCGCGCACCTTATTCATTTTTGACAACTTATAAGGATTAGCTTCCAGAAAAGCTCCTTGCCTACAACGAGGACATTTTAAAGTGAGAATACTTACCAGCATAGACTTGTGCTTCATCTCTTAATCTTTGTAACAAAATTAAGGATTGGCCAATTGCCAAAAGGTAACAAAAATCACAATTATTGACTTATTACATAAAAATGTGTAACTCAAAAGCAATTCAGTTATTTTCAAAATCATGTATTATCTTAGAGCAGATATTTCTGCCATTAAATCAACCATGAATCGATATAAACCGACTTTTAGCATCCATGAGATAGGTAAAGTTAGGTTTTATGGAGGGGTTTTGTTTGGTTTTGTTTTGAGTTTAGTGCTTTTTTGTTCGTTTGTGATGTTATTTAAATGTCAATTCATTTATGCTGGAATAATTGACGGCGATTGGAATCGTTATCTCAAGTTTTGAACTTAATAATTATTCTCTATACTTTTTCTCACTAGCCTCATCTAGTCTTGGTTCTTGTATTACAACTCAATTTTGGTTGAATTCTAACCACAGGTATCTTCAAAGAAAAAGAGCAAAAAGTAGATCATCTAATACTCAAATCATACTGATCTATTTTATTTCACTGATGATGATTTTTAGGTATGTCTCAAGTTTGATCAGCTTTGATTTGTGGGAACATGAAAAATATCTATATGATGAATACACGCTCGTCGCTTACCTTCTACTCACATTCATATTTCTCTACAACTGGAATATGATCGCGACCATTTATCAATCTTTAAAAGCTCAACTTCTATCCATTCCTATCTGGTTAGTTGTTTCCTATCTCATTAGTCTTACCTATTATCTGATCTAGATCTATAAAACAGCCAGTGTAAATAACAATTATAGCTCGTTATAGCTTGCTATTGCTATAAATTGTATTTTTGTAGATATAGCGATGAAAGTTGCATGCCAGATGGATTGCCTTGCAACACCAATAATTTGAAATTATGACAAATATACCTAGCGTAGATCTCGCAGATTTTCTAAGCGATGATCCTAAAAGAAAACAGAAGTTCATCAATGAGATAGGTAAAGCCTATGAAGAAATAGGTTTCGTATCCTTGAAAAACCACTTTTTGGATGATGAACTCACTGAAAAGTTATACAGCCAGGTAGAACAATTCTTTAAACTTCCCGTAGACGTAAAACGCGGTTATGAGCGTGAAGAAATAGGTGGCCAGCGTGGTTATGTGTCTTTTGGTAAAGAACATGCCAAAGGAAAGAAAGAAGGTGATCTCAAAGAATTTTGGCATTTCGGTCAGGAGGTAGATCCAGAGGTAAAACTTGAGGAGGATTATCCAGATAATGTGATCGTAAACGAGCTCCCAGAATTCAACAAAGTAGGTATGGAAGCTTACCGCATGCTCGAGAAAACCGGTATCTATGTATTGCGTGCTCTTGCACTTTATATAGGTCTTGATGAAAAGTATTTTGATCCATGGGCCAGCAACGGTAACAGTATTTTGCGTCCCATCCATTACCCGCCTATCACAGAGGAGCCTGATAACGCCGTGCGTGCAGGAGCTCATGGTGACATCAACCTTATTACGCTTCTTATGGGAGCGAGCGCGCCAGGTTTACAAGTAAAAAACAGAGAAGGTGAATGGCTGGATGCCATCGCCGGTGAAGATGAACTCGTGATCAATGTAGGCGACATGCTGGAACGTCACACAAATAACAAATTGCGCTCTACGATCCACCGTGTGGTAAATCCGCCGAGAGAATTGTGGAATACCAGCCGCTACTCCATACCTTTTTTCATGCACCCGCGTAGCGACATGAGACTGGACTGCCTGGAGGAATGTATCACAGAGGAGAACCCTAAACAATATGAAGACATCAGCGCCGGTGAATTCTTGCACCAGCGTCTCGTTGAAATAGGACTGATCAAAAAATAATTTCAATCCCATAGTAAATAAGAACCGGCTTCGGCCGGTTTTTGTATTTAATTTACTTAAAATGAATAAAGGTCAAGCGACAACATTTCAAGATTACTAGTTTAATTATTCTGATTAGCGTGATAGGTATTTCCGCTTTCGCGAAAGCGTATATCAAGTTGAGTTCTGTTAATGAATTAGTCTTGTTCGGAGCATAACATTTTTTTCCATATCTAATACACTTGTTCACCAAGTTTATTATGCACTGAATTATATAATTTTCAATGAATTACGCGAATAATTGAACAATTTTAAAACTAAACTCATTTTAACAGATTTCGGCGGTTATTTATTAGGCTAGCATAGTAAAATGTATTTTTTTTACCAAGATTGAATTATTTTGAGGCAAATGAAGTCGAAGATTACTGGCGTAGGAAGCTATATACCCGATGTGGTTAGGAAAAATGAGGAATTTATGAATCATGAATTTCTCAACACGGATGGTTCATCTTTTGGGAGTGATAATGCTACAATAATTGAAAAATTTGTCGCGATCACTGGTATCGAAGAACGCAGATACATACAAGAGCACCAAAATACGAGTGATATCGCAAGCTTTGCGGGCGCCAAGGCTATAGAAGATGCTGGAATTGATAAAGAAGATCTGGACTTCATCATCGTAGCTCATAACTATGGAGACGTTAAGCCAGACGGTGGAACCAGCGACCTCGTTCCCAGCCTTGCCAGCAGAGTAAAGAATAAGCTGGAAATCAAAAATCCGGCTTGCGTTGCTTACGATGTTCTTTTTGGTTGTCCAGGATGGATTCTCGGAGTCACTCAAGCAGATAGTTTTATTAAAAGTGGTCTAGCAAAAAAAGTCCTAGTTATAGGTGCAGAGGCTTTATCACGAGTGGTAGATCCTCACGATCGCGATAGCATGATTTATAGTGATGGTGCCGGTGCAGCCTTGTTAGAACCCAGCAATTCAGGTCAAGGAATTTTGGGTCAAGCTACAGCAACCTACACCGAGGAGGAGACCTATTTCATTTTTAATGAAAAATCCTATAACCAGCAACTAGAAGACAAAACCCAATACATAAAAATGTATGGGCGTCGCATCTATAATTTTGCACTGTCTAAAGTTCCTGAGGGTATGAAAGCAGCGATGGAAAATGCGGGTGTAGACATTAAAGATCTTAAAAAGATATTCATCCATCAGGCTAATGAGAAAATGGATGAAGCCATCGTTCAGCGATTTTACGGTCTATATGATATGGAGGTCCCGACTGATGTGATGCCTATGATTATCCATAAACTAGGAAACAGCTCAGTGGCTACAGTACCTACGGTTATGGATCTAGTTGCCAAAGGAAAAATGCCTCAACACCAAATCAACGATGGCGATGTAGTCATGTTTGCCAGCGTGGGTGCCGGTATGAATATCAACGCTATCGTTTATCGTATTTGATGGGGTTAAAGGTGTTCTGCTTTCCCTCGGTCGCCAGAGGCTTGCCGACGGCGATGCGCGAAAGCGGAAACACAAAGTGCTACTGAAAATTTATTCAGGTAACTCCGTCCACATTTGATCACCGAGCAAAGTCATTTTCTCACTTCCAGACAATTCCTGAAGCTCGACACTAGATCTCGGGAATGAGGATGGGATCCTGCCATTTAAGGCGATATCATTTAAACAACGTGCCAGCAATGGCTCACTAGGATCACCCAACTCACCGAGGTTTTCAAAATCTTCTCGCTGCTCAATATCAGGAGCAAGTCCGTCAATATAATCAGTAAAGCCAACTGAATTGACAGATTTTAAAACCAGCGGCTGTAACGCATATCGATGTGAAGGATCAGCCTCTGCTCGTCTGAAGTTAGGGCTATCGTACAGCGTAATACTCGCTTGAAACTTACCGGCTGTATTATCGCCCACTTGTATCACATCAATGTACGGATTTAAGGCGTTTATCACCAGCTCGCTGGCACTAGCGCTACTTCCTGTAGTGATGATGTGCACCTTAGAAAGATTAAGTGCGGCAAATGAGCTACTTCCTTCAATGCTGTTCACAAAATAATTGATCAATTGTTCGGGATCAGCATCGCTCAAAGCCTGCTGCACGTCAGGATTCCACTGTTCAGTAGAAAATACATCTGTGGTAGGGTTTCCAGAAATGAGACTTCCTAATGCAATAGCGCTCGATACGGCTCCTCCCCCATTATACCGCAAGTCAAGCACTAAATGTGTAATTCCTTGAGCCTGAAAATCAGCAAAGGCATTATTCAGTTCATCATCGTAATCAGATAAGAAACTATTATACATCAAGTAACCTACTTTTTGTGATCCTTGATCAATTACACTAGTCACATGAATAGGATCTTCCTGCATTACCATTTTAGTCAAACTGATCTCCAGACCGGTAGAGGTAGTCACTCCCCCACTCAAAGTTGCTAACCCAATCGTATAAGAATCTGGTGCAAGAAGTTCATTAAAATTGGTACGTGACAATCTGGTCCCATCTATCGAGTTAAAAATCATTCCTCTTTGAACGCCTTGAGCATCAGCATCTGATCCATCGAGAACGTAACGTACATAACCAAAAACATCCGTAGAGCTTCCATTTTCAGCTACGAGACCGAATTTCATTCCATTAGTCTTAGTATTTCCAGAAAGAGCGTTTTCCAAAGCGACATAATCACTCACGATAATACTGAAGCGATCTGTACGTTCTGGATCAAAAAGTAAGGTTTGAAAAAACTCTTCAGGAGTGGCAAACTGATCGTGATAAGCTTCTAATTCTGCCGTATTTGCAAATCGATCATTAGCAAGTACATCGATTTGAGGCTTATACAGATAAAAGGCATTCATACCTCTCCACACGAAATTTTTGATCGATCCTCCAGCCGCTATATTATCGTCTAAATCATCAGAACAACTGATGAGAACAGTAAGAGAAATTATGCTAAGGAGAGCTATTTTGAACTTTTGAAACATGGATTTCTTATTTAGGCACAAGTTATGAAAAACATATAATCACATTATTAGGTTTAACGTGATTGTATGCTTACTATTTTAAAGTGCTCATTTAAATTGACACTTGCAAAACCTGCGCCTATATAAAATCTAAGGAAAATTAATCCCACTTAGTTCCAAAAAACTTAGAGCGGCCTTTACCTCCCTTTTTCTTGTTAGAATTGCTTTTTCCTTCTCTCTTTCCCGAAGAATCACCTTTGGGTTTAGTCTTACGATCCTTAAAGCGAGGTGGAGCGTCATCAGAGTTAGAGTCGGGTCGGGAAGGTCTTCCCTTGAAGCTTGTAGGTTTTCGATCGTCTCTTCTACCTCTACCTCTTCCGCTGCGTTCTCTTGAGCTGGTGACCTTACCTTTGTGCTCGTTAGCACGCAATTCACGGCCATCTCTTTCGGCGCCGTTGATTTTAGACATCTTGTTAGCCACCTCGTCCTTCACATCAATGAATGAATGAGCACCGTCTAAAACTATGCGACCTATATCATTTCCAGTAAGCCCGGTTACATCACAAACAAATCCTAGCAGGGCACCCTTGTTCATATTGTCTTTGCGGCCGAGATTGATAAAGAACGTCTTCATCCCTTCCTCTTTACCATGGCTACGTCTTCCTCCTCGATCTCTAGAATCACCTGAATCTTTATACTCACGCCTATCGTTGAGATCTGTTATGGAATTTCTTTTATAGATACTGTTATATTCTCTAGTCAGAAGTTTAGCAACAAGTTCCTCTTTAGAAATATCGTCAAAGTGATCAAGAACTTCCTTGAGCAAGTCACCTTCTACCTTGTCATTTACCTTTTGCTTGATCAGATTTTCAGACCATCTGTTAATACGCTTTGAAGTTATTGCGTCTAGTGCTGGAATTTCAGCTTTTTCAAAAGTAATTCCCAGTTTGCTTGCGATAAATTTGAGCTTACGGTTATCACCTTTGGTGATTAACGCGAGTGAAACACCTTTTTTACCTGCCCTCGCTGTTCTACCTGATCTGTGCGTATAAAACTCTGGATCGTCTGGTAAAGCAAAGTGAATTACGTGGGTGATGTCATCTACATCTATTCCTCTCGCAGCGACGTCTGTCGCAATCAACAACTTGAGGTTTTTGTCTCGGAAACGCTTCATCGCAGCATCACGCTGCGCTTGAGACATATCGCCGTGCAAAGCTTCAGTAGAATAGCCGTTGTTGTTTAACTCATCGGCAACTTTTTGGGTATCGCGTTTGGTACGGCAAAAAACCACTCCAAACATCTCTTCGTCATAATCAAGATACCTACGCAGAGCCTCAATCTTATCAGAAGCTTTAAGCTGAACTACCTTGTGTTCAATATTTGTATTTACAATATGCTCCCTATTGATCTTCACCTCTTCTGGCTGGACCATATAGGTATCTACAATCTTCTTGATGTCTCTCGCCATCGTGGCTGAGAACAACCAGATATTGCGGCCTACATCAGTTTTAGAAAGAATGTAATCGATATCTTCTCTAAATCCCATGTTAAGCATCTCATCTGCCTCATCAAGGATCAAGAATTTCAGAGCATTTAATGAAATCTCCTTACGTTTCATAAGATCCATAAGTCGACCAGGAGTCGCCACAACAACTTGTGCCCCCCTGCGCAAATCCTTGATTTGCCCCATAATGTTTGCTCCACCAAAAACGGGAACAACATTCAATTTTCCCATTTTTTTTGACATCAGCTCGAGCTGACCGCAAATTTGCTGGGCTAGTTCTCTAGTAGGTGCTAAGATCAACGCCTGAAGATCTTTAGACGAGGTATCCATAAGTTCCAGTAATGGGATACCAAATGCAGCAGTTTTACCTGTACCGGTCTGCGCCAGACCTATAAAATCACCATCATGCTGCATGAGGATGGGGATCGCTTGCTGTTGAATTTCAGTAGGATTTTCAAATCCCATTTCGGCAAGTCCTTTAAGTAAAGGTTGTGAGAGCCCTAAGGCTTCAAAATTTTTCAAATAGCTGTTTTTAAATATTTTGCAAAAGTACGATTTTAAAATGCTTCGATTAATCGCACGATGATTCCATAATTTTATTTAACTCAAAAAGTGAGCGATTTCATTAACGCTCAGTCGCTCTGGCATTTCTATCTCATTGTCATCTATAGTGCCCACAAAAAAGAATCCCAGAAACCGTTCACGATCCTGAACCTGGAGCTCATTTAGGTTGCTCATGTCAGCAAAAGATTTCGGTGAACTCCAGTAGGCACCATATCCCATGGCGCAGGTTGCGAGCCACATGTTTTGCACGCTCATGCTGGTTGCCGCGATCTCCTCCCATTCTGGAACGCTTTCTTTTTCATCGCGATTCATAAATATCAGAACAATAGCTGATGCTTGTTCCATCTTTTCGGCCAGTTTGCGGATCTTCAGGGTGGGCTTTTTTTTTTCAGAGCGTTCAAATTCTGACATTAAAAATGCGCCCAGCCGTTCCAGAGCCGCTCCTTGTAAAACACGGTATCGCCAGGGCTCGGTTTTCTTGTGATTGGGCGCCCAGCGTGCGGCGTCAAGAATTTCTTCAAGATCATCACGGTTGATTTCACCACCTGTGTAGGAGGCTGGAAATACGCTGCGTCTCGATTTTATTACTTCTAGAACATTTTTCATTGCTTTGTTATAGGGTTATTGATTTGTTACGCTTTCGCGAAAGCGTACTAAAAACGATTTTTTGTGCTGGTATCAGAATAATTGCGCCTTACAAACTCAAGAGCAGAACTTACCAATCCACCCATATTACGGCAGTTTCTAAATTTAATATCGCCGGTGAAGTCAAATAACTCCCTGCGCAGCTGTTTGAATTTAGCGGGAGAAGAAAGATAATCGGCTTTCATGCACTTCATAAGGTGGCGGTAGCGGGTCTGGGTGTTTATCAATCTTTTTGCGATGAGGGAGCGCTCCTCCTTTTTATATTGCTCGATACTCTCATTTTTGAGATGCTCTGCCACGTTCATCACCATGGGTAAGTTTTCCTTAAAAAATTGTGGACGATACACCTTGAGCCGACCTTCATAAGACTGCTGGTCAAAGTCGATCGCACGGATCGCGTAGCTCACCCGATCAAAGTCGTGTGTAGGAATCACCACATAATTATAGGCTCGCATATCTCCCAGTAAACGAATCAAACAACGCTCATTAAATTTCACAAATTCCTTTGCGATTTGTGTGAGTTCTTGATGATCACAACTTTCCATATAGTCCTCAATAAATTCATCACCAGGAATACCGGCGATGTGTTCCTCTATGAGAGTATCCTGATAAACTAGAAAATTGATCCTGTGAGGAGACAATAGGTGTTCCAGCTCTAAACCATATACACGAGAGGCGTCTGCGCGCTTTACATAGAAATAGGTAAACCCATCATTTAAAGTATTTCTAATCTTGATGCGGAAAGGTTTTGTGTTTCCAAATGTGCAATAATCTACAGCGTCAACACTCAAATAGTCTAGGGTCTCGTCCCTACCGTCTGAGTGGAGAATGTCATAGATTTTTTTAAGATTCTTATCAATGTGGATGCGTTCATGATCAGGATAATAACAGCGTACCCACAGGGTATCTTCATCGTTTTTATCATAGACGGTTATACTACCCGAGAAGCGTAGCAAATCTTCATAGGAAACTGGTATGGAGGTTCCCCTGCGGTATTTTTTGACATAGTCTGCCAGAGATTTTGCGATGGGGAAATTGGGTTTTTTATTAGACAATAATTTGTCTTCTATTACCTTTTGTGACATATTCGGTAACAAATTTACTTTTGACCAGTCGTATAATACAACAAATAACTGTGATTCATGGAATACATCCTTGAAATTGATCAACTTCATAAAAAATATGGGGGTCTCACGGCCGTAGACCATATTTCATTCAGAATTGAAAAAGGACATGTTTATGGGATTTTGGGCCCTAATGGTAGTGGAAAATCTACCACGCTAGGTTTGGTCCTGAACGTAGTGAATCCTACCAGCGGAACTTATAGATGGTTCGGCGGGACAGTTTCTACTCATGACGCCTTAAAACGAATAGGCGCGATTATCGAGCGACCCAACTTTTACCCGAGCATGAGTGCCGTGCAAAATTTGCAGTTGGTTTGTAAAATAAAAGGTGCCTCTCCATCGAGAATAGATGAGACACTTAGCTTGGTAGGGCTACTAGAGCGAAAGAATAGCCCTTTTAAGACTTATTCATTAGGTATGAAACAACGACTTGCCATTGCGAGTGCGCTGCTTAATGAACCAGAGATTTTAATTTTGGACGAGCCGACCAACGGGCTGGATCCTCAAGGGATAAGAGCCATACGCGACATTATCAAAAAAATAGCAGAGCAAGGAACTACTATTTTACTAGCATCCCACCTACTGGATGAAGTGGAAAAAGTTTGTACCCACGTGGTGGTATTGAGGCAGGGAAAAATGCTTTACACTGGACGCGTAGATGAGATGAATAAGAATTTTGGATCTGTAATCTTGGATGCTGAGGATCGTGATCGACTTATTTACTTTATCAATCAACAGAATGATCTGGGAAGTTATGAAGTAGGTATGGAGGGCATAGAAGTCACCTTAACCCGAGAGCCTGATCTAGCTTCAATCAATAAGAGCGCCTATGAGGCAGGAACGATACTTACTAAAATCGTTCATAAGAAGCAGAGTCTAGAAGATCAGTTTATAGAACTTACCAAACAAAACCAATAAGATGCTACGATTACTTGATATAGAATTTCATAAATTCAAACATAGCAAAAGCAGTAAGGTACTTACTATAATCTATCTAGCTGTGATTATACTTTTATTATCAGCTGGAGCCTGGCGTATTGATATCAATGGGCAATCAATGAGTCTTGCTGATATAGGTGTATTCAATTTCCCTTTTTTATGGCATCTGAGCACTTATATGGTAAGTTTTTTAAAGTTTTTGATTGCCATTGTGATTGTTTCAATTACAGCCAGTGAATACAGTAATAGAACATTAAAACAAAATTTAATTGATGGCCTCAGTAAGAAAGAGCTGATCTTATCTAAGTTTTATCTTGTATTTACACTTGCCATCGCCGTAACTGTGGTATTAGTTCTAGCCGTATTAGTTTTGGGACTTTTATATTCTGACTATACTGAAGCTTCCCTAATTTTTAGAGATTTGCAATATGTGGGCGGGTTTTTCATAAGCCATCTCACATTTTTTAGCATGTGCCTTTTTGCAGGTATACTCGTGAAGCGTAGTGCTTTTGCTTTAGGATTGATAGGAATATGGGGGATTTTTGAATTGGTTCTACTAGGTATAAGTCAATACGTGAATTATAGATTCAACGTAGACATATGGGAATATCTAGGAAATATCCTACCTCTTCATTCCATCTCAAATTTAATCGTTGAACCTTTTACTAAGGTTACATTGGTTAAAGCAACTATGGAACAAATATCCCAAGGTGAGTTCATTAAAGACTATAGTGTACCACTTTTGAATACGGTTATCTGCCTTGGTTGGACATTTCTATTTACATACTGGTCTTATGCGCTGTTGAAACGTCGCGATTTATAACTTTTGTGAGTTAAATTCGCGGCATGATGATGAAAAGGATTTATGCCGCGCTAGCGATAACATTATCGCTTTTTTTACCCCAGCAGTTATTTTCTCAGCTTGAAGCTTCAAATTGGTACTTTGGATTCGGAGCAGGAATCCAGTTTGATCAGACTACAGGAAATGTAACAGCCTTGACCGATGGGCAGCTCAATACAAATGAAGGTTGTACCGCTATAAGTGATGATCAAGGAAATTTACTTTTTTATACAGACGGTTCAACCGTGTACAACCGCAACCATGTGGTAATGCAAAATGGTAATGGGCTGAAAGGAAATTCTTCAAGTTCTCAAAGTGCTGTAATCATCCCAAAACCCCAAGATGATAATATCTATTATATCTTTACCGTAGATGCTCCAAATGGTGCTGGTCCAGGAGCACAGGACTCAGGTTTACATTACTACGAGGTGGATATGTCACTGGATTCTGGTCTAGGAGCCGTAACGTCTAGTATTGCACAACCTAACAATCTTATAGCTACTACCTCTGAGAAGATCGTAGCAATCAATCATGAGACTCGAGATGAGATTCTAGTCACTGTTTATGCTAATGCCAATGGTTTTACATCAAATGCCTACAATACGTTTTACACTTTTACCATAAGCGCTTCTGGTGTTGATCCGAATCCAGTTGTAAGCGCAAATTTTGGTAATCGAACAATAAGCGACCCTCGTGGCTATTTGAAGATTTCTGCAAATGGACGATTTTTAGTGAGCTGCAATATGGGAGACGGTACTTTCCTCTACGACTACGACAGAACGACGGGTATCGTAAGCAATGAGAGAAGACTAGTCCTAACAGGTAGTGCTGCTAATCAAGGATATGGCGCAGAATTTTCACCCGACGGACGTTTATTATATGTTTCAGCAGTTAGAGCTGGTACTGCAGGTGACCCATTATCACAACAAACGGCTGCTCTCTATCAATTTGACTTATCAGATAATACCGCAATATCTCAAGACAATATTAGAAATAGTATAATTGTCGATCAAACTAATACCTATAGAGGCGCAATGCAATTGGGTATTGACGGTAGGATATATAGGTCTCTATCTGAAAATTTTGATACAGGTTATCCGTTTTTAGGAGTAATCAATAATCCTAATGCTCGTGGTACAGCGTGTAATTACGTTCATGATGCTATACCTCTTAGTGGTAAATTGTCAACTCAGGGTCTACCTCCTTTCATTCAAAGTTTCTTTGCCGCAATTGATGTAGAAAACTTATGTTTAGGCAATGCAACAACATTTTCCTTTGAGGCAGATACGCTACCAGATTCCATTCTATGGGAATTTGGAGATGGAACTGGAACTTCCACCATAGAAAATCCTTCCTACACCTATTCCAGTCCAGGTCAGTATGAAGTAAAGCTTACCTTGAACACAGCTGGAGCAACGAGAATTTACCGGACGAACATCGAAATTTATAACGTGCCAGTTGCGGCCCAAATCAGTGATATAGAAGTTTGTGATCTAGATCTAAGTGGTGACGAAACCATAGATTTAGATGCAGAGGTAGGTCAGTTAGTTAGAGGCTCACAAAACACCCAAGAATTTGAGATACGCTACTATAATAATATCAATGATGCTCAGAATAATGAAAATGAGCTCTCCAGTTCTTTAGATATCACCACTGGAATGGTAACGGTTGTTGCAAAAATTTTCAATATAAATAACCAGGATTGTTTTGACACAGCGAGTGTTGATATCACTCTCTACGCTCAACCAGTTGCTAATCCACTTGAAAACTTAGAAGAATGCGACGACGATTTTGATGGGTTTGTAAATTTTGACCTTACACAGCAAAACAGTGATCTTCTAGGTACTGCCCAAAACGCGGCGGATTTTGTTATCACATATCATAGAACTCAAGCTGATGCACAATCTGGTGATGATCCAATAACCAACGCCTCAAATTATAGAAATGAAGATCCTTTTAGTCAAACTATTTACGCTCGCATTGAAAATAGGCTGACTGACCAATGTGCGGATGTTTCTGAACCTTTTGAATTGATTGTCAATCCAAAACCAGTAGCTCTTGATTTTGCTGCTTTCCAATGTGATGAAGATGGAATCGCAGACCGTAGAACGATTTTCTCCCTACAAAGTTTTGATGAATCCATTTCAGATAATGCAATGGGCGTTCAAGTGAGTTACTACGCAACCAGAAATCAAGCACAAACTGGTGATTTTCAGAATGCCCTTAATCCTGTGAGTTATAGAAACACTGCTCCATCGCAGGTGATTTTTGCTCGTGTAGAAAACGAGTCCACACGTTGTTTCAGTGTCTCTGAGGTAACACTTGACGTAAGCGCAAGTGATGCTCAAGATACAACTCTTGAACTGTGTGATGATGATGGGACTGAAGACGGGTTTACAGAATTTGATCTCTTTACAGCAAACGATGTCGTATTATTAAACGCTCCAAGTGACGTTACCGTAAATTACTATGAAACACTTGAAGGCGCGCAAACAGAGCAAAATCCTTTGCCTCGATTCTACACAAACACGACGGCAGGTAGACAACTTATCTATGCA
The DNA here is from genome assembly GCF_002117125.1 of Nonlabens spongiae. Taxonomy (NCBI): domain Bacteria; kingdom Pseudomonadati; phylum Bacteroidota; class Flavobacteriia; order Flavobacteriales; family Flavobacteriaceae; genus Nonlabens; species Nonlabens spongiae. The sequence continues at coordinate 1,109,131 of NZ_CP019344.1, forward strand.
AGAGCAGAGTCTGAAGATGGTAATTGCTTCGGTTTTGGTGAGGTCACGCTAATTGTAAATGAGTTACCACAAATCGAGACCTACGAATTTATAAGAAACTGTGGTACGCCAGAACCTCCCATTACCATAGACGCTGGATTGCCTGCCGGTGCTATTGAGACAGACTTCACCTATTTATGGAGTACGGGTGAGACCACCCAGGCCATAGAGATAGATGCAAGCGGCACCTACGAGGTAATTGTAACTAATGAAAACAATTGTACCAAGATCAGGGAAGTGGAGGTCATTTTAAGTGAGGTTGCCACGATTGAAGGAATAAGCGTGAGCAATGCTGTTTCTGGCGGGCGCTCAGGCAATGTTGCTATCTCGGTGAGTGGGCGCGGTGACTACGTTTTCAGTATTGAGGACGGATTTGGCTTTCAAGAAAACCCTGTTTTTAATGATTTGAGAGCTGGATTTTATGACGTGGTAGTACTGGATCGTTTAGGTTGTGGAGAAGCCACTACACGTTTTGCCGTTTTAGGCTACCCTAGATTTTTTACCCCAAATGATGATGGGTTCAACGATTTCTGGAATTTGAAAGGAACTGACGGTATGCTGGAACCGGAAGCCGAAGTCTTCATTTTTGATAGATACGGTAAATTATTGACTCGAGTCACGCCCTCAGGTCCTGGCTGGGATGGAACTTTCAACGGTCAGCCTCTGCCATCGAGCGACTATTGGTTCAGAGCGACGCTTACAGATGGGAGTGAGTTCTCAGGTCACTTCTCATTGAAGAGATAGTTTTTCTGATTTCGCTTTCGCGAAAGCGTAACAATCATAAAACTACTGAACACATTTTAACTTTGGTAAAGAGTAATTTTAAATAAATACCTTTACCTCACTATGAAATACAAGGTGTTTTGGATGCTTTTTTTGCTGTGTGCTTTCGCGAAAGCGCAACAGGAATCCTCCTGCTGGTATTTTGGGATAAACGCTGGAATTGATTTCAGCTCGGGAACACCACAACCTTTGTCTGACGGGCAAATTGTAACTCTAGAAGGATGTGCAACCATATCTGATAGATCGGGAAACCTTCTTTTTTACACAGATGGAACGAGTGTTTATAATCGCGATAACGCGTTGATGCCTAACGGTGATGACCTCAAAGGAGATAGTTCCAGTACCAGTAGCGCGATTATCGTGCCTATTCCTAACGATCCTTCAAGATACTATATCATTACCGTGGATACTGACGATAACCGATATCGCAACAATGAAGGCATGTTTTACAGTGTTGTGGACATGAATTTAGATAACGGCAACGGAGATATAGATGTCTTTGAGAAGAACATCAATCTTTTGACACTGACCTCAGAGAAATTGACATCAGTTAAAAACGCAACAGATGATGGCTACTGGATCCTTACGCAATTTGAAGACAGGTTCTATGCCTATGAACTAACGAGTAGCGGTTTGAATACCTCGCCCGTAGTCTCTACCGTAGATCCTTTTATAGAGCTGATTACTTCTAGTATTACTAATGTAGATGTTTCTGCAATGCGAGGTTATATAAAATTAAATTCTGCTGGTGATAAACTTGTCGCGGCACATTTCAGCAATAATTCGACAAGTGAATTTTCTGGAATTACTGATGTAACTACCGCGCGAAGCCTAGCTTACAATAATGGTGGTGAATTGTATCTCTATGATTTTGATAACGCAACGGGCATCGTTTCTAATCCTGTACCACTCGCTACTAAACAAGATGGTGGTTCCTATTACGGTGTGGAATTTTCTAGTGACAATAGATATCTATATACTGAGGCAGATTATCTGATTCCCTCCACTACTCAGGTAATCAATTTAGATCGAGCGGAGATTCAGCGATTTGACCTCACATCATCAAACATCGCTGCTTCAAAAGAAGTTCTTTATACCGATGATACTAATACGCTACGAGGAGCTTTACAAATAGGATTAGATGGGAATATTTACCATGCGACGATCGGTTTAGAAAGTCTGGCACGCATTGAGAACCCAAATGATCCAAATGCGACCTATGAACAAAATGCTTTTGCTCTTGCTCCAGGCACTTTGTCACAATATGGGCTGCCCATATTTGTTCAATCCTTTATTGTAAATGCCGACATTAATGGCGAAGACAGCTGTCTGGGTGATCCTGCTCAGTTTAGCGCTAGTTCCCCTGATTCTATTCTATCCATAGAATGGAATTTTGGGGATCCTGCGTCTGGGAATGACAATACCTCTACTCTAATCAACCCAGAACACACGTTTACCACTACGGGAGATTTTACTGTTACAGCAGAGATAACTACAGCCTTTGGTGTGACTATTCAGAGTATAACAGTTTCTGTTTTTCCAGATGTGGTCGTAAATCCTTTTCAAGACAGTTTTACCGTTTGTAACGAAGGTTTTGAAATCGGCACATTTGATTTAACCTCAGTGATCACCGAGCTTGAACAAGATGTTGATAATCAAACTATAGAATTATATCCTTCAGAAGAGCACGCCCAGAACCAGACCTCTCCTATTACAGATATCTCAGCCATCAACAACACAACTAATCCTGAGACCATTGCCGTGCACATTGCCAATGATAATTGTGAGGAAATCCTCCCCATCTATCTAGCGATAGAAAACTGTGACGTTGAAATATTCAACATTCTTACTCCTAATGAAGATGGGAAAAATGATGAATTTGTCATCACCGGATTAAGAAATATATACTTCAATCATAAACTTTCCATTTACAATAGATACGGAGCAAAAGTTTGGGAAGGAGACAATGACGATTCTCCTTGGAACGGTACAGCAAATACTGGATTACTCAGTACAGGAGAAGTTCTTCCATCTGGGACCTATTTTTATATTCTTGATTTTAATGAGGCCGAAAAAGAACCAAAATCTGGTTATGTTTACCTTCACTGAGATTAATTTGATTTTTTCCTAACATTTAATTTACTTATTTTCAGTACTTAAGACCTAATTTTAAAAATATTCTAAATTTACTATGCACGCATAGTAAAAGTTCTTATCTTGCCTACGCAATCGTAATAGATGAGAGACAAAACTTTAGATTATATATTAAGGACGACCTGGATGTCCATTTCAAAGATGTATAACGAGCAGGCTGCAACTAAAGGAAGTACCATGGCGACTGGATTTGCACTCATAAGCATCGATCCAGAAAATGGTACGCCATCAACAGCATTAGGACCCAAAATGGGAATGGAAGCGACATCACTTTCCAGAACCCTCAAAATGATGGAAGATAAGGGCCTAATTGAACGCAAACGTAACCCAGAAGATGGACGCAGTGTTTTAATACACCTTACCGATTTTGGGCAAGACATGAGAGAGTTCTCAAAAGAAGTGGTAAAAACCTTTGATAAGAAGGTCAGAGAAGAAATAGAGGCTGAAAAGATTAAAACTTTTCTGGAGGTAGCTTATAAAATTAACGAGATAGTCTGTTCAAAAAAGATTTTTAAAAAACAAACAATACTAGCGACTAAATAATATGGGAAAAAGAAGAATAAAACACGTTACCGTTATAGGTTCTGGTATCATGGGAAGCGGGATCGCCTGCCATTTTGCTAATATAGGTTGCGAGGTGCTCCTTCTGGACATCGTACCTAGAGAACTTAACGATAAAGAAAAGTCAAAAGGATTAACTCTAGAGGATAAGGTTGTGCGCAATCGCATGGTAAATGAAAACCTGCAATCTGCTATAAAGAGTAAACCGGCACCACTTTACGACAAATCATTTGCAAAACGTATCACGACTGGTAACCTTGAAGATGATCTGAAGAAAATTGCAGATACTGACTGGATCATAGAAGTGGTAGTTGAAAGACTTGATATTAAAAAATCAGTCTTTGAGCAAATTGAGAAGTATCGTAAACCTGAAACGCTGATCACTTCAAATACTTCTGGAATTCCTATCGCCTTTATGAATGAGGGCCGTAGCGAGGATTTCAGAAAACATTTTGCAGTAACACATTTCTTTAATCCACCACGATACTTAAAACTGTTTGAAGTTGTTCCTGGTCCAGATTGTAAATCAGAAGTCACTGATTTCTTAATGGATTATGGAGACCGCTACCTAGGTAAAACATCAGTGCTTGCAAAAGACACTCCAGCATTTATAGGGAATCGTATCGGTATTTTTAGTATACAGAGTCTTTTCCACCAAGTGAAAAAAATGGGGCTCACGGTAACTGAAGTTGATAAACTCACCGGTCCGGTGATCGGCCGTCAGAAGTCAGCTACTTTTAGAACTGTTGATGTAGTAGGTCTCGACACCCTAGTCCATGTGGCAAATGGCGTTTATGAAAACTGCCCTGAGGATGAACATCGAGACACTTTTAAATTACCAGATTTCATCAACACTATGATGGAAAATAAATGGTTAGGTTCTAAGACAGGTCAAGGTTTCTATAAAAAAGAGGTTGATAAGGACGGTAAGAAACAAATTCTAGCTCTCAATCTTGATTCTATGGAATACGAGAATCAAGGCAGAGCAAAGTTTGCCACCCTTGAAATGACTAAATCTATTGATAAAGTCGCTGATCGTTTTGCAGTATTAATAAACGGTAAAGACAAGGCTGGAGAGTTTTACAGAAAAAGCTTTGCATCGCTTTTTGCATATGTGCAACACCGCATCCCTGAAATTTCAGACGAGCTTTACAGAATTGATGATGCGATGAGCGCCGGTTTTGGTTGGGAACATGGACCTTTTCAGGTTTGGGATGCTGTAGGGATCAAAAAAGGTGTTGAACTCATGAAGGCCATCGGTAAAGAGCCCGCAAGCTGGGTCACAGAGATGCTGGATAAGGGATTTGAGAGTTTCTACACTGTTAAAAATGGTAACACCTACTACTACTCCATACCAGATAAAGACTATGTGAAGAAACCAGGTCAGGACAGCATGATCATTCTTGATAATTTGAGAGAGCAATCGCCAGTTTTCAAAAATTCAGGAGTAACTGTTCATGATTTAGGTGATGGTATCTTAAATGTAGAATTCACTTCTAAAATGAATAGCATCGGTGGCGATGTTCTGGCTGGAATGAACAAAGCCATTGATATTGCTGAGGATCGCTTTGACGGTCTGGTGGTTGCAAATAATGGAGCTAACTTTTCAGTAGGTGCAAACATCGGGATGATTTTTATGATGGCGGTAGAGCAGGAATATGACGAGCTCAACATGGCGATCAGACAATTCCAGAACACCGTAATGCGCCTGCGATACAGTAGTGTACCAGTTATCGTCGCTCCTCATCAAATGACTCTGGGTGGAGGCTGCGAGATGACTATGCATAGTGATATGGCTGTTGCGAGTGCTGAGACCTACATAGGATTGGTAGAATTTGGTGTGGGAGTAATCCCAGGCGGTGGAGGTTCTAAGGAAATGGCGCTACGCGCTAGTGACACCTTTGAAGAGAATGATGTTGAATTGAACCGTTTGAGAGAGCACTTTCTAACCATCGGTATGGCAAAAGTAGCTACAAGTGCTTATGAAGCTTACGATCTAGGCATTCTGAGAAAAGGTTTGGATCAAGTTGTCGTAAATGATAATAGACGTATCGCTTTCGCGAAAGCGCAGGCACGCCTCATGGCAAACAAAGGATATACACAACCCGCTCCACGCAAAGACATCAAGGTACTGGGTAAACAGGCTCTAGGAATGTTCCTCGTAGGAACCGATCAGATGGAAGCTGGAAAATACATCTCTGAACACGACAGGAAAATCGCCAATAAGCTTGCCTATGTAATGGCCGGTGGAGATTTGAGTGCCCCTACCATGGTATCTGAACAATACTTATTGGATCTAGAACGAGAGGCCTTCTTGAGCCTTACAGGTGAGCGCAAAACACTAGAAAGACTGCAACACATGATTCAGAAAGGGAAACCTCTTAGAAATTGATGCAAAGATCAATTTCTTGACGGTCGACCTATTGACATTTGACGACCGACAAATTGAAGATAAAATGATACAACACAATTTTAGAAAGCTGAATATCTGGAAAGAGGGAATTCAAGTGGTTAAAGAAACCTACGCGATGACCAAAGTTTTTCCGAAAGAAGAGAGGTTTGGTTTGTCAAGTCAGTTGCAACGAAGTGCTGTTTCAATTCCTTCAAATATAGCTGAAGGAACTTCTCGATCCAGGAACAGACATTTCAGACAATATCTTGAAACAGCGTTGGGGTCAGCGTTTGAATGGGAAACGCAACTAATAGTAAGTTTTGAAGTTAATTATTTATCTAGAGAAACGTTTGATCACCTTTCGGAGAAAATCCAAAAAATTCAAAATCAAATAATAAAATTCATGAACTCACTGAAAGACTAGTCGGTCGTCCGTCGTCAATCAGTCAATAGTCGTTAAAATATGAAAACCGCATACATAGTCGCAGCAAAAAGAACAGCTGTAGGAAAAGCTCCCAGAGGAGTATTTAGATTTAAAAGACCAGATGAGCTGGCAGCAGAAACTATTGAGGCACTTTTGAAAGATGTACCAGGTCTCGATAAAAAACGCATTGACGATGTTATCGTAGGTAACGCAATGCCCGAAGCTGAGCAAGGCTTAAACATGGCACGGTTGATCTCCCTTATGGGACTGAAAATCGATGATGTACCTGGAGTTACGGTGAATAGATACTGTGCAAGCGGTGTCGAGACCATCGCCATGGCAACTGCAAAAATCCAATCTGGAATGGCAGATTGTATCATCGCAGGAGGTGCTGAGTCCATGTCCTACATACCTATGGGAGGTTATAAACCCACTCCTGATTATAAGGTGGCTCAAGCCGGTAACGAGGATTATTACTGGGGAATGGGTTTAACCGCTGAGGCCGTCGCTAAAGAATTCAATGTTTCCAGAGAAGATCAGGATGAGTTTGCCTACAAATCGCATCAAAAGGCACTCAAAGCACAAGCAGAAGGTCGTTTCCAAGATCAAATCGTCCCGATTGAAGTAGAGGAAACTTTTCTTAATGATGCTGGAAAGAAAGAAACACGTACTTACACTGTAAATAAAGATGAAGGTCCTCGCGCCGATACTAAGCTGGAAGTATTGGCTAAACTGCGACCCGTATTTGTTGACGGTGGCTCAGTTACCGCTGGTAATTCTTCACAAATGAGTGATGGGGCTGCCATGGTGCTGGTAATGAGTGAGGAGATGGTTAAGGAATTAAACCTGGAGCCCATTGCGCGCATGGTCAACTTTGCCGCAGCAGGAGTACCTCCTAGAATCATGGGAATAGGACCAGTAAAGGCAATTCCGAAAGCTTTGAAACAAGCTGGCCTGGATCAAAAAGATATCGATCTTATAGAATTGAATGAAGCTTTTGCTAGTCAATCACTAGCCGTAATTCGCGAGCTTAATTTGAATCCCGATATCACCAACGTTAATGGTGGGGCCATTTCTTTAGGTCACCCCTTAGGTTGTACAGGTGCAAAACTGAGCGTCCAACTCTTTGATGAAATGCGTAAGCGCGATATGAAAAACAAATATGGTATCGTAACCATGTGCGTAGGAACCGGACAGGGAGCCTGCGGAATTTATGAGTTTCTTTCGTAAAGACTGAAAGATGAAAGAAAAAAGATGAAAGACTAGTTCATATCTCATGAAAAGACATAACTATAAAGAGCTTAAAATTTGGCAGAAAGGAATTGAAATAGCATTTGAAGTAAGCGACTTGGTCGATTCGTTCCCAAAACATGAACGATATGATTTAAGCTCGCAAATTTCTAGATGCTCCGTTTCAATGCCCTCAAATATTGCTGAAGGAAGCGCAAGAACTAATAAGTCTTTTAGTCATTTCATTGATATTTCACTCGGTTCTTCTTTCGAATTGGGAACTCAACTTTTGATTGCAAATCACAAAAAATATATAACAGCAGAAAAATTAAATCAATTAGAAGAAATGAATGCTGAATTTCAGAGAATGAGTGCTGGATTTCAAAACAAACTAAAAAGAGGCTGATTTATGTCTATTCTCTTTTTTCTTTCTTCTTTATTCTAAAATTGAGCAACAATGGGAACAACAGCAGAACAAACAAAAAAAGACACAATCCGCGGTGGTCAGTTCATCGTGAAAGAAGCAAATCCACAAGACATTTTTACTCCAGAAGACTTTACGGAGGAGCAGGTTATGATGAAAGAATCTGTGAGAGAGTTTGTGGATAAGGAAATCGTACCTCACAAGGAGCGTTTCGAGAAAAAAGATTACGCTTTAACTGAAGAGGTCATGCGTAAAGCAGGGGAAATGGGCTTCTTAGGTGTAGCCGTACCTGAGGAGTATGACGGCCTAGGAATGGGATTTGTCTCTACCATGCTCGTTTGTGACTACATCTCAGGAGCTACTGGATCAATTGCGACCGCTTTTGGTGCACATACTGGAATTGGTACCATGCCTATTACCCTTTATGGAACTGAAGAGCAGAAGAAGAAATACGTTCCTAAACTAGCTACCGGTGAGTGGTTTGGAGCCTACTGTTTGACAGAACCAGGTGCTGGATCAGACGCTAACTCTGGTAAAACAAAGGCAGAGCTTACAGAAGATGGGAAGCATTACAAGATTAACGGTCAGAAAATGTGGATTTCAAACGCTGGTTTCTGTGATGTATTTGTTGTTTTCGCTCGTATTGAAGACGATAAAAACATCACCGGTTTCATCGTTGAGAATGACTCAGAAAATGGAATCTCAATGAACCCAGAGGAGCACAAATTGGGAATCCACTCCTCCTCTACCCGTCAGGTGTTTTTTAATGACACTTTAGTTCCTGTAGAGAACATGCTAGCCGGTCGCGGAGAAGGATTTAAAATAGCTATGAACGCACTCAACGTGGGACGTATCAAACTCGCTGCAGCCTGTCTTGACGCACAGAGAAGAGTGATTTCACTTGCTACCCAATATGCAAATGAGCGCGAGCAATTCAAGACACCTATTGCAAAATTTGGCGCGATCCGTAAGAAACTGGCAGATATGGCTACCAGTGCGTACGTGGGAGAAAGTGCAAGTTACCGTGCAGCAAAAGATATAGAAGACCGTATTCATGAGAGGCTTGAAAATGGTGACGCTTTCGCGAAAGCGGAACTAAAAGGAGTTGAGGAATACGCGATTGAGTGCTCGATTCTCAAGGTCGCAGTTTCAGAGGATATCCAGAACTGTAGTGATGAGGGAATTCAGGTTTATGGAGGAATGGGATTCAGCGCAGATGCGCCTATGGAAGCCGCATGGAGAGATGCTCGTATATCACGCATCTATGAAGGAACTAACGAGATCAACCGCATGCTCGCGGTGGGAATGCTGGTGAAAAAAGCCATGAAAGGTCATGTAAATTTATTGGAACCAGCAATGGCGGTGGCTAATGAGTTGACCTCTATCCCTTCTTTTGATGTGCCAGATTTCTCAGAGCCACTATCTGAGGAAATGGACATGATCAAAAAACTGAAGAAAGTCTTCTTAATGGTTGCTGGAAGTGCGGTACAGAAGTTTGGTACAGAGCTGGAAGAGCACCAGCAGTTGCTACTCGCGGCATCTGACATTTTGATCGAGATCTACATGGCAGAAAGTGCGATACTCAGAACCCAAAAGAACATCACACGCACAAGTGCTGAAGAGCAAAAAGAGCAAATCGCGATGAGCAAGTTGTATTTATACAATGCTGTAAAGACCATTCAAAACAGAGCTGAGGAAGGTATCTCAAGCTTTGCCGAGGGTGATGAACAACGCATGATGCTTATGGGATTGAAACGCTTCACTAAATACACAAATCTGCCTAACATCGTTGAGCTACGCAATACAATCGCCGATACAGTAACAGTAGAAAATAAGTACCCTTTTTAATAAGTTGAGTTAAGTTAAGTTGATCAAGCCCGATTCAGAAATGGATCGGGTTTTTTTGTTCCAAACTCAAAATGAAATAAGCTTTTAAGGTAATTATATCATAATCAGAAACAGGAAATCTCGATATTCGTGAAACGAGTTGAGGAATTTTGACAAGCAGCACAGGCCTATTTTTATTAATCACTTTAAATAGATAGGTATCAGCTAATAAATGAAAAATAAAATATGAAATACCAAATTGAACTGCTGAGTTTCAAAACCATAGATGAAATTAAAGATAAATGGTTGCACGATGATTATGTGAACCTACTGGAGGCAATCGAATTTGGCGATATTGGAGATGCCGATGATCAGGATTTAAAAGAGCTGCTATTTCTAGGACTGTCTGAATCTGAACCACAAGAAGCTGCTGAAATTGTTTTGAGGTATAAGTTCAAAGATGAACTCAATGATGGGCAGTATCAGCAAATTTCCAATGATATGCTTAAGGAAAATGTTGCAGAACATTATTCTGACATATCATTTCACAGCAGGCTTTTTGATGTCAATGTATTTCTGTATAAGGCATTCAACGGTAAATTTCCTCGGGCAAGAGCGAGCGTAATAAAATTCAAGGCCATAAGCAAGGATCCCCAAGCCTCGTTACTTAACAAAGCAGATGCTCTTAGGCTTTTAAGTTCTGGTATGGATGGTCATACTGTATTCAAACGTCTTTATAAAAGACAGATAAGTGGTGAAGAAGAGTTTGAAGAAGCCGAGCATATCGCTTGGTATTTTGAGCATCTTGATGATGATACTTATCAACTTATCACCTCTGACTATTGGATCAGCGAGGATGAGATGATCGCAAACGAGTTTGAGTCCACTTTGCCAGAAGTTGATTAGTCTTTCTTTCCATATAATAAGTAAGTAGCTCATTGAGTTTTCCGCTTTCGCGCTGCGCCGTCGGCAAGCCTATGGCGACCGAGGGAAAGCGTAACTAATATTAAACTTAACTGGAAGCCAGGCTGAGTGTCTCCCTAAGCTTGTCAAAGGGCGGTCAAAGACTCATAATGAATATGTGGCTATATCCTATTTTACAAATTTGTCAGAGTAAATGACAGGATGTCACAGGGATTGCCGTGGCATAAACCTTGACTTATGCAAAACGTAAAATTGAGAAACTAAACATAAAACCATTTATAATGAGTAAGATTATAGGAATTGACTTGGGTACTACAAACAGTTGTGTTTCCGTAATGGAAGGTAGCGAGCCTGTAGTAATCCCAAATGCCGAGGGTAAAAGAACAACTCCCTCAGTCATTGCCTTTGTAGAAGGCGGTGAGATAAAAGTAGGTGACCCTGCAAAAAGACAGGCAGTTACTAACCCTACCAAAACGGTAGCATCCATAAAACGTTTTATGGGTAATAAGCACAGCGAGGTGTCTAACGAGATTTCACGCGTTCCTTATAAAGTAGTAAAAGGTGACAACGACACGGCTCGTGTAGATATAGACGGCCGTTTGTACACTCCACAAGAACTGAGCGCCATGATTCTTCAAAAAATGAAGAAAACGGCTGAAGATTACCTAGGAACTGAAGTGACTGGTGCGGTGATTACGGTACCGGCATATTTTAACGACTCTCAGCGTCAAGCGACAAAAGAGGCTGGTGAGATCGCAGGTCTTAAAGTAGAGCGTATTATTAACGAGCCTACTGCTGCGGCCTTGGCTTATGGATTGGACAAAAAAGATACTGATCAAAAAATCGTTGTATTCGACTTTGGTGGTGGTACGCATGACGTTTCTATTCTAGAATTAGGTGATGGTGTATTTGAAGTACTTGCTACTGATGGTGATACACACTTAGGAGGTGATGACGTGGACGAAAAATTGATCGATTTCCTTGCTGACGAATTCAATACTGCAGAAGGCATAGATCTTAGAAAAGACCCTATGGCTTTGCAACGGTTAAAAGAAGCTGCTGAAAAAGCTAAAATAGAGCTTTCTTCAAGCTCTCAGACTGAGGTTAATTTACCTTATGTTACTGCAACAGCTTCAGGACCTAAGCACTTGGTTAAAACAATCACGCGTTCAAAATTTGAACAGTTGATTTCTGATCTAGTAAAAAGAACTATTGAGCCATGTCAAGCTGCATTGAAAAGTGCAGGACTGAGTACAGGTGATATCGATGAAATCATCTTAGTAGGTGGTTCAACTCGTATACCTGCCGTGCAGGAAGCTGTTGAGAAATTCTTCGGTAAGAAGCCTTCTAAAGGGGTGAACCCTGACGAGGTTGTTGCCGTAGGTGCTGCTATTCAAGGTGGTGTATTAACTGGAGATGTCAAGGATGTATTGCTTCTAGATGTAACACCACTTTCATTAGGTATTGAAACCATGGGAGGTGTAATGACTAAGTTGATCGAAGCAAATACTACCATCCCTACTAAAAAGTCACAGGTATTCTCTACAGCTCAGGATAATCAACCTAGCGTTGAGATCCATGTACTTCAAGGAGAGCGTAGCATGGCTGCTGATAACAAAACCATAGGTCGTTTCCACTTAAGTGATATACCACCAGCGCGTCGAGGTACGCCACAGATTGAGGTTACTTTTGATATTGATGCAAATGGTATTATTAAGGTAAGTGCTGAAGACAAAGCTACTGGTAAGAAACAAGATATCAGAATCGAAGCTTCTTCAGGATTGAGCGAGGAAGAAATCGAGAAAATGAAACGCGATGCAGAGGCAAATGCTGAAGCTGATAAGCAAGCTAAAGAGAAAGCTGATAAGCTGAACCAAGCTGATCAATTGATTTTCCAGACGGAGCAACAATTAGAAGAGTTTGGTGACAAGCTTCCAGCTGATAAAAAAGCTCCGATTGATGAAGCTCTAGCTGAATTGAAAACAGCTTATGAGTCTAAAGAAATCGAGAAAATCGATCCAGCACTTGAAAAAATGAATCAAGTATGGACCGCTGCTAGTGAAGAAATGTACAAAGCACAAGCCGATGCTCAAGGCGGTCAACCAGGTCCTGATGCTGGAGCAGATCAAGCTCAAAGCGGCGACGATACTAGCGATGTTGAAGACGTAGACTTCGAAGAAGTAAAGTAAGCTTCGTCAAAATAGATAGACAAAAGGCTCTGAGTTTTCAGAGCCTTTTTTTTATTGTATGGATTTAAATAAAATTTAATCATCAACCCGATACGCATTCAATTCATTCATAAAAAAGTCATCATTTGGCACGTCAAAAGAGATTCCAGTTACGTTATTATAAGCATCTTTTTCAATTTCAACCGTCCCGAAATCAAACCATACTTGTGGATGATTCCATTCCATCACGTAAGAATCATAATTAAAATGTTTCAAGGTACTTGACAAAAGTGGACTATGTTCCCAGAAAAGCTTGAGTTCATCACCTTCCTTTTTTACAGTAAAATGTCCATAAGCTGGCGTATAATATCTTCCTATAATATCTTCTTCGTCAAGAATAGGAACCGTGCCTTCTACCCTAGCCGTTTTACGATCTGCCACGCGCGTGTCACTTGCTTTCCACTTGTTGTAACCTTCTAGCATTTCTGTACTCCAGTCCTTTTCTGGACGGTTGAGGTACTGATCAAAGATGTAGTAAACAATCGCATTAGTCGGGACCTTTACGCCGTTTGTGAGCACGATTACTCCTAGGTTTTCATCTGGTAACATCTGAACGCTAGAGATCATCCCATCATAACCACCGCCGTGACCCACTTGGAAAGCATTGTGGTAATTTGTGATAAACCAGCCCAAACCATAGCCATTGAATCGCTGACCTCTTGAATTAGGGTCAGCTTGATTCACTTCAAATGAGTTTTGAAGGCTCCACATTTTATTACGGTTTGATTTACTTATCAGCGTATCTCCATTTATAATACCATCATTCATGTTGAAAATGAGCCATTTAGCCATATCATGAACACTGGAAATCAAGCCTCCCGTAGATTGGACATTATCCCAAGCTACATGATCAATTTTATAGTTTCCATCATTTCTTCTTCCATGAGGTGTGGCTACGTTAGTATTATCACCGTAATCATTGACACTTACTACCGCATCGTCCATATTTAGCGGCTGTAGAAATCGTTCGGTTACATTTTCTTTGAAAGATTTTCCCGTTACTTTCTCAATGAGATCACCAGCAGTTATAAACATCAGATTAGAGTAACCATATCCATTTCTGAATTCATAGGCAGGCTTCACATATTTAATTCTTTTGACAATTTCTTCAGTGCTTAATTCACTTTTATACCAGATTGCATCTCCTGAAAAAGTTCCCAATCCCACATTATGACTCAATAAATCTTGGATGGTGACCATCTTTGAGATCGCTGCATCGTAAAGTTCAAAATAAGGCAAGTACTTTTGTACCTTATCATCCCAATCGAGTTTCCCCTCGTCCACTAACTGTGAAATAATCGCTGCTGTAAAAGCTTTTGTATTACTGGCAATTGCATAGAGCGTGTGCTCGTCTGGCTTTTTGCTAGTATTAACTTCCATAGTTCCATAACCCTTCTCAAAAACGATTTCCCCATCCTTAACTATAGCAACACTCAATCCAGGCACATCCCAGTCCGTTTGTGCCTTTTGTATAAAACGATCTATTTTTTTGAGGTTGGTTTTTTGAGCTGCAGCAGTGAATATTACTGCGATAAAAAAGATAATTGAAAGTGACTTTCTCATAATTTTTGAAAATTGATAATGTAATTTCGTCCCGTTAACTATCGGGATCGCGAAAGCGTGAATTTATCAAATAATGGATATTTATTGAGTCTATCAACAAAAAACCGTGACCTTAATAAGATCACGGTTTACAAACAATCAAGTTTTCAATTTATTTAATCACAATCTTCTTGGAAGTAGATTGTTCATTTTGCAAGATAGTCACATGGTAGATCCCAGCCTTGAAGCTGTTTACACCGCTGATGGCAACCTGACCATTTCCTGACATTTCTTTAGTCTCGATCACAAGTTGCCCTAGCAAATTTGTGATGGTGAGTTCCACATCTCCGGCCTGTAGACCCGAGATGTTCAACACATCCCAGTTACGGAATTTGGGTAGAGCTGTACCGCTTTCGCGAAAGCGTAAACCCTCACCTACCCCTCCACAAAATGTTCATTCTTAAAGCCTATAAGGTATAATTGTTTCTTTGCTCTCGTGACTGCAGTATATAACCAGCGTAGGTAGTCGCGACTGGGGCCTTCTGGGAGATAGGGTTGCTCGATGATCACGTTTTCCCATTGCCCACCCTGAGATTTATGACAGGTGATCGCATAAGAAAACTTGACCTGTAACGCATTAAAAAATGGATTCTCCTTGATGGCCTTATACTGTTTCCATTTGGGCAACTTGAGGTAATCCATACGCACTTCTTGATAAAGCTTATTACTATCCTCATAGGTGAGCGAGGGAGTCTCGGCTGTTAGTGTGTCAAGAATAAGGACTGTTTCAAAAGGTTTCATGTTAGAATAATCCACCATCCTGACCTTGACCTCGGCAAACTTGAAGGTATAGATCTCTTTGATCGCAAAAATCTCCAAAACCTCAACGATATCGCCATTGGCAATAAAACCTGCATCGCTTTTTGCCTCCAGCCAGTGGTAATTGTTCTTAACTACCATGAGGAAATCTCCTGGTTCTATATCGCTTTCGCGAAAGAGGATACGCGACCGGATCTGTTGGTTATAAAGATTTGCTCGTTTGTTAGAGCGCACAATTATTGCGGTTTCTTCATGCCCGTGCTGATCGTAAGCGGTTTGAATGGTTTCTAGAATCTCATATCCATCAATGAGTCTATGGATATCTTGATAATGAGTGACATCAAATTTATAATCGTATTCCTCATGCTCGATATGCTGTCTGATTCCTGTTGCATTATCCAGAATTCCTGAATTCTGCGCTTGTCTCTTTACTTCATCCAGTTCAATTTCTGTCACCTTCATCAAATAGCGCTGTTCCAATAAACTTGAGTCCAGCGCTGGTGAAACATCTAATTTTACTGGAGGTAATTGTGCTGTGTCTCCTATTATAAGGAGTTTGCAGTTAGTGCCGCTGTAAACGTATTCCAGTAAATCATCCAGCAAGGAGCCGTTACCACCAAACATTTTATTCTCAGCAGCCACATCAGGAATCATGGAGGCCTCGTCAACTACAAAAAGCGTATCGCGGTATTTGTTTTTCTTGAGTGTAAACTCCACTTTACTACCTCCTTGACCTTTGGGATAATAAATTTCCCTATGGATGGTCGCGGCCTGCTTGTTTGCATAATTACTGATCACTTTTGCAGCCCTACCCGTGGGAGCCAGCAAAACATATTTGAGTCTGATCTTCCAGAGGCTTTTTACGAGTGACCCTATAATGGTTGTTTTTCCAGTACCTGCATACCCTCTCAATAGAAAAAGTCTATTGCGCTCGCGGTCGTGCAAAAAATCTGAAAGTGCTTCTAAGGCTCTATCTTGTTGATAGGTAGGCTTAAAGGGAAAATCAGAAAGGAGTATTTTGTAGAATTCGTTTTGATTCATGCGAGGCTGTGGAAAAACAAGGGATAAACTTAACCATAAAGTTACTTAGCCTATTAGGACGAGCGAAAAAATATTGTAGATTTGTTAGCTTTGAAACTCATAAAAAACCATTAATTATATGCTAACGCTAGTATTGTCGATTGTAGGAGGTCTCATAGCAGTGTTCCTTCTAGCCATCTTTATCAATAAGATCCCTAAGAAGTTTCACATCATCATGGTGGTACTTCTGCTAGGACTGAGTGGTTTTTTTGGTTACAAGCTTTACAAAGCCATTGAAGAGCCGGTAAAATTTGAAGCGGTAAAAGAGAAACGCTACAGAAAGGTAATTGAAAAACTGATTCATTTGAGAGAGGCTCAAATGGCTCACAAAACCATTACGGGAGATTACAGTGGCGATATAGATAAGTTGGCAAAGTTTGTAGATACGGCAAAGTTTGCATTAACCATGCAAAGAGATAGTACCATTCCAGACCGTGAAAAGAATAAAAAGTTCAGACTGGACGAGGAAACTGGTGGTTATTATAAAGAAATTACGCTTACTGATACTCTAGGTTTTAAATCTGTAAAGGATTCACTTTTCAAGGAAGTTGAAATACGCAACCTGCTTAAGTACGATATCAAGGACGCTCCAGGTCAAATAGAGTTGGAAACCGATTACGTTTTTGACAAAGAAAATAGAATCCCTGTTTTTAGAGCTCGTGCCGATAAAAAAGATATCCTCTTTGATCAACCAGAGCGTTTGCTAGAAAGAGAGCTGGAAGTGATCGCCATTGAAGCCGTACCTGGTAGATACATCAGAGTAGGTTCACTAGACGAGATATCAACAAGTGGAAACTGGCCTAGACAATATGCCCCAGGAGCTTCAGAATAATATATCTGCAATACATAAAAGTCTGTCCGTCTTGATTTCTCAAGATGGACTTTCTTTTTATATCTACCACGATCAAAAAGTGCTGGATCAGTGGAACACCTCTTTTGAGCGATCCATGAATCCCTCCTTTATTCTAGAACAGGTTGAGAAAGAATTTGAGCGAAACCAGGCTTTATCATCCGCATTTCAAAAAGTGACATTGCTCTATAATCATGATTTGTTCTGTCTAGTTCCTGCTGCCATTTTTCAGGAAAGCAATGCCGCTGATTATTTAAAATATAATGCCCGTCTGCTCAAAACTGACCTCATCAGTCATGAGAAAGTGGACAATGTGGTTATGGTTTACATCGCATTTGAAAATATCAATAATTACTTTTTTGAGAAGGTAGGAAGCTTTGATTATTATCATTATGGATCACAATTGTTGAAGCTGCAAACAGATACAGCTCCAAAAGATCAGAATGTCATTTACACCGATTTTTTTGACAACAAGTTCTACATGAGCATTTACAAGTCTGCAGAATTGCAATCGCTTAACTTGTTTCCCTATGAAAGCATAGAAGATGCTTTATATTATGTTATGTTCGGTTTGCAGCAGCACGATTTTGATCCTGCAAAAGTCCTATTGATCTTACGAGGCGAGGATTCAATAAGTAAGGTAGAAGAATTACTCAACGCTTACGTTTCTAACATTCAGGTAAAAGTTAATCAAGCTACCTATCAAGAAAAATTACTATGCGTATAATTTCAGGAACCCATAGAGGACGTCGCATCTTAGCGCCAAAAAACTTGCCTGTGCGCCCCACGACGGACATGGCAAAAGAAGCCTTATTCAACATATTACGCAATCAAGTAGAGCTTTCAGTGCTTCATGTTTTGGAACTCTTTTCTGGTAGTGGCAACATATCTTATGAATTTTGCAGCAGAGGAGCCCAGAGCGTAGTCGCCGTAGACCAGCATCACGCTTGCGTGTCGTTTGTTCAAAAAACTGCAGAGGAATTAGAATTCCCCATCACTGCGGTCAAGTCAGATGTTTTCCCCTTTCTCAACCAACATAGTGGTACTTACGATCTCGTTTTTGCTGACCCACCTTATGCCTTGGAATTAGATGACTTTATGAGTCTCGTAGATCTTATTTTTGATCAGAATCTGTTGCAAACAGAAACTGATGAAAAATATGCTGGGATGCTTATCATAGAACATTCTAAACATACTGACCTGAGCACCCACGCAAGATTTGACAACGCTCGCAAATACGGCGGTACGGTCTTTAGTTTCTTTAAATAAATTCAACACATCATGTTTCCTTTCCAAATTTCACATCACTTTGCTGATGCACTTCCTAAGGATCCTATAGATGAGAATTACACGAGACAGGTAGGAAATGTAGCATTTTCACGGGTAGAACCGGTCAAGTTCCCAAAAGCGCGACTTTTACATGTTTCTAATTTTGCCAATGATTTGGGCTTTGACGAAGCCTTTATAAATTCAAAAGAATTTCAAGAGATTTTTACGGGTCAGAAAATACCTAGCGAAGCCCAACCCTACGCCATGGCTTATGCTGGACATCAGTTTGGACACTGGGCTGGTCAGTTGGGAGATGGTAGGGCGATCAATCTTTTTGAAGCAAATTCAGAAAATAAAAACTGGACTTACCAGCTCAAAGGCGCCGGACCTACGCCCTACTCCCGTAGAGGTGATGGTTTTGCTGTCTTGAGATCCAGCATCAGGGAACACCTTTGTAGTGAGGCGATGCATCATTTGGGAATTGCGACGACTCGATCATTAAGTCTTTCTCTTACCGGAGAAAAAATTTTACGCGACATGCTCTACGATGGTAATCCAGAATTTGAGCCCGGCGCTATAGTGTGTCGTGTGGCCGAGAGCTTTGTGCGGTTCGGTAATTTTCAACATTTTGCCGCTCAAGGCGAAAACGAATCCTTGAAAAAGCTCACAGATCATATCATCCTTCATCACTATCCCAAAATTGCTGAAAGTCCTAATAAATACATGGAATTTTTCAGTGCCGTTTGCGATCGCACCCTTAAAATGATCATCGACTGGCAACGTGTGGGCTTTGTTCACGGCGTTATGAATACAGATAACATGTCCATTTTAGGACTCACCATCGATTATGGGCCCTACGGCTGGCTGGAACCTTATGAACTGGACTGGACGCCTAACACGACAGACCGCAACGGCCGTTATACGTTTGGCCAGCAACCTGAGATCGCGTTATGGAATCTGTTGCAGCTCGCAAATGCGCTCTATCCCCTCATCGAGGATAGCAAACCGCTGGAAGCGCGGCTCATGCAGTATAAAACCGATTATTTCAACTCTTACCATACCATGATGAGTGATAAGTTAGGTCTGTTTAATGAAAAAAATCAGGATCAGAAACTCATTGCAGACTTAGAATCTACTCTTCAACTCCACGAGTGTGACATGACGCTATTTTTTAGAGAACTTAGTAAAATTGATCAAGACAGCTCTGTTCAGGATTGCTGGAACACGTTGCAAATCGCATTCTATAATTACGATCAGCTTCAAGAAACCCATCGAGATCAATTGGAGAATTGGTTCCAAACCTATTTGGATCGACTCAAAGTTGAAAGTGTAGGATATGATGGTGATGATCTCACTTTCGCGAAAGCGAGAACTCAAAAAATGAACGCCACAAATCCAAAATACGTATTGCGCAACTACATCGCACAACTAGTAATCACGGAAGCTGAAAAAGAAAATTACGAGCTGCTGAATGAGGTTTATGCCATGCTCAAAAACCCATACGATGAACAGCCAGAGTACGAGAAATGGTATCAAAAAAGACCGGAATGGGCG
This sequence comes from Nonlabens spongiae, assembly GCF_002117125.1. Taxonomy (NCBI): domain Bacteria; kingdom Pseudomonadati; phylum Bacteroidota; class Flavobacteriia; order Flavobacteriales; family Flavobacteriaceae; genus Nonlabens; species Nonlabens spongiae. The sequence continues at coordinate 1,129,231 of NZ_CP019344.1, forward strand.
CGTTCAAAAGTAGGTTGCTCACAATTGAGTTGTAGTAGTTAAAATCTGTAAGGAAAAGATTACCTGACGAACTTATATCTTTTCTAAAAATATCATTTAACATCCTTTATTAGGAATTATTCCATAATTTTGGAACTTTTCCAACTTCTATGAGTGTAACCAATAATTATTTTGCAGTAGTCGATATAGAAACGACCGGTAAAGGTTTGGGTGGCAATCGTATTACTGAAATCTGCATCGTGCGTATGCACGGTACTGAGATCGTTGAGAAATACACCACGCTGATTGATCCCGAATGCTTAATACCTGATTTTATTACTTCGCTTACTGGTATCGATAACGAAATGGTGGCGACGGCTCCAGTTTTTCAAGATGTGGCCGAAGAGGTTGAACGCATGACTCGTGATTGCATTTTTGTGGCGCACAACGTCAACTTTGATTACAACATCATCAGGAATGAATTTAAGCGGTTGGGACATGAATTTAAGAGAAAGAAACTTTGTACGGTAAGGCTTTCCAGAGAACTCATACCCGGGATGAATTCTTATAGTTTAGGAAGATTATGCAATTCTCTGGGCATCGCACTCAACAACAGACACCGCGCTGAGGGCGATACGGACGCAACTGTATCTCTTTTTCAACGTTTACTAGAAACCGAAGATTGTGAAGCCACTTTTGAGAAGTTTCTCAAAGGCACCAATAAAGAAGGTACGTTCCCTCCTCACCTAGATCGTTCTCAGTTTTCACAATTACCAGATGCTCCGGGAGTTTATCTTTTCAAAAATCAAGCGCACAAAGTGATCTACGTAGGCAAGGCGATCAATTTACGAAAGAGGGTACTTTCTCATTTTTACACTAAAAAGAGTAAATCCTACCTCATGTGTCAGGAAATTCATCACATTGAACACATTCCTACAGGAAATGAACTCGTGGCGCTCTTACAAGAAGCTGATTTAATCAGACATTATTATCCCAAGTACAATAACGCACAGAAAAAACCACGTCGCGCCTACCAGATTCTCTATTATAAGAATCAGTTAGGGATCATTCAGTTTGCTGTAGGATTAGTCAAGTCTTATGATAGTGCCATCGTTACTCATTATAATAGATCTCATGCCGTTGAACAACTGGAAGAATTATGTGCTGAGTTTAAGCTATGCCCTAAATATTGTAGCCTAAAGGTTCAAGACGACTGTTCCTCTCACTATAAAATTAAAAATTGCAAAGGCGTTTGTAAGAAAGAAGAAATGGTTAGTCTTTATAATATAAGGGCTAATCAAGCGATAGAAGCTTTAAGAGCGAGTAATGCAAATTACGTGATCAAACAACCAGGCCGTACCCAGCACGAAAACTGTTTTATTTTAGTCAAAGATGGTGAGTATCAAGGTTATGGCTTTGTTGACCAAAATGTAGGGATAAGCAGTCTCGCTGAATGTGAAGATTATATCGATCGCAAAACGACCAATTACCATACAAATCAAATATTGAGATCTTATCTGGATAAACACAACGGGCAAGAAATTATTTATGAAACTTTGCAAGCTTCATAATAAAAAAGAGCTGTATCTAGTATTGCACTTTTCAATTGGGTAATTATTAACGATTTAGGCACAAATCAATAATATTTCATTAAGAAAAACTACTATGCTAGCATATTAAATTTGTTTAAAAAGAAGCGATGGATTTAATAATTTCCCCAAACGGTTACAGTGATTGGAAAAGAAAGGTTCTTGAAGATCACGATGATCATGAAGAGGAGTCGGTAACCAGCCCGCTTTCCAAATCTTGAACGCAGTTAAACCAGCTGTAAGAAATCAAAATGTCAAGCAAATTGCTTGACATTTTTTTATTTTAACCGTTAGAAAGATTTACCTAATTTCTGCCGCGTCTTCTGTTGTTATTTCTATTATTCTTTTTACCATTATTACGCCTACTATTGTTCTTAGATCTGTGGGTATTTGTATTGCGGTAGATGAGATCTTTAGACTCCAGTAAATCTTCATCTTTTACGGCGAGATTGATCTTACCATCACTCATTTCAAACAGGTGTTTAAAAATGACTGCATCATCGACTGAATCCTTATTCCAGTTCAAGTAAGATTTCTTCATGTGATTTGCAATGATGAACGTGAGCGCTTCTCGCTTCTCTCCCTTCTCCCAGCCAGTAGCAACATCTATCATTCCTTGAATGTTATTCCCGTAAAAACGGTATCGTGGACGTTTTTGAGGATAAGACATGCGCTCTGGCCGCGCATTGATAACTTCAGGATCAGGTTTTGGAAACGGTGAGTCTACATCCAGATCAAAATCTGCGATCACAAAAAGTTGATCCCACAATTTGTGCTGAAAGTCATCTATATCCCGTAAATGCGGATTCAAATTACCCATAACACCTACGATAGCATGAGCCATACGGTTGCGCTCTTCCTTAGAGGGTAGTTCCTTGCAGTGCTCTACAAGTTTCTGAATATGTCTTCCATATTCAGGTATATTTAGATGGTTACGCTCTGTATTGTATTCTAATGATGAAATCAAAACTTAATGAGATTTAATGGCAATGTAAGGTTTATCTACGAGATGTTATAGAGAAATAACACCTTCAACTTCCCCTACCTCTTTGTACTTTTCAATAACGGCGTTAGGATTTTTCATCTTAACCATTACAGAGACACTGGTATAGGTTCCTTTACTACTTTCCTTTGTGTTGATAACCGCTCCTAGATTATCAAACTTATCTTCAATTTGCTGAATTTTACCTCCAGTGGATGGAACTATAAATTTGAAAAGGTATTTAGAAGGCCATAAACTGGTATCAGCCAGTTGCTTTTTCAGCTTTTTGTAAAATTCGTCGGGATTAGGTACTGCCATAATATTAGTGTGCAAATATAATTGATCAAAGTGGAGGATGCATCCACTATATTCTTTTAATTTGTGGTATGAACAGTATTACCCGTGCAGTCCTCATAGGCGGTCCTGGAACAGGAAAAACCAGCGTTATAAACGCATTAAAAGATATAGGTTACAATGTATTGCCTGAAATAAGCAGACAGGTCATAAAAGAAGCTCAGAAAAAAGGTATCGACCAGCTCTTTTTAACAGACCCTCACGCCTTCAGCGACAGATTGTTGGAAGGGCGTATTTCACAATACGGTGAAGCTACAAATGGCTTATATTTTTATGATCGTGGAATCCCTGACGTCCCAGCCTATCATCGCTTTACAGGTGATCCGATTCCCGAAATTTATGTGGAGAAGAGTATACGCTTGCGCTACGACTACTGTTTTTATTTCCCTATTTGGGAAGAAATATATCAGCAGGATTCTGAACGCTATGAAGATCTGAATCAAGCCAAAAAAATCAGCGGTATTATCAAAAAAGAGTATGAATCATTAGACTATCAGGTGATTGATGTACCGAAAATAAGTATTGAAGATCGCGTTGCTTTCATTTTAAAATACCTCAACCCATAGGTAAAGCCGAAGACATATTAAGAACAGTATTTGGGCATAGCCAATTCAGACCCAAACAAGAGGAAATCATAACATCAGTTCTGGAAAATCGTGATGTACTTGCTGTTTTACCCACCGGCGGTGGAAAATCGCTATGCTACCAGATTCCCGCATTGTGTAAAGAGGGAATTTGTATTGTGGTCTCTCCTCTCATCGCTCTGATCAACGATCAAATAACCCAATTGCAAAAGCGCAACGTACGAGCCGTAGGGATCACTTCTGGAATTTCAAGACAAGACCTGGATACTGTGCTGGATAACTGTATCTATGGCAACTATAAATTTTTATACTTAAGCCCGGAACGTCTGGAGCAACCGCTGGTTCAAGAGCGCATTTCACAAATGAAAGTGAATCTCTTAGCAATAGATGAAGCCCATTGCATTAGTGAATGGGGGCATGATTTCAGACCGGCCTATCTCAAAATCAAAGAGGTGTTCAGTTTTATTAATAAAGCTCCCGTAATTGCAGTTACAGCCACGGCAACTGTAAATGTTCAAGAGGATATAAAGGAGCACCTCAACCTCAAGAATCCTAGAGTATTCACGTCCTCCTTTGAGCGACGGCAACTAAATTATGATCTCGAGCACTCAACTCACAAAAGGAGCGCGCTTATCAACTTCTATAACAATTCTCAAGGCAGTTCTATTGCCTATGTGCGCAGTCGTAAGAATACCGTAGAATTCAGTCAACTTTTATCTCATAAAAACATCTCGTCTAGTGCTTACCATGGTGGCTTGGATTCAAAAATGCGTAAGGATCTAGTCTCTAAGTGGCTGAGCAATCAAACCCGGGTCATGGTTGCCACAAACGCCTTCGGTATGGGAATCGATAAGCCCGATGTACGTAGCGTAGTCCATTTACAGCTTCCTGACAGTATTGAAAGCTACTATCAGGAAACGGGCCGCGCCGGCAGGGATGGCAAAACAGGTATCGCAAAGTTTATCTATAACGAGAATGATGTGATCCACGCACGCAATCAGTTCATTAGAGCGCTTCCTACTGTGGATATCCTCAAGAAAACTTACCGGCATTTAAGCAACTACCTGCGCATTGCTTATGGTGAGGGTCAGGAGCACACCTATCAACTTCCGTTTGCAGACTTTTGTCGTACCTATGATTTGAATGGGATCATTACCTATAATGCACTGACTGCGCTGGATCGTTTTGGTGTGATATCGCTGGATCAGAGTTACGGTAATCGTTCTGTGGTACGCTTTCGCGAAAGCGGAACAAAAATCATGGACTTTACCAGTCACGATCAAGTGGCACATGCCATAGTGCAAGCTATTTTGAGAAGCTATGGAAGCAGCCGTGAACAAAATCTTCAAATCAATTCAAAACTGATTGCTGTAAGAAGTAACACCACGGAAAAAGAAGTCACTGAAACACTCAAACAACTGCATGAGCGCGAACTAATTTATGCCCGCATAACTGGAACAGACTTGACACTGCAATATCTACAACCTCGAGAAGACGATCGTACGATCAACCGTTTTGCTAGAGAACTGGAGCGATATAATGAAGTAAGAATTCAAAAGCTTAACGCGATGATTGAATTACTGGACCAGAACCAGTGTATGGAGCGTGGGATTTTAGCATATTTTGGAGAACGCCTAGATCAAAACTGTGGGCGATGTACGTATTGTAGAAAAGGTAAAATGGTCAATTTGAAGCTCATGATTGAACAATATGTTAGCCAAGGTGAGGTAAGTCTAGAGGAAATTTCAAATCACGTTAATGCCCCAAAAGATGAAATTCTTAAAACACTACGTCAACTTATAGACGATGGTATAATCCTTAATATTGCAGGCAAAGCTTTTAGGATCAATGAGAGATAAATTGAAGATTGTATTTTTTGGCACACCAGAATTTGCCACTCATATATTAGACGGTATCGTGCAATCCCATCATCAGGTTGTGGGAGTTGTTACCGTAGCAGATAAACCTGCCGGTCGAGGGAGGAAATTGCAGGAGAGTCATGTAAAGCAATATGCTGTAGGTACAGGTTTAAGAGTTTTACAACCTACAAATCTCAAAGATGAAAATTTCATCAAAGAATTGAGCGGCTTAGAAGCTGATCTATTTGTAATTGTCGCCTTTAGAATGTTGCCTAGGGTAGTTTGGGATATGCCAGAGATGGGAACTTTTAACTTACATGCCAGTTTATTGCCTCAGTACCGTGGAGCGGCACCCATCAACTGGGCGGTGATCAACCAAGAAAAAAAATCAGGCGTCACTACATTTTTCATTGATGAAAAAATAGATACCGGAGCGATGATTTTACAGGCAGAGTGTGCACTGGAACCTATGGAAACTGCAGGATCACTGTATACTAAGTTGATGCATCTAGGACGTACACTAACCCTAGAAACTATAGACTTGATCGCAGAGGGAGAGGCGTCTCTTACAAAGCAGACCAACTATGATGAGTTGAAAGATGCTCCAAAACTGACCACGGAGAATACTAAAATCGATTTTTCTAAGCCGGCCCAGCAAGTGGACGCAGTAGTACGCGGTTTGAATCCTTTTCCCATTGCAAAGGCAACACTCTTAGATAAGAACAATATTTTACAGGTCAAGATTTTTGAGACTTCAATTGTTAATAAACCTCACAACATGATACCTGGAAGCATTGTAGTAAAAAATAATGAGATCATGATTGCTTGCTCTGATAGCTTTGTGCTACTAGAAAAACTTCAATTACCAAATAAAAAAGCAATGGATGCCAAAAGTCTTTTGAATGGATATAGCTTTTCCTCTGATGCTAGATTTGATCTAGGATAGACAGAAAACCTTAGAATTCACAAGGAGTTATTAACAAAACGTTATATTTATTAACAATAAATGGAGAAATGTTGTTGATTTCTTGTGCGGTGTAAGAATCCGTATAATTTTGTTACCACGTTTTAGTTGAACTAATTAATTAATAATCTTATCATGAACAAAACTGATTTAATCGAAGGAATGGCCGAGCATGCCGGCATCTCTAAGTCTGCTGCTAAGAAAGCTCTAGAGTCATTTCTAGGTAATGTAGAAAAAAGCCTTAAAAATGGAGACCGTGTGTCTTTAGTAGGTTTTGGTTCTTTCTCTGTATCTAAAAGAGCTGCTAGAGAAGGTAGAAACCCACAAACAGGTAAAACTATCAAGATCGCTGCTAAGAAAGTAGTAAAATTCAAAGCTGGTAGCGACCTTCAAAAAGCTGTCAACTAAGCAATCGAAACAACTTTTTGTTTGATCCTGTTCTAACGAGCAGGATTTTTTTTGTACTTATCTTAAATATTAGTTAATAAAACTTGTAGTGTTACCCGTTGTTTTCATTACATTTAGATATAAAAGTGATCTTATGGAAAAAATTGCGCCACATAAAGGAAAGCTCTTAGTATCTGAGCCTAATATTATAGGAGATGATTCCTTTTCAAGATCAGTAGTGCTGGTAACAGAATACAATCAAGATGGTGTAGTCGGTTTCATCCTTAACAAGAGATTAGAATATACCCTTGATCAGTTGATACCTGAAATAGATGCTCAACTAGATATTTATGCTGGTGGACCTGTAGATCGAGACAACCTTTATTTTTTACATAACATACCTGAATTAATTCCTGGCTCTCATCTTATAGAGGATGATATATACTGGGGTGGAGATTTCGGTATTGTAAGTGAATTGATTAAGCAAAACAAGATTACGGGTTCTGAAATCCGCTTCTTTCTGGGATATTCTGGATGGGAAATACATCAGCTTGAAAATGAGCTTCAAGGAAATTCATGGGTCGTCTGTGAAAACACCTCTGCAAGTGAGTTACTAGCATTAGATACTTTTGATATCTGGAAAAATCATATGCGTGAACTGGGAGGTAAGTACGAGTTATGGTCTAACGCTCCGGACAATCCTCAATACAACTGAGAAATTTAACTAAATTGCATAAAAAAAGGTTTTTGAAAAATTCAAAAACCTTTTTTTTGCGGTAATTTATTAAGATTTTACAAAGTCAACTATGAATTGAGAATATTAACTGCTTTAATATTTACAAATTCCTTGATACCAAATCCTCCGTGCTCTCTACCATATCCAGAATCCTTAACCCCTCCGAACGGCATGTTTACTTGAGCTAAACCAAATGAATTGATGAAAACCATTCCCGTATCAAAATGATCTTGTGCGAGTTTTACTGCTCTGTCTTGATCTTTAGAAAAGATTCCTCCTCCCAGACCAAACCTACTGTCGTTAGCAATACGCATAGCATCCTCTTCATCTTTAGCATGAATCAAAGATGCTACGGGTCCAAATAATTCATCATCATAAGCTGGTTGACCTGGTTTTACATTACCCAATACAGTCGAGGGGTAATAAAATCCATCTCGATCTTCAGGTTCACCACCACACAGCACTTCTGCTCCTTTATCGATACTTTCTTTAACTTGGTCATGAAGTTTCTCCATAAGATCTTTACGAGCCATGGGGCCTAACTGAGAATTTTCATCATTTGGGTCTCCCAGAGTAATGTTGCTCATGCGTTCAACAAAAGCCTTCTTGAATTCTTCAAAAACTTTGTCTACAACGATAAATCTCTTTGCTGCAACGCAAGTCTCTCCATTATTGTATATCCGACCGTTGGCACAGGTCTTTGCAGCCATTTCAATATCAGCGTCTTCTAACACGATGTAAGCATCATTACTTCCAAGCTCTAAAACTGTTTTCTTAAGCGCTTTTCCAGCTTGTTCACCTATTTTTTTACCTACGCCTGCACTACCAGTAAATGTTACTCCCCTTACAAGATCGTGCTCTATAATTTTCTCAGAAATTTCGTGGCTGATCACTAAGGATTGAAATAAACCCTCAGGCAAACCTGCCTCCTCATAGATTTTTTGAAGCAACAAAGAGCAACCAGTGACATTTTCAGCGTGTTTTAATAGCACTGCATTACCCGCCATAAGGTTTACGATAGAATATCTTACTACTTGATAAGCAGGGAAATTCCACGGTTGTATCCCGTAAATTATTCCCATTGGTGAATAGGTTACGATTCCTTTGCCACCGCCATCGAGTTCTCGTTCTTCATCTGCTAAAGCGTCCATACCACTTTTTGCGGTATAATCGCAAATTCCTTTACAGAGATCTATCTCTTGTTTACCGTGCTTGAATAACTTACCCATCTCATCAGTCATGAGTTGAGCAAATTCGTCTTTGTATTCGTTCAACTTTTCTCCGATGTTCTTGATCACCTTTGCTCTTTCCTCCAGTGATTTCAGTTTCCAGGATTCAAAGGCCTTTTGAGATTGCTGAATCTTTTCCATTGCTTGCTCCTCTGTCAAGAAATCATAAGATTTGAGCTCTTTCCCATTTGCAGGGTTGATAGTTGTGATTTTATCTGCCATTTTATTTTTATTTTAAAATTACATAGACTAGTCTGAATCAACCCTTAATTTTAAAACAATACTGTCCCATAGGTTTCATAATAACTCTATATCTCTCTGGTATCCATCGATTCTCGCCTCGTCTTAGAAATAAGATATTAAAAAAGCCACCTTACGGCGGCTTTGATAGATTATAGACTTTATGTAAAACCTAATTAGTTGAAGTATTTTCTTCAGATGACATATTTGTGTCCATAGAATTCAGAAATCCATAAGTTTCTGAATACGTCAACATTTGCTCAGCAAAACTATCGGGTTGTTTGATTTCAAAACCAGTGATCTCACCATTTTCTTCAACGGGTACGATCATAGGATTCACAAAACCACTATAAGCCGGAGCTTCAAATTTGCTCGCACGATCTTTTACTTCTTGATGAATATCTTGATCTACCTTAACGCCATAATCTTCTACAAGTGCTTTGGCTGCTTCAAAGTCACCTTCACTCGTCATGCGTTGAGTCTCACGGAGCAACTCACCAAAAATCTCTCGCAACGCTTTATAGTCCTTGATATCATAATAAGTCTTACCGTCTTTAGTTACTTTCTCGATTACTCCGTTTTCTTCGCCTCGTTCATACGCCCAGGCACTTACCCACTGGCGGTTTCTCATATGAGCTTCTTCTACATTCTGCCCTACTTCTAAACGAGTCAATTGTGTCATAAGACCATTTCTTATATAACCATCATATGCCGCCATACCGGTTTTTTTCCAATCTTCAACCAGACCTAGTTCCTCAAGCTTGGGATCCATCAAGTAATAAAGACCGAAAAGGTCTGCTCTCCCCTCTTCGATGGTGCTTTTATAGCTTCCCAGTGTTTCCTTAGGAGTTCCTACACCTGGATTAATCTGACCGCTGGCATGTCCCACCACCTCGTGAAGTGCCGTGTGTAACTTGTCTGCGAGAGCACCATATTTCTTCTCCAGCTCGATTTCTTCCTCATCGTGAGCAAACTCCTCAAGTTTACCTGTACTACCTGCTCCATTATAAGCTGCAATAATGTTTCCTAGAGAAACTGATTTACTACCATGCACGTTTCTGATCCATACGTTGTTTGGCAAGTTTACACCTATGGGAGTTGCTGGACTGGCATCCCCTGCTTCACCGGCCACATTTACTGTTTTATAGCTTACTCCTTTAACAGAGTCTTTCTTGTGCTCATCCATAAGTGGCGAGTGATCTTCAAACCATTGTGCATTCTTGCTCAAGACTTCCATTTTACGGCTCATGTCAAAATCCTTGATCTGCACGATGGATTCATAGCTCCCTTTATAAGCAATTGGGTCGTTATACACTTCTATAAAACCGTTGATCCAATCTACTGCACCATCAGTACTGTTAGTCCAGGCTATTGCATAGTCATCCCAAGTATCTAGGCTTCCCGTTTTATAATACTCTATGAGCAATCCCAGTGCTTTTTCTTGTGCTTCTGTTTCTGCAACCCCTTGTGCTTTTTCTAACCAATAGATGATGCGATCAATCGCAGCTCCATATTTACCTCCGCTCTTATAAATTTCTTCTACCAGCTCACCATTTTTTTTCACGAGTCGCGAATTCAACCCAACCTCAATCGGTTCATTTTTATCTACTGCAATGCTGCCGTAAAATTCCTTAGCCTCTTGTGTAGTGACATCAGGACCGTACAGGTTAACCGCACTTGCAAGAACTAAGTCCTTATCCTCATCTAGAACCACTTTCTTACTATCTTGATCGTCATAAAGCAAGTTTAATATTCTAGTATCCAGCTCCACGCCAGCTTCTTCCATCATTTTGGACAATTGCTCTTTAGGTAGTTCTGGGATCATCTTATCCATACTGTAGTGGTGGTGGATTCCGCTAGCAAACCACACCCTATTGAGGTAGGTTTCAAATTGTTGCCATGCTTCACTCTCTTTATCGCCCTTATAGTTGGTATACAGATTTTCAAGTGCCTGACGGATCGCTAGATTGTGCCTGTAATTCTGATCCCATGTGATATCTCTACCGCTCAGCCCTGCCTGGGTCATGTAGTAAACCAACTGTTGTTGTTTGAGACTCAGCTCGTCCCAGCCTGGGATTTCATAATGTAGTACAGCAATGTCTGCAAACTCGGTGACTTTACCGTTGTTTTTTTCCGTTTTGGCTTTGACTTCTGTGATGGGCTCATCTGTACTGTTGTTGCATGAGACCATTAAGGTAGCAGCTAGAATATAAGCTGCAATTTTCATGTTTTTCATTGAGGTAGTTTTGTTTGTTTTTCCGGCGACACTTATCTATTTCTCAACTCCACATTTATGAGAGTAATGATTTTTGATGTTCCGCTTTCGCGAAAGCGTGCCAAAAACAATTTTCTTAACAAAATCAAAAATAGGGAAACAATTCTTGAATCTAAACACGACCATGCATAGGTTGACGAATGAAATTCAATAAATAGAATCATTCTGAATACTCCATTTCATATCCTCTTGCTAAAGAAATCTTTTATAATTGCAGCATGAAAACGCAAAGAACCACATATCACATTTGCTCAGATAATCCAAGAGGATTACAGGTAGCGCTCTTTTTGAGCGAGGTATGCAGGTGCTTTAGAGTATGATTTTATGAGTTAGAAACTATTAATTAACCATAGATGGGGCGCCTTAAAATTGATTTAAGGCGCTTTTTTTATGCAGCAACCAAAAAATTTTTAATTGATAAGTGATTTTTTACATAGTTGAATAGGTTGAGTCAAGTTACAGTATTTCAAATACTTTAATTTAAAACCAGAATCTGCTAACAGCGGACAAGAATTCAACAGCCTAAATTCATCTATTAAACAGCTGATTATCAATTATTTATTTTTAAAAAAGTTTGGTAGTTACAGAAATTTGTATTCATCTTTGCACCGCCTTTGAGAAAGAAAACAATGATCTCGAGTAAGGCAACAAATAGAACAAACCAGATCAGTAGATCACAAAAACAGAAGTTATGCAACGTATCATTTTAACATCAGTACCAGATTTTATGGTAACGATATACGGCTGGCTTCGGGAACATTCATAGAAAATACTACCTCATGAATAAACCCGAAACAGCACCAGACGATTGATTCGGGTTTTTTGATGGATGACCTTTCCATCTTACCGTTACAGCGTCGCAACAGCCTCAAGAAGGCAAAAGACAATATTTTAAATAACGGTAATGAATTCAAACAATTACATCTTCAAGGCTATAGATGCCTATCCCTATGAACTCGCCGAGACGGTGGAGTCACTGGATTACGCACTTGCCTATGAACCAGAAAATACTGAGGCTCTTTATCTCATGGCGTGCCTACACATGTATGACCTTGAAGATTACAGTACGGCTATAGATTATTGTGAGCAGATCATGGCGATAGATCCATATATGATAAAGGTTTATTCCTTGTTCATCAATGTTCTGACTTGCGCAGAGGAGTTTCAAAAAGCCCAGAAGGTTCTCGCATTTGCCTTTACGGTCAAAGGTTCAAATCATGGTTTATTACGTATCATGCAGGGACGCTTGATGGAACGCCAGGGGTTGCTCAAACCAGCGATCGCCGCACATAAAGAAGCGCTCAAGTCATGTACCGATCGGTTTTTAACCTGTTTTGCTCAGTCAGAACTGGATCGCGTTAAGGCAAAACGTAGACTGGTCTTCAAAAAGTCCAAGAAAACGGAAAAGGCAAAAAAGAAAAAAAGCAAAAAAAAGAAGAAAAAGTAGTCTCGGTAAAAGCGCCGTAGTGTAACGGCTAGCACGTCGGGTAGATCCCTTCAGATTTGAGTTCGATCCTCAAAGGGCGCTTTTACAAAATGGTGATTGAAGTTGATTTGATAAAATCAACTTTAAGAAACAGTAGCTAAGGGTTGCCAAAGACAGTCCTGAATAAGTCCAATAAATTGGATCTTTTTCCTCATTTCATCGTTAAAAAGCCTTGCGGTAGTATTACCTATCGCAGCGTTTTTTGCCTTGAAATGATAAAAAATCGCTCAATTTATTTTGCCCAGATTCAGAACTGCATTTGGCATAAAGCACCCGCTGAAGACGGGAAGATACCTGTTCGACTCAGGTCTGTTTCGCACTTTACTGGTAGCGGTCGTGTTTCTGTATGGCACGCCTGTCTGCTGCGTTGCAAGTTTGTATCACGCAAGCAGATGCAACTGGTTGAGAGGTTTTTTGGTTTCCTTAAATCAAAGCAACGATTATGTAGGTTCGAGTCCTACTTCTGATCAACAGATCGGAATGGCGGAATAGGTATACGCACTGATTTTAGAATCAGCAATCGAGAGTCATAGATCTCGTAAATCTAGGACAATCACCCTTTGTGGATAGGGAGAGTTTGAGGGATCTCGTTAAAAATCCTTCTCTTGGAGCGGTGGCTCGCCTTAGTTAAGCCAAAAGAAGAAACCCTGCGGGACAGGTCGGGAATTTAGAGCAATCAAGGTTCCAGTCCAGATCTCGCCTTGAATGTAAGTCCAGTCACGATTCGAGACCGTGATTCTGGAATGGCTTGGAGAACTAAAACGAAGATCGTTAGATCAGACTAAATAGTTCAAAAACCTATTTCGGGTAGCGGTTGAGACGAACCGACAGACTCACATTCCGCGAGGGATGGATGACCTCAACGCAGGGTTTCTTTAAAAAAGTATTGTTTCAGGGTTTTACCGGTAACGCCCTGTTCAAATAGTGTAAATTTTAATCGATCGCAGATTGTGGTCACAAAGAAAAGAGAAATGAAAATTTCTAGAAAAGTCATCAAGACCGGTACTGTGGGACTGGTCTTCAAAGACGGTGAATTTGTCAGAATGTTGAATGCAGGCGTTCACTGGGTACGCTTTCGCGAAAGCGTAAAAATCTTCTACATGACTGCACAACTTAAGCTGGACGTGCGACTGGAAGAAGTCTTGCTCAAGGATGCGAAAGTTCTAGAGAACCTACATGTTGTTGATGTGGGTGACGGCGAGCTGGTTTTTAAATTTGTCAATAACATCTACAGTCATGTACTCACCACCGGAAGATACCTCTACTGGAAAGGGTTCATGGACTACAAGTTTGTCAAGGCAGATTTGAGTAAAATCGAGATCACCGAGGATCTGGACAGCAGCATTTTAAGTCGCTACGGTGTGAATCAATATGTTAGAACCTTTGAAGTAGGCGCTACTGAAAAAGGGGTGTTGCTAGTCGAGGACAAATTTGATCGTGTGCTGGAAAGCGGTGTGTATAGGTTTTGGAAGAACGACATCAGCATCAAGTTTGCCAAAACTGACACGAGAACCCTTCAAATGGAGGTAAGCGGTCAAGAGTTGCTGACGAAGGATAAGGCGAGCATCAGAACCTTTCTGTTTGCAAAATACCGAGTAGTGGATGTGAAACGTGCGCTCATGGGAACCAAGGATTTTGAAAAACAATTTTATGTGGATCTACAACTGGCTCTGCGTGGTTTTGTAGGAAACTTTACGCTGGATGAACTCCTTGAAAGCAAGGAAGATCTAGCCGCGAGCATCAATGCAAAAACTGTGGTTACAGCAAGGGATCTAGGCATTGAGCTGCTTGATGTGGGAGTGCGTGATATCATCTTGACTGGAGAAATGAAGGAAATCATGAATAAAGTCTTGATGGCACAAAAAACCGCTCAAGCAAACGTGATTACCCGAAGAGAGGAAACTGCTAGCACCCGTAGTTTGCTCAACACGGCAAAGCTCATGGAAGAAAATGCCATGCTCTATAAGCTCAAGGAAATGGAGTACGTAGAAAAGATCGCCGATAAAATCGGTGAGATCACCGTAACCGGTAATGGTGGTATGGTAGGACAGCTCAAAGAAATTTTTGCCGCTGGGAAATGAGTCTTAGGACTTTGAATAGAAAGAGCGGACGTGGTGTCCGCTCTTTTTTATTTCCTAAGTATGAATTCTAATCAATTCTTTAAACTCTGCATGTCGATCACAAAACGGTATTTTACATCGCTATCCTGAACGCGCTGAAAAGCTTCATTGATCTCATCAATGTTGATCATCTCGATATCGCAGGTAATATTTTTTTCACCACAAAAATCAAGCATTTCTTGAGTTTCCTTAATCCCTCCTATTAGAGATCCAGCAACGCGCTTTCTTCCTATGATCAAGTTACCACCGTGCATGGGTTCTAAAGGCTCAATGGCTCCTACCATACACATGGTGCCATCAATGGTAAGTAGGTTCAGGTATGGATTAATATCGTGTTTTACCGGAACAGTGTTCAAAATAAAATCAAAAGAGCCTTTATGCTCTTTCATTTGGTCGTCGTCTGTTGAGATCAATACACCATCGGCTCCTAATTTTTTGGCATCTTCTTTTTTGCCTAGTGATGTGGTGATCATTATTGTTTCCGCACCCATCGCTGCGGCAAACTTGATTCCCATGTGGCCAAGACCGCCTAAGCCTACTACGCCTACTTTATCTCCTTTCTTGATATTCCAATGATTGAGGGGTGAGTACGTAGTTATTCCTGCACATAATAATGGTGCAGCTGCGGCAAGGTCTAAATTCTCAGGAACACTTAAAACAAATTCTTCTCTTACTGTGATGCTGGTTGAGTATCCACCGAAAGTGTGATCACTTTCTGCACCACCAATCTTGTCTTTGCCATTATAGGTTCCCGTCATTCCGTTCTCACAAAACTGCTCGAGATCGTTGTTACATGAAGGACACTCTAGACAGCTATCGACCATACAACCTACAGCCACAATGTCTCCTTCTTTAAATTTGTTTACATCTGAACCAGTCTCTGTGACCTTACCCACGATCTCATGACCAGGAACTATAGGATATTTAGCATTCCCCCAGTCATTGTTCTTTGCGTGAATATCGCTGTGGCAGACTCCACAGTATAAAATTTCAATTTTTACGTCGTTAGCATTCAACTCCCGACGCTTTATGGTCATTTGCTTCAAATCTGCATCAGAGCTTTGAGCTCCGTACGCTTTTACTTCTTGCATCTTTCTATATTTTACTCAAAATTACTGATGTCATGTTATAAAGACTTAAAAAGTCACGTTAATAGAGTCTAAGATTCTTTTGATGATCTTTTTGGATCATAGAGAATGATAATTTGAATTACAATAGCAAGGAAAATGAGTACATAGATTTCGATACTTGTGAAAAGTTCAACGGTTTCTACAGCCTTCTTAGTAATTCCCATTTGTACGCCTCCCTCAGCCAATTGAATTTCTGCGAGGTCATTTAATTTTTGTTTAAGCAATTGAGAGCTTTGCAACAACGTTGAGTCTATAGATTCTCTAGATCCAGCGGCACTTTTTGCGGATAGGTCTTGAACGCCTTGTTTGAATTTTTTAAAAACCTTTTCTTCTTCTTTAGTTAGTTTAGTGGTTTCAAACCTAACGATGAGATTCTCTAAATGATCTTTAGTAGTCTTTATTTTATTATCAGCCTGGAACGAGGAATCTGTTACAATAGCTAGTTCCAAGTCGTGAATAGAGACTGACATATCATAAATAATATTCTTTGCCACTAATCTATCCTCATATAAAGAGGTCACCGAGTCCTTGACTTGAATAAAGTTGTTGCGATCGATCAAATTTGTGGTCACAATCAGAACAAAAACCATTGAAATACCTAGCAACCACTTAATTTTGTTATATGTTTTCATAGAAAAGATTTAGCTCTCTAAGATACGAATTCTGGTCTTGACTAGAATCAAAAAAGCACTGCTTACTGCAGTGCTTTCCATGTATTGAAAGGGATTCTATTAAGCTCCCCAGCGCGCTAGGTTGTCCTGATTGATCTTTACATAATCTTGGTTTCCACGTTCTTTTGCCAGAGCAAGTGCTTTTTTAGCCGATGTAATCGCAGCCTGCTTATTACCCATTTTTTCCTCGATCAAAGATTTACGTGTAAAAATCCAGAACGCCTTAGGGTTCATCTCAGTAGCTTTTGTGATCCACTCATGTGCTTGATTAAGATCTTGGTCTGCTTCTAGGTAGAATGCCGCTGCTTGATAATAATCATTTGCGCTAGGACCAGACATGGCTCTTTTAATATTTGCCATGGTTTTAGCTTGGGTGGGAACGGTAAAAGGAACTCTTACCAGAGTTTCATCCCACATCATTTGTAAGTGTGCACCACCCATGCTCAATTCATTAATCGCAATCGTCCATGATTCTTGAGGCATGTTGAGTTTTTCGGTTTTTGCCATGACGCTAGCAGCTACTTTAGAGGCATCCCACTCAGCAGGATTCCCCCAGTTATTAGTATCTGTATAAAGCATAACCTCCCACTGATCTTTGCCCGGTTTAGTATAAATGGCATATGTTCCAGCTTCAACATTTTTACCACCAAACTTCACCTCATCAGAAAATGTTATCAAGGTATTTTCGTTAGCTCCCGTACGCCATAGTTTGCCGTAAGGCACTAAACCACCAAAAATATCACGACCCTTCATAGCAGGCCTGCTGTATTCTACGGTAACGTCAGTCAAACCCACCGTTTGCATAACCTTTGCTTTAGGACTGGGTTGAGGTGCTTCAATTTGAGCTGTTGCAAAAACAGCAACGCTTAGAAATAATAAGAACAATTTGTTTTTCATGAGTATCTAATATTTGGGACCACTAAAATAAAGATACCTGCAGTCAAATTTGTTAGGGTTTTCCTAACTAACTCCTTTTGCTTTTGAGAAGAAAATCATTTTTACCGCAACAATGATAAGAATAAAACCAAAAATCTTTTTCATAAGCTGCTGATTGATGTTCACCGCAAGCTTAGAGCCGAAGTAACCGCCCACCACAAAAGAAAGTGCTATTATCAAAGCATAACGCCAGTCCAGCGTGTGACCACTATTATGATAGGTATAAGCAGCAACAAAGGTCACGGGAACGGCCAGCACGGCAAGACTTATCCCCTGAGCCTGATGCTGGGAATAGCCTAAAAAATATACGGCCAGAGGTACCATAATCACACCACCTCCCACGCCCACACTACCGCTCAAAACACCTGCTAATAATCCTATCGCTAGAAGTAATAAAATTGTCGTTAAATCCATGGAAGTTTTTTTCATCATTAAAGCATAGGAGCCCACAATCTACAAAAGGATTCTTTAAACTTATAGAAATGGGAGCGTTCTTCCCATTCTTGAGGGTCTAATTGTACACAATCTTCTTTATCCTTTTCAAATTTTTCATTCAAATTTTGAGCAACCGCTTCATCATAGATCAATGCATTGATTTCAAAATTGATATCAAAGCTGCGATAATCCATATTAGAGGTTCCTATTGTTGCAAACTGTCCATCCACGACCATCGTTTTTGCGTGCAACATTCCTCTACAATACCAGAAAACTTTAATACCGCAGTTCATAATTTCTTCAAAATACGATCTGGAAGCATATCGAGCGGCCCAGCTGTCGCCTATCCTCGGGACCATAATCTCGACATCAATACCTGATCGAGCGGCACTTTCCAGAGCAGTTAGAATCGCTTGATTAGGTATAAAATACGGTGTTGTGATACGTATGCTCTCTTCTGCAGTATTTATAGCAAGAAAAATCGCTTCCATGATATTTGCCCAATCTGAATCGGGACCGCTGGCAGCAATTTGAACGGGTTTATTTTCCCATTCATCCACATCTGGAAAATAATCTTTATTGATCATATCGTCTTCTTCCTGCTCCGTATGGTCGTGAACAAAAAACCAATTGAGCATCCACTGCGCTTGAATACTTTTGACGGCATGACCTTCAATGCGTAAATGCGTATCGCGCCAGTATCCATGCTTGTTTTCACCCAGATCATTTCGATAATCATCGCTAACATTGATTCCGCCAAGGTAACCTATGTGCCCATCAATGATAACGATTTTACGGTGATCACGATAGTTAGCCTTACGCGTAAAATTTGAAAAAATAACGGGCATGAATGCCTCAACATCAATTCCCGCATTCCTCATTTTTTTGATAGCATTGCCTGATAGGTCACTTCCTACACTGTCATAAATAAGTTTAACCAGTACATCCCGCTCTCGAGCAGCTAGGAGCCTATCGATGAATTCATTGCCAGTCGTGTCATCATTGAAAATAAAATATTCAATATGAATATGGTGTTTGGCTTGATCTATATCATGAAGAATAGTCTTGAAAGTATTCTCTCCATTATACAAGACCTTCAGATCATTCTTAAGAGTAAGTGGTGAATCCTCGTTATGCCTTAGAAGTTTTACCAGTTTCAGCCTGTCTTTAAGAAAGTCTTCTTCAAATTTTGCTAGCTCTTCATCAGTAAGAAAAAGTTTATCGTTCCACTTTGAAATAATCTTGTGTGAATCGAGGTTTTTACGTTTGAAAATCTTTGACTTTCTATACTCCAGGCCAAAGAAGTAATAGATCAAAAGTCCCACAAAGGGAAAGGCGATGAGAAATAGCAGCGACGATAGGGTCTTGCGCGGATTCTGATTATTACGCAGCAAAAAGAACGCTGCACTTAGGGCAACAATATAATTGACGATAAGCGCCGTAATAAACCAGTGTGTCCAGACCCAGTTGATCATTTTATCTATAATATCCCTCTAGCGGGATATCAATCTCATAGCGTTTACGTGATTTATTGTTCAAATGAGCCTCCCTTAACCACGGGTTGTGTATTTTGAGGATTTTGTAGTTGATGTTTCTCGCTTTCGCGAAAGCGGCCAAATCATCGATCTCATAATCCACGACCTCAGCTTTTGTAGGTATCAATTGATACATGTGCTCCTCATCCACATTAAACCCGAAGCTCTCTGGGTTACCTAAAATCTCCTTTAAAGCAAGAATACGGAACATGTAACGACCCGTTTCCTGACCGAGCAATAGATCATAATAATCACTTACCTGCTGGCGCTCCAGCTGGCGATCAATTCCAGCATTTCCAGCGTTATAAGCCGCTGCAGCTAGAGTCCAGGAGCCAAATTTCTCTTTACTCTCCTTCAAATACTTACAAGCTGCTCTAGTAGCCATTTCTAGGTGATAGCGCTCATCTACATTATCATTTACCTCAAGGCCTAGCTCCTTACCAGTACTTTTCATGATCTGCCAGAATCCTCTCGCTCCAGCTGGAGAAAACACGTTTTGCAAGCCACTCTCGATTACCGCGAGGTATTTGAAGTCATCTGGAACACCTTCTTCTTTGAGAATCGGTTCAATGATCGGGAAGTATTTTTTACTGCGTTTGATAAGCAAAATCCCATTAGACTGCCAGTAAGTATTTACAAGAAACTCACGATCTGCCCGCTCTAAAATATCTGGATCTTCCAGAGGAACTTTTTCACCTGCAAAGTCGAGGTCTTGCGGGATTTTGTAACTATATACATTGTAATCTTTAACCCTACTCTTTTCGGGATCTGTTTGGGTAGTTTCAGCTTTTGAAATAGTAGCGCTGTTACTCATTTGTAAAGCACCAGCACTCACGATTGCCACTACGGCAATGCCCATTCCTATCAGTATTTTTTTCATGCGCTTTATTTTGTATAAAAATAGTGAAGCTGTATGAAGTAGGTACTTGTTTAACGTTTAGTTGTTAACGTTTACCAAACATAATATGTTGATACAGCAAACACAGATTAAGTTAGATCTGGAAAATGTCGGAACAAAAAAAGGCTCCCGATCGGGAGCCCTTTGAATATCTAATTGAAGTTTACTCTAGTTATAAACATCTTCTTTGCCGTGGTGCTTGCAAAGCATGTAATAAATGATCGCACGGTACTTTGCACGCTCGCTCTTACCATACTTTTCTATCACCGCCTCAACTGAAGAAAGAAGATCATCTCCTTCTAGACCTAATTTTTTCTTGAGGTAGTTTTGCACAACACGCTCCATTTCAGACTTTTCAGCGCTTACGGTTTCTGCATCCCTATTATATATCGATGGACCCAGTCCTTTAGTCACTTTTCTCAATAGGTCTACGTCTAGATCGTCCCCTATTTTGGTTTTGTAGGCATCGATATACTTACCTACTTTCTCTTCAAATTTACTCATAGTGCGATTATTTTAATGATTAGATCGCCCAAGTTAATACATTAATAGCCGTTCTTAAAACTATTTTAAAAATTTAAAATAATCCAGTAGAATTCTATCGTTTAAAGCTCCCGGAGTGAATATTTCTAAGATTTGAGGAGCTGTGTTATCTAGTAGGAATTCTTGTAACGCTTTCGCGAAAGCGGACTCCTCACCTACCTCTCGATAGCCAAATCCAAACATCTTGCTCAAATGCACCGCCGTGAGCTGGTGTTGCGTCTCAAAATAGGTATCAAAAACCTCAGTATCCTGATGCCCAGGCAAAATCCTAAATATTCCACCACCTGAATTATTGATCAAAATGATTTTAAAGTCGTTAGGCAAGTAATTATTCCACAATGCATTAGAATCGTAGAAGAAGCTGACATCACCCGTAACAAAAATCACCTGACGATCTGCGACCATGGCACTACCTGCTGCCGTACTGGTAGATCCGTCTATACCGCTCGTCCCTCTATTGCAGTAAATATCGTGGGACGCATTCATCTTGAACAATTGTGCGTAGCGTATGGTGCTGCTGTTACCTAGTTGTAAAACAATGTTATCTGGTAGGGATTTGAACAGTTGCGAGAACACCTTAAAATCAGACCATGGAATTTGTTCTAGATAGTCCATTTTCTTTTGCATGCAACTCTTAAAATGCTGTAGCCATAAACTCTGATAATTGCTCTCGATCTTAGGTTCCGGAAGCTGATCAATCCAAACCGAGGGGTGCACTTTATAGGAATTTTTTAGACAGAAGAAAGTATCGGTTGCTCGCCATGGACCCAGGTGAAAATGTTTCAGACCATCTATAGCTCTAAGTTGCTGCTTGATTTTTTTTGAGACGATCATGCCGCCTATGCTCAAAACGAGTTCAGGACGCCACTTCTCAAGCATTTTCTCATTCTGCTCAATGGGTGCAATAAGTGAGTCTATTCCCCATACCACTTGCTCGTGTACTAGGTTACCACTCACTTCCGTCATCACAAGCACGCTGGAATCCTTGATAAGTGTGTCTATTTGCTCCTCGGTAATATCATCAGGATCTGCGGTAGAAATCAATACCAGTTTCCGGTTTGCTATTGACCAGGCTTCATTTAATTCTGAGAAATCTTGGTTAGATTGGTCAGGTTTATAATCAGGAATAGAAATTCTCACTTGAGCCTGATTAACAAGATTGTAAAGAGGTTCCTCAAATGGGATATTAATATGAACAGGCCCTTGCTCTTCCCTACAAATTTTGATGGATTCTGAGATGATCCGTTGATTTTTTTCTAATTCCTGCTCACCTGATAAACTATCGATCATTTCTAGCGTTGCTTCATGTAATATATGATCTTGATAGACATTTTTCTGCCTAATGGTTTGCCCATCTCCTATATCGACCTTGTGTGGCGGACGATCTGCACTTAGAACTATAAGCGGAATCTCGCTGTAGTAAGCCTCAGCAACTGCTGGGTAATAATTCAGCAGAGCACTACCGCTCGTACAAAGCACAGCAACAGGTTCTCTAAGACGTTGCGCCATACCCAAGGCTACATGCGCAGCGCAGCGTTCATCTACTATGCTGTAACACTTGAAAAATGGATTATGGTTTAAGCCAAGCGTGAGCGGTGCATTTCTAGAACCGGGAGAGATAACAATATGTCTGACAGAAAACTTTTCTAGACCTAAAACTACTTGTTGTGCGTGAAGTATACTGCTGTGCATATTGACAAAAATAGTGAGCAATGCTATTATGGCCGGTGAATTAACAGCAACTTATCAAGACCGACAAAGGGACACTAAACATCGGTTAAACACACTATTATAATTAGATTTCAGGTATTAAGCGATAAATTCATAAAAAAATGGTGTAATCGTTTTGAATTGAATATTTCTTACGATATTTAGGCAACCAATTAATAAAAGCACATGATTCTAATAAAATACCTCGTTTACTACTCGTTTATAGTTCTGTATGAAACAGGTATCTTTATAACTAGAACATTATCAAAAATTTACGCTTTTTTCACCAGACTCAATACTATTAAACCTGCCACATCCAATCAAAAACCCGTTCTGCGCACAACATTACTAAGAACTGCTTTTAGAAGTATTCTATAGGTAGCGACGCTTCATATTGTTAGATTATAATACGCGCATCATCGCTTTCATTTTGTTTTCCGTTTCTAGAAATTCAAGCTCTGGATCGCTTTGTAAGGTTATACCTCCACCTGCATAAATGGTCGCTATATTCTCCTTAAGCCGCATACATCTTAAATTGACATAATAATCGCTCTCTTTAGGAGATATAATTCCAAAGTAGCCCGTGTAAAATGCTCTATCATAATTCTCATGTTCCAGGATAAGATCTAGAGCAACATCTTTAGGCAGCCCACATACCGCTGGCGTGGGATGCAAATCGCTCAAAATTGAGCTAATTTGATCTTGTTTTGCAGCTGCAGAAATCTCAGTTTTTAAGTGGATCAAATCTCCAGATCTGATCGTTTTGGGGCCATCGGTTTGAACGTTTTCAGTCCCGTGATATTTTAAAATTGAGACGATGGAATCAGTTACGATTTGTTGTTCATGGCGTTCTTTTTCTCCCCAAACGTGATCCTTTTTTGCATTAAAAAGAGCCGTGCCAGCCAAAGACACAGTATTTAATATATTTCCCGAATAAGACAACAACACCTCAGGAGTAGATCCGCACCAAGTACCTACTTTGGGATGGTGAAAAAAGTAGGTATGATTGTCAGGATATGCTTTAAAAAGTCGGTCGGCAATTTGCGGGTATGATAATGTTGTTTGAATATCTCGCTTTCGCGAAAGCACCACCTTTTCCAACTTACCAGAGGCGATAGCCGCAACACCTTTTTTCACAAGATTCATGTGATTCAAACGGTCGGCCAGTGTTGTCTCACCGAAGAAATCTGATTTGAATTCATCAATAGAAGCGTGAAAATCAATAGTAAACTCATCATAAACTTCACCATAAATAAAATACTGGTTATCATTATTTTTAAATTTTGAAAAACAGCAACAAGTCAAAGTGTCATGTTGTCTTTTATGAAGTTTTAGGTTCTTCTGTTGAAGTATTTGAACAGTTGTGGACCCTCCTTTTCTAAAAACAAAAAAAGGCAGGTCAGCATCAAGCAATTTTTGGATTCGTTCTTGGATATTTTTGAAATGCATAACGAGATCTAAGTGGGGAATCTACGGTTAATTTTGCGGAGATAAAAGCCTCTATTCCTACTTTGATTTAACTGAATTTTTCTCTAGACAAATGGTCGTGAGCTTACAAATAGAAACTAGTCGATCTTTCCCGTCTTTAATTTTGATCTCCCATAGCTGAGTAGTTCTCCCTTTGTGTAAAAATCGGGCGGTGGCGTACACAAAACCATCCTTTACGGAACGCGTGTGATTGGCACTAATCT
The DNA here is from genome assembly GCF_002117125.1 of Nonlabens spongiae. Taxonomy (NCBI): domain Bacteria; kingdom Pseudomonadati; phylum Bacteroidota; class Flavobacteriia; order Flavobacteriales; family Flavobacteriaceae; genus Nonlabens; species Nonlabens spongiae. The sequence goes on from NZ_CP019344.1 coordinate 1,153,564, forward strand.
CTAATCCACGAACTATGAATTTCTCTGTATCGAGAAAGATATAGCTCGCGGCGCTGCCTACAGATTCCGCGAGCGCGACACTTGCTCCGCCGTGTAAAACACCATCGGGTTGATGGACTTTGGGAGTGACGGGCATCCTGGCGGTGAGGTAGTCCTCCCCTACATCGACATACTCAATATCGAGGGTTTCCATAAGTGTATTCTTACTTATCTGATTGCAGGTGTCGAGAATAGTTTTAGAGTCCATATCTTTACTTCTTTTAATTGTAAAGGTCGGCAAGAATGGTTAGAACCGTCAGTTATTCTCATACAAATTCGTACGAAACAGTCAATGAATTGACAGAAAATACTAAGAACATCTGGCTGTGTTTTCACGGGTTGGGTTACCTCGCGACTTATTTTAAGAAGTATTTCCAGAGTTTGAGTACAGACGAGAATTATGTTATCGTTCCTCAAGCGCCTTCAAAATTTTATCAAGGTAAGGATTTTAAACATGTGGGAGCCAGCTGGCTCACACGCGTAGATACTCAGCAAGAAATGAAAAACAATCTCAACTATATAAATGCCGTGCTTGAAGCTGAGAAGATCCAAGGCGATCAACGTCTTATTCTTTTCGGTTACTCTCAGGGCGTTTCCATTGCTACCCGATTCCTGAAAAACTATAATGACCCTATCAAGGCACTAGTTTTACATAGCGGTGGTGTTCCTAAAGAACTGACTGCGCAAGATGGAGATCATTTTAAATCGCTATGCTACAACTTCTACCACATCATGGGAACTAAAGACGAATATGCGACTCCAGAACGCCGTAGAGAAGAACTGCCTCGATTAAAAATGCTTTTTGGTACGGATTGTGAAATGCTAGAACCAGAAATCAAACACATTGTACACGTGCCCACTCTAGAAAAAATTGCTATGCAACTAAGCTCATGAAAATAGTATTTGCCACCCACAACCGTAATAAGCTGGAAGAAATTCAGCAACTGGTTCCAGATAATATCAAACTTGTCAGTCTGGATGATTTAGGCCTAGACGAGGAAATACCAGAAACGGCCGATACCATCGCCGGAAACGCCATCCAAAAAGTGGAGTTTTTGAAATTGCGAACAGACCTACCCATTTTTGCTGATGATACCGGTTTGCTGGTAAACGCGCTGGATGGTGAGCCAGGAGTTCACACCGCTCGATATGCTGGTGAGAACAAAGATAGCAATGACAACATGAGGTTGTTATTGAACAATCTAGAGCCTTTTAACGATCGCAGTGCGAGATTTGTTACCGCCATAGCTCTAGAAATAGACGGTTGTCAAAACCTCTTTGAGGGGGTTTGTGAGGGCACGATTGTCAACAAACAACAGGGAACCATGGGATTTGGTTACGATCCTATTTTTCAGCCTGAGGGTTATGACATCACTTTTGCAGAAATGAGTATGCAGGAGAAAAGTAAAATAAGTCACCGCGCCAAGGCGTTTAAAAAACTCGTTGCTTATTTGAGCGAGGAAGTTAATAAGTCTTAACAGAATTATTATTACCCGTCCACGCGACGTATTTTAGCAGCATCAATGAAATACTACTTTATTCTTTTATTGACTTGTCTCTTATCAAGTCAGCTTGCATTCTCTCAAGAGCCTGAAAATAACGGTACTGAAAAGTCCATGGTTAGAGGTCAAGTCCTCAATGCTAAAGACAATCAAGAGCTTGATAACGTGAATATCGTAAACCTGAACCAAGTAAAAGGAACGATCACCACACCCGACGGCAGGTTTGAAATACCCGCAAAAGTGAATGACACACTTTTCTTCTCTTATTTAGGTTTTGAAACAATTAACGTACGCGTGACTGAAGACTGGCTTAAATATGGTGACGTTACGATCTCCATGACCGAGAAAGGAATCGCCCTTGAAGAAGTGGTTGTCAAAGAATCTACTTTAACCGGATATCTTGAAATAGACGCTAAGCGCGCCCCTATCTACAACACGCGTCGCTACAGCATCAATGGACTGAATACAGCCTATGAAGCAGGAGACCAAGAACCAGGAGCGGTTACTAAGGTCTTCAACTCTATTTTTAATCCAGCCGATTTCCTTTATGGCGTATTCAGTAGAAAAGGAAGTGAAATGCGCAAACTGCGTCAGATTAAAAAGGAAGATGAAATCCGAAACTTGCTTCAAAGTAAATTTGATCGAGAAACACTCGTGAGTTTATTGGGAATGGAAAAGGCAAGCATCGATCGTATTTTAACCAACTGCCAGTATTCTAAAAAGTTTATTGAAGAAGCAAACGATCTTCAAATCCTCGATGCCATGAGTGAATGTTACGAGGAGTACAAAGTTCTAAAAAAGTAAATCAATGAAATATCTAGTTCTAGCCAGTTTGGTTTTGAGCCTCGCCACATCTTGTGGTTCCAAAAAAGAAAATGCCAAAAAAAACATCGCAGACGCACCGGTCTCCAGTTATGCAGAATCCATAACGGTAGATGAGTTGAAGGAACAACTTTATTACTACGCTAGTGATGAAATGGAAGGTCGCTATACTGGTGAACCTGGTCAAAAAAGAGCGGTTGAGTATCTAAAGTCCCAATATGAGAAAATGGGAGTTTCTGGTGGTATGACCGATGGAAGCTATTTCCAGACCATTCCGGAATCCTACTTCAAGCGAATTGAAAACGATTCTGAAAATGTGCTTGCCTTCATTAAAGGAACTGAAATGCCTGAAGAAGTTTTGGTACTTTCTGCGCACCTGGATCACGTGGGTATGGAAGACGGACAAGTCTTCAATGGAGCAGATGATGATGGTAGCGGAACTATCGCTCTACTCGAAATCGCAGAAGCTTTCAAAAAAGCGAAAGACGAAGGTTACGGCCCAAAACGAAGCATACTATTCCTTCACGTAACTGCTGAGGAAATAGGACTGCACGGTAGCCGTTATTATTCTGAAAATCCGGTATATCCATTAGAAAATACGATCGCCAACCTCAACATCGATATGATAGGCCGCATTGATCCAAGACTTAAAGATGATCCAAACTACGTGTATTTGATTGGTAGTGATATGCTTTCCCAAGATTTACACGACATGTCTGAAATGGCTCATAAAAAATATAACAGTCCTTTAAAGTTGGATTACAAATACAACGGTAAAGAAGATCCCAACCGTTTTTACTACCGTAGTGATCACTACAACTTTGCCAAAAACGATGTACCTGTAATCTTTTACTTTAATGGAACCCATGAAGATTACCACAGACCTTCAGATACTCCAGATAAAATTGAATACGAACTCTATCAAGACCGCATTCAACTGATCTTTTACACGGCATGGGAATTGGCAAACGCTGAGAAAAGGCCGGCACTGACGGTCACGGATTAAAAACTTAAAAGTTTAGAACTGAGGCAGTCTTTTAGCTGCCTTTTTTGTTTTGGAACTGAGCGAATCTTTTCTTCTATAAAAAGAAATATTCGCTATAAACTTATGATGTTATATTTACTTCATTGTTCACGAATCATAACTCGACGATAACAGATGGAGAAGAATTTCAACCAAATAACCTAAATATTGATTCTAAAATAAGTTTATTACTGGTAGCTATTTATGCTTTACTCAGTTCTTGCTCTGAAGAAAATAATTTGAAGTCTATATCACAAGATTTTGAAGATAATAGAGATTGTTTTGAATCAGTTCTGGAATTTATAGAATCAAAATACATTCCTGTTTATTTAGAAAACAATTATTCTAGACTAGTAATTCATCCTTCAAAAGCTAAAATAAAGGCACGAGGGAACATACGTTACGATAAAATTCTTGATAGCTTATTTAAGAATTATAAACTTCAGACCATAAAGATTAGTAATTCATATTGTAATAGCAACGAAGATTTACAGATTAACTTTACGTTCTCTTCTAATTTTGTTTGGAAACACGACTATTTTGTAATTTATCGATCCTGTGATAAATACACTGAGGCTAGTGGGGAGAACAATAGCTATTCTTATCTAAATATTGACGAAAACTGGACAATTGAAGAAGATAGAAATTCCTTATTTTAATATGCTTTAAGTTACTCACGCTGCCAGCGAGATACACCCAGCATCCACTCAAGATCAAAAATCACAAAACAACAATCTCTGTTGCTCGAACAGAGATTTTTTGAATTCTTGAATTCCCAAAAAATGAAAGTGAATCATAAATAGAAAATGTGGTCTAAATTTTTGATGTTATATTCACTCATTAATCACAGAGTACAACTCCGTGCCAGCCGAAAAGATATTGTTAAGAAAACCAATGGTAACATAGATCTTGAAAAAATATTTTTTTTAGAAGGTAATATAGTCATATTTGTGGCACCTCGAAAAGCCGGTGAATTACTAGTTGTAAAACACTTTTCATAAGGTTTCAGCAAAAAGAAATGATAATATCAGACAGTTCAAATTATAATTACAGCATATCCACTTATGAAGATGGAATTTATATACCTATTGAAATAATATTAGAGGGTTTTCTTGCATATGAAACTATTACAATAGAATATAAAAGTCACAATGGAAGTTTTGTTGAACTATCTTTTTGTAAAGAAACAGGGATTCTTTACAACATTTCGTTTATAAACATACACGATTCCGTGTCTCAAAACAGTACTTTTTTAAACAATCTGACTTCATATGGAAAGGAAAAGAGCTTATTGAGATTAACTTGCGTAGATGTTAAAAACATGCAAAATCTTCAATTACTTGATAAGGGATTATCTCTATATCAAGTTTCATCAAATACGTTGGTTATTTGTTTTGATTATCTCGGAACGCCATCATACTATTCTGTAAATAAATTTGAAAACGGATTGGATTATTTGATAGAGGCGGAGGGTAATGTGATCGGACTCATACTAAAGTTTAAAGATATCATAATCTGGAATGACTTTAAGTAAAATCAGTCCCTACGCTACCAACGACCTGCCCTCGGTGTTCACACAAGAGTATAATCCTAATTCAAATCAAAGCTTCTGTAATATTACCCAACGCTGGCGCCGAGTTGCACTCGGTGTCCACACCTGAGTAAACTGAGAATCTGATTTAGGAAACCTTACTAACCATCACTAACTTCTTTTAACAACACCTTTTAAACTTCGTTTTGTTTAGGTTATATCTTTATACCTTAAACAAATTAAGGTGTATCTACAATCCATAAAAACAGTTCAGAAGTTGCCCATCCCGCTCACAGAGGCTTGGGACTTCCTCACCAGTCCAGACAATCTCAAGTTGCTAACGCCTGAGGAGCTGGACATGAACATCCACTATGGCAGCGAGCGCAAGATCTATCCCGGCCAGCTCATTGAGTACACCCTCAAGCCCCTACCCTTTTTCAAAACCAACTGGGTCACGCATATCACGCAGGTGAAGGAATTGGAATTTTTTGTGGATGAGCAAATGTACGGGCCCTACGCCACCTGGCACCACAAGCATTTTATCAGAGAGATTCCCGGCGGCACGCTCATGGAAGACGTAGTGCATTACCGGTTGCCTCTAGGCTTCATCGGCAAGTTGGGGTTGCCGCTGGTTCGTAAAAAGCTGGAAGAGATATTCCGCTTTCGCGAAAGCGCACTCATCTCACACTTTGGTGCATTTCAAGAGCCCACAGATCATCAAACCACACCAGAAGAATCTACAATGAAACACGAAATACTTAATTAAATGTCTAAAAACATATTACTCATAGGCGGAAGCCACGGAATAGGAAATGCGATTGTAGAACAAATCCATGAGGGAAACAACGTATTTGTAGCCTCACGTGAAAATGAAAATCTGCCTGACGGTGTCACGCACATCAAGTTTGACGCCCTCAACGATGAACTGGACGCTAGTCAGCTACCAGAATCGCTGGACGGATTTGTCTACTGCCCAGGAAGCATCAATCTGAAACCTTTTAAGATGTTGAAGCAAAAGCATTTTGAAGATGACCTGCAAATCAACTTTCTATCCTTGATCAAGGTCACGAGAGATGTGCTGCCATTGCTGACTAAATCAGGTAACGGAAGTGTAGTCTTCTTTTCCACCGTTGCTGTGGGCAGGGGAATGCATTTCCATACCAGTGTCGCCGCTGCAAAAGGTGCTATCGAGGGCTTTGCCAAAGCACTTGCCGCAGAATATGCTCCTACCGTGCGTATCAACGTGATCGCGCCGTCGCTTGTGGATACACCACTAGCAGGTCGCTTGTTGAGCAGCGAGGACAAAAAAGAAAAAATGGCAGACCTGCACCCGCTCAAGCGTGTGGGAACTCCTGAAGACATTGCCGCACTTTCCGTATTTTTATTGGAAGACAAATCCAGCTGGATCACTGGACAAGTTCTAGGGGTCGATGGTGGTAAGTCTACTTTGAATATGGGATAATGGCAGATAAAGTAAATGTATTTTGGTTCAGGCGTGATTTGCGTTTAGATGATAATGTGGGCTTTCTAGAAGCCTTGAAATCAGACCATCCCATCTTACCTATTTTTATTTTTGACAAAGAGATTCTGGATAAACTCCCAGAAGACGACGCTCGTGTCACCTTTATTTTTGGGGAACTGCAGCGCATGCGGGTTCATCTTCAAGATGAAGTAGACAGCTCGCTCGCGATGTACTACGGTAAACCAGAAGAAATTTGGAAGGAACTTGTTTCAAATCACGATATTGCTGCGGTTTACACCAATCGGGATTATGAGCCGTATGCCAAAGAGCGAGACGAGAAAATCAAAAATCTGATAGAAGACAACGATATTGAATTTCACACTTTTAAAGACCAAGTCATCTATGAGAAGGATGAGGTCGTTAAGAACGATGGCGCTCCTTATGTAGTCTATACGCCCTATAAAAATAAGTGGCTGGAACACTTTCGTGAAGAACACGGGTCTGGGGAGGATCTTAAAATCTATTATACCAGTAGCAATTTGGATAATTGTATTAAAAACAGCCGATTGCCCAATCTCTCTTTAAGCGACATGGGGTTCAAGAAAAGCAGCATTGAGATTCCAGAATATACAGTCACACCTACTCTGATTGAGAATTACGATAAAACTCGTAATTATCCCGCCAAGGAAAATGGAACCTCACGACTAGGTGTTTATTTGAGATTTGGTGTGGTGAGCGTCAGAAAGATGGTCAAAAAAGCAGATCAAGCCAAAGACAAAACTTTCCTAAGCGAACTCATCTGGAGAGAATTTTTTATGCAGATTCTCTACCATTATCCGGAAACAAAGGACAACGCTTTCAAATCAAAATACGATCGCATCGACTGGCGCAACAATGAGGACGAGTTTGAAAAATGGAAAAAAGGCGAGACTGGCTACAAACTAGTTGATGCTGGTATGCGTGAACTCAATCAAACCGGTTATATGCACAACAGGGTACGGATGCTGGTGGCAAGCTTTCTATGTAAGCATTTGCTAATTGACTGGCGCTGGGGTGAAGCTTATTTTGCGGAGAAATTGTTGGATTATGAAATGTCCAGCAACGTAGGAAACTGGCAATGGGCCGCAGGTAGTGGTGTAGATGCTGCCCCTTATTTCAGAATCTTCAATCCTGTTACTCAAAAGGATAAATTTGACAAGCAAAGAGACTATATTAGTACCTACGTTCCCGAACATGATACTGATGATTATCCAGAAATGATGGTCGATCACAAAGAGGCGCGGGAACGGTGTTTAAAAACCTATAAATCTGCACTCAATGATTAAGTTTTACCTAAAACTTGTATTTTCTATCGCTATAATTGGCTGTTTAGCTTCTGGCTGCAAAGACAGTGATGCCGATTCTGATCAGAAGATCACATCACCTAAAAATCAATCTTCAGAACTAACTACCGACGTTTCAGATTCCAAAGAGACGACAGAATTGCGTGTAATCAGCAGTTCAAATGACGAAGGTAATGATAACAATTCCACTTACAATCCTAATAAAGTCCCAGCAGATTTAAGGGCATTCAGCTTGTCCGAGGCTATGGTTCACAATGATATGAAAGGTATCCAATTAAGGATGACCTTAGAAGAGCTAGAGGCCTACAATGTCAAAGCTAATCAGGTCGTTGAGAAAATTAACACGACTGATGTCAATGGCAATCTGCGCACGCGTCGAGTCACCATAGGAGGTGTACCAGTTATCGAGCTTTCTCTATCAGGAAACATCGTTAATGCGATTACTTTTTTGAGTCCTAATGCCACTCCCAAAAATATGATAGGAGTTGATCACATGTACAATGCTCTAAAAAGTAAGTATCCTAACCCTGCAGTAAGCGGCAATCAAGTGAAGGTTTCTAATGATGGAAAGAGTTTAATTTTCACCATGGAAGCCGATAGTCCAGACGGAGTAACTATGCCTGATAGCGCTCAGATCGTTGAATTTACGGTAATGAATCAAATTGAATCGTGAGGAAATTAATATTGTCTGGTTCAAGCGTGATCTTAGAATTCTAGATCATGAACCGCTTATTTTAGCGGCACAGTCAGAATTGCCTCTGCTCTGCATTTACATTTTAGAACCCATGATAATTAATGACGCTCATTACAGTGAGCGTCATTATAATTTTATAAAGGAATCTATCCAAGAGTTGCAATCTCAATTAAAGTTGAAAGGTGGCCATTTACTAACTATACATGGAGAGGCGGTCAAGACTTTTAAGTCGCTCAGCAAGTTGTTTAAAATCAAGACTATTTTCTCTTACCAAGAAACCGGGCTCTGGAACACTTTTCAGCGTGACTTGACATTAAAAAAATGGTTCAAACAGAATCATATTCAATGGAATGAGTCAGTGTCAAACGGCGTTATTAGAGGACTGAGCAATCGCAAAACCTGGAAGGACAACTGGATCGATTTTATGAATGCGCCACTTCAAAATCCTGATTTGAATGAGGCAAATTTTATATCTACTGATACCTTCAAAAAACTAGAATCCCGATTTGAATTGGTTGATCTCAAAACTCCTAACGATCATTCATTTCAAAAAGGCGGGACCCAAACCGCTCTCAAATACCTGGATAGTTTTTTCAAGCACCGCATTCTGGAATACAACAACCAGTACTCTAAGCCCTTGACCAGCCGAAAGCACAGCAGCAGGCTATCGCCTTATCTGGCTTGGGGTAATCTAAGCGTGCGCATGGTCATCAAAATGGCGGGACAGCAAAGAATAAGTGCTGGCAAGAAAAGAATTTACGATTCATTTCTATCGCGCATGCGCTGGCAGGCGCACTTTATTCAGAAGTTTGAAATGGAACCAGAGATGCAGTTCCGCAGTGTGCACAGCGCTTATCGTGACCTCAACAAAATATCTGATTCAGAACTTCAGAAAGCTTGGCGTGAAGGGAAAACAGGCTACCCTCTGGTGGACGCTGCAATGCGATGCCTTAACGCTACGGGTTTTGTCAACTTCAGGCTTCGGGCGTTATTGGTGAGTTTTTTCACGCATCATTTATGGCAGCCGTGGCAAGATTGCAGCGAGCATCTCGCACAGCAATTTTTAGATTTTGAGCCCGGCATCCATTACCCACAGTTGCAAATGCAGGCTGGGGAGACAGGTATCAATACGGTGAGAGTTTATAGCCCGGTGAAAAACAGCTGGGATCATGATCCAGAAGCCAAGTTTCTCAAAAAATGGGTGCCAGAATTAGCTCATCTACCTGTTCCTTATATCCACGAGCCTTGGAAAATGCCGCCTTTAGAGCAGCAATTTCACAATTTTGATTTAAAGCGCGATTACTATGAGAGGATTGTAGATGTTTCGCTTTCGCGAAAGCGTGCTCAAGACACACTCTACGGCATTCAAAAATCCTTTAAAGCACAGGAAGAATCTCGCCGTATCGTGGCCAAGCATACTAATCCCAAACGAAAAGTTTGGGTAGGCAGTGAGGGGTTGAAATAAAAATCCCGAGGGTTGACCTCGACAGGCACCGGGTTACCGAAGCCTTAGAAATGAAAGTTATTACCCTAAAATCGACAATCTCTTAACTAATAACATTTACTTTTCAGCTGCTTCGAGGCATTTGCAATACAATGGAACATAAGTGCAACTGTTATCACAAAACCTAACCACCACGATACAGGTAACTCTCCACTAGAATATAAAAATCCGAACCAAGTAACAATGAGTATGCATAAATTATATACGCAAACACCTATTAAAGCTAGGTTTGTCATACCTAATATCCAGTAAGTGGCAAAGTGATCTTTGAGATCTATAAAAATCTTGACTGCAAGTAAAATTGTGATACACATCACATATTTGCCTTCTAAATTGAATTCATTTGCTCCGAAATATATCCATTGTAAAACAACGATCGCAGCAATGCAAATGATATACTTATATATTCTATTTAGCTTTAAATTTTTAATTAGATATCACTTTAAAATTTTTTAATTTAATTCTTAATTATTTGAGTACTTGCAATTAGTTTAATCTTTACAAAGTAAAATAAAATGTCAGTTCGTGCGCAGTCGAGAACGATTTAATATCTCAAATTCAAAACTGTCTCGACTGCGCTCGAGGTGACAATTATTTTACACGTCTAGCTCCACTAAAAAAACCTGCCAAGTATTAAACTTAGCAGGTTGAATTTTAACTTCGACTTCAATTATGATAAAAATTGATAGCTTTCATCATCAGGTATTATGGTTTTGATTGTTCCTTTTTATTCTTAACATATTTCTCAAGCCACTGATGTTGTTCCCACAAGACGTGCATCAAGCTTTCTTTAGCAGCGTATCCGTGAGATTCTTTGGGCAGCATCACGAGTCGGGCGGTAGCACCTAAACCTTTCAATGCGTTGAAATAACGCTCACTCTGTAGCGGGTAGGTTCCTGAATTATTGTCTGCTTCACCATGGATGAGGAGTAAAGGTTCATCCATTTTCTCAGCATTCATAAAGGGTGACATCGTGTTGTAGATATTGGGATCGTCCCAATAACTACGCTCTTCACTCTGAAAACCAAATGGTGTCAATGTCCTGTTATAAGCACCAGAACGAGCGATTCCCGCCGCAAAATCATCACTATGAGAAAGTAAATTTGCTGTCATAAAGGCACCGTAACTGTGACCTCCCACTCCTACTCTATTGCGATCGATGTAACCTAGATCATCTACGGCATCGATAGCTGCGCGACCATTTGCCACGAGTTGGGGTATGAATGTGTCGTTAGGCTCCTCTTCTCCTTCTCCCACAATCGGGAAAGCGGCATCATCAAGAACTGCGTAACCTTGAGTCAACCAATACACAAAACTCCCATAATAGGGATAGATGAATTCGTTTGGATTTTGAGTATTCTGACCTGCGCTGTTTTTGTCCTTATATTCTCGAGGATACGCCCAAACCAATAAAGGCAGCTTCTCGCCACCGTCCTTATCATAATCGGCTGGTAGGTATAAAGTTCCCGAAAGATCCAGTCCATCATTACGTTTGTAGTTCAAGACTTCTTTATGAACACCACTCAACGCCTTAAACGGATTCTCAAAATCGGTGATTTGCTGGGGTGCTTTTTTACTGTCCAGATCCCTTATGTAATAATTGGGATAATCAGTAGGGGATTCAATCTGGACCAGCATGGTTTTATCATCAAAATCGATCATGTCGACCAGACTTTCCTTCTTACCTTCCATTTTTGACGTATAGATTCTTTTGGTTTTTTCCGTTTTGAGGTTTTGCTCAGCCACGAAAGGGAACTGTCCATCTGGAGTGTAGCCATCTCCCACGAGAAATGCTGTGTTCCCATCAAGAGCTAGAACTGATCTACCGTAGTCATTTTGTTTGGTCGCAAAACTGCCGGGATCTGCGTAGGCGTCTTGGTAATTCAGATCATAAAGCACTTTGGGCTTTGCAGGTAATTTGCTAGGATTGAAATGATAGACCTTACGATTTCTCGTATTCCACCAGTAATCGTAAGCAATTGCATTATTCTTGTCTCCCCAAGTGATACCGCTGTAACGGTTGATAGTCCTTAAAATCTCTTGTGGTTTTCCATTATATGGAGATTTCAATTGATACACCACATCTCTGTATTCTACCTCATTTTCAGGATCGCCTTCGTCCAGCGCTTCTGCATAAACCAGCGTCTTGGGCTGATCGGCACGCCAGGAGAAACGTCTTTTTCCTTTACGGGTCGCCATGAATCCTTTGGGCATTTCTTCCATTAGAGGAACCTCATTGACTTGTTTCACCAAGTTTGCATTGGTATCATAAATCTTCACCGTGTAGGGAAAACGACCGTAAGTCACTATGTAAGAAAAGGGACGCTGCATTTCTCTCACCATAATTTCAGAACCATCTGGAGAGAAACTCAGGCTGCGGTACATACCCGCTGGCAAAAAATCGTAAGCGGTACCGTTCATGTTAACTTTAATAATCTCGCTACGCGCCAGCTGCTCAAAATTCTGCTCGTCATTAGTGTTTTTGAGCAGATCTTGATAGGTGCGGTTTTGTGCCTTGCTTCCATCACTTACTGATATGGTAGGTCCGGTAGGCGTTATATCACCTGTTTCAATTAGTGGCTTGCGATCCGCGGGAAGCATTTTGACCAGTATCGCGCTGTTGTCTTTCATCCAGCTTATAGGATTCCCCATGTTTGCATTGACTGCGGCCGGAGTCATTTTTTTAGCACTCGCTTTATCAACGTTCAGCATCCAGACTTCGGTACCGTCAGAAACCGTATTTGTAAATGCCACCATTTTGTAGTCTGGTGACCAGTTGAGATTGGAAATTTTTGCCTTTGCTGGCAATCCTGAAATCTTGCGTGGCTCGCCACCAGCGACATCAGCTACTTCCATTCGTGTGATGAAAGTCGTTCTACTCCCTATGTTTGTTTTGGGGTTGATACGCAAACCTCCCAACCGCAATTCTTTTTCAGACAGCTGGTCGATGCTTTTATAGGTATCCCGGTAGGCTAGGATCATTTTATCAGCATCTTTGTCCATAAGCACGCTGGGAGGACGCTCAAAGTCAAAGAGTTCCATGATTTCTTTGGGTGGTTTTTGATACTCAAGATTTATTTGAGAGTACGCTTTCGCGAAAGCGAGAACTCCCAGAACTGCAGTTAGAATCCGGTTTTTATTCATGATTAGAAATTTTCCTAAAAATTAAGGCTAGAAATCGATTGCGGGAAAAATCGAGTCGTTAAAATAATCTTAACCCAAAATCGGGCAGCTCCCCTGTATCTTTGTAATCTATGAAAATGGATACCATTACTGCACTTGCGACTCCACCAGGAGCTGGAGCCATAGCTGTCATACGCATCTCGGGACCAGAGGCTCATCAAATTGCTGATGCGCTTTTTATCCCGATCGGGAAAAAGTCGGCTGGGAACTATGTGAGTTCTATGAAAGGGCATACGGTTCAGCTAGGGCATATTGTTAACTCTGGACGCACAATAGACGAGGTATTGCTGACTAAGTTTGCCGCGCCTCGTTCCTACACTGGTGAACATGTGGTGGAAATCTCGTGCCACGGTTCTATTTATATACAGCAGGAAATCATAGCTGCCTGTCTAGCTCACGGAGCTCGCACGGCACAAGCTGGTGAGTTCACCTTGCAAGCTTTTCTCAATGGAAAAATGGATCTCTCTCAAGCCGAGGCTGTATCTGACCTGATCGCGAGTGAAAGTGAAACCGCTCACCAAATCGCGTTACAACAAATGCGCGGTGGGTTTTCTAGCGAACTTCAAGGGCTGCGGGCGCAACTGCTCAATTTTGCCAGTCTCATCGAGCTGGAACTTGATTTTAGCGAGGAAGACGTGGCCTTTGCAAATCGGGATGATTTAAAAAAATTACTGGCCGAGTGCCAAGCGACCTTAAAAAAACTGATCGACAGTTTCGCTCTAGGAAATGTGCTCAAATCTGGGATACCCGTCGCCATTGTAGGTGAACCTAATGTAGGAAAATCGACTTTGCTGAATGCCTTGCTTAACGAGGAAAAAGCCATCGTAAGCGACATTGCGGGTACTACTAGAGATGCTATTGAAGATGAAATCAATATCGAGGGCGTGCGCTTCCGTTTAATTGACACCGCAGGAATACGGGAAACAAAAGATACCATAGAAGGCATGGGAATCCAGCGTTCCTATGCAAAAGCAGAGCAATCTAAACTGGTGCTCTATCTACTCGACGCCACCCAACTCAACACGCAGCCTCGCATCGTTCATTGTCTGATGCGCATACAAATCATGCGTGAGAAGTTCCCAGATAAGCCGCTGGTAGTCATTTTGAACAAGATCGACCAGATCACGGGACTGGAACATGCCGAGCTTACCAAAAAAATCCACGACAAATCACCGTCCACGATTTTGATATCGTTAAGCGCAAAAGCCGGTAATGGCGTAGAAGAACTAAAAAAGGCCTTAGTAGAAAGTTTCAAAAGCGGTGCGCTCTCCAGCGATCAGAGTATTGTGAGCAACGCCCGTCACTATGATGCGTTACAAAGTGCCTATTCCAGCCTTATGGAAGTCCAGCAAGGCATCGCAGAAGATGTATCCAGCGAGTTCCTAGCCATAGATATACGCGCCACGGCAGAATCGCTCGGTTTGATCACCGGCGAGATTACAAATGATGAACTGCTTGGGAATATCTTTAGTCAGTTTTGTATCGGGAAGTAATCAACTTTCTTTTTATACTCAACTAACTGTTTTTCTTTACTTTAAATATATTTATCTATTCTTTTTTGTTGCCTATTTGCCCTTTTTCAGCTATATTTGTTGTCTAATCGTTGCCTACTTTGTGTATTTGTTGCCCAAAAATGATGATTAGGAAACAAAGCGAAATGATGCACCATAACGCCCCACGTTGCACCACTTCTGCATAAATAGCACCATATATGAGTACCAATTTACACATCCCAAAAACCTGTGAATACTGCGGAAACCTTTTTACTGCTCGTACCACAGTTACGCGATACTGTTCGCACAAATGCAACAGCAGGCACTACAAACAGATCAAGAGAGAAGAAAAAGTAAAGCAAGCTTTACGAGAAACCCACAATCAAGCAACCACTACCCCACAAGTAGTTGAAACCTCAACTATTAATGTTGCCAACAAAGATTTTTTAAGTGTTACCGAAGCATCAAAATTAATAGGTGTAAGTAGATGGACCATACAACGTATGATTAAGCGCGGACAGCTAAAGGCGGTTCCCTTTGGACGCAAACATATAGTCGCACGATACCAGATTGAAAACCTCTTTAATTAATAGCCTTATGAAAGTCACACTACGCGAGCGCAAGAAAAACGGAAAAATAGCTTTGTACCTTGATTACTACCATAAGGGCAAAAGAAAAACAGAGTACCTAAAATTGTATTTATCCCTTAATCCTAAAAGTAAAGCAGAAAAAGATCTCAATAAGAAGACTCAAGAACTGGCAACGACTATTTGTGCACAGCGACAAATCGAGATACAAAACGGACACTACGGATTTCAGGATATTGAGAAATTAAAGGGAAGTTTCATAGCTTATGTTACCGCACTTGCAGAAAAGAAAAATACCAGTAAAGGTAATCACGGCAATTGGTACAGTATGTTGAAACATCTAAAGGCATTTCAAACAACTGACATAAGTTTCGACCAGGTTGATAAACAATTTGTAGAACGGTTTAAAGAATACCTCGATAAGACTGCTATTGGTAGAGCGAACAAGCCATTATCACAAAATTCTAAATATTCATATTACGGTAAATTCACAGCAGCTCTAAAGCAAGCTGTGAAAGATGGTATATTAAGAGTAAATCCAGCAACAGGTGTTGACCATTTCAAACAAGGCGAACCACAACGTGAATTTCTAACATTATCTGAATTACAGCAAGCTGTAAATACAGAATGTGAATTACCAGAACTAAAGAAAGCATTTATATTTTCTGCCCTTACCGGTTTAAGGTGGTCAGATATTGAGAAAATGCTATGGTCAGAATTGCAGCACTCTAAAGAAAACGGCTACTACATTAGATTTAGGCAAAAGAAAACTAAAGGAGCTGAAACCCTACCTATTTCAGAACAAGCTGTTCAATTATTAGGCGACCGAAAAGACCCAACAGATAAAGTTTTTCAGGGTTTACATTATAGCGCCTGGACAAATCTAAAATTACAGCAATGGATGATGAAGGCTGGAATTTCTAAAACAATCACTTTTCACTGTGCAAGACATACTTACGCTACGCTTCAGCTTACTTTGGGAACTGATATATATACAGTATCAAAATTATTAGGTCATAAAGAATTGCGTACCACACAGATTTATGCAAAAGTAATAGATGACAAAAAACGTGAAGCTTCTAACCGTATTCAACTTGATTTATAATGAGCAAAGATTTATTTTCTGATATACTTTATGTTGATACTTATTTAAAAGACCAACGTAGCGAAGTAAAATTTAAAGAGCTACTTCCAAAACTTGATAAAGAGTACAAGGAAACAACGCCTACCCAAGAAATCCGCTTTCCTAAAAAAGCATTTTCGGCAAAGCTCAAATATTATGAGAAACTCATTGATAAAACGACGGCAACGCATTTTAATGAAATGATTTCTGAACTTGATAGGACTTCAACAAATGAGCACTTACAATTTCTTTATCAGAAATGGCATAATAGATTTGTGAGTTATCTAATAAACATACAGCAGTATATCCAGAATAATGAAATGCAAGAAAAAGCTTTTGTTGTACCAGGTGCATCTGCTGATGCAGATCACACACACGCTATATTTTATTTGAAGGCAAATGCTATCTTATTGTTTCTTGAGTTACAAGAACGGTTTAATGAACACAGTAATGAAGATATTTTAACCCAAGAACAAATTCACGAACTTTACTTTAAAGAGCTACCACCACAAGACCTATATGTGGTCGATTTCAGCGGAAAGCCTATTAGTAATCCAAAACCGTCAAAAAATGTAGGCGGTAAATTCAATGCGATTAAAGCAGACCTTGACTTTAGAATACCTAATGATAAAATCTTGACTTATGCAGAGCTGGTCAAACAATCAAAAGCTGATGCGTTAGCACGTCTCGAAGAAAGACTGGTGGAAGAAAATCTTATTGATAATAAATATTCATTCATTGACAAACGTGGCAACAAACAGGTAATAGCTGCATTTTTGCTCTCATTATTTGAAAAAGGTTACTTCAACGAGCGAATTTTTCCCGATAACAAGCCGTCAAAAAAGATTGAAAGAAAGCATATCACAAAATTCTTCGCTCACAGATATGGCCCAGGTAGTAATGCTGATAAAGAGTACCGAAACTTTGAAGGTACTATGCGACCAAAATATGACAATCTACTTATCAAACATCCTTGGCTTGACCAAATAAGCTAAAAAATCATTATTTCTTAAAGTGGTATTATAACTATATAGTACCAATAGTTAATACCAATTCTATTTCAAAACGCTAATATACAGCGTGTTGTTAATACCATTTTTGCCTTTTTCTACAGTACCAAGCACATCTTCCCATATTGCACTTGCAGTTGACAATCAGCTGTGATGTTTGCGCAAACGTCCTTAATTATTTATAACAATAGAAATAATGGACGATAACATTATTGAACAATTAGACCGCATCGAAAAGATGCTGCAACAGCAACAGGCGTTGCAAAAAACGGTATTGAATTTTAACGAGACTTGTGCTTTTTTAGAACTTTCTCAATCGCATCTGTACAAACTAACGAGTACAGGAGCCATACCACATTACAAACCCAACGGAAAGAAAATCTATTTCCATAGGGAAGAACTTGACCAGTGGTTGCTACGCAACCGTATGGATACGCAGGACGAGATCGAACAGCAAGCTGCCGATTACCTAATCAATAAAGGAAGGGTACAGCTATGAATGATTTAATCCCACTTATCCTTGCGCTCTCTGAACAAATAAAGGAACTGAAAGTCTATATCCATCTCATAAGAAAATCGAGAGCAGAAGTCTTAAAAGACAATTGGGTGGATAATCAGGATGTGATGCAGATGCTTCACATTAGTAAGCGAACACTACAGACTTTTAGAAGCAACGGCACTTTGCCTTACAGCAAAGTTTCTGGAAAGTTTTATTACAAGGTATCTGATATCGAAGCACTGTTTAAGAACAATTACTATAACCATAATTTCAAAAACAATGGTAAGTAGAGCTGCAATTATAGATAAAACACATTACGGCTTAAATATTTATGCCTACGTGTTAAGACAATACTATCCCGGCACAACCGTCCTTTCCCTTTCGGGAAGGGATTGCGGGATAACGAGAAACCCCTTCAACGATGATAAGGAAACGCTTTCTGTCTGCATTAAAGATGGTATGGCAATACATACAGATATAGATCTACCAACTTTTAAAGGAGATGTGTTTGACTTTGCTGCCAAATATTTCAAGTCTAAAAATGAAGATGACTTACTGCTATGTATTTGCGATGCGTTGCATCTTAATATTAAAGTGAAAGATGACGAAGATCCACTTGCGTGGCTCAATGATGACGATAATACGTGGCACACAGATATAAGCTTTTTCAAAGCACCTATACGGAACGTTTTTCCATCCGAAACGCTTCGCCTGCATCACATTTACGAGCTTATCTCAAGTGATAAGTACAGAAGTGTAACTATTGATTTGAGAGCCATTACAGACCCTAAAATCAAACGTAAAATCAAAGCAAACAATTTGGATTACGTAACATTTTCGGGAGTTTTTGAAAGGAGAAACGACAACAATCTGGTTAAGCATTCTAATCTCATCACGATTGACTTCGACCATCTGGAAAACTTGGAAAAAACAAGACAGTTATTGTTAGCCGATAAAGCTTTTGACACAGAACTTTTATTTGCATCGCCATCTGGCGATGGCCTTAAATGGATTGTTCGCGTTGATCTTGAACAAGCAACACACGCACAGTATTTTCAAGCAATTACAAATTATTTACAATATACGTACAACATAGAAGTAGATGCATCTGGTAAAGATGTTTCCCGGGCTTGTTTTTTATGCCACGACCCTAATGCATTTCTTCACAAAAGACATAGAGCACTATGAAGAATTTTAATCCTTTAGAATGGCTGGATAAGCCTGCAAAGCAGGCACCACCCAAAGAACCTATCGTTCAGCAACCTGTACCTACAGCACTTACAAGTACTGATATTGAAAGCTATGTTTCGAGCATTGAACAGTCTGGAATTGACATTACAGGAGACTACGCAACCTGGCGAAATATAGGTTTTGCGTTGGCATCTGAATACGGCGAACAAGGCAGAGATATGTACCATCGTGTGAGCCGCAACTATACAGATTACAATCACAAGGAATGTGACGACCAATTTACCAAATGCCTTACGGCATCTGGTCACGGTATTAATATCGCAACCTTTTATCATCACGCACATAACGCTGGTATTAAGCTTGCAAAAAGCGAGAGCATCAATCCTACAGAACAAGCAGTTGAACAAAAAAGGGAACTAATGCCTGTGATACCGCAAGCGGTACACGACACGGTTCCTGAATTTCTCAAAGGAGTAATTCAGCCTGCAAGCAGTCCAGAAGAAAGAGATATTTTGTTGTTAGGAGCATTGACCGTATTAAGTGCCTGTTTTCCTAATCTATACGGTTTTTATGATGAGCGCAAAGTTTATGCAAACCTATACCTGTTTGTAACCGCAGCAGCTTCAGCAGGAAAAGGCAAGCTCAACCAACTTAAAAAGTTGGTAATGCCTATTCATAAAATGTTTAGGGAACAATCTAAATCCTTAAAGCAACAGCACGAAGCTGAAATGGCAACCTATAATATGAACAAGAACAAAAGCGACAATTTGGAAAAACCTGTTAAACCACCTGAAAGAATGCTATTTATTCCTGCCAACAACAGTACAACAGGAGTTTATCAGTTAATTTCAGATAATGAAGGACGCGGGTTAATGTTTGAGACCGAAGGCGATACGCTTACACAAGCATTCAAATCGGATTATGGTAATTATAGCGATGGTTTTCGTAAGGCATTTCATCACGAAAACATCAGTTATTATCGCAGAACAGATCGTGAGTTGGTAGATATTGAAAAACCCTGTCTATCTACCCTATTGTCAGGTACGCCCAAGCAGATTGCTTTATTGGTTCCCAATGCAGAAAACGGCTTATTCAGCCGCTTTGTATTCTACTATATGAATATTAAACCTGAATGGAAAGATGTATTTGCAACACATAGTAAGGTAGGTTTAGAAGAGCATTACACAAATTTGGGAAATCAATTTTTAGGCTTGTTCAAGACGCTCAAAAACAATCCTGAAATAAGGGTTACGCTTTCGCGAAAGCAGCAACAACGTTTTAATGAGTATTTCTCAAAAATGCAAGCTAAATATATCAGCATACAACCGATGGAGTATATCGCCACGGTAAGAAGATTAGGATTGGTGGCATTTAGAATGGCAATGATTTTTACAGCCTTACGTACAATGGAAGATGGCGACGTAAATACGGTAAAGGAATGTGAAGATGCAGATTTTGAAAATTGCTTAAAGATTATTACGGTCTTGGTACAACACAGTAGTGCAGTATTCAATGATTTACCTACTGAACCAGCAAAAAAGCGCAGACCCAATAAAAAGGAACGTTTCTTACAAGGTTTGCCTAAAAAGTTTGACCGCACCAAATATCTCGAAATCGCAGATGCCCACAACATTCCGCATAAGACGGCAGAAGGATATATGACCAAGTTTGTAAAAGATGGTATTATACATCGTGAGAGCCACGGTCAATATTTAATTCCTGACGAATAGCAGTAAATTGATCTTAAGTATAAAGAAAATCGGGCAAATCCCGATTTCTTTATTTCCGCAAATCCTGAACATTCTAAATACCCTAAATCATTGGTGTGATTACAGTTGTAAACGATATTGACAATAATTTGTTGATAACGCATATTTGTTTTTGGTTGTTTCTTTATTTCCTTTTATTAGTTTTGGACAAAATATGACAAGTCTAAATAATTCCAGTTATGGATTTTGGTATTCAAATTAGAAAAATCCGAGAAGAAAAACAGATGCTCTTGCGAGAGCTGGCCGCTGCCGTTGAAATGGATGTTGCCTATTTAAGCAAAATTGAACGTGGTAATCGTGAAGCTCGTAAAGAACAGGTTATTGCTTTTGCCAGAGTACTGGAACAGGATGAAAGTAAATTATTAATGCTTTGGATGGCAGATAAAATCGTGAACGCCATCGGCGATGAACAGGATGGTCTTAAAATTCTAAAATATGCCGAAGAAAAAGCACAAAATCTTAAATCAATGACAGAGAGTTTATTCTACAATGCACTAACATTTGATATTCCCATCGAGCCTATAACAATGTATTTTTCTAAAGAAAAACACGATCGTAATCGTAAACTGTATTCAAATAAATTCCCTTCAAATATTGAAGAGATTTTTCCAGGCATTACCACAGATGGAACCGACACGATTTACACTTCTTTTTACTTTCCAGATGATAACTATAAAGCTCTTGACATTGTTCTAAAAGACCAGAATTCTGACTTTTTAAAGGACTACTATAACTTCACTATCAAGCGTTTCTTTAGAAAAAAGGGTAAGGTGGTTAAAAGAAATTTTGTCAAGGATAACCAACTGTGGCTACGAGATCGAGATTACTCTAATCCAACGTTTGCGCGCTATGACAAGTTCACATTCAAATTTCAATTTAAAGAGTTGAGTGATTATGGAGAATTAATAATTGCTTATGATGGAAAGAGCAAGATAATTAAAGAACCTGTTTCGGAATTGGTCAAAAAAGTGTCTGCCAAGAATTTCAGCGGAATAATTCACAACGCCACATATCACAAATATGAATATATAAGGGATGAAGATGATATCGACTATACAAAATCCTATGCCATATTAAATGCAGAGTTAAATAGTGAATTGGGTTTTGAAGCAGAAGTGTTCAAGCCAGAGAACAAATACCTAGAGTTCAAGGAAAAAATTGATTTCCTGTGTAGTAAATATGTCTTTAAAGAAGATTTCAAAAAAGAAGTTCCCATCAACAATGAAGATTTCCTTCCAGTAGATAGCAGTTCAGTAGGATATGTAAGTGATGAGTGTAACGACCTACAATTTAAAAATGGTGTTGGACGAGTGCCTAAATTTGACTTTAAGAAGTACAAACCATATAAATCTACCCCTTATAAAAACATTCATTTGTTCTTCATTCTACACGAAAGCTTTGCGGAAGAAGCCGTAAAGCTTGAAAGCTATCTCAACAAACAACATAGTTGGTTTAAAGGTTTGCTGGACTTCACAGGTATTCTTTATCACGTAGAGAAGGGCTTTAGCATAGTTTTCAAAGATTTAGATAACCCAATGCCTGAAATATCAAATGGTATTAAAAACCTTGATCTTGATCCCGAGATTACGTATGCGGCAATTTATTTAAGTCCATTTAGCAAATTCGAGCCCAATCTCGCAAAGCGTGAAGTCTATTACCAAGTGAAGAAAGAACTCTTACAACGCCGTATCATTTCACAAGTGATAGACTATAAAAAGCTGGAAAGTAAGATTGATAATTTTGTGTACGAGTTGACTAACATTTCATTAGCACTACTCGCAAAGCTCGACGGCATACCTTGGCAACTTACTGTACAACCTAAACGAGAATTGGTAATAGGTGTAGGTGCATTTAAAAACGTGAGAGAAGATGTTCAATATGTGGCCAGTGCCTTTAGTTTTCAAAACAATGGAAAATTTAATGGGTTTGAGTATTCTGCAAAATCTGACACAGCACAATTGGCAGGAGCTATAAGTGATGCCATAGATAAATTTGTAAAGGTTGAAAACAATCCTGATAAGGTAGTCATACATTTTTACAAAGAAATGAACGACAAGGAACTAAAGCCTATTCTCAAGATGATGAATATGCTTAAAATGGAATGTCCTTTATACATCGTTAATATCAATAAAACCAAGTCTGAAGATTTGATTGCTTTTGATGAAAATTGGCAAGGAAAGTTAATGCCTAAAAGCGGTACATTCATCAAGATTGCAAAAAAAGAGTATAAATACCTTCTTTTCAATAATGCGCGTTATCCAGGAGTAGAGAAATATCCACATTATGAAGGTTATCCCTTTCCTGTAAAGCTTCGCATTACAAGTCCAGATAAAAAGGCAATGAATGACACGGCAATGATCAGAAAACTCATTGAGCAAGTGTATCAATTTAGCCGTTTATATTGGAAATCCTTGCGACAACAAAATGTCCCGGTTACAATTAAATATCCTGAAATGGTGGCTGAAATAGCACCTCATTTTGGCAAGGATATGCCGCCTTATGGCAAGGAAAAATTATGGTTTTTATAATAGAGTAACAATGGCAATACACAGCATTAATGGCATTATTTCAAACATCAGTACTTAAATCACATCTCGCTTTGCTTAATGAAGCAGCGGTAGATAAAGCATATAAAAAATATCAAAAATACTTCTGGAACACGACGATACAGGAGAATATTAAAAGTGCAAAGGAAGAACAATATCAGGCAACTTTCTTAAACGAATTGTTTGTAAATATTCTGGGCTATACACTATTCCCAAACCCTAATTCTAACCTTACCACCGAATTTAAGAATGAAAAAAACGCCCGTAAAGCAGATGGCGCAATTCTTAAAGACGGTACAGCAATAGGAGTTATAGAGTTAAAAGGAACAAATACAAAGGACTTGGAGAGCATAAGGCGACAGGCATTTGATTATAAAGCTAACCAGAAAGGCTGTGTGTATGTGATAACATCCAACTTTGAGAAGCTACGCTTTTACATTAATGATGCTACCGAGTTTGAAGAATTTGATTTGTTTACGCTTTCGCGACAGCGGTTTAACCTACTCTATTTGTGCTTACATCTGGATAAGGTACTCAATAATACACCGCTAAAGATTAAGGAAGCATCCATTGTAGAAGAAGAAGAAATTACCAAAGCATTCTATAAAGATTATTCAATTTTTAAACGGGAGCTGTATCGTGACCTTGTAAAAAAGAACTCTAAAACCGTTAAGTCAAAACTCGCAAATAATAGCGCAAATGTAAACGAGAACGACAATCAAGATGAAATACTACGACTTGAAAAAAATGTCAAATTAACGCTGTTTCAAAAATCACAAAAGCTCATAGACCGTTTTCTGTTTATCTTCTTTGCAGAAGATAGAATGTTATTGCCTTCCAACTCTACGTTACAGATTTTGAACAAGTGGAAAGATGATTGGGATTTTGGCGATGAACGTCCATTATATGGTCTTTTTAAGCAGTATTTCAACTTTCTGGACATAGGGCGAAAGGGAACAGAGAAACGTGCTGAAATCTACGCGTACAACGGTGGTTTATTTAAACCAGATGCCATACTCGATGCACTCGAAATAGATAACGACCTATTATATAAATACACGCTTAAATTATCTAACTATGATTTTGAAAGTCAAGTAGATGTAAATATACTGGGCCATATTTTTGAAAACTCACTCAATGAGATTGAGAGCGTTAATGCAGAGATTGAAGGTGGCGAGTTTGACAAACAGACCAGTAAGCGTAAAAAGGATGGTGTATTCTACACGCCTAAATATGTTACCAAATACATAGTAGAAAATACCATAGGTAAGCTATGTGATGAGAAGAAACGAGAATTGAGTTTTGACGAAGAACAATACTTTAAAGGGCGTAAAAACCGTAATAAAACAACCATTGAAAAATTGGTTAGTATTCTCGATACCTATCGTGAGTGGTTGCTGCAAATTACAATTTGTGATCCTGCCTGTGGTTCTGGGGCATTCTTAAACCAGGCACTTGATTTTCTTATAAAAGAACACACATATATAGACGAGCTTAAAGTGCGTGTATTGGGTGGTGGTTTGCAATTTCCTGATATTGAAAACACCATTCTGGAAAACAACATCTACGGTGTGGATCTTAATGAAGAAAGTGTGGAAATAGCAAAGCTATCCTTATGGTTACGTACCGCACAGCCACGACGTAAGCTTAATGATTTGAGTAGCAATATAAAATGCGGTAATAGCTTGATTGATAGTAAAAGTGTTGCTGGAGATAAAGCTTTTAAATGGGAAACCGCTTTCGCGAAAGTGTTTGAAAATGGTGGTTTTGATGTGATTATTGGTAATCCGCCTTACGTGGTTTATATAAAATCTATTTTCGGGCAGCCTACATTAGATTATATAAACAAGCATTATAAATATGCGGAATATAACCCAAACACATATGCCCTATTTACTGATTTAGCTTTAAGTACTCTTTTAAAAACTGATGGTTATTTAGGGTTTATTATTCCTAATAGTTGGATGGACGGTCAATATTTTTCCAAAATGCGGAAAGATGTTTATAACACATTAATTCAAGAAATAGTTTACTTAAAAAATACTGCTTTCGATGAAGTTGTTGAAACAGTGGTAATTCACATAAGAAATAGTGACACTATTCCAAGTACAATAAAACTTACAACTGATATTAAAGAGAATGTTTACGGTTCTGCAGTTTTCGAAAAAGATCGTTTTACCAATGGCTATAATCCATTTATATACTCTTCAAATCCTCTATTAGAAAAATTGGATAATGATTTTGAAAAATTAAAAGATCACGCGATTGTCTATCGTGGTTTAGAAACACGAAATAATAAATTATGGTTATCAGAAGACAAAAAAGATGAAAATCATTTACCAATACTTTTGGGTAGGGATGTTAGTAGGTATGACATAGAATATACAGGCACGTACGTAAACTTCATACAAAGTGAAATGAAAAGTAATGCTAATCTTGATATGTATTTACAACCAAAGATACTTATGCGTCGTACAGGCTCGTCAATTATTGCTACCAAGGACGAAGATAATATGATGGTATTGAAAAACTCTTATTTAATAATTCCTGACGATATAAATAAATTAGATCAGTTACTGGCACAACTTAATTCATCTTTATTTGGATTTTATCACAAATCAATGACAAGTGCTGAAAACAAAGCATTTGCCCAATTTAAAGGGACATATATATTAGATTTTCCAATAAAATTTGATAAGTCGATAGATTTCTCAAAACTGGTTAATGATACAATCAAGTATAATGCAATCCTGACAAAACTAAAATCATATTTCAAATCATATTTCTCTGGTCAATATAGCCTTTTAAAGGTCACAAGAACTCTTGAGTATTGGTATGAGCTTGATTTCACTAAATTTATAAAGGAACTCAACAAGGCTATAAAAGCCACCAACAAATTAAGAGCAAAAGAAAACCTTGATCCTATCACTACTCTTACCAAAAAAGATGAATTTGAATGGATGGAACTTTTTGAAGATAACAAGAAAAAGGCTGTTGCGCTTCAAAACCAAATAGCGGCCACCGAAAAGGAAATCGACCAAAAAGTGTACGAGTTATACGATCTCACAGAAGATGAAATTGCAATTGTTGAAAATAGTTAAGGATGGAAGAAAAAGTATATATCTACGGCGACGAATTCGGTACGAGTTCTATGAACTTACAGGCACGGAACGAAGTTTCACATTTTGTGTATTCTGCAATTGTAGTTTCAGAGAGTAATCTCAATAAAGCGTATGAAGTAAGAGATTATATTTCCAAGAATTTCTTTCAAGGCCAAAAAATAAGATCTAAATCAAGAGCGGTAAAAAAAATTGATAAACGCCTTAAAGCACTTCAATATTTAAGCAATAATCTCGACTTTAAGATATATACTGTTGTCGTAGATAAATCCAAAATTGACAGTGCGGGTTTACAAATAAAGGAAGTTTTCTATAAGTACTTTCAAAAGATATTTGCTTCTAACATCATTTCAGATTATCAGAATTTTGAGATCTACGTTGACGAACTCATTTCTGAAGAGTACAAGCAAGAAATGTATTCATATTTGAATAAAAATTTAAGTATCCAATCATTGTTCAGCAACTACAAAATGGTTGATGATAAAAATGAAGTATTGGTTCAGTTAGCCGATTTAGTGGCTGGTTCTTTGGGAAGAGTATTTGCACATTCACATTACGTTAAAGAAGCGTCGGATATTGTTGATGTTCTAATAAGTAAAATGACGCCACCAGAATATTTCCCATATCGTTACCAACTACCAACTACAAGTAAGTCCACTAACAGTTCCTCTATATTGGTTACACGGTTTGTAATTAATGATGTAATACTATATATCAATCAAAATTCTAAATTAGACCCTAAAGTTGATTTATTGAAGTTTCTGTATTTCTGTTTCAGAATTAACCCCAATCAATTAGTCGATGTACACTCAATTCAAGGTAGTTTATCAAGGCTTCATAAAAACATTACTGTTGAACAAATAAGAACTTTGATAAGAGATTTGCGATACGATGGCATTTTAGTAGTAACAGCAGCCGGGCGTAGTGGCTACAAGTTGGCAAAAGACGAAAATGATATAAGTGCATATTTTAATCACTATTTAAATTACGTAAAACCGATGCTTCGCAAAATGGAAGTGGCAAGTAATAAGTTAAAGAAACTTGATGTAGATAATCATTTAATGGATAGTCAAGAGTTCCTTCTACTTAAACAGCTAATAAACGTGAATGAAAAATTCTAAATATGAATAAGATTTACTTTGATGAAGCAGGTAATACGGGGCAGGATATGTTAAATAAAGATCAGAAAGTTTTTGTTTTAGCTTCTGTCAATTATAATGCAACTGCACAAAATGAAATAAAATCGATTTTCAATATAGATGGCGAAATCCATTTTAAACAATTAAAAAATAGTGGTAATGGTAGAAGAAAGATTTTAAATTTTTTAAACAGCCCTTGGATCAAAGAAGATCATATAATCTTATACTATGCAAACAAGGAGTTTGCTACTTGTGGCCAAATTGTTAATCTACTTATTGAAACCGTATTTCATCATAATGGATATGACTTATACCTTCACGGTCGCCATTTAGCTTATACAAATTGGATATTCTACTTTGGTAATTTCTATTGGAATAAACATTTATTCAACATATTTCTCGAAGCATTTGTTGCGATGATTAGAAATAAGGACACTTTATCAATCAATAATTTTTACACTATAACTAAAGAATTGTATAATCAAATTGATGAAAAGGAAATTCTTGAACCTGTTTTAAAAAGTAAAAATCATATTGATGAAGTATTGAGTACAGTTGATCAATTCTCTATAGATGTTACGTTTTCAACTTTTTTGGTACTCTGTGATAAATGGGCGAAGCAAATCGGTAATACAATTGACGTAAGGTTTGATCAGTCAAAGCAGATTGAACATTACAATAGATACATAGAAAAAACGCTTGAATTAATCCCCAAGATTGAAAAGACTATTGAAATAGGTTACGATAATCGTACTATGAGTTTTCCTCATCAAATTTCTTCTGTAGAGTTAGTGAACTCTCAAGATGAGATGGGTGTACAATGTGCTGATTTAATAGCCAGTTCCCTGGCATTCGCTTATAATAATGAAGAAGGTAAAATGGAAAAGTTTTCAAAACAAATCAAAGAAAGTAAATTGTTCCAATTATTAAATGCACAAAGTCTTTGGCCCACAGATGATGTTTCGCCTGAAGCGTTAGGGATGGAGAAAGGGGAAGGTGTTAATCCTCTTGATTTTTTAGTTCGAAATTTTCCACAAGCTTTTGAAGATTAGCATTCGCAATGTCAAAAATAAACCCAACGATAAAGCTCAAAAAGCACTGGCCATCAAATTTCTTACCTGATGAAACTCGGGAATTTAAGGAAATAACGGAAAACTTTCCTGCAATGCTCGCCACGCTCACAGATAAGTCAAGAGTGATAAGCATATATGAGAACTTTGGTAAAGCTGGCGTTGGAAAAGTAACCTCTCGCAATTCCTTAAAATCCTTAATTCCTCAATTAGAGCAAGACGAAGATTTCAAAGGTATTTATCTATTCTGGTTAGACGATGAACCTTTCTATACAGGGATTTCTCGTGGTGTAATTAAACGTATTCATCAACACACGAAAGGATCAAACCATTTCTCATCTTCATTGAGTTACACAATGGGAAAAGAGTTTCATAATGAAATAGAAGGTATTGAGCATACTGGCACAAGAAAGGAATTAGATTTTGATAGATTTTCGGGTCCATTTAAAAAGATTTTGAGAGAAGAATGTCAAGTCTCAATGCTTCCCATAAAAGGTTCAACAGAATTGTATCTATTTGAAGTATATGTTGCGGTTCAACTAAAGCTATCTTACTACAATAGATTTAAAACTCATTAATGCTCTAATATGTCAAGATCAAGAAGATTAAATGACCTAATGAATTATTTCCTACCGCAATGGGTAGGTTTTGAAATGATGCAAATTGACGACTATATAGATGAACAAGAACGTCAATTTGAGCTACAAGGCAAGTCGCTTAAAGATAAATTTCATCAATTGCAAAAGGATATAGAAGCAGGTCAAATTGATGCCCCACCAGAATATCACGAGCACTTAACATCAAGTTTAATAGACGATATGTGGCAGATTGACAACCACTTCAAGCAATTTTTTAGGCAATCTATTGTTATTCAACTTTACTCATTCCTTGAATATAAATTGAAATATGGATGTGATAACTATGCTCGTCAAAAAAACACGGCCTACAAAATGAGTGATCTTAAAGGTAGTAGTGATATGGATAAAGCAAAATTATTTATGTCACGCTCAATGGGTATAGCTGTTAGAGATTTAGATCCAGAATGGAGCTATGTTCAACGCTTGCGTAAAACTCGAAATATATTAGTTCATCACAATGGAGAACTAATGAGTACACATAGGGATTTTAAGGAAATCAAGGCATTTGAGCAAAAAGGGTTTGAACTTGACCATAAAACCAATGCAAAGACAGATTTGAGTAAACCCCAACGTTTTGTTTTGAAGTTTACAGACAAAGCTTTTCTACAAAGCCTATCAAAAAATATTGCATCGCTATTATACAAAATTGGTAAACATCCTGTTGAGTGAAGAAGTATGGCAATTGTAAGTTGTGCGGTAAGTATGGCAAATTAACCTTTGAGCATATACCACCAGAAGGTGCATTTAACTCATCACCAGTTTATTTTCAGGATAGTGAAAATCTTTTGGACAAGTCAAGCTATCGTTACGGTGGTCGTAAGCGAAGTAATAAAGGTGCTGGCGGTTATCATTTATGCAAGTCCTGTAATAACAACACTGGCAGTTGGTACGCAAATGATTATATAGAATTTGTAAAACAAGGTGCTTACGTATTAACACATCGAGTATATGCAAACAACTTCATTTGCGCTGAATATGAAATTAGACCTTTAAATGTTCTTAAACAGGTACTCACAATGTTTATAGCTCTTGAGAACAGCGGATACTTAATAAAAATACCAGGATTAAGAGAGTTTATTTTAGACAAAGAAAGTAATCAGTTACCCTTAAATATCCGAGTATTGATGTATATGACGAGTACAATTAAATTGAGAAACTCACTTTCGTGGTCTAATATGGAAGGCTATGCGAGAACGTTTGGCGAAATTAGTTACACCCCATTTGGGTTTCACATCAGTATTGATACACCCACAATTAATCGACCATTTTGCGATATTACACATTTCACATCTCTTGATTTTAATGAAGATGCATTGGTAAAATTACCTTTGAGACATTTAATTCCAAGCAGTATGTTTCCAGGTATGTATGTATAAACTCACAACCTTTATTGTTCAATTCTAATCTAAACAGTAGAGAATCAAAATATATTGTAATCTAAACTTATACAAAGTCAATCGCTAATTCATTTAAAAACTTATCTCGTGCAGTTTTCCACATTTTTATCAACAGTATATAATAATAAACGGTATATTTGCGTTTAAGACGCAAATAACACCCTTATTATGCTTATTCAGTTTTCTGTAACAAACTATAAGTCGTTCAGAGATAAGGCAACCTTATCTTTAGTAGCCTCTAACTATGACAAAAAAGTAAGAGAAGTCGATAACGTCGCGGCGTTTGAAGATTTTTCTTTCCGTTTACTTAAAAGTGCGGTTATGTATGGTCCGAACGCAAGCGGAAAGAGTAAATTCTTTGAAGCTTTTAATTTTGTACGCCACTATGTTAGGGATTCTGCCACTGATTTTACAGCTGGCGATAAAATTCCTGTAGAACCGTTTCTACTTGATGAAACTTCAAATAATGAACCAAGCGAATTTGAAGTAATTTTTTTACATAATGGTTTGAGATATAGATATGGTTTTGAATTGACAGAAGAAAAAGTGCTTTCAGAATGGCTATATGAAAAAGCTACAAAAGAAATTGAATTGTTTTATCGTGACGAACAATCCATTACTACGCATCCTAAAAAGTTTAAAAAAGGTGGAGTAATTGCCAAACAAGGTTTTGTAAGAGATAATCAACTTTTTCTTTCTCGCGCGGTGCAATTCAATGATGAGATTTCTGAATATTTATATAGCAGTTTGAGCAAACTACGTACACTTTCTGGTCTTGATGAAAAAGGCTTTCAAGGCTACACGATGTCTCTTTTGGATAAAGCAGATTACAAGCAAAAGATTTTAAAATTATTAGAAGCTGCTGATCTCGATATTGAAGATATTGAAGTCGAAAAATTGGATACAAATAATTTACCTACAGACCTACCTAAATCTTTAAAAGAGTTTATCAAAAAAGAATCTTTGGATAATGAAAAAGTATTCGTTTCAGATGTTTTGACTAAAAGATGGAAGTATAATAATAAGGAAGAAAAAGTAGGCCACACTCATTTTTCTATGGATGATATGGAATCGTCAGGAACAAAGAAGTTTTTTGCTTTGACGGGACCTATTATTGACACTTTAGAAAACGGTAATACTTTGTTTGTTGATGAATTAGACTCTAAATTACATCCAAATCTTGTAGAAAAGATTGTGTCACTTTTTAATTCAAAATCTTTAAATCCACATAATGCTCAATTAATTTTCAATACCCATAATACAAATTTATTAGATAGCGGTTTGTTACGTCGTGATCAAATTTGGTTTGTAGAAAAAGATAGTTGTGGTAGTTCAGAACTTCATTCATTGTCTGATTTTAAAAAAATTAGAAAAAATGAAGCTTTAGAATCAAATTATTTGCGCGGTAAGTACGGGGCAATTCCTTATTTAGAGTTTTTTAATTCATTCACTTCAAAATT
Source organism: Nonlabens spongiae (assembly GCF_002117125.1). Classification (NCBI taxonomy): domain Bacteria; kingdom Pseudomonadati; phylum Bacteroidota; class Flavobacteriia; order Flavobacteriales; family Flavobacteriaceae; genus Nonlabens; species Nonlabens spongiae. The sequence continues at coordinate 1,185,709 of NZ_CP019344.1, forward strand.
TCTGGAATATGAAAATGAAGGATAAAAGAGCTGAACAAAGAGAGAAAAGAAAAGAACATCTTGAACGTTTAAAAGCATCCAAAAAAGATAATAGAAGAAAAGAGCCATCACTAAATCGTAAGAGAGCAACATTAATACCTCGAAAAGTAATTCTTATTGCTTGCGAAGGCAAAAACACAGAACCGTCTTACTTCCGCCAATTCAAAGTTAAATCTGTAGATATAGAGCCTATTGGCGATGGTTATAGCCACTTATCCCTTGTGGATTGGGCAACCAAGAAAGCATCACACAAAAAATATGATGAGATATGGGTTGTGTTTGACGCTGATCCTAAACCAGATGATGTTACTTGGAAACAAAACTTCAACAATGCTGTATGGAAAGCTCAAGGATTAAATTACAAAGTTGGGTATTCTCACCAGGCTTTTGAATATTGGTTGCTTCTACATTTTGAAGCTCATCAAGGTGGTAGTATGCCTCGCACAGATTATGATGCAAAAATAAACGGCTATATTAATCCTTTAGGTGCTACCTATGATGGTAAAGGAGATAAAAAAGTGACTAAAGATTTTTTTGACCTGTTGATGGGTATTGAACCAGATACAGGTAAAAGAAGAGTAGAGATTGCAATGTGTAGAGCAAAAACAATCTTTGACCGATTACCACACACTAATTTTGCTGATGAAGAAAGTTCAACGTCAGTATTTCTTTTAGTGAAAGAATTATTGGATATGGATATTGCAAAGAGTAAGCGGGTAGCTTTAGAAGATATTTGCAATTAATTCCCCACCTTCGGCACTTACGCTTTCAATCCATTCCGCAAGCTACACTACTTTCAATCGCAAGAGCCTACGGTTCCGCGCAGTACAGGCAATAGTTTCAAGAAACCTTCTAAAGTATTTAATAAGTAATCTGGTAAAACTATCGCCAGTACTCTTTGCCTTTGCGCTTAAATCCAAATCATATTTCAGTCTTCAAAATGAACTGTAGTGATGACATTAACATTGGGGAAGGCAGGTAATAAGGAGTGCGCCAGTTGTTTCATTTAGTTTCATAAAGCATCCCCACAAGGGTATATAAACAGCATTATCATATAGTTAGAGCAATAAACATAGGTAAGCTGCCCTTGTGGGGACCGCCACCACATCCCACGTGCGCCATCCAAGAGTGGCGGCTTGCTTTATTTCACACATTACACGCCTTTTGCACCCATAGCTACTCTTACACCCACACCCCTTTTAGGTCACGCTATCGCGTGGCTTTTTTAGTGGGTGTAACCGCTATTTCTTGTTTTGCGAGCCTGCGTGTCGCTTCGGGCTAATCAGGGTGTCACAGTTTTTGATAGCACCCAAGTCACAATATGCAATCACCGCTACTACTCAAATTAATTTAGTAACATTTGAATATATTATTTACAACCCGTTGTGCTAGTTAAAATTAAAAAACAGATTAAAAAAAGACCGTGCATTTTGTTGATATTCAGTATATTAATGGTTCCTAATCTGTAATTCTGATACCATGCACGATCTACCTGCAATGTACAAAAAACACCTTTCCTACCTCATTGATCTCTACCAAACCGTCACGGTGGACGGAAACTTCATCAAGCGACCGGTCAACACGAAAATGAATGACCTGGAGGTCATGGCACTCGCCATTACCGGAGAGGCGGCCTCGATCCCCAGCGAGAACCTATTGTTTGCCGAGATAAAGAAGCACTTTCGCGAGGACTTTCCCATGCTGGTCGACCGCACCAGGTTCAACCGGCGCAGGCGCTCGCTCGAGCCACGCTTCAAGGAGTCCGCGGGACTCTTGGGCGACCGTATGGATGATGGCAGATCTGCCCTTCTGGTGGACTCGATGCCCTGTCCCATCGTGCACAACGCCAGGGAGCACCGCATGAAGATCTGTATGGAAGATCTGGGCACGGCTCCGAGAAAGGGCTACTCGGCGGTTGACCGCCGCTACTACATTGGATACAAGCTCCACCTGCTCATGAGTACGCAGGGCATCTTCCATGACATGGCAGTGACCCCAGCAAACGTACACGACATAAAGTTCCTGAAGGAAAGGCAGTACGACGGTAGCGAGGAGAGGCAGATCATCGGCGATCGAGGCTATATATCCAGGGAGCTCCAGGCAGATCTGTTCACAAGCTACGGTATAGAACTTCTCACCCCACCCAGGAAAAACCAGCTGGTCAAAAGCGCATTCTCGCCCGAGAGGAGAAAGAACCGTAAGTTTATAGAGACAAGGTTTTCACAGTTATGCTCCCAGTTCTCCATCAAGATCAACCTGGCAAAGAGCTTCAAGGGCTTCCTGACAAGGGTCTCAAGCAAACTGGCCGCAGTTGCCATGCTGCAGATGTTCAATAGGGAAAACAACAGACCAATAAATAGGATCAGGCATGCATGGAACTACTAGCACAACGGGTTATTTACAGTATAAAATACCCTTAAACCTGAACAGCGGATGATCCCATATTGCAACCGCTCACAAGAGCTACTCATTCCGTCAGCAATGTAAGCCAACACACAGCGGAAGATTTCACATCTCATTATCTAATCAATTAGAATTCTCAATTTCCTTAAAATCCTTATATCTCTCAAACCTTGTCAAGAGATGAAAATCTACCGCCATCCTCAATACATTGCTTCCTGCATTCCCAGCACTTGCCTTTCCAGCCGCATCAAAAAACAGCGCCACCCTTGTGTTTGCAACATAGCCGTGAGAGCCTTTCGCTCGAATTTTGAATAACATTCATACATAGAATATTTGATTAAACCTATTTCTGAACACTCGCTACAGGCTATCACTCACAGCACCCTTGCTCATCTCGCAGGCGGCTCGCGCCTTTTGGATTACCTGCTCAAAACAATATCAGACTAAACAAAAAAACCTTCCAATAAAAAAAGGTTCACCTTGAAGTCAACAACTGAAATTTATACTTCTTCTACTGGTGCTTTAGGCGCATTAGTTTTAACGGACTCAATACCATTTTCCATACCTGCCGCACTTTCGTACATTTCACTTGTTCCAATTACTTGACCATTTGTAGCTTTCAAATTAAAATAATGTTTGTTATTAGACGATTTCTTTCTTTCAAATCTACTGTCGTCTTGAGAATTTTTCCTTACCGATTCAATTCCATTTTCACATCCTGCTTTAGCCGAATAGCCCTCACTGGCTAATATTTTTTGACCATTACTTGCTTTTAATCTAAATCGATATTCTTTTTTTGAATCTTGGTACATTTCGAATTTTGCCATAATAAATTGTTTTTGAATTAGCTATAAAGATAGTGAAAGAAAAAAAAGGTCGGAAAGATACGTGGCTACCGAAGGCCAACGCTAAAATCCAGTAAAGCTCAAGCCACAAGGGTTTTGAAAAAAATAGTACGCTGAAAAATGGCGTACTTTTTTTTAAACCCTATCCAAGCGCACGATTTTTTCCAAAAAGCTTGACAGGATTGCCACGCCACAAAACGATTGCCTTTCTTTTTTCTCTTTTTCTTTTAAAAAAATGTATCCATTTCTTTGTTGTAGGGCAAAACAGCGCAGCCGAAAGCAAAGACTACTACTAAAACCTATTTGCACGAAACTTGCCATACTTTACGCAGGAAGGGTATTGCTTCAGGCCAAAGCCGTACCAAATCCGAACAATAATTATTAACCCCAAAATCTATAAACAAAATGGGAAAGATTGCACAAGGAATTTTAGGTGGGCTTTCAGGTAAGGTTGGAAACGTTATCGGTGGAAGCTGGAAAGGAATTGACTATTTACGCATTAAACCTGCGAGCGTAGCCAATCCGAGAACTGCGGGACAAGTAAACCAAAGAAATAAGTTTACTATCACGCTTGAATTTTTACAGGCTGTGAAGCCATTTATTAAGCAAGGTTACAAAAAGCTTGCGGTAAAGCGAACAGAGTTTAATGCAGCGATGTCTTACATCCTGAACAATGCTATTTCAGGTGTTGAGCCAAACTTTGAAGTGTTTTATCCTGATGCGCTTGTAAGCCGTGGCGGATTAGCGGCACCAATTAACGGTGCGGTTGATTTAACTACACCTGGCGAAGTATCATTCACTTGGGATGATAACTCTACAGGTGGAAACGCCTACGGAACAGATAAAGCGATGCTTTTAGTGTACAATCCAGCAAAGAAGGAAGCAGTTTCTATTCTTGACGGAGCTACGAGAGCAACAGGATCTGATATTGTTGCATTACCGAGCGTTTATGCGGGAGATAATGTAGAGCTATTTATGGCATTTATTACTGCTGATGGTAGCCAAGTATCAAACAGTGTTTATTTGGGTTCTGGTACAGCCCAATAGTGCTTGTATATTGTGTTGAAAGAGACTGCTCTCACGAGCGGTCTTTTTTTTTTGCACCTCTTGAAATATGTTATCTTTGATACAAATAAGGCAACAAATATTTTCCCTTGATTGTTGTGATACTGCCGATTATATGGCTATTCTGTAGCCTATTTGTTGCCTAATCTCTCACAACCCCTTTAAAATATAGGTTAGAAAGATATTGTATTGGGAAGTAAAAATTTGACTTAGCTCAATGACCAAGGAGTCGATGATTCATCCTGTGACTGAATTTAAACTGCGTGAAATGCTTATCCCAGTAAATGCGGCGCGTATTGTATCTAATCAAGATAAATCTCAATAAATCGTGTGTATTTTAACGAATGCTTTGAACCAGTCACTTCCATTTATTATAAAATAACCTTCCTCAACGCCTTCTCCTGAATCTTCCAGATGAAGTTAAAAATGGACCTTCTACGATCGCGCGGCATGGTCGCATCTTTGTTGATTGATTTATCGTTGCTATTTTTCTTTGCTATCAGATTTGCCGCACCAGATAGCAACCATTTGCTGTCGCCATCTTCAGAAAGGAAATCAATTTTAAGATCAGAGTAGTTGATTTGAGTATTGACTATTCCATTATCCTTGCGCGCATCGATAGTGAAAAAATAATCTTCAACTTTACCATGCAACTCGATATTCAATACAGGATTGAGAAATGAGTTCATGCTGCTCAAACTGAAATTGTGCAGATCTGTTTTGATTAAATGAGTGTCTACAGGGTCATACACATTCATGGTCCAGTCTACGTTTACCGTACTTTCCTTCATAAAACGCGACGACATATCGATCTTGATGGGTTGTTGTTCTTGGAAATTAGTGAAGCTATTGATGCTCCCGTTGATTTGATCAAAAGTAATGCTACCTCGGCGGTCGAGCTCAGCGTGTGGCTCGCTGTAATCTACGGTTCCGTTATTGATTTGCAGCTTACGGATGTCTAATTTCAATTTCATATCGCGTAGCAGCTGGTGGTAGGTTGCGGCCGGCTCGCCTTTCTCAAGATTTGCATTGGACCAGCTGGTTAAAACTGGTTGGTTAAGTATTATGCGGTCAGCTGTAAATTTTGAGGGACTCATCAATCCTAAAGTATAATTTGAAACCGTCAACTCAGGCACCTGTAAGTCCAAAATATCATAATTGATCCTCCCGGCGCGCACAAGCTTCTGTACACTGTCATTAGTAACAAACTGTAAATTCCTTACCGCGACAGAATCTTGATATAGATTCAGCCTTGAGGCGTGCAAGTTCTCGCGCTTGTTCAGTTTTAGGAATAAGGAATCTACAGTGATCTGATCCACTTGATATTCCAGGCCTTCCAAAATATTCTCTAGTGGTATATTAACTTTCTTTATACTCGTTTTGGAAAATTTGAAAAAGGCTGTCTCCCGAGCTCCAGAAGTGTTGGAAATTTCTCCTTTGTCCAAAGCAATCTCGTTGATCACGATTACTTTTTGTGAAGACTTAGATTGCTGTTTTGAACTGTCTTTCCCTAAATTCAAAGCGTACCCCTCTGCTTCAAATTTGTCCACCTGTATCGTGTCCGTAGTGAGCAGCTTAAAATAATCCAGTCCTGAAATAGCGGCTTTATCTATGTTAAAATACAGCGCTTCTGCGATAGAGTCTGCGGTTCTAATTCTGGTCGCGGAAGCGTCACCCGTCCACAGGTTAAGGTTTAAATCCTCCACTGCTACCTGACCCGTAAGCAAATCGTTCTCAATAGTGGAATGGAGTCTGTTTTTTACATAAAAATGACCTGCTACAAATACCGCGGCGATAACAACCGAAATAATGATGAATACTTTAAGGAATTTTCGCATGAGTTGAAAATACTCACACGTCACTTTTTAAGATAACAAATTGATCTTAAATTAATTCAATCCAAGAGCTCCACAATCAAAAATTCAGCAGTCAGGTCACCTACATTTTGCACTTCATGGACTGAAATGGAATCCTTGTAAAAACCATAACCTGCTGGCACATCTACCGTGCGTGTACCCGTATCATCAGTGATTTTGAACCTGCCACCTTTGAGCGTATAACCATAATGTCTCACATGAAAGTGCTTTTCATGTCCCACGCCGGGTGGAAATGTACATTTTAAGGTGCGCACATGTTCATTTTCCTCAAGAACTTCACAAACCGGCTCACCCTTCCAGCCAGCCTCCAGCGGATCAGGAAGCTCTGGCGTCTGTTTTTCACATGAAGTGAGGCTTATGAATAGTATAACGGAGAAGAAAGAACGCACAGATTTAAGTTTTGGCAAAGATGGCTATCGATACGATGTCCGACAAATTTCTTAGAAAATCAATTCTATAAATTTTCTCTGCATACTCATTTATCGTAATATTGCAATAAACAAATCAACGTTAGTTTTGGGACTCTCAAAATCTGAAATATTTACGGAACGCTTGAATAAGATTTCCGCTTTCGCGAAAGCGTTATCTCATCCAGCTCGGCTCGCCATATTAGAACACTTGTTCAAACAAGACACTTGCGTTTGCGGTGACCTCGTGGAAGAAATAGGACTGGCGCAGCCCACAATTTCCCAGCACTTGAAAGAGCTCAAAAACTTGGGATTGATCAAAGGAACCATACAAGGAACTCGAGTGTGCTACTGTCTAGACACACAAAAATGGGAATCCCTAGGTCTGGAGCTGGACCAATTTCTCAAACAAAATGTAATTGACAAACAAGATTGCTGCTAAAAAATTTAAACACATTCATCGTAATATCACGATCATTCACAAGTCTGGCTCACTTGAGGCGGCGTGTTGAGCTTGCCGAAATAGAGCTGTCCGCAGGACTGAGGGTGTTCGCCTAAAATAAATTTATATGAAACTATTTGAAATTAAAAAACACTTGAACCATCTTGATAAAATCGCCTTCAAATTACCTGACGGGACACTGGTTCCCGAGCATTTTCATGTTACTGAGGTAGGACAGATCACTAAAAACTTTATAGACTGCGGCGGGACGGTACGTAAAGAAGAGGTGGTGAATTTTCAACTTTGGAATGCAGATGATTACAATCATAGACTACATCCTGAGAAACTGTCATCAATTATAGAGCTCGCTGAGCGCGTCCTTAACATCGGTAATCATGAGATTGAGGTGGAATATCAGGCAGAAACGATCGGGAAATTTGGTCTGGATTTCGATGGACAGTCTTTCATCCTGACTTCAAAACAAACGGACTGTCTTGCCAAAGATCAATGTGGCATACCCGATAAAAAACCTAGAGTAAAGCTCTCTGAACTTCAAAGCGCAACGACTTGTGCTCCTGGAAGTGGGTGTTGTTGATACCCGTTTCCAGTTGATACTTGACAGTTGCAATGAAGCGCACCTGTCTTTGAGATTGAGAGTTTGTGAGTCCTTGAGTTGTGAGTCCTTGAATCGTTAGCGGCGGATCGCATCCGCCTGATAAAAGTAAGTAGTCAGATTAAATATCATTAAATCATATCTATAAATCCATGTTTCAAAAAATTGAAGATTTTCTATCAAATCTAGATACTGCATCGATCTCTGAAGGTCGAAAAGCAAAATTGCAGGCGCTTGTGGATTTTATTCAAGAGAAGAGCGATAAACAAGTACCAGTAAGGCTCAATTTTATTTGCACACACAACTCGAGACGCAGTCATCTATCTCAGGTTTGGGCGCAGACTGCAGCCACATTTCTAGAAGTTCCAAACGTGACCACTTACAGTGCCGGGACTGAAGCTACTGCCCTATTTGCTAAGATCAGTCAGACCTTGGAACAAACAGGCTTTGAAATCATCAAGTTATCTGATGAAACAAATCCAGTGTATGCCATCAAAGCTGGAGAGAATGCTTTACCTATCGTAGGATTTTCTAAAACTATGGACCATGCTTTCAATCCACAGTCTGGTTTTGCAGCAATTATGACTTGTGACTCGGCAAACGAGACCTGTCCATTTATTGCCGGAGCTGAAAAACGAATTCCCATCACCTATGAAGATCCCAAGGTTTCTGACGGTACAACAAAACAGGACGCAGTCTACGCTGAGCGCAGCACCCAAATTGCAACAGAGATGAAGTGGGTTTTTGAGCAGGTGAGATTGTGAGATGGTGAGTTGGTGAGTTGTGAGTTATGAGTAGCGGCGGATCGCATCCACTAGTGAGTATGTGAGTGTGTGAGTGTGTGAGTAGCGGCGGATCGCATCCGCCAGTGAGTATGTGAGTTTGTGAGTATGGGAGTATGGGAGAATGTGAGCAGGAAGGTTTAAAAATCCATCTTGAACCCTACCGATATTACAAAGTATAGCCCACAGCCTAATGCTTAGCGCCTAAAACCTAAAGCCTAAAGCCTAAATAAATAATGAAGAAACTAAATTTCCTCGACCGCAACCTGACTTTGTGGATTTTCATTGCTATGGCTTTGGGAGTTTCAATAGGCTACTTTGCGCCCGATTTCCCAGAAATGGTCAATTCCATGAGTAGTGGGACGACTAATATTCCCATCGCGGTAGGATTGATTCTGATGATGTATCCACCGCTGGCCAAAGTCAACTATGCACTACTGCATAAGGTCTTTAGGAATGTGAAAATCTTATCGATTTCTCTGATCTTGAATTGGATTATAGGTCCAGTCTTAATGTTTCTGCTGGCGCTGCTCTTTTTGCAAGATTATCCAGAGTACATGGTCGGTTTGATCTTGATAGGTCTGGCGCGCTGTATCGCAATGGTGCTTGTCTGGAACGATCTGGCTGAAGGCAGCAGCGAGTATGGTGCCGGTCTGGTGGCACTCAACAGTATTTTTCAGGTATTTGCTTATAGTTTCTACGCTTGGTTGTTTATCACGATACTTCCACCCTATTTTGGTTTTGAGGGTGCGATCGTTGATATCTCGATCGCAACCATTGCAGAGAGTGTGGCGATTTATCTGGGTTTGCCATTTTTACTGGGAATTCTGAGCAGAGTCATTTTAGTTAAGCTCAAGGGCGAGGACTGGTACACGCAAAAGTTCATTCCCACGATCTCGCCGCTGACTCTCATTGCGCTACTTTTCACCATTGTGGTGATGTTTTCGCTTAAAGGCGAGCTTATCGTTGAGATCCCCATGGATGTGGTGATCATAGCCATCCCGCTTTTGATCTACTTTACACTCATGTTTATCATAGGTTTCTTTTTTACCAAAGCCACGGGAGCCGAGTATGATAAAACCACCTCTGTAGCATTTACTGCTGCGGGAAATAATTTTGAACTGGCGATTGCGGTAGCGATTGCAGTTTTTGGGCTGGATTCTGGGCAGGCGTTTGCTGGAGTGATCGGTCCGCTGGTGGAGGTTCCGGCGCTTATTTTACTGGTAAGGGTTTCGTTTTGGCTGAGAAAGAAGTATTTTCCAGCTATTAAAAACTAATACGAGTATATTGAGACTTATTACATTCTGCATTCTGATCATCGTGCTGTCAAGTTGCAAAAACACTACTTGACCTAGCTTTTCTGAATTTGACGATCCTAGGGTTCTGAAGCAAAATGTGACGGATTCACTTGATCAATAGCTTGCTCTGCTCTCTACGACCTCAGAAATGCAAGTATATCTAGAAGAAATATACGCTCAAGATCAGCGAGTGCGAATTGAAAAAAGTAAAGCGGAATTAAATGAAAAATCTGATCCGATGTCTTTTCAAAAAGCACAACAAAATATCTATCATATAGACGCGATCGATAGGTACAAAATCAGAGACTATTTTGAGAAATAGGATTATCCGAACCCTGAAGATTTTAGTGAAAAAGCAGTCAGTACGCCTTGGTTAGTGATACAGCATGCCGGATTAAGTTATAGAGAACAATTCTATCCAGAAATGCAGTCAGCTTATGATCAAGGTTTCATAAACGTAGATAGATTTTCCTTTTATCTGGGACGTACTTATGAAATGAAATATGGTGAAAGATTCAAAATGCCCAGTCCGTTCCTCCCTGAAGAAGAAATCGATTCCCTGATCCAGCTATTGGGTTACAGCAATTGATTGATGTATTACAGTTCTATAGCTAAAGATTATAAGCTTCAAATCAAATATATTGGGTGATTACAGCCGTTTTGGTGGATAAAGAAGTATTTTTAATTTTATGAAGGAGATTGCTATGAGAAGATTTTTATTGCTTGTGATGGGCCTCGCGATTATAGGTTGTTTTGAGGAAGAAACGGCCAAATATCCCAGTAAACAACCCGATTGGGCTACTAGAGTGAGTACGGTTGATGATTTTTCCGCTTTCGCGAAAGCGAAATCCTATCTACCTATCTACTCCCATATATACCACGTGCACGACGAGCGCACCTTTGATCTCACTGCCACGGCAAGCATAAGAAATATCTCGCCCAGCGATACGCTTTATATAATCAGTGCTGACTACTACGATACCAGCGGCAAAATGTTAAGGGAATATGTTCAAGATCCTATCTACGTGAAACCTATGGAAACCCTGGAGATCATCATCGAGGAAAAGGATTATGACGGCGGGTCTGGAGCAAATTTTTTGTTTGAGTATGCACAAAAAGATGGGAGCAGCGCCCCTCTTTTTGAAGCAGTGATGATATCCACCCAAGGCCAGCAAGGCCTATCCTTCACCACTAGAGGTGTACCTGTAAATGACTGAAATACTTACCACCATATTATTTTTGATCGCCGTGATAGATCCCATAGGATCGGTGCCCGTTTACCTGGAGGCGACTAAAAAGTTTGACGCGAGACACAAGCGTAAAATAGCCATCAGAGCATCGCTCATCGCTTTTTGTATTCTATTGTTTTTTATAGTCGTGGGTCAGTTGATCCTTGAAGGGATGGAAGTTTCATTAAACGCCTTCCAGATCTCGGGCGGTGTGATTCTATTCTTATTTGCGCTCACGATGATCTTTGGCGAGGGAAAACCAGAAGATGAAAAGAGTCATATAACCGATTACAAACACGTGTCCATTTTCCCGATTGCCATACCCTCCATAGCCTCACCGGGAGCGATCATGGCCGTGGTATTGATGACTAACAACCATTTATACACAATCCAGCAACAAGCGGTAACCACTGCACTTGTTTTTACCGTCATCGTGCTGACTAGCTTGTTGTTACTTGCTGCAAGTGCAGTCCAGAAGGGAATAGGATCTTACGGAATCACCGTGATCAGTAAAATAATGGGGCTCATTCTCGCATCTTACGCGGTACAGAGCATCTTGAGTGGTTTGAAAGACTTTTTTACGGTTTTGCATTAAAAGAATCCCGCTTTCGCGAAAGCGGAAAAATTTATCTCTTTCCAATTTTTCTGATCTCAAAATTACTTCAAAAATGATTTAACACAACATTAAATTCGATTGGTTCGGAAACAACCGAACTAATCATATTTTTGTCAATAAATTATCTTCTTATGAAGAATCTTCAACAGAAAAAATTAGCGCTGGTAGAAAAGCTAGGTGTTTTTTTTGAGAAAAAAAAGGACATGGCTCCTGTTGCTAGTAGAATTTTTGCTTTCATAATTCTCACTGGCAAACAAGGGACCACTTTTGACGATTTAGTTACAAAATTATGTGCCAGTAAAAGTACTATCTCCACTCACCTAAACCACTTACAAGATCTCAAGAAGATAAGTTACTTTACAAAAACTGGAGATAGAAAAAAGTATTTTATCCATAACAAAGAAACTATGGTTCAAGATTTAGGAAATATTGTTCTAGAATGGAAAAATGAAAAGCACTTGCATATAGAAATCATGGACTATAAGAAGGAACTGAACCTATCTTCAAACGACGATATAAAATTTGAATTGAGACTTCATGAAAACTTTATTGAATTTCTAGATGGTGCAATTTCTTCAGTGACAAAACTTAAAAATACCATTTCAGAACGATTCTAAGTAAAACAAATGAAAATCACTTCTTTATCAAATTCAATAATCTTCGGTTTAACATTCCTATTCCTGGCAAGCTGCGGGAATAAAGAAGAATCCCAGAGCAGCAACGCGACTCAACCTCCCATGTTTCCGGTAACGACAGTAGAAACGAAAACTATCACGGGTTATAATGAATACCCAGTCAATATAGAAGGAATTGTAAATAGCAATGTTCAGGCTAAGACATCTGGATATATTCAAAAAGTACTCGTAGATGAAGGGTCTAGGGTAAGTAAGGGCCAGGCACTTTTCAGGCTGGAAACTCAATCGCTCAATCAAGATGCTGAAGCCGCAAAGGCAAGGATTAATGTAGCACAGGTCGAGGTAGATAAATTAAAACCGCTCGTAGAAAAAAATATAATAAGCTCCGTGCAATTAGAAACAGCCAAAGCTAATCTGGCTCAAGCTAAAGCAAATTATAGCAGTATTGCAGCAAACATAGGTTATGCTACGGTTAAAAGCCCTGTGGATGGTTACGTAGGTGCTATAAATTTAAGAGAGGGTGCACTAGTTAGCGCGACAGATACTACCCCTTTAACTACCGTTAGTGATATAAGTAGTGTATATGCATTTTTCACACTTAATGAAGCTCAATACATTAATTATTTACAGCGAGCTGAAGGTAAAACTAAAGAAGAACGTATAAAGAATTCTCCTGATGTGAGTCTGGTTTTAGCAAATGGGGAAATCTATTCAGAGAAAGGTAGGATTCAAACGAGCACCGGTCAAATAAGTGATGCAACTGGGACTATTAAGGTAAGGGCGTCCTTCAACAATCCTAACGAACTTCTGACTAATGGTAATAGTGGTAAGATAAGAATCCCAACCACCTATGAAGATGCAATAGTTGTACCACAGTCTGCCACCTATGAACTTCAGGACAAGGTTTTCATATATACGCTAGGCGACAATGATACAGTAAGCGGCAAAACTATTGAGATTGAAGCGAGGGTAGATAACCTCTATGTCGTAAGGTCTGGTATAACTGCGGGTGATCGTATAGTGCCATCAGGTGTTTCTAAGTTAAGGGATGGAATGAAAATAACCCCCAAGAGCTAACCTACGACAAAGCTATTCAACCTGTGACAACCCTATTTAAGAACTGAATAGTAACTAACTCTAATTCCTAATCATGTTAAAAACATTTATTGAAAGACCAGTTCTTTCAACAGTGATCTCTATTATCATAGTAGTACTGGGGGTCATAAGTATAACCTCCTTGCCTATAGAGGAATATCCCGATATTGCCCCTCCTACAATTAAAGTCACCGCAAACTATACAGGTGCTAATGCTGAGACAGTACTTGAGAGTGTGATCATCCCTATAGAAGAGCAAATAAATGGTGTGGAAGGGATGACGTATATCACCTCGACTGCTTCAAACAATGGGTCAGCTGAGATTACCGTTTATTTTGATCAAACTATGGATGCTGATATTGCTGCCGTAAACGTTCAAAATCGTGTGGCTCGAGCAAATCCGTTATTACCAGCAGAAGTCATTCAAACTGGTATCGTAACACAAAAACAGGAAACCAGTGCATTAATGTTTTTATCCATGTATTCAGACAGTGACGAATACGATGCGACATTCATTCAAAACTATTTAAAAATCAATGTCATACCTGCCATGCAGCGAGTCAATGGTGTAGGTGATGTTTCTGTATTCTCACAACAGGATTATGCAATGCGTATCTGGTTAAAACCAGAAAAGCTGGCTGCTTATAACTTAATACCTTCTGATATAGCAGCTGCCATCAACGAGCAGAACCTAGAAGCTGCTGCTGGAGCTCTTGGAGAAAATAATGGCGAGTCTTTTTCCTACATTCTGAAATATAGTGGACGCTTTAAAGAAGAAAAACAATACGCTAATATCATAGTAAAAGCTCTGGGCAATGGAGAATACCTAAGACTGAAAGATGTCGCAGTTATAGAATTAGATGCGCAATCATATTCTTCTAATGCCTCAACTAAAGGGAAGCCCTCTGTATTCATGGGTGTTTTTCAAACCAAAGGCTCTAATGCA